>CATQHX010000005.1 GCA_958296065.1 Vicinamibacterales bacterium | reverse complement strand
AGACCAACAGGACGCTCGGCGATCGCATCGACGAAACGAACACGAGAATTGACGGCCTGGCGGCGGAGACGAACCGCCGTTTCGAGACCCTGACGAGCGAGATGCACCAGCGGTTCGATCAGGTGAGCCGCGAGCTCGGCGAGAACCGGGAGCGGATGGCCAGGCTGGAAGGCGCGCTTCGAGGGTTTCCTCGCCGGCCGCCGCGACCGCGACGCGGCCTGACGCTGCCCTCCCGCCGACAGCCGCAGCCGGCCGCACGCGTCAGGTGCCGGTCTTTACCCGCGCCCACTCGGCTTCCATCTCGTCGAGCGTCGCGTCGCGCAGCGCGACGCCGCGTGCAGCCAGACGTGCTTCGAGCGCCGTGAAACGCGCGGAGAACTTCCGGTTGGCGGCCCGTAGTGCCGACTCCGGGTCCACGTCCAGATGCCGCGCGAGGTTGGCGATCGAGAACAGGAGGTCGCCGATCTCTTCCTCGACCTCGGACAGCGATCCGCCCGACCGCGCCTCCGCGAGCTCGGCCAGCTCCTCGGCCACCTTGGTCTCGACCCCGGACACCTCCGGCCAGTCGAACCCGACCGTCGCAGCGCGCTTGCCGAGGCGGTACGCGCGCAGCAGCGCCGGCAAGCTCTCGGGGATCGACCCCAGCGCGCTCGCCGGCCGCCCGGCCGCCTTCTGCTCGTCGGCCTTGATCTGCTCCCACTGGCGTTTGACCTCGCCGGCGTCGGGGGACCGCCCCGCACCGGCCTGCGTCCCGAAGACGTGGGGATGGCGCCGCACCAGCTTGTCGCCTATCGCGCGCAGCGAGTCCACGATGTCGAAGTCGCCGCGCTCGGCGCTGATCTGGGCCAGGAACACCGCCTCGAGCAGGAAGTCGCCCAGCTCGTCGCGCAGCGCGTCGGGGTCGCCGCGATCGATGGCGTCGATGACCTCGTAGGTCTCCTCGATCACGAACGGGCGCAGCGACTCCAGCGTCTGCTCCCGGTCCCAGGCGCAGCCGTCCTCGCCGCGCAGCCGCCGCATCAGATCCACGAGCCGCTGGAAGCCTGCGCCGGCCGTCTCGCGGTGCGTCTCCGGTTCGATTGACATGGTGGCGTATGCTAGGAGCCTGCGTCGCAGAACGCAACGAAGCGGGTTCTGCGGCGCCGGCTCCTGGAGCGTGGGATGGGCCGAAACGCCGAGACGGCGAGGCGTTTCGGGGTGCCAGCAGGTCATGTCCGAGGTCACCTTCAACGCGTTCGTCGTTTCGCTGGCGACAACCGCCGCTGTGCATTTCGGCGACATGGCCGATCCGGCGACCGGTCGGCCGGGACCGGTCAACCTGGAAGGGGCGGGGCAGGCCATCGAGATGCTCGCGCTGTTGGAGCGGAAGACGGCGGGTAACCTGACGGAAGGCGAAGCGGCGTTTCTCGGCCGGGTGCTCGCCGAGCTGCGGCGGCGTCTGCTCGATGCGCACAGGGAGCGGACGGGGCCGGTCTCGCCCGGCGAGGACGGCCGGCCGCCGGCTGCCGCGACGTCGTCAACCGGGGCAGGATCGCGCGGCTCGGGACGGTCCCGTGGGCTACGCGGTCGGCTCCAACCCGCAAACAACGTGCGCATTACCTTTCTCGGCACCGGAACCTCGGCCGGGGTGCCCGTCATCGCGTGCGACTGCGCCACCTGTCGCTCGGACGACCCGCGCGACAAGCGTTGGCGTCCGTCGCTCGCGCTCGCCTTCGACGACGGCACCTCCGTGCTGGTGGACGCCTCGCCCGACCTGCGCGCGCAGGCGCTGCGGTTCCATCTCACGCGCGTCGATGCGATCCTGCTGACCCATGCCCACGCCGACCACGTGCTCGGCCTCGACGACGTACGCATCTACAACTTCCGCCAAGGGGGCGCCATCCCCTGCTACGGCGCCGCGCGGACGCTGGCCCGGGTGCGGCGAATGTTCGACTACGTCTTCGATCCGGCCACGCCGAAGGGCGGGGGACTGCCGCAGCTCGCCCTGCGGGAGCTTGCCGGTCCGTTCTCGCTGGGGGGCGCCACCATCATCCCGGTGCCGCTCCTGCACGGCACGCTGCCGGTGCTAGGGTTCCGCATCGGCGCCTTCGCCTACCTTACCGACTGCAACGCCATTCCAGACGCTTCGTGGCCGTTGCTCGACGACCTCGACGTCCTCGTACTCGACGCCCTGCGCCACAAGGTCCACCGGACGCACTTCACCGTGGAGCAGGCCGTGGAGGCGGCGCGGCGGATCGGCGCCCGCCGCACGTTGTTCACGCACATGACGCACGACCTGCCGCACGCGGCCACCTGCGACGCCTTGCCGGAGGGCATCTCGCTTGCCTACGACGGCTTGGAGCTGGATGTCGCTACGGCCGCAAGGGACCGTCTGCTGGTCGCTGGTTGCCAGGCGGCCCACCTCTATTGAGCATCCGCCGCAGGTGCCGACGCGGCATTGCTCCCGGGCCTCAGGCCGCTCCGGGTGGCGTGGAGGCCTGCTCCGAGTTCGAGCGCCGGCTCTCCGAGCGCGGCGTATAGTCGGGAAGCTGTCGATCCGCCTGTGGATTATCATGGCGGGATCGCGCATGGAAGTCATTCACTACCCTGACGACCCGCCGCCGGCACGCTGGACGCAGACGGTCCTGGCGCTCGGCAACTTCGACGGGCTGCATCGCGGGCACGCCCGGATTATCGAGCAGGTGCGGCGCCGCGCGGAAGAGCGGCATGCCACGGCCGCGGCCCTGACCTTCGATCCGCATCCGCCGCGCGTCGTGCGGCCGGACAAGGCGCCGCTGCTGCTGATGACGCAGGCCCAGAAGCTGGAGGCCCTTGCCGCCGCGGGCATGGACGGCGCCGCCGTGGTGCGTTTCACGCCGGACCTCTCCCGGTGGGACCCGGACCGTTTCGTCCGCACGGTGCTGGTCGAGTGGCTGCAGGTGGCCGAGGTCTGGGTAGGGGCGAACTTCCTGTTCGGCCGGAATCGCAGCGGAAACTTTTCCTTGCTTCGTTCCCTGGGTGCCCGCTACGGGTTCGAGGCCGACAAGATCGACCCCGTGCGTTACAAGGAGTTCGTCGTCAGCAGCACTCGGTTGCGCCGGCTCGTTGCCGACGGTCGGGTGGACGAGGCGGGTGCCCTGCTCGGTCACCACTACACGATCGACGGGATCGTGGAGCACGGGGAGGGCCGCGGCCGGAACCACGGTGTGCCGACCGCCAACCTGCGGACCGACAACGAGCTGCTGCCGCCGGACGGGGTCTACGCAACGACCGCCACCGTGAACGGCGTGCTCCATGCGTCGGTGACCAACGTCGGCGTTCGTCCGACGTTCGGGCCCGACGGCCCGCGGACCATCGAGACGCACCTGTTCGACGCGACTCTCGATCTCTACGGCCGCTCGCTGCGGCTGGCGTTCATCCAGCGGCTGCGCGGCGAGCAGGCGTTCGAGAACCGAGCGGCGCTGCAGCAGCAGATCGCGGCCGATTGTGAACGGGCGCGGGCGCTGTTTCGTCAGATTTCCCTGTAGTGTTATGCGGGTGTCTGACGATGCGGGAGCGGATCCGGGAGCCGTTCGGTTCGAGGTGACGCTTCCGTGCGATGCGCGGTTTCGGACGCTGCGGGACTGCGTCGTGCCACGTCTGACCGCCTGGCTGGGCTATGAGGAGGGCGATGCGGTGACGCGGGCGGTCACGCTGGCCACGAGCGGGGTGCTCGACCACACGGAAGGTTCCGTCTATTCGAGCGTGATGATAACCTTCAGCACCGGTGCCGGGTTCCTGACGACCCGCGTGCGGTACTTTGCCGACCCGGGTGCGCGGGCAACGGCGCCCGAGCCGGCCATCGAGCGGATCCTGAGCGACGGAGGCCGCGACGCGCCCCTTGCGAGACTGCGGCGCCTTACGCACCGCGTCGAGTTCGGGCACGTGGACGGTGCCGAGTGCTGTACGCTCGTTGCGCCGCTGCCGACCACCACCTGACGGGGCCGTTCCCGTCGCCGACTACGCGCGATCCCATGCGTCTCTACAACACACTGACCCGGAGGATTGAGGACTTCGCTCCGCTTCGCGACGATACGGTGCGGATGTACGCCTGCGGACTGACCGTTTATGCCCGCGGGCACATCGGAAACTTCCGCACCTTCGTGTGCCTGGACGTGCTGCGCCGGGCGTTGCGGCACGTGGGCGGTCACCGCATGCGGCAGGTCGTCAACTTCACCGACGTAGACGACAAGACGATCGCCGGAGCGCGCAAGGCCGGCGTCCCGCTGCGCGAGTACACCGACCGCTACATTGCCGCGTTCCGCGAGGACGCGGAGGCGCTCGGCATCGAGCCGGCGGAGGAAACGCCCCGGGCGACCGACGAGGCGAACCTGCGCGCGATGGTCGAGACCATCCAGGCGCTCGAGGGCCGCGGGCACGCCTATCGCAGCGACGGGTCTGTCTATTTCCGGATTGCCAGCCTGGCCGACTACGGCAAGCTGGCGCGGCTCGATCATGCCGGCATGCAGGATGGCGCGCGGATCGACAGCGACGAGTACGTCAAGGACGCGGCGCGGGACTTCGTGCTGTGGAAGGCGACGGAACCGGACGAGCCGGCATGGGACTACGGTGTCGGTCCCGGCCGGCCCGGTTGGCACATCGAGTGCTCGGCGATGGCGCTGCGGCTCCTCGACGGATCACCCATCGACATCCACGCCGGCGGCGTCGACCTGATCTTTCCCCACCACGAGAACGAGATCGCGCAGTCGGAAGGATCGACAGGGGAGCAGTTCGCCCGCTTCTGGGTGCACGTCGAGCACCTGCTGCTGGGCAGGGACGTGAAGATGTCGAAGTCGCTCGGCAACGTGCTGAACGTGCGCGACGTCCTCGACCAGGGCTACCGGGCGTCCGCGCTGCGTTACGTGTTGCTGTCGACCCACTACCGGAAGCAGCTCCGCTTCGGCTGGGACAGTCTGGCGCAGGCCGAGGAGGCGTTGCGGCGCCTGATGGACTGTCTGGCCCGGCTGGATGCAGTGACCGCCCCGGGTGCCCGGGACTTGATCGCCGAGCGGGTGCAGGCGGCGCTGGATGCGTTTCGGGCGCGAATCGCCGACGACCTCAACACCCCTGGGGCCATTGGCGTGATGTTCGAACTGGTGCGCGACGTCAATACCGCCATCGACGCCGGTGAGCTCGGATCGGAGGACGTTTGGACGGTTCGGGAAGCGTTCGACCGCTTCGACGACGTGCTCGGGGTCATTGCCCTCCGGCGCCGCGAGGAGTCTGCGCCGCCGGTTGACGTTGCGGAGATCGAACGGCTGATCGAGGAGCGCCGCTCGGCGCGGCGGCAGCGGGATTTCGCCGCCGCGGACCGTATCCGCGGTGAGCTCGACGCCCGCGGAATCGTGCTCGAGGACACGCCGGCCGGTACGCGCTGGAAGCGGAAGTAGCTCGGCCGCTCCGGTGGCCGGCAGTTTGCAAGGCTTCCGGGCATCATGCCGACTCCGCATCAGGAACGTCTTGGAAGACAGGGTGAGGATCTGGCTTGCCGCGAGTTGCGCCGCCGCGGGTACGCGATTCTCGCGCGCCGGTTCAGGACCCGCCATGGAGAAATCGACATCGTCGCGCGGGACGGCGACGTGTTGGTATTCGTCGAGGTCAAGGCGCGCTCCTCCCGTGGTTTCGGCGGCGCGCTCGGGGCGGTGACGCCGCGCAAGCAGCGGCAGGTGATCGCGATGGCACAACGTTATATGGCGCGCGTCGGGTGGGCAGCGCGTCCGTGCCGTTTCGACGTCGTGGCCGTGCAGGCGGATGACGGCGACGCACCGGACGTCACGCTGATTCGCAACGCGTTCGGGGCCGGCTGGTCCTGAGACGGCTGGTCTCGAGACGGCTGGTCTTGAAGAGACGTCGCGCCCTGTGGTACCTTAATTTGGCGTCCGGGGCGAGCGGGAATAACTCAGTGGTAGAGTGCGACCTTGCCATGGTCGAAGTCGCGGGTTCGAATCCCGTTTCCCGCTCCACTTTCTGTCTTTCCGAGTCCCCCGCGCTGCCGTCCTGACGGCGCCGTCGCCAAGTGGTAAGGCAGAGGTCTGCAAAACCTCCATCCCCGGTTCAAATCCGGGCGGCGCCTCCAGCTTTCCCGTTCGCATTTTCCGATGACAACCACGGTTGCCGGTTCCGGGGGCGTTCCCGGCCGGTTCGAGGCATCTCCGGCCGGTTCGGAGGCATCTCCGGCCGGTTCGGAGGCACCCCCGGTCGGTTCGGAGGCACCCCCGGCCGGTTCGGAGGCATCTCCGGCCGGTTCGAGGGCATCCCCGGCCGCGTTTCCGCAGCCTGCGCGCGATTGCAGGGGATGGCGAAACGCCGCCCGGGTGTCGGCATGGCTGTTGCTTCAGCCTGGCCGCAGCCGGTGCCCTCATGTGCAACCGTCGCTATACGTGTGGCGGTTGCAGCCCTTGTCCGGTGTCGCAGAATGGAGAGAAGCATGATTGCCCGCCGTGTCGCGCTCGCTCGCCTCGTCCTGCCCCTCTCCCTCCTTGTTTCGGGCTGCGGCGCAGGCCCCGAGCAGGAACCGGTGCCCACAGGACGGACCTCGATGCCGGCGCCGTTCACGGACGACATGATCGCTGTCGCGCGGCGATTCGTGCAGCCGTCGAACGATCTGCGGCTTGCCGTGCTCGAGGAGGAGCTGCGACGACGGGAGTTGCCCTACGCGCTGCAGACCTTTCCGGGAGGTGGTGCGGACGAGGGACGGTCCGACGGCCAGAACGTGGTGGTCAGTTTCGGTGCCGGTTCTCCGCGGGTTGTCGTCGGTGGACACTTCGATGCCGATCGTCTGGACGACGGCGCTCTGAGCCACGGTCTGGTCGACAACGGGGCCGGGGTGCTCGTGCTGTTGCGCGTGGCGGAGGCCCTCCGGGACGCGGCCTTGCAGGGGACGATCCACGTCGTCTTCTTCGACATGGAAGAGCTCGGGCTGCTGGGCTCGCGCGCGTACGTGGAGGCGCTCGATCCGGCTCCCGGAGCGGTCATGGTCAACGTCGATATCGTCGGGTACGGAGACACGTTGCTGTACGGTCCCGGCGACCTCGAGACCGAGCACCCCGTGTCGGGCCACGTGCACCGCGTCTGCGCCCGGCATGCCGTGGCGTGCGTGGGCACTCCCCGCATGCCGCCGAGCGACGATCGCAGCTTCGAGCGGGCCGGCATTCCGGCCGTGTCCCTCGCCATGCTGCCGGCCGACGAAGCCCATCGCCTCTGGCTGTTTCTCAACGGCGGGCTGAGCGATTCACTGCGCGGCGCGCTCGCGCCCCCCATCCTGCAGATCATCCACACCGATCGTGACACGGAGGACAAGCTGGAGCCTGCCGCCCTCACGCGCGCCGCCCGCATCGTTACCGACCTGGCGCTCGCTCTCGACGCGGCGGCGCAGTAACGCTTGGGGGACGGGCGGAGACGGCAGGCGACGTCGTGTGTCAATTCTGCCACTCCGCCTCAGGTGGGTGCCGCAGGATGAAGCGGGAGCGGCGTTTCCTTCGCCATCAAGGCAGCAGCCAGAAACCGACCCGCCTCAGGTGGGTGCCGCAAGGATGAAACGGGAGCGGCGTTTCTTCGCCATCAAGGCAGCAGCCAGGGGCCGAACACCCGGGCGTACAGCAACATGCTGACTCCCATCCCGCCGATCATCGAGATCACTGCCACGAGGCGCGCGCCGGCAGGGAAGTACCGCAGCAGCCAGGTGCCGGAGGCCAGCAGCACGACAAGGCCGAACGTCACGAACACCTCGACGGGAATGCCGGTCAGAATGGAGACGCGCAGTTCGTCGTAGTTCGTCGGTCGGGACATGTCGAACATCTCGCGCACCATGTGAATGACGCCGATCGCTATCCGGGCCTGGGCCAGTAAGGCGACGGCGACGAGGCCCGGGTGTGGGCGCCACCGGGCGCAACCGTAGCAACAGACGGCGACGATCGCATAAGTGATCAATGGCCCGACGGCGTCGGAGATCACAATGCCCCAGATCGGGGCGACGGAGGCGGCTGCGCCGAGGTCCGCACGCTGTACAGCCTCCCAGAACTCCTGCAGGTCCCACGTGACGGTGGAATAGTGCAGAGCCAGATCGGGCACGCCGAGCATCAGCAGCACGACGTAGTGCCCCAACTCGTGCGGCAGGACGGCGAAGGGGGCGGCGAGCAACCCGCCGAGCCCCCATTCGAGGGCGACCGTGGAGCGCGAGGTCGGTGGTTCGACCCCGCGCGTTCCGGTTCCGGCGTTCGATTCGCCGTTAGCCATTGCTCGTGTCTTCATGTCCGGAATCCGATTCGCGGTCGATTCCATGCATGTTGTACGGGTCTTGTTCCAGCGGGCGGGCGAGGCCGCCGGTGACCGCTTCGAGGTCATCGTCGGAGATCTGCCCGCGCGGTGCGAGCAGGCTGTCGGCGTTCGTGACTTCTTCGTTGTGCGTCATGGTGTCGCTCCTCACCTGGTGTGTTGGTTGCTTCGTACCGCGGTCGGCAGACCGCGCTCCAGAAGCCCGTCGAGGGCTTGTTCGAACCACGCCGTGAATGCGCTCGGATTCTCCGCGAGTCGGGATCGGACAACCGGCAGGCTTTCCCACTGCCAGTCGTCCACCTCTTGCGGGTCGGGGGCGGGTGTTCCGTGGAAGCGTCCGGCGAGCACGTGGTCGTACTCGTGTTCCACGAGGCCGCCATCCAGTGCCGCCCGGTACACGAAGCCGAACACCGGATCGAGAGGGCAATCCAAGCCCATCTCCTCCTGCAACCGCCGATGGGCAGCGTCGAGGAGTGTCTCTCCGACGCGCGGGTGACTGCAGCATGTGTTGGACCACAGACCGCTGGAGTGGTACTTGCCGCGCGCTCGTCGCTGCAGCAGCAGACGGTCGGTTTCGTCGAAGACGAAGATGGAGAACGCACGATGCAGCACGCCGTTCCGGTGCGCCGCTATCTTCTCCACCGTACCGGTCTGGCGGCCGTGCTCGTCGACGGTGATCAGCATCGTCTCTTGCAGTGTGACGTCAGGCATGTCTGTGGCTCCGTCTGGCCCGGCAATCGTCGAGCGCGGCTCCGACTGCCGCCCGGTCAGGTCCTGCCCGGGAGTCCGCGCCGTTTCTACGGCGCCGACTCCTGGCGTCTGTTCCCGCGACGGTAGTGTCTCGCGAAGAGATACCCCTTCGTCTCCGTTCCGACACCGGGTTCATGGACGAACTTCACGTGGTTGATCCGGCGCTCGACCATGCTCCACCCGAGCTCGTGCCGCATCATCGCCACCGAGCGGCCGGGCCAGGTCAGCAGGGCATCGCGCTTGCTGCGCGCGCAGAGATCTTGCATCGTCAGTGCCTCGAGGAGGTTGCGCTCCGCCGCGCCGGTCTCACCCGCGAGTTGACACAGTTGCGGAAACGGTCTTTCCATTCCGATTCGACGCAGGAATCCCCGGTTATCGTGGATGTCGAGATGCAGCATCGGGACGTACCACGGTCCGCCGGCTCCGTCGGGAAGTGCGGCCTGACTGGCGATTCGGGCCATGGAGCGGCCGCCGACGGCAGCCGTTGCCGCGAGGTAGGTCTCGGCGTCGGCCAGCGGGAGCTTCGCGATGCAGACACGGATCGTGGGCAACCGACGACCGAGCATGAATCCGAGGTAGGGAACCGCGGCGTCCCGCGGCAGTCGGGTCATGCTCACGGACAGGCACTCGCGAACGATGCGGGAAGCCGGATGTCCCGTGAGGGCTTCGACTACTGCCAGCGTTCGGCGGCACAGTTCCCCGGCCGTGTGCGCCGTTCGCTGCGGACGGCGCAAGTGGCAGAACACTCCGGGCGCCGGGCGACCGCCCTCGTCGTCTGACGCCTCGATGTCGTATTCGAGCCAGATGTGATCGATCAGCTCGTGCAGACGGGAACCTGATGCCGTCCAGCGCCGGCAGAACGCGGCGAGCCTGCGCCATCCGCCAGCCTCGGGCGGGACGCCGCGGAGCGCCTGGGCTGCGGAGGAGGCCAGCAGCCTCCCGCCCCGGCTGCGGACGATGATGACCAGATCGACACGAGTCGACCGCTCGTCGAGCCGGCACTCGAAGTGGATGCCGTCCGTAATTTCGGGTGGCAGATGTTGGACCGCCGTGCGCGTCCGTTCGAACGCGGCCGCGGAGACGAGAGCCGGCGGCAAGACAGGCCGCATGACGTCAAGCGTGTCGGCGAGCGATGGCATCGAGAGTCACTCCCACAGGAGCACGGACGGCACGGTGTCCGGCGCTTGCAACCGCAGCAGCTCGTAGCCGATCCCCGAGACGCCCTGAAAGAGGCCGGGCCGGAAACCCTCGTCCGTGCCGCTGGCGAAACGGCCCTCATTGAGGGCTCTCGTCAGAGTCTGGCGGCCGATGATCGCCGCCGTGTTGCAGAGACGCTGCCTTCCGAGGCGTCGGCCGGCGGAGAGCAGAAAGTCCGCTTGTCCCATACGTCCGCAGCACAGGCCGTCCGGTTCGGAGGCCTCGACACGCGGTATTGATTCGAGAGCGGCCTCGATCTCGGCGAGCGCCTCCGGATCGCTGTCGTCGAGACGGTCCAGCCGTGCCAGCCCGATGCCTGACGCGCCACGGCACCATGACCTGCTCCAGTGGTCGGACGAGTCAGGCGCCTCGGGACGATGTTCCGCCTGGACCGAATGCCCCCGTCCCGGGCCCCGACGTCCGAATGCCCAAGCCTCGGTCGCGGCCTGTTGGAACTCGTCCCTTCCGGACACCTCGGCAAGTCGTTTCAGGGCGCATGCGATTCCACTCGTCCCGTGCGCGAATCCGGCGGCGAGACGATCGCGCGACGAAGTCCAGGCGCGGAGGCCGGTCAGCGGATCGCAAACGCGGCGTTCGAGAAGGTGTTCGCCGCACCTGACGGCTCTTCGCAGCGCCGCATCGTCGCCGGTCGCCTCGTGGAGGCAGAGCAGCCCCAGCAGCGCACCGGCCGCACCGGACATCACGTCGAGCGCTTCCTCCTTCGCAATCGTGCTCCGATTGATGGTACTGGCTGCCGCTCGCCCGGCCGTGAGGTAGTCGGGGTTGCCGAGCACGCTGCCCGCGCGCGCCAGGGCGTAGACGAGTCCGCCGCAGCCGACCGCGCCCCCGATTCCCATTCTCGATGCCAAGGCGAGCCGCTGCGGACGGTCCCGGAGTTGTCGACACAACGGATCGAGGATGCGGGCCGCGAGCTCGTGTGCGCTGCGGCAGTTCGAGACAGCGGCGACCATGACCAGGAACAGGGCGATTCCCGATGTTCCGCTGAATAAACTGATTCCAACGGGTTCGAGAGTCGGCGCGTCCGAGGACGGTCCGCCCAGGCCGAGCCAGGTGATGGATTCGCCGTCGTCGATGGCGAGCCGTTTCAGCAGATCGACGATCGCGTGGACCTCCACCAGAACATGCTCCCGTGCTATCCGTTCCGGCCGGAGGCGACGCATGGCTTGCGCCCGCCGGTTTCTGTGGCGACGCTTGACGTCGGCAATCGAGAAGGACATCCGAAGCAGGTCGAGCTGCTGCTGCAGGTCCTGGGAATTCAGCAGTGCGAGACGCGTGCACGGCGACCATCCCGCGTCCGCGAGACGTTGTTCGAGTTGTGCTCCCGCCGCGGACCGGCATGTTCGGCCGATGCGGCTGCCGGAGAACAACGGGATGTCAAGCCGTTCCAGCTCGATCCGCTCGGCGATTCGCGTGGCCCAGCAAGAAGGGCGCTCGGTTGCGGCGAGACTCGGCGCGGTAAGGACGTCCAGCGCGATGCTCCAGTCGGCGCCCGACGTCAAGTGCTGCGGGGCGAGGGCGCTCTCGAGAAGTGCCGCGTAGCAGCGCGTGTCCCGGATCAGTACCCGAAATTCCTCACGTTCGAGCCGGCGGAGGCTCCGTGTGGATCGAAGCCGGAGCCGGTCTCGGCTGAGGGCGTCGTACATCAGGCGGAAGCCCTCCAGAAGTTGATCCACGTAGCTCGATGCAGGCTGCGGGCGCTCATCCATCACCGGCAGGTTCCGGTCGGTATCGCGTGGGGCGCTGGCTCCTTGCCAAGCCATCCAGTCGGTGTTCGTGTGCGTGGTCGGTTGCCGGGGCATCCGGCGGCAATCCGGATCCGCCAGACCGCCGACGATCTGAAAGACACCGTCGGCACCGCGACGAGTGGTCGGCGGCATGCCGGTGCGGAATACGCTTCCGGCCGGGGAATCGCCGGGGAACCGTCCGGTACCGTCTCGTCGTCGCGTACCGGCCAGCGGCGCGCCCACGATGCATTCGAGGTCAATCGGAACCGGATACTCTCCCGAGGCGATCACGTTGCCCGCGTGAAGATCGGAACCGCCGAGCGCATAGACGAGGCAGGTGAGCATTCCGGCGCGAAGATAGAAGCGTTCCACGGCTGCGCGGCAGGTGCACGGCATTGCTTCAACGAGCTCGACCCAGCCGTAGTCCCCGCGGTCGAGAACCGTCAGCGGTTTCGTTGCGGACCTCCCACACGTCCGTGCGAGCTCGGCGAGCAGATCCGCAAATTGTCGATCGAGGGCGAGTGGCCGCGGCTTGTACACGAGTCCGGCCCCGGATTCGAACCGCAGGAGGCAAACCGTTCGGCCGTCTCGATGCGGGTCGGACAGGTCCGGAGTCACGCGTGCGATTCGCAACGTGCGATCCGGAACCCCGAAGGCGCTGCGGATGGCCTCCGCGTCACGATCGAGCCGCCACACCAGATCGGCGGTGGATGCGATCCACTGTTGGCAACACGTGGCCAGCAGTCTGGCGAGCATCGGGTACCGCAACAGCCACGGCAGGAGTGCCTCGCCGTCCAGCGTGTGGAGGAAGCTGCGGTAGTCCCCGCGGCCGAGCGTCGCCGCATCACGCATGTCGCCAGCGAAGCACTTGGAATGTGCGGCGCGGAAGGCGTCGAATTCGGCACAGAGCGTGCGTGCCGCGGTTCGGCAGAGTCTGGTGAGGAGACCGCGTTCCAGGTCGAGTACCGCAGCGGGCGCGAGGCGAGCCCGACAGCGTCCGAGGCGGGCGTACATGCGGCGCGCCGCCGCGGGAACAAACCGCCACAGCAGGTTCTCGAAGGGTTGCGGGGCGTCCGCATCGAAGACTTCCCCGGCGGGCTCCTCGGCGGCGCCTGGATCGGAGAGCGCCGCGTCGAGAAAACGGGCCCAGCCTGGCAGGGTTCCCGTATCTTGCAGCCGGACAGGTCCCAGCACACGGAGCGCGGAGTCGATATCCAGTCCGTCCCAACGCAGGCGTCTGTCGAACCGCGGTGGGTCGCCGTTCGCGACGCGGTTCCGCCACTTGCGCAAACGAGTCCCGGCGACACCGGTAGTCCGGCCGGTGCCGCCGGGAAGGACGGCGGTGCCCGGGCGTTCCGACAGCGTCATCGATTCCTCCACTATCCAACGCAGGTCCGAGGATCGAAACGCCATCGGTCGTTCCCGCTGGTGCGTCCTAGAAGGAGAACCAGCAGATGTTGACGTCGCCGACCTCGATGCCTCCCTCGCAGCCGCCGGCGACCGCTTCGAGCTGCTCGGGGGTCAGCTCGTCGCCGGTCACCGGATCCGGCAGCACGAACATCGCGTCGCAGTCGGCATCCTTCTCGATGAATTTCACGCGCAGGTTCTCCGGGATCTGCTTTCCGGCCGCCTGTTCGAGAGCGGTGCGGGGATCGGTCAGCAGTGCGGTGCGGAAGTCGTTGTCCACTGCGCTACGGGCCAGCAGTTCCTGCACCTTGCCGTTGTCCGTGGTACTCGTCATCTCGATTCCCTCCGTGCGGTGTGATTGACGTGGCGAGACGCGCTCGCTGCGTGTCTCAGGACGACCTGTTCCGGAGCAATCCGCGTGCCATGCGCGGCTGCCGGCAAGTGCCCGCGCGCGTCGGAGTCGAAGTGCGAAAAGGAACTGACACGGGTCACGGTCCTCGAGCGTTCTCCGACAAACCCGGTTGACGCGTTTCGTGACGGCGGAGGCAGGCACGCCCGTGGTTGGCGGAAACAACCGAGGGGAACCCGGCGACCGTTATCGATGCGTCGACACGCAACCCGGGGTGCGCACGAATCCCGCCGGCGCGGCGGATCGTCGGGTTCTTCCGGGTTCATCCATGGCGATCCCTTCGCGACACGGCCACGGCGCGAGCCTGTCGGTGCCGGTACATGCGTGTCACCGATGGTTGCCCTGCCCGGCGCGCGCGGGGCCGTTGCCGGCGCGGGGATGCGGACGCGAACCACTCGATCCCTCACGGGATGTCGTTGGATCCGGGTCGTTGGGTGCGTCGCCCTTGCCATTGCGAGGCGCCGTCCCAACCGCTCGCTACCGTTTCCGGACTGGAGGACGTGCCGCTGCAGGTGGCACGCAATTTGTATCTGCTTGGCGACGCGCGCTGCTGAACTCTGGCGCAAGGGATGGACCTCCAGCACATGCAATCGAAGCCTCTTCCGTCGCGTCGCTCGAGCCCGACGTCATGTTCGTATCGTTGCCGCACGCGATGTGGCTACGTGTTCCTGGCGTTGGTGCTGGCTGCCACGGCCCGTGCACAGGTGCCGGGCGGCGGCGCCGTCGAGCTCGAAGATGTCGTGGACGCGGTCCTGACCAACAGTCCGGACATCGAGATCGGACGCCTCGCTGTCGAAGCGGAGGCCGGAGCTCGCCTGGTGGCCGCCAGTCCGTTCGACGTGGAGGTAAGCGCCGGTGTGCGGGGTAGTCGCGATGTCCTGCCCCTCGTGGGTGGGAGCAACGGCCTCTTCGTGACGGAGAGCGTCGAGACACTGACATCCGCGACGAAGAGCTTCCGCTCCGGGATAGTGGTGTCGACGGACCTGTCGTTCGGTCGTGTAAGGAGCGGCGCCGGCAGCGTGTGGGCCGATCAGGCCCGGTCGCTGGTTTCCTTGTTGGTGCCGCTGGCGGGTGGACGCGGCGGCGGGGCGGTGGCCGGCGCGGAACGCGCGGCGCAGGAGTCCTACGCGGCCAGCCGGTTCGAGCGGGACCATATCGTGGCGCGCGCGGTGCACGACGCGGTCCACGCGTACTGGCTCTATCTGGCGGCGTACGAGCAGTGGAAGACCCACGTCGAATCGGCGGACCGCGCGCGACGCCTGGTCGAGGAGACGGAGGTTCTGATTCGCGCGGACGAGCGTCCCATGTCCGACCTGGACCTCATGGCCGCCAACCTCGCTCAGAAGCAGACCGTGGTCACCGCTGCGCGTCAGTCGCTTCTGGATGCGCGGCACGCGCTCGGGGTTGCGATGGGGCTCGGAGCCGACGCCATTCCGGCGTTAGGCCCACCGCTGACCGCGTTTCCCGAGACGGGTGCCGATTCCCGGGTGCCGTTCACCACGGCCGTGCGCGCCGAAATGGTCCGGATGGCGCTGGCGGCTCGCCGCGACCTCGCCGGGTTGCGGGCCCGCCGTGAGGGGGCGCGCCTGGCCTGGGAGGGCACGCTTCAGGACTTACGTTCCCGCTGGGATGTGCTCGCGCGAATCGGTTACATGCGGGTCTCCCCGAGGCCGGGGGCGGACGCCCTGTCCTCGTTGCGACGGGCCTCCGGCGGGGCCAACGGTCTGTTTCAGATCCAGTACGAGCCGCTGGCTACCAACCATGCAGTGCGGGGCAGGGCGCGTCGCGCCGCGGCCTTGGAGCGGACGGCGGCCGTCGCAGCCGACGATCTCGTCCGCAGGATCGAGGCGAATGTGCGGGTTGCGATGGAACGGCTCGACAACGCGGCGCGGGAAGCCGTGGCCGCCCGCGAAGCGGTGCGCCTGTCCGAGCGCTCCGTAGTGACGGAGCAGGAAAAGTTCCGATTGGGGCTCGCAACCCTGTTCGACGCGATCCTGGCTGAGGACTCCTTGACCAACGCCCGTCTTCGCCGAACCAATGCGCAGTTCCGGTTTGCCGCCGCGCTGGTACGTCTCAGGTTCGAGACCGCGACCCTGCTGGAAACCACTGGGGACGTCGTCTCGGTAGTCCCGAATACGATGACTTCGTTCGTTTTCGAGGAGCGCAAGCCATGAAGGAAGACGAAGGTGTGTTTAGGAGAGCGTCGCTCGATCGGCTCGCATCGCCGGAGCAGCTCGACAAGTTGTTGCAGGTGACGCGCCTGCGTGGATGGATTGCCCTGGTCGCGCTTGGTTTCCTGGTGGGGTCGGCGGTTCTTTGGGGGTTCGAAGGGAGCATCCCCTCCAGGGTTGCCGGCCAGGGCATCCTGCTCAAGAGCGGCGGAGTGCTCGAAATCGCGGCTGGTGCCGGGGGCCGCATCACCGACGTGGCGGTCAATGTCGGTGACATAGTCCGGGAAGGGCAGGTCGTTGCGCGGGTCGCTCAACCGGGGGTGCTCAACCAGATCAGGCAGGTGCGTCTCGCCCTCGAGAATCTGCGTGTGGAGCACCGCATGGTGACAACGCATTCGGAAGAGGAAACGGTACTGCAACTCGCCCAGTTGAGCGAGCGGCGGGAAGGGCTCGACCAGTCCATCGCAGCCGCAGTCGCCAGCGTCCGCTGGCAGCGGGAGAAGGTTGCCGCGCAGCAGCAACTCGTGGACCAGGGTCGGTTGACGCGGCAGACCGTCATCAACAGCCGGCAACAGATGCACGCCACGGAGGAAAGGTTGCGTTCCAATCGCCAGCAACTTGCGGAGCTGCGACTCCAGCAATTGGCGATGGAGGCACGGAACGAGCGAACCCTGCAGGCAAGCGAGCATCAGATCTCCAAGGCGATGGCGGAACTGGAGCAACTCGAACGCGAGATGAAGGACATGTCCGAAATCGTTTCGACCTTCAACGGCCGCATCATCGAGATCATGACCGAGAAGGGCGATGTCGTTGCCGCGGGGCAGCCGTTGCTTCGTCTCGACCGGACCGGACGCACCGTCAAGGGACTCGAGGCGGTCATCTACGTCCCGTCCGCACACGGGAAACGGATTCGCACCGGCATGGAGGTGCGAATTGCTCCGGCGTCCGTGGCTCCGGAAGAGCACGGATACATGATCGGGACCGTGACCTATGTCTCGGACTTTCCAACTACGTCGCGAGCCATTCAACGCACCCTGAGAAATCCCGAGCTCGTCGCCGCCTTGTCACGTGGCGACGCCCCGTACGAGATACGTGCGGACCTCCAACTCGATCCCGCTACCGTCAGCGGCTACAGATGGTCGTCCTCGGAGGGGCCTCCCATGGACATTCTTACCGGAACGCTGTGCGTTGCCAGGATCACGGTGGAACGGCGACGTCCGATCGAGATGGTCGTTCCGTTGTTTCGCGAGCAGTTCGGCGTCTAGGAGTCCGTGGCAAGAGCCCCGCTGCACTCGAACTGCGATGCATCCCGCGTGGACTGCGTTGCTCCTCTCGGTGCGACGCTGGGATCACCACGGACTGCCAGGAGTCCAGGAAAATGCTCGACATGGTCATAGGCTGGTTGTCGATGGGTCGACGCAAGCGCCGCGTGCGGGTGCCGACCGTGCTGCAGATGGAAGCGGTCGAGTGCGGAGCGGCGGCCCTGGCGATGGTGCTGGCCTACTTCGGTCGCTTCGTGCCGCTCGAAGAGCTGCGGGTCGCCTGCGGCGTCTCGCGCGATGGAAGCAAGGCCAGCAATCTGTTGAAGGGAGCCCGCAGCTACGGACTCGCGGCGCGCGGCTATCGCCGTGAACCATCGACTCTGACGGATCTGCCTCTGCCCATGGTGATTCATTGGAACTTCAATCACTTCCTGGTGCTGGAGGGTTTCCGTCGTGCCCAGGTCTATCTGAACGATCCGGCGGCCGGGCCGCGTGTCGTCACCGAGCAGGAGTTCGATGAGGCCTTTACCGGCGTGGCGCTGACCTTCGAACCCGAGCGCGACTTCGAGCGGGGCGGCGTCAAGCGCCGGCTCACGGCGGCCCTGCGTTCGCGACTGGCGGGCTCTTACTCCGCGCTGGCCTATGTGATCGGAGCCGGTCTCCTGCTGGTTGTGCCTGGCCTGGTGATTCCGACCTTTTCCCGCCTGTTCGTCGACGATGTGCTGGTACGTCAGGCCTGGGACTTGGCGAAGCCCCTGTTTCTGGCGATGGTGGCGGCCATTGCGGCGACAGGCGCCCTTACATGGTTGCAGTACCGCTACTTGCTGCGTCTTGAGACCAGGTTCGCGGTGGCGACGTCCAGTCGGTTCCTGTGGCACATCCTGCACTTGCCGATGCGGTTCTTCACGCAGCGCTTCGCCGGCGATATCGGTTCGCGCGTCGCCATCAACGATCGCATTGCCCACTTGCTGTCCGGAGAGCTCGCGGCTTCGTCGATCAGCATGTGCATGGCGGTGTTCTATGCGGGGTTCATGTGGAGATACGACCGTGTTCTCAGCGTCGTCGCGATATCGACTGCGGTGCTCAACGTGATCGCACTGAAGTACTTCTCCGGAAAGAGAGTCGACCTGAACCAGCAGCTTCTCCATGACCAGGGACGGTTGCTCGGAACTGCGATGGCGGGGCTGCAGAGCATGGAGACTCTCAAGGCAATGGGCGCGGAGTCCGATTTTTTCTCCCGTTGGTCGGGCTATCAGGCCAAGGCGGTAGGGACCGAGCAGCGCCTGAAGGTACAGACCGAGATACTGGCGGCGGTGCCGCGCTTCCTCATGCCCGTCAGTACGGCGCTGATCCTCGGGCTGGGTGGGTTGCGGGTCATGGACGGTGCAGTCAGCATGGGGATGCTGGTTGCGTTTCAGGCGCTCATGCTGGGTTTCATCACGCCGGTGAACAAGATGGTCGACCTCGGAAGCACGCTGCAGGAAGTGAACGGAGACATAGCCCGACTCGACGATGTGTTGTCGGCTCCGGCGGAGATGTCACCGACGCAGAGTGACGAAGAAGACGATTCGGCGGCCGCTCCGAAGCTGTCGGGCTATCTGGAGCTGCGGAACGTCACTTTCGGCTACAGCCCACTCGATCCGCCTCTAATCGATAACTTCAGCCTGTCGCTTCGTCCGGGCAGCCG
Source organism: Vicinamibacterales bacterium (assembly GCA_958296065.1). GTDB lineage: Bacteria > Acidobacteriota > Vicinamibacteria > Vicinamibacterales > UBA8438 > WTFV01. Next base: position 78,886 of record CATQHX010000005.1, on the reverse strand, counting down.
CGTCGCGCTGGTCGGCGGATCCGGCTGCGGCAAGAGCACGATCGCGAGGCTGGTGTGCGGCCTGTACAGCCCCTGGAGCGGTGAAGTGCTGTTCGACGGCCGTCCGCGGCAGGACGTGCCTCGTCGATTGATGACGACTTCGTTCTCAGTGGTCGATCAGGATGTGTTTCTGTTCGAGGGTTCCGTCTGCGACAACCTGACGCTTTGGGATACCACCGTTGCCGAATCCGACATGGTGCGCGCGGCGACGGACGCCTGCGTTCACGATGAGATCTCGGCTCGACCGGGGCAGTATCACAGCAGAGTGGAGGAGGGTGGCCGCAACTTCAGTGGCGGACAGCGCCAGAGACTCGAAATTGCCCGAGCGCTGGTGACGAATCCGGTCGTCCTCGTGCTGGACGAGGCGACGAGTGCATTGGACCCGACGACCGAAGCGTCGATTGACGACAACCTGAGGCGCCGCGGTTGCACCTGTCTGATTGTCGCCCATCGACTCAGCACGATCCGGGACTGCGACGAGATCGTCGTTCTCGATCATGGCCGAGTGGTTCAGCGGGGAACCCACGACGCAATGAAGGCGGAGCCCGGGCCTTACCGCCAGCTCATCGCGGCAGGCTGATGCAAGGGTGCCAAGGAGCAAGCGATTGGAGTCTCAGGTGGCAACGAAATTGTTCACTTCCAGCGACTCGCTGGTCGAGGCCGGGGCCAACCAGTCCTTCCTGCTCGATGCCGGCGGTGTCTGGTTCGTCGAGCAGGGGCAGGTCGATCTCTTCTGTGTGCGACTGGATGGGAAAGCGAGGGTGCAGGCCCGCGCGCACATTGGCCGCGTGGCCGCGGGGCAGTGCCTGTTCGGTTCGACGGGCTCTGACTCGCGTGAGGGGGCGGTGCTGCCGGAGCGTTCCGGCGACAGCGCACTCCCTGAGGCGGAGTTCGACGGCGGCCTGCAGGCGGTCGGCAGTGCGGGAACCAAGCTTCGGTTCCTGTCGCCGAGCGTTGCGCGCGGGCGATTCGATGCGGCCGCACTGCGTCTCGAGGCCGGCCGGCTGATAGACGGATGGGTGGAGTCGATCTACGCGGGACTCATCGCAGGTGCAATGCCCCGCGACTGCAAAGCGCTGCAGCCGTCCTCCGGGGCGACTCTCGATGCCGACTCGACCGCGAGCTCGGGGTCAGGGGTCGTCTGGATTGGTCATCGGAAGGGGCGATCGAGGCTGTTGGGCATTCCTGAGTTGCGGTTGCTCGAGCACCCGGTCCCCTGCTCGACAAGGGCGTGGTTCGTTGCCGAGACATCCAGCGTCGTCATGCTGAAGACCACCAGCACGATGCTTGAGGAAGGCGTCGTCTGGACGAGTCTGGCCGAGTTCCACCGTCTGGCCACCTGCTGCGCGCTGCTGGCGATGGAGGAGCGGTACGCGAAGGAGCGTCGCCGCCAGCAGCGACGTGACGTCGAGCGCGATGCCTTGATGCGCGATGCCTTCACGGAGCTCGTGGCGGCGCATGATGCGTCGACCGATGCACCAGCGGTCCGCAGTGCCTCTGGCGTGGCCGCCGAGTCGGGCGACCACGATTCGCTCTCGTCCGCCTGTTGCCTTGTCGGGGCCGAGCTGGGTCTGTCCCTGGCACCGGCCACGAACCGCGTGGCAGCGTCCTCTTCGGATCCCGTCGCGGATATCGCCCGGGCATCGGCGGTGAGGGTGCGGCGGGTGTTGTTGGAGAACGACTGGTGGAGGAGCGACAGCGGTCCGCTACTCGGTCGAGCGGGTGGGAAGGACAGGCGCTGGGTGGCGCTGCTGCCGGCTCCATCGGGCTCCTACGCCATTTGCGATCCGGTCGACGGTTCTCGCAGACCGGTAACGGTCGCTACCGCGTCCACGCTGGCCCCGCTTGCGTACACCTTCTACCGCTCTCTGCCGACCGTCGCGGTCTCGCTCAGGGACGTGCTTCGCTTCGGCGTTCACGGCTGCAGGAGAGATCTGTGGCTGGTTGTGTTTCTCGGTCTTGCGGGCGGGGCGCTCGGTCTCGTGACACCCGTCGCCACCGGTGCGCTTTTCAACTCCATCATTCCCGGTGCCGAAAGGGATCAACTCGTGCAAGTCACGCTGATTCTGCTGGTTTGCGCCTGTGCGACGGGGATGTTCGAGCTCGTCAGACGACTGGCGCTCGCGCGTGTCGACGGCCGCATGGGTGCGGCCGTGCAGGCGGCCGTCTGGGATCGGCTGCTGAGTCTTCCCCTGCGGTTCTTTCGTCCGTACAGTGCCGGCGATCTGGCCGTGCGTGCGATGGGTGTCGATGCCATGCGCAAGACGTTGTCCGGTGCAACCGTGTCTGCGGCGCTGGGCGGCGTCTTCTCCCTCTTCAACTTCGGGCTCCTGTTCCACTACGGCGGCGCGCTGGCGTGGTGGGCGACGTTGCTGCTTGCGATTGCGGGCGGCGCAACCCTGCTCGTCGGCTATGGCCAACTGCGGATCCAGCGACGGATCGTGCCGTTGCGAGCCAGGACGTCGGGCCTGGTTCTGCAGTTGCTGACCGGAATCTCGAAGCTGCGGGTCGCCGCGGCCGAGAACTACGCGTTCGCGCAATGGGCGCGGCTGTTCAGTCTGCAGCGCCGCCTGCAGTTCAGGTCCAGGACGGTGGGCAACTGGCTACGGGTGTTCAATGCCGTGTTTCCGACGCTGTCCCTCCTTGTGATCATGGCTGCGGCTACCGCGGGCGGCAACGCCATGCCCGCGATCCGGACCGGTGACTATCTGGCGTTCTCGGCCGCATTCGGAGCGTGTCTGGCGGCGATGCTCACCATGAGTACGGCGGTGCTGGAGGCGTTCGGCGTGGTTCCGATCTACGAGAATGCAAAGCCGATTCTGGAGGCGGCGCCCGAAGTCCAAGACGCCGGAGGCGACCCGGGGGCCCTTTCGGGAAGCATAGAGGCGCACCATCTGACGTTCCACTATCAGCCCGATCTGCCGCCGGCTCTCCAGGACGTGTCGTTCAAGGTGTGTCCGGGCGAGTTCGTCGCTTTCGTCGGACTTTCGGGATCCGGCAAGTCGACACTGCTTCGAGTGCTTCTCGGATTCGAGGAACCTGATTCCGGATCGGTGTACTTCGACGGGCAGGACTTCAGCAGGCTGGACGTTCAGGCAGTCAGGAGCCAGATAGGTGTCGTGCTGCAGTCGGGCCGAATAATGGCCGGCGACTTCTTCACGAACATCGTCGGTTCTTCCGCGCGTACGCTCGAAGACGCCTGGGAAGCTGCGCGCATGGCTGGACTGGCGGAAGACATCGAGGCCATGCCGATGGGAATGCACACCGTTGTCAGCGAAGGAGCAAACACCCTGTCCGGTGGCCAGCGCCAACGCCTGTTGATCGCGCGGGCGATCGTCAGCAAGCCGCGCATCGTCTTTTTCGACGAGGCGACCAGCGCGCTCGACAACCGCACGCAGGCCATTGTCAGCGAGAGTCTGGAGCGGCTCAACGCTACGCGAGTCGTGATAGCGCATCGTTTGAGCACCATCCGGAACGCCAGTTGCCTCTACGTGATGGAGCGCGGGCGCATAGTCCAGTCCGGCAGGTACGACGATCTGGTTGATCTCGACGGACCGTTCGCCGACCTGGCCAAGCGGCAGACCAACTGAAGTTTGAGGGCAAGACAACCATGTCCACCATCTCCACCATGAAACCGAACGCGAATCGCGCAACGGCGCTCTGGATCGCTTGCATCTTGGCCGCCACCGGGGCGTGCCGGCAACCGTCATTGTCGCGCGGGCAGGCTCAGGCGGAGGCCGGCGGTCCGGTCACGATCGCCGCGCCCTGGCCTTGGGAATCGCGCTCGACCCTGTTGTACGGCCAGGGATTGCAGATGGCGGTAGACGAGGTCAATGCTGCGGGCGGCGTCCTGGGGCGTCCGCTCACGGTGTTGCGCGAGGACGATCACGAGTCGGTCGATCGGGGGCGGCTCGTAGCCCAGCGACTCGCGCAGAACAACGATGTCGTGGCCGTGATTGGACACATGCAATCGTACGTTTCGCTCCCCGCGGCGGCGATCTACGACCTGTCGGGGCTCGTCCACCTGGCGCCGACCGCCACCGATCCCCGACTGACGGAGCAGGGTTACCGCCGACTCTTCCGAATGACCTTCACGGATCGGGAGATCGGTGCACAGATGGCGGATTTTGCCGCGTCGCAGGGCTACGACCGCGTGGCAATCTACTACATCCGCAACGCTTACGGTCGGGGGTTGGCGAATGCGTTCGAGGAACGAGCGCTCGAGCTGGGAATCGGCATCGCCGACAGGCAGTCCTACGATCCGAACACACTGGCGGGAGACCGGGCGTTGACCGGCATCTTGTCGTCCTGGAGGGATCTGGATCTGCGGGCGGTCTTCATCGCGGGGGAGCCGCGCCAGGCGGCGGCGATGATCCGTGCGGCCCGGGACAGCGACGTCGTGGTGCCGGTGTTGGGCGGTGACGCGCTCGGGACGTCCAGATTCGTCAGCCTTGGCGGGCCCGCCGCCGATGGAACCGTCATCGCCGCCGTGTTTCATCCGGCCGACGAACGCGAGGAGGTGCAGCGGTTCAGTCGAGCGTTTCGGCAACGCTATGGCGTCTTGCCCGACGTGTCGGCGGCGCTCGGTTACGACGCGGTACGGCTCCTGGTGCACGGTATCACGCAGGCCGGCAGCATTGATCCGGACGCCGTGTCGGCGGCGTTGCGGGCGACTGCCGGGTGGCGCGGCGTCACCGGTCCGATCGGCTTTGCCGACGACGGCGACCTGGTCGAGCGTGTAGTCGGCAAGGTGGTGGTTCGGGAAGGGCAACTCGCCTGGCTGGGCGACGCAACCGGGGGAGGTTGAAGTGCCGGTCCCGTCAGAGCGGCGCTCGGTCCTGAAGGCGCTTGGAGCGACCCCGGCCGAATGCGCCGAGTTGCTGCGCTACAACGAGAACCACTTCGATCCGGACGGGCTGGAGCGGATCGGGTCGCTGCCGCTCCCCGACGAAGCGTTCGTTCAAACCTGGGAGCGCTATGCGCAGCAAGCGGAGTCGGACGGTGCCTGGGACGTCCTGCGGAAGGCACTGGTGCAACTGCGCTTTCCCGTCCAGAGAGGGATGAGTCGGGAACGCGGGTACGAGGTGGCAACCCGCGGTGGGGCTCGAGTGGAGTACGAGACGGCCTCGCTTGAGCTGGGCTCTCCCGCCGCGGTGCGGATCGAGATCCACGAAACGCCGGCAGGACGGCTGCCGGTGGTGGTCGCGCCCCATCGAGGGGACTTCGAGCTCTTGGTGCAGGCCCTGACGAAGCGCAACGAGCCTTCTCCCGTGCCCGAGTCGATCGGTGCCTGCATGGTGGCGGGATACACGAATGTCGAACGATTGTGGCGGCTCCGGGAACAGTGGTGGGCTCGTCACCCGTTTCCGACCGAGCCGGGGTGGAAGCGGGAGCTCGGGATGCTGCTGCCGAGGAAGGCGTTGTATCAGGATCGGTTCATCATCGTGTCCACTACCCCGTACAGCGCGGTGCCCGCCGCCCGGCTCGGTCTCACACCCGCGGCGTGGGAGCGGTTGTCGCTCGCGATTCGCGTGGAACACGAGTCCGTGCACTACTTCACACGCCGTGTGTTCGGCTCCATGAAGAACCGGCTGCTCGACGAGATCATCGCGGACTATGCGGGGATCGTGCGTGCGTTTGGCCGGTTTCGGGCGGACTGGGCGCTCCGGTTTCTCGGCCTCGAGTCGTACCCGCGCTACCGCGAGGGCGGGCGCCTGGAGAACTACCGCGGCGATCCGCCGCTCTCGGATGGCGCCCTCCGTATCCTGCACCACCTGGTCAAGCGTGCCGTGGACAACCTGGAGAGCTGGTCCGCTACGGCGAGTGACACGAAACGGCCGGGCGGCCACCTGGGGACGATCGTCGCCCTTACGCGGTTGACCGTCGAGGAACTCGCTGCCGGCGATGCCCTGGATCGCCTGCGCGCGGCTGCGCGGGCCGTCGCCCCGTACTTGCCGGGAGTGCCCCGGCCGGTACACGCGACGCCGTCCGATTGACACCCGGACTGCGCGCCCGTATAACCTTGGTGGACTCCCACGAGGGACCGACAATCCGGACCACGGACGCGCATTCGGGGTAATGCCATGTCAATTCGACCCGTGAACCTTGCCACTCACGTCTGGCGGCCCCTGGCGCTGGCGATCTTCGCGCTCGCTACGGGGCTGGCCGTCGGAACGGCGCCGGTCGCGGCGCAGGGCGCATCCGCGCCGGCCATCGATTTCCAGCGGCACGTGCGTCCCATCCTGGCGGACAACTGCTTCCAGTGCCACGGGCCCGACGAGAGCACGCGGCAGGTGCGGCTCCGCCTGGATACCGAGGAAGGCGCCTTCGCCGAGCGGCCAGGCGGGTACCCGGTCGTCAAGGGGGATGCGGAGGCCAGCCTGATCTACCGGCGGATCACGCATGCCAATTTGCGGCTGCGGATGCCGCCCGCGGACACCAACAAGACGCTGAGCGACGAGCAGGTCGACGTCCTGCGGCGCTGGATTGACGAGGGCGCCTCCTGGGATCAGCACTGGGCGTTCAAGGCGATCGTCCGTCCGGAAGTGCCGGCAGTAGCTGACGCCGAGTGGGCGCGAAACCCGCTCGATCATTTCGTTCTGTCGCGGCTCGAGGCCGAGGGGTTGACCCCGGCGCCGGAGGCCGATCGGCGGACGCTGGCGCGGCGCGCGGCGCTCGACCTGACGGGCCTTCCGCCGGATCCCGCGCTGTTGGCTGCGTTCCTGAACGATCCCTCGGAAGACGCCTACGAGAGGTTTGTCGAGAGGCTGCTTGCGAAAGAGCAGTGGGGCGAGCATCGCGCCCGTTACTGGCTCGACGCGGCGCGTTACGGCGACACGCACGGGATCCACATCGACAACTACCGCGAGATGTATCCCTATCGCGACTGGGTGATCCGGGCCTTCAACCAGAACAAGCCGTTCGACGATTTCACGGTGGAGCAGGTGGCGGGCGATCTGCTGCCCGAGCCGAGCCTCGACCAGCTCGTGGCGTCCGGGTTTCAGCGCAACAACATCACGACCAATGAGGGCGGCGTCGTTCCGGAGGAATACGAGGCGATCTACGCGAAGGACCGCGCGGAGACGGTCGGCAACGTCTTTCTGGGACTGACCGTCGGTTGCGCCACCTGCCACGACCACAAGTTCGACCCGATCCGGCAGAGCGAGTTCTACGCGATGACGGCCTTCTTCCGCAACACGACACAGTACGTGATGGACGGAAACGTGTCCGACCCGCCGCCTGTCCTCGTCGTGCCTGAGGAGGCGGATCGGCAGCTCTGGCACGACCTTCGGGAGGAGGCGGTCGACGTCGAGTCGCGAATGGCTCGTCGGGCGTCGGCGGTCGACGCGGCCTTCACCGAGTGGTTGGCAACCGGCGAGCACCAGACCCTGGGGTCGCCGCTGGAGGACGAGGCGCAGTGGATGCGGCTCGATCTCGGTGCCGGCGGTCCTGTCTTCGAGATGGACCGGCAACGGCATCCGGTGGCCCTCGAGGGCGGGACGAAGGTCGAAGCAGGCCCGCACGGGCACGCTGCGCTGCGCTTCGAGGACGAGTCCTGGGCCCGTCTCCCGCCAACGCCTTTCGATACCGACACTCCCTTTTCGATGGCGCTCTGGATCTACCAGCCGGAGGAGGAAGGCAACTATGTCGTCGCGGGGCAGTACGACGCCGATGACGACGATCGCGGCTGGTCGATGGACATCGGATCGCGGCAGCTCTCGTTCCGGATGACCGGCGAGCCGGATGCGGAGGGCGAGGGGCGCCCGGCGCCGCGCGTTGCGCCCAGCAACCTGAGGCGTTTGCCGCCCGGCGAGTGGACGCACATCGTGATTACCCACGACGGCACCGGCGAGCGTGCCGGGATGAACGTCTTCCAGAATGGGGACATGGTCGAGGCGTCGGGCAGCGAGTACTTCACTCGGGCCTTTGGGAGTATCCGGACCGGGCTGCCCCTGGAGCTGGGGCGCGGAAGGACGCGGGGCCGGGGCGGACGCGACGAGTTGGAGATGCGTTACTTCAGCGGCGGCGGCATCGCCGACCTGCGCGTCTTCAACCGCCCCCTCACGGTGCAGGAGGCGAAGGTCGTTTCGCTCTGGTCGACTCTGGAGCAGGCGCGGGACAAGCATCCCGATGCGCTCGACGAGGCGGAGCGGGAGGCCCTGCGGCTCTATTTTCTGAGCGTCAAGGACGAGCAGTACCGGGGGCTGGTGGCGCGCAGCCAGGAGATCGAGCGCGAGTGGCGCGAAATGCGTCGTCGCGGCGGTGTGACCCATGTGATGAACGAGCGCGCGGACGTCGAAGCCGCGGCGCATGTGCTGTTCCGCGGGATGTACGACCAGCCGCGCGAGCGAGTTGTCGCGGGTACGCCGGCCGCATTGCCGCCGATGGAGGAGTCATGGCCGCGCAACCGTCTCGGGCTCGCCCGCTGGCTGGTCGACGACGGCAATCCGCTGACGAGCCGGGTGACCGTGAACCGCTTCTGGCAGCAGGTGTTCGGGACCGGGCTGGTGACTACCAGCGAGGACTTCGGGGCGCAGGGCGATCCACCGACTCATCCGGCTTTGCTGGACTGGCTGGCGGTGGAGCTCCGCGAGTCGGGTTGGGACGTCAAGCAGTTCTTCCGCACGCTTGTGACATCGGCCACCTACCGGCAGTCCGCGGTGGCGACGCCGGAAAAGCTGGAAGCGGATGCGGACAACCGGCTGTTTTCGCGCGGCGTGCGTTTCCGGATGGATGCGGAGATGGTGCGCGACCATGCCCTGGCGGCGAGCGGCCTGCTGGTGCGGAGAATCGGTGGTCCGAGTGTACGGCCGTATCAGCCTGCCGGCGTCTGGTCGACCGTGGCGATGCCGCAGAGCAATACGCGCATGTACCGGCAGGATGATGGCGAAGCGCTGTACCGGCGGAGCCTGTACACCTTCTGGAAGCGATCGGCGCCGCCCCCGGCGATGGAGATCTTCAACGCCCCGACCCGCGAGCACTCGGTGGTGCGCCGGGAGCGGACCAACACGCCTTTGCAGGCGCTCGTGACGATGAACGATCCGCAGTTCGTCGAGGCCTCCCGGCACCTGGCGCAGCGTGCGATGCGGCAAACGGGCGAGGCGTTCGATCCGGGTCTCGATTTCGTGACGCTGCGATTGCTCGCGCGGCGCTTCAACGACTTGGAGCGAGACATCGCAAGGCGGTCGTACGAGGGGTTGGTCGAAGCCTATCGCGCGGATCCGAACGAAGCGGAGCGGCTCCTCAACGTTGGTGACTCGCTTCCCGACAACATGTTGCCGCCGGCGGAGTCGGCGGCCTGGACGATGCTGGTGACCCAGGTGATGAACCTGGACGAGGCGCTCAACAAGTAGCCGGGCACGAAACGCAGGGAACACGCGTAGCGACCCACGCGCATCCGACAACGAGAGGTTTCACGATGCATCCAGTCAAAGACGCCATCCTGGCGGAGACCCGGCGGCAGTTCTTCGGCAAGGTCGCGATGGGGGTCGGGGGGCTTGCGCTGTCAAGCCTCATGGCCGAGGATGCGTTCGGGTTGCCCCAGGACGAGCCGTCTTTCGGCGGCCTGCCGTCATTGCCGCACTTCGCTCCGAAGGCGAAGCGCTGCATCTACTTGCACATGATGGGCGCTCCGCCGCAGATGGACCTGCTCGACTACAAGCCGAAGATGCGGGACTGGTACGACAAGGACCTGCCGGATTCAATCCGTCAGGGCCAACGCCTGACGACGATGACTTCCGGGCAGGCCCGCTTCCCGATCGCGCCATCGGTCTTCGAGTTCAACCAGCACGGACAGAGCGGCGCCTGGATCTCCGAGATCCTGCCCTACACGGCACGCATGGCCGACGACATCGCGATCATCCGCTCCATGCACACCGACGCCATCAACCACGAGCCGGGCATCACGTTCATCCAGACGGGCCAGCAGATTCCGGGACGCCCGTGCATCGGGGCCTGGTTCGCCTACGGTCTCGGTAGCATGAACGAGGACCTGCCGACGTTCGTGGTGATGAACGCCGAGAAGAGCCACCCGAAGTCGGGAGTGCAGGCGATCTCGGCCAAGCTGTGGAGCGCCGGCTTCCTGTCGCCGGAGTACGCCGGAGTCCGGATGCGGACCGGCACCGACCCGGTGCTGTACCTGCGCGACCCCGACGGCGTGTCGCGCGACGTGCGCCGGCAGATGCTGGACGGCCTGGCCGATCTCAACAGGGTGCAACACGAGCAGATCGGCAGCCCCGAGACCCTGGCTCGCATTCAGCAGTACGAAATGGCGTTCCGGATGCAGTCGTCGGTGCCGGAGATGGCCGACCTGTCGAGCGAGCCGGAGAGCACGTTCGAACGCTGGGGAGAAGACGCGAAGCAGCCCGGGAAGTTCCAGAACGCGGCGTTGATGGCGCGGCGGCTCGTCGAGCGGGGCGTTCGCTTCGTCCAGATCTATCATCGCGGGTGGGACGTGCACGCGTTCGCGCCGGAGGTGCTGCCGGCGCAGGCTCGCGACGTCGATCGGGCGGCATGGGCGCTGATCCAGGATCTGAAGGAACGTGGGCTCTTCGACGAGACCCTGGTCATCTGGGGCGGCGAGTTCGGGCGGACCATCTACTCGCAGGGCCGGCTGACGCCGACCGACTACGGGCGCGACCACCATCCGCGCTGCTTCAGTCTGTGGATGGCGGGCGGCGGGGTCAAGGGAGGCGTGGTCTACGGCGAGACCGACGATTTTTCCTACAACATCGTGAAGGACCCGGTGCACATCCGGGACTTCCAGGCAACGATCCTGCATCTGTTCGGCATCGACCACCAGCGGTTTACGCACAAGCACCGCGGCCTGGACGCCAAGCTGACCGGCGTCGAGCCGGCGCGCGTGGTGCGTGAGCTGCTGGCTTAGATGCGGTGCCGCGTTTCGTCGGACCTCGCGCGGCAGGCGGTTTCTGCCGGGCTCTCTGGTTGCGTGATCTGGAGGATGCTGTGAACACACGGTGGTTTTCGCTGGCGGTCGTCGTCGCGGTGCTCGGTCTCGTCCCCGTTGTGGCTGCGGCGCAGGTGACGATTACGGACTGGCGCGGCGAATCGGTAGCCATGGAGGAGGGCGCCGCCGACTCGGACGGCGTCCGTATCGTCTACCACACGGCGGGCGAGGGCCCGCTGGTGACCTTCGTCCACAGCATCACCGGTCCCTGGTTCGACTGGCGCCACCAGTTGGTCGGGCTCTCCGAGCACTACCGGGTGGTCGCGATGTCCACCCGCGGCACGGACAAGAGCGACAAGCCGGAGGGCGTCGAGCAGTACACGATGGCGAAGATCTCGTCCGACATCGCCGCCATCATCGACCACCTCGGCGAGGAGCGGGCGATCATCGTCGGGCAGGACAGCGGCGGGTTCTACGCTTGGCACTTCGCCATGACCCATCCGGAGAAGACCGCCCGGCTCGTCTCGGTCGGCACGATCCATCCGGCCGGGCTCATCCGCGAACTGGTCACGAACACCGAGCAGCAGCAGGCGAGCATGTTCCAGCGCGGCATGCAGGAGAACCCGAACGCGGCCGCGGAGTTCGGGGCGCGGATGCGGAGCCGGCCTCCGAGCCCGGACGATACCTTCGAGCTGGCGGCGCTGCGCCGGCAAGCCTACGAGCGTCTCTACCCGGAGTCGATAGCGAACTTCTACAAGGCCAACTGGCCGCCGCGCCCGTTCACGATGGAGACCGAGGGCTTCGGGTTCCGCATCGGCGAGTTTCCGCCGGTACAGGCCCCTACACTGCTGATCTACGGGAGGGAGAGCGGACCGTTCAAGCCGGAGACCCTGGACGGGATCTGGCGCTGGGTGGAAGGACCGCTGACCCTGAACGTCCTGCCCGGCGTAGGGCATGGGCCGCACACGCAGGTGCCGGAGATCGTGACGCCAGCCATCCTGCAGTGGCTCCAGGAGGAGTAGACGCCTCCTTGGCCGCGCCGCGCGATGCGGGCGCTTCGCGTCTCCTGCCGCGGCGCGGACCTCACTCCGCCGGATTCAGCGAGTCGGCGGCGCGGACGCCGGCCCGGCGCGGTTGGCGCCGAGCCGGCAGGTGCCTGACCCTCGGCGGCTCGAGTCTCCCGGCAGGCTGGAAGGAGCCAGTCTGCCGCGCAGTCGAACCACGATGCGTTGTCGAGCGTCCCGCTTCCGAACAGCGGTGCTCACCTGCCTGCTGGCGACCGGTCCGGTGTGGGCCCAGGTTCCGCCTGACGAAGCATGGCGCACGGTCGAGACCGAGCACTTTCGCGTCACCTTTCCCGAGCATCTGGGCGAACTCGGCGGGCGGGCCGCAACTCTGGCCGAGCACGCGTACCGCAAGCTCACGGCGCAGTTCCGCCAGGGGCCGCCCGGGCCGATAGACGTCGTCCTGACCGATCATGTCGACGCTTCGAACGGTTTCGCCAGGATCTGGCCGTCCAACCGGATCGTCCTCTACGCCCGCCCTCCCGCCGACGATCTGGCGCTGGCCTACTTCGACGACTGGCTCGAGCTGCTGATCACCCATGAGCTGGCGCACGTCTTCCACCTCGACTACGGCGGGACGCTGGGCAGGATCTTCCGTGCCCTGTTCGGGCGTGCGCAAACCCCCCTGACTTTCCCGGGCACCGTCGTTCCCGGCTGGGTCGTCGAGGGACTGGCGACCTGGTACGAGTCCGCGCTCACCGGCGCAGGCAGGGTGCACGGGACATTCCACCGGATGGTGCTGCGGACCGCGGCGCTGGAGGGCCGCTTCGAGAGCATCGGACAGGCGGGAGGCAACTCGCCACAGTGGCCGGGCGGCGTTCGCCGCTATGCCTACGGCTCCCTCTTTTTCGACTATCTGCTCGACAAGCACGGCCGCGACGGCATGGCCGCGTTCGTCGAGGCGGTCGCGCGCCCGGCGGCGCAACTGCCGCTGCCGCGGTTGAACGCGGCGGGTCGCCGTGCGTTCGGCGCGTCGCTGTCGAGCGAATGGACCGCCTGGGCAAACGAGGTGCAGGCACGCCTGAGCCGCCTCGACGGAGAGCTCGCCGCGTTCGGCCCGATCAGCGAGCCGGAAGCGTTGACGCGGAACGCCCGCTACGGGCTCCATCCGATGGTGTCGCCGGACGGCAGCGCGCTGATCTACGTCCGGTCCGATGGACGGTCGTACCCGCGGCTGGTGGCCATGGCTCGCGACGGCGGCGATCCGGCCACCGTGACGAGGATCAACAACCGCGGTCCGTTCGATGTGCTGTCGGCCGGGGAGATCGTCTTCGCGCAGCGCGACTACGCGGACCGCTACCGGGTGTTCAGCGACCTGTACGTGGCAAGCCACGACGGGACGGTGCGGCGAGTGACCGAGGGCGCCAGGCTGACCGCGCCGTCGGCCGGTCCCGAGGGGACGTGGGCGGTTGCCGTGATGGAGGGCGGCGGCACGAACGGTCTGGCCCGGGTCGATCTCCTGGACGGGACGATTCGGACGCTGGTGGCGCCGGAGGCCGGCACCTACTGGGCCTACCCCGCAGTTTCGCCCGACGGGCGTTGGGTCGCCGCGAGCCGCTGGACGGAGCGCCGGCACGACGTGGTCATCCTCGATGTCGCCGGGCGCGTGACGCACGAGGTGACCCGCGACCGGGCCCTCGACCTCGCGCCGCGATGGAACGCGGATGGCCGCTATCTGGTCTGGTCGTCGGACCGGACCGGCATCCCGAACATCCTGGGAGCGGAGGTCGATCCGCTCACCGGCGCGGTCGGCCCGCCCGTCATGCTGACGAACCTGCGGACGGGAGCGGCATTCCCGAGTGTCGATCCCGCTGGCGAGTGGCTCTATTTCTCGGGATATCACGTCGACGGCTGGGAGGTGGAAAGGGTCCGATTCGCCCCGGGGGCCGCCCTGCCCGCGCCTCCGCCGCCGGCCCGTTGCGACAAGGGCGGTGTTTCCCATGCCGCGCCCCCCGCCCCCGGCGCGGCTTCCGACCGCGCATCGGGGGACGATGCCGCAACGGGGGAGGTCTGCGCCGCGCGTGCCGGACGGCTCGGCTCTACCGCTGGCGCGGACCCTGGGCCCGTCGCCTCCACCGGTTCGGCCGCGGGGGTCACAGCGCCGGATGCCGGCGATACGGCCGGAACGCCGTCGCGCGACCGGGAGAGCCCGGTCCGCGATTACTCGCCGTTCTCGACCCTGTATCCGAGGTACTGGTTGCCGGTGATCAGGGAGCCGCTGGTGACCGCCAAGACCTCGGTCGACGGCGTCGAGGTGCCGCGCACCGAGATCCCCGGCTACGCGGTCGGCGGCCGCACGTCGGGCTTCGACCTCGTCGGCAGGCATGCCTACGAGGTCGGGGCGCAGGTCTTCACGTCGGGCGGCCGGGGAGAGGGCGACGTGTCGTACGAGTATCGGGGCCTGGGGAACCCGACCATCCGCGTGACCGCCTCCCAGGCATGGGACGACGACGGGGTCCGGGTGCGCCGCCCGGCGGCGGGAGCGGCGGGATCGCCGGAGACCTTCTTCGTCCTGGAGCGGGAGCGGCGGCTGGCCGGGTCCGTGCGGGTTCGCCGGCCCGGCGTGCGCCTGTCGACGTCGCTGAGGCTCTCGGCGGGGCTGGTTCGGAGCGACCGGGAAGTGCTGGACGACGCCCTGCGGTCGACGGACGGTTTTCGCCTCTCGCGGCCCGGCGGCCTCCTGAGCGAGTACGCCGTCTCGTTCAGCGTCTCCACCGCGCGATCGCATGCGTTCCAGATGGGCAACGCGCGTGGGGCGGGGCTGTACCTGCGCGCCCGGACACGCGACGACCTCGACGTTCCGGGCGCGCTCGCCGGGCAGGGCGGGTTCGATCTCTCCGTGGACGATCTCATCGGCCGGTTGCGGGCCTACGTTCCGTTGCCGGGGCCGGGATTCGCGGCGCCGGTGCTGGCGGTGCGGGCGAGCGGCGGAATGGCTCGCGGGCCGGGCTCGCAGACCGGCTACTTTGCGCTGGGTGGCGCATCCGGTGGCGACCTGCCGCTGCCGGGAACCCCCACGCTGCTGGGCGGCTCGGTTTTCTTTCCGGTCCGGGGCTACGAGACGTCGACGCGGTCGGGCCGCTTCGCATGGTCCACTTCCGTGGAGCTGCGCGCGCCGCTCGCGCTCGTCAATCGCGGGCGCGGGACGTTGCCGCTGCACGTCGACCGCATCTTCGGGTCCGCCTTCCTCGACGGCGGCAATGCGTGGGGCGGCGCATCGACTGCCGGGGAGGAGCGTCCCGGACTCCGCGCCCTGCTGTCGGCCGGTGTCGAGGTCAGCACCGACCTGCTCGTCCTGTACGGGGTCCCGTTGCGGCTGCGCGTCGGTACGGCGTTCCCGCTGGTCGAGCGGGACGGGCCGCGCCATTACGTGCGCGTGGGCCTGCCGTTCTGACGCAGCCGCAGCGGTGACGACTTCGACCGGGATCGCAAGGTGAGGCGCGTTGGCGAGCGGATCGTCGAACAGGCTCCGCACGGCGGCGGCGGCCCGGTCCGGCGTCACCTTGCCGGCAAGCACGTAGCGGCGCACCACGAGCACTTCGAGGTCGAGGAGTTCGCGGAAGGCGGATCGAGTGGCATGCGCCCGCACGCGGTAACATACGCATGAGCATGCAGCGAGAGCTCACCATCGCCATCGACGAGCGGGTGTGCGCGCGTCTTCACGAGGTCGTGGGGCGTGGCCGGCTCAGACGGCGCGGTGAGCCGTGGAGGATGTGCTGCGATTCCTCGGCCGGCAGGGAGGAATCGGTGTGAGCGGGAAGCTGCTCGCCGCCTGCGCCTTCATCGCTGCAGCGTTCCTGCAGGCCGGTGGCTGGCTGGCACAGGGTGGGCTCGCCGTTGCGCTGTCACCTTCCGTAGAGGCTGCGCAAGCCGCGGGTTCGCAGGAATCCGCATCCGGCGCGGCGGGAGCCGAGGGTGGGACGGAAGGGGCGGCCCCGTATCGCGCGCTGCTCGACCGCTACTGCGTCACCTGCCACAACGAGCGCCTGGTGACGGGCCGTGGCGGCGCTCCCTCGCCGCTCGTCAGCCAGCTCCGCGCCATGGGACTGACTCTCGATACGCTGGATCTCGACGCTGTCGGCGAGCGTCCCGAAGCGTGGGAGAAGGTGGTCCGCAAGCTGCGCGGGGGGATGATGCCGCCGGCGGGCCGGCCGCGGCCGGACGATGCAGGCACGCTCGAGTTCGTGACGTGGCTGGAGGGCGAGCTGGATCGGGCGGCGGCCGTGCGCCCCGACCCCGGCCGGACGGCGCCGCTGCACCGCCTCAACCGCGCCGAGTACCGCAACGCGGTCCGCGACCTGCTGGCCCTGGAGGTGGACGTCGACGCGCTGCTGCCGGCCGATGACTCCAGCTACGGATTCGACAACATCGGGACCGCGCTGCGGATGTCGCAGTCGCTGCTGGAACGTTACCTCGCGGCGGCCAGGACGGTCAGCCGGCGCGCGATCGGGAGCCCGCCGCCGGCGGTGGTGGGCGAAACCTACCGCCTGGCCACCGACATGCAGCAGCACGACCGCATGGACCGGCTGCCGTTCGGCACCCGCGGCGGTGCGCTGGTGACCCACCTGTTTCCGCAGCAGGCGGAGTACGACATCCAGGTCGAGCTGGGGCGGTCGCGCAATGTGAGCGTCCCGCACCGGTTGGAGATCACCGTCGACGGCGAGCAGGTGGAGGTGGTCACGCTCGCGCCGCCGGCTGCGGGCGGCGCACCGAACCCGTACGCCAACGCGTCGAGCGTGACGGTGCGCGTGCCCGTTCCCGCCGGCCCTCACGACGTCGGGGTGACGTTCTTCCGCAATCCGGCGACGCTGGTCGAGCAGGTCCGGCTGCCGTTCCAGAATCCCCGGCGCGGCGGAGCGGCGGGGCCGATCCCCATTGTCTCGAGTGTGACGATCACGGGCCCCTACAATCCGCAGGGGGCGGGGGAGACGCCGAGCCGGGCGCGGATCTTCACGTGCCGGCCGGCGCACGCGACGCCGGACGAAGAGACCCGCTGCGCCGCTCGCATCCTGTCCTCGCTGGCGCGCCTCGCCTACCGGCGTCCGGTAACCGCCGACGACCGTGCCACGTTGCTCGGCTTCTACGCGGACGAGCGCGCGGCCGGCGGCTCGTTCGAGGCGGGTATCGAGCTGGCGCTGCGCTGGTTGCTGGCGAGCCCGGACTTCCTCTTCCGCGTCGAGGCGGCGCCCCCGGATCTGGCGGACGCCGAGGTCTACCGCATCAGCGACCTCGAGCTCGCGTCCCGGCTCTCGTTCTTCCTCTGGAGCAGCATCCCCGACGACGAGTTGCTGCGGGTGGCCGAGACCGGCCGACTGCAGGATCCGGCGGAGTTGCAACGGCAGGTGCGGCGCCTGCTGGCCGACCCGCGCGCCGGTGCGCTCACCAGCAATTTCGCCGGACAGTGGCTGCAGCTTCGCAACCTGGCCGACCTGGCGGTGCGGCCCGGCGATCCGTACGCGCTCGCGTTCGACGAGTCGCTGCGCCGCGGGATGATTCGCGAGACGGAGCTCTTCTTCGACAGCCTCGTGCGGGAGAACCGGCCGGCGCTGGAGCTGTTGACGGCCGACTACACGTTCCTGAATGAGCGGCTCGCGGCGCACTACGGCGTCCCGAACGTGCAGGGGAGTCACTTCCGGCGGGTGTCGCTGCCGGTCGCGAGTCCCCGCCGGGGCCTGCTCGGGCACGGCAGCATCCTGACGCTGACGTCGCACGCCATCCGGACCTCGCCGGTGCTGCGCGGCAAGTGGATCCTCAACAACATCCTCGGCACCCCGCCGCCGGACCCGCCGCCGAACGTGCCTGCGCTGGTCGACCGCAAGACGCAGGCGAAGACGGCGACGCTGCGCGAGCGGATGCAGGCGCATCGGGACAACCCGGCCTGCGCGGCCTGCCACGCGATGATCGATCCGGCCGGCTTCGCACTGGAGAACTTCGACGCGATCGGGCGCTGGCGGGTGGTCGACGAGTCGTTCAACCCGATCGACGCGTCCGGCGTCCTGCCGGACGGCGCGGCGTTCGACGGCGTGGCGGAGTTGCGCGCCGCCCTGGTGCGGCGTCCGGAGCGCTTCGTGACGACGATGACGGAGAAGCTGCTGACCTACGCCCTCGGCCGCGGGCTGACGCACGCCGACCTGCCGACGGTGCGGCGGATCCTGCGCGAGACGGCGGACGGCGGCTACCGGTTGCAGTCCATTGTTCTGAGCGTGGTGCGGAGCGATCCGTTCCAGTTGAGGAGAGCGCGGTCATGATCATCACCCGCAAGTCGTTGCCCCGCCGGACGTTCCTTCGCGGCCTGGGCGCTGCCGTGGCATTGCCGGTGCTCGACGCGATGGCGCCGGCGCTGACCGCCACCGCCCGCACGGCGGCGCGGCCGGTGCGGCGGCTCGGCTTCTTCTACGGGCCGAATGGCATGTTCCTGTCGAACTTCCACCCCGCGGGGGAGGGTGGCCGCGACTTTGCGATTACCCCGATCCTGCAGCCGCTCGAGCCGTTCCGCGACCAGTTGACGGTGGTCAGCGGTCTCAGCAACCGCGGGGTCGTCAGCCCCAACGAGGGGGGCGGGGTCCACAGCCGCGCCCACGCCGGCTGGCTCAACGGCGTCCTGCCCTACAAGACCGAAGGGGCGGACCTGAAGGCGGGCAAGACCATCGACCAGTACGCGGCGGACGTGCTCGGCGCCGAGACGTCGCTGCCGTCGCTGGAGCTGACCACCGATTCGAACTACCTGGTCGGCAACTGCGAGAACGGCTACGCCTGCGCCTACCTCAACTCGACGTCCTGGAAGGACGAGTCGACGCCGCTGCCGCACGAGCGGGATCCCCGCGTCATCTTTCAGCGCATGTTCGGCGACGGCGGCAGCGTGGCCGCGCGGCTGGCCGACATGCGCAAGGATCGCAGCATCCTCGACGCCACCGCCGAGAGTCTGCGGAGGCTGGAGCGGCGGCTCGGGGTCGGCGACCGAACACGGGTCGGGGAGTACCTCGACACCGTCCGCGACGTGGAGCGGCGCATCCAGCGGGCGGAGCAGAGCAACGCTTCCACCCCGCTGCCCGAGCTGGAGCAGCCGGCCGGCGTGCCCGAGGGCTACGCAGAGCACCTCTCGCTGCTCTACGACCTGCTGGCGCTGGCCTGGCAGGCGGACGTGACGCGGGTGAGCTGCACGCAGGTGGCGCGCGAGCAGAGCGGCCGGACCTACCCCGAGATCGGGGTGCCGGAGGCGCACCATACGGTGTCGCACCACCAGACCGATCCGCACAACGTGGCGCAGTACACGAAGATCAACGTCTTCCAGATGTCGCTCTTCGCCAAGCTCGTCGAGAAGCTGCGCGCAACCCCCGACGGCGACGGCACCCTGCTCGACCACTGCATCCTGGTCTACGGCTGCGGCATGGGCGACGGCGACCACCACACGCCGTTTGACCTCCCGCTGGCGCTC
The DNA here is from genome assembly GCA_958296065.1 of Vicinamibacterales bacterium. Lineage (GTDB taxonomy): Bacteria > Acidobacteriota > Vicinamibacteria > Vicinamibacterales > UBA8438 > WTFV01. Next base: position 59,442 of record CATQHX010000005.1, on the reverse strand, counting down.
GTCGGCGGCGGCGCGGGGCGCTTGGCTGGCGACCGCCACCTGAAGTACCCGCTGCATACGCCGTTCATGAACCTGGGCCTCAGCCTGCTGGAGAAGGTGGACGTCGAGGTGGAGCGCATCGCCGACAGCACGGGGCGGCTGGCCGGGGTGTAACCTCGTCACGGGCGTTGCGATGCTCAGGGTCAGTTCGGAGTGCGGTACTATCGTGATCCCGTCACGGGCGAGCCGCACATTTACGAGCACGGTGTCTCCGAGCCGGAGGTCGAGGACGTGCTTGCGGTACCGGGCGAGGACCGGCCGGGCCGGGCTGGATCGCGGATTGCGACCGGCCAGACACAGGCCGGAAGATATCTGCGCGTGATCTATGCGCCGTCGCGAGACGCCGATGACCAGTTCGTCATCACGGCGTACGAGTTGCAGGGAAAGCCGTTGCGAGCCTTCGTGCGTCGAATGAAGAGGAAACGGCGATGAAGTCGTCGGGGAATTCGCGCTTGCCGGAGGGGTGGAGCGAAACTCGCGTGGCGGAGGTGATTGCGCACTACGAGACGCAATCCGAGGACGAGGCGGTAGCGGAGGACGAAGCCGCGCTGTCCGACCCCGGCCGGACGGTCATGGTGATTCCGACCGGCTTGGTGCCGGCGGTGCGGGAGTTGCTGGCGAGCGGCGGTACCTATGCGTCTGCATTGCGGTCGGCCATTGAGCAGTACCGTTTTCCCACGGTTACCTATGACTTCGGGAACGAGCAGGAAATCTGTCATGCCGACATGAGAAATGTGGAAGATTGTATTCGCGGGCAACTGCGCGACAAGAAGACGAGAATCGTCAAGGACGGCCTTGCCAATGTTCTGTACTGGGGTTATGCCAACAGCCGCGGGATAAGGGACCACCGAGTCAGCCAGTTTCGGAATCATGTCGACGAAGACAGACTGAATCATTTCATTTCCATTGTCGGGTCTGCAGGGACGCCGGGGCTGATCGACATCAACAAGGTTGGCTTGCCCCAGTTCAGTGGTATGTCATTCGTGACCAAGATCATCATGTTCCTCGATCCAGACAATTGCCCCGTTCTGGACATGAAGATTGCCGAGTCGTTCTCGCGGATTTCAGAGTTTCCTCCCCTGGAGGATCTCGTGTTTCGGAAGCGAGCTGACTTCGGAAAGAAGGCCGATACGCAGATAAAGATTACCAAGAAGAACGAATGCGTCTACGAGAAGTGGGCTTCCTGGTGCAGGGAGACTGCCAAGTCGGTCAATGCGGAATCTGATTCTCCAGGGCAGAGCATTCGAGCCGTCGATGTCGAAAGGGCCGTGTTCGCGCTGGCCGACAACTGTGACCGCACCGAAGCGCGGAGGCTCTTGCGGATTTCCGGTGACGAGCGTCAAACGGGCCAGGCCCAGGCCGAAGAGACTGCCCGATAGTTCTGACAGCGATGGAATCTGCTGAATCTCTTGCTCGGCAGCACCGAAAGCCGCTCTCCGGCTCGGCTTGTCCAGGCTGCGGCAACGCTCGACGGCGACGACGCCCACGGCCTGGCACACGAAGCCCTGCCGCTGGACAATGAACCATTGGCGTTGACGGAACCAAGGGGCGTGCCCGGCGAAGGGCCGGCCGAACGCTCGTCATGACCGCAGTGATCCGGCGCGTTCAAGCCCACAGCCAATCCAGGTCGGAGAAGGCCAGCCTCCCTTCGAAGTTGTCGATGTTGTCCTGGACGTTGATGATGAGGCATCGGTCGGTACCTCCATTCCTGGTACCGCGCAGACCGCGTCCGATCATCTGGAAGTACAGATTCGGACTGTAGACCGGGCGCGCCACGATGATGGCTCGCGTCCTCGGTGCATCGAAGCCCTCGCGGAAGACGCCGTAGTTGACGAGTACCTTGAGGTCGCCGCGACGAAATTCCTCGACGATTCTTCTGCGCGTCACGGGTTCGGTTTCTCCGCTCACAGCCCTGGACGGCACGCCGGTTCTGCCCAGAAGTGCTGCGATGGTCCGTGCGTGCTCGACCGAGGTGGCGAAAATGAGGACAGGCCACTCCGGATCGACGTTCCGGACCTGCTTCTCATACGCCTCGATGACTCGATTCGTGCGCCCGGTGTCTGCTGCGATTCGATCTTCGACGCTACGCGGCAGCCACGGTGGCCGCGGTTTCGTGTTCATCTGCGTGCACTCGTCGGCGTTCAGCGAGAACCGGCCGCCTTCGACGGTCTCGTGATCCGCCAGGGCGAGCACGTGCATGCGCTGCAGTTCCGAAACGATCTGCTCGGGGTCGTCGCTGGCGAACGCCCCGGCATCGAGCCGGTTGCTTCCGTAGCGCTTGGCCAGGTAGGCGCCCAGATCCCCTTCCGGCCCAGCCCAATCGTGCGCCCCGACGGTCGCCGGCAGAATCAGCTTGGCGTCCGCGTGGAAGAACTTGCCGCGCTCCCCTTTCGAAAAGTCGTACTCGGGTCTCATCTGTTCGTCTCGTATTGCCGGCGCTCGCGTGTCCCTGCAGGTTGCGCGGAGATGATGCGAACGTTGGCGGCATCGATGCTGACTTCATGATACGTGTGGACGACCACGATCAGCATCCCGCCGGTGGTCCGGCCCAGCGTCACCCAGCGTTCCTCGTACTCGCTGTGGTCAGCGTCCCGAACGGACGAGGCAAGCGGGTCGTTGAACGCGGTGGCGGCCTGCTCGAACGTGACCCGGTGCTTGTTCCGGTTGCCGTGTGCCTTGACCGGATCCCAGGAAACGTGAAGCTGGAACACGCTTGCGCTGATGACGCAAGCATCGGGCCAACCTCAGGCCGCCGCCTTCGCCTCCGCCGCCGGGTCGGGCGCCTCCCGGTGCGTGAAGAACACCGCGAAGAGCACCAGCACCAGCGCGGCCCAGACCGCGGGGATCAGCCAGATCGACTCCCACTGGTGGACGGCCGCGTCGCCGGGAACCAGGTAGGCGTCGACGACCCGCCCCGAGAGCCAGCTCCCGATGAAGCCGCCGACGCCGAGGGTGACGAAGGCGATCAACCCCTGCGCGGCCGCGCGCAGGTCCTTGGGGGCCTTGGTGTCCACGTAGATCTGGCCGGTGACGAAGAAGAAGTCGTAGCAGACGCCGTGCAGCAGGATGCCGGCGTAGAGCATCCAGACGGCCGGTCCCGGGTCGCCGTAGGCGAACAGGACGTAGCGCAGCGCCCAGGCGAGCATCCCCACCAGCAGCAGCCGCTTGACGCCCAGGCGGACCAGGAACCAGGGCATCAGCACCATGAAGCCGATCTCGGACATCTGACCGAGAGTCATCTTGCCGGCCGCGTTCTCGACCCCGATCTCGTTCAGGAACGGGTTGGCGAACGCGTAGTAGAACTGCAGCGGGATGCAGACCAGGAACGACCCGAGCACGAAGACGGCGAACGAGCGCTCGCGCAGCAGCCGCAGGGCGTCGAGGCCGAGCACGTCGCGCGCGGCGACCCGTGAGGCGGTCTTCGCGGGCGGCGTATGGGGCAGGGTCAGGCAGAAAACGCCCAGCACGACCGACGCGGCGGCGGCGATCTGCAGCGGGCGCTCCGTGTCCTCGAGTTGCAGGAAGCCGACGGCGAGTCCGGCCACGATCCAGCCGATGGTGCCGAGCACGCGGACGGCGGGGAACTGCTGCCCGGGGTTCGACATCTGGCGGAACGAGATGGAATTCGTCAGCGCCAGCGTCGGCATGTAGCAGAGGGCATAGACGAGCAGGACCGCGTAGAAGGCGCCGAACGAGGCCTGCAGCGACACGCCGAACAGGATGATTCCGCCGGCGAGGTGGAGCACCGCCAGCAGCCGCTCGGTGGCGAAGAAGCGGTCCGCCACCATGCCGATGAAGAACGGCGAGACCATCGCCGCGATGGCCGTCGTGCCGAAGACGAGGCCGATCTGCTCGCCCTGGAACCCGAGCGGGCCGCCGAGATAGGTGCCGAGCGGCACGGACCACGCCCCCCAGACGAAGTACTGGAGGAACATCATCGCCGACAGCTTGAGGCGGACGGCTGGTGTCATCGGCTACCGTTTGGGTGACGCGAACTCTCGCTCACGGCCGGGAACGGAATGTGAACGCGGGTGGATGCATGCACGATTCACGGCTACGCCTGTCCGTTTTCGATGAGATTCGTCCCGATGATCTCTCGACTGACGCTGCTGGGAGGTTCAGTCGATCTCCCGGATCAGGATGTTGCGGAACCGGACGGGGTCCCCGTGGTCCTGGATCGCGATGTGCCCGCGCGCCACGCGCCCGTAGCGCGGCAGCGGAGCGAACTTGCTCGCCTCCACCCGCTCCTGCCAGTCGGCGTCGCCGAGCCGGTAGGTGAGCAGGTGGATGCCGTTCATCCAGTGCTCGACCCGTCCGTCCTCGACGAGCAGCCGCGACGTGTTCCACTCGCCGACCGGGCGGGTGACGTCCGCCGATGGGGGGTGGACCGCGTAGTTGCTGCCGGCCGAGGTGATCGGAGCCTGGCCGTCGCGGTGTCCGGCGTTGTGCAGGATCTGGAACTCCGGCCCGCTGTGCCAGACGGGCCCGTCCACCTCCTCGGTGACCCCGAAGAAGACGCCGCTGTTGCCGCCCTCCTCGACCTGCCACTCGAAGCGGAGCTCGAAGTTCTCGAACTGCTCGACGGTGACGATGTCGCCGCCGCGGTCGACCCGCGCCAGGGCGCCGTTGACCACCTGCCAGCCATCCGGAAGCGCATCGCGCTTGTAGCCGCGCCAGGCCTGTGTGGATGTCCCGTCGAACAGCGGGCGCCAGTCGTCCGCGGTGCGGCTGCCGGGGGTGCCCATCGCCCAGACGATGCCGTTGACGACAAGGCGCTGGAACCGCTCGTCCTGCCAGACCGCGTCCTCGTGGCCGAGCGCCGTGTAGAACATCCGGCCGGCGCCGTAGTCGCGGGTCCAGGCGAGCGCGAAGTCGCCGTCGGCGCGCTTGACGCCCTCCTTGTGCGCGTCGACCGAGTCGGTGTCGAGGCTCAGCAGTACGTCGACCCGTGCGCGCTCCCAGTTCTTGAACTGGTAGATCTCGTCGCTGATCCGAAAGCTGGCTCCCAGGTGGCGAGTCGCGGCGTGGTCGCGGTCCTCGACCTTGACCTCGACTTCCTGCCGCCACGGGTGATTGTCGAAATAGCCGCCGATGAGCTCGCCGTACGCCGGCCACTGGTGGAAGGTGTCGGTGGCGCTGTGGACGCCGACGAAGCCGCCGCCGCCGCGGATGAAGTCGAGGAACGCCCTCTTCTGTCCGGCGTCGAGAGGCAGCTCGCCGGTGGTATAGAAGACCACCGCGTCGTAGCGGGCCAGCACGTCCGCGGTCAGGATGGAGGCATCGCGCGTGATGTCGACCTCGAAAGCGTCGTGCGCGCGGCCGATCGCGGGGAGCACCTGCTCGGAGAGCGGCACCACCGGGTGCGCGAAGCCGGCCGACTGGGTGACGTAGAGCACCCGCGGCAGCGTCTGCGCAGCCGCCGGAGCGGCGGTCCCGGCCAGCAGGAATAGTGCCGAGAGCGTTCCCGCGAGGTGTCTCGCGCCGCAACGGCCCGGCCGATCGTCGGTGGCGCACGGTCCGGTTCCGCCTGCAGCGTATGTCGTCGAAGCCAGGTTCTTCATCGGTGGTCCCACTCGCGTTCCGCGTCCGGCTGTTCCGGCGCGCCCTTCCGGTTCTTCCAGGCCATCCGTGCCATCGTCTCCGGCCCTGCGGCCATCACGCGCTCGACGATCCTGCGGCATCGACGTGATCGCCGCCGGTGCCGGCGCGACCATCACCCGCTCAGCACGTCCTTGCAGTAGTCCAGACAACGGCCGATCTCGGTGACCGTGTCCTCGCCCGGGTACTCGTACTCGATGTTCGCCGGGATGTCCCAGCCCTCGTCGCGCAGCAGCAGCAGCGTCTCGCGGATCGGGGTGTCGCCTGCGCCCCATGGCGTGTTCGGGCCGTCGTTCCGCTCACGGTCCTTCAGGTGGAGGGTGACGATGCGCTGGTAGTTGGCCCGCAGGTAGGCGATCGGATCGTGGTTGGCCGCCACCATGTGGCCGATGTCCAGGTTGACCGCGATCGGCGCGGGGCCCCCCATCTCGATGGCCCGCGCGAAGTCGTCCGGGCTGGAGAACTCGTTGGGGTCGACGCGCGAGTGGTTGTGCATGGCCACCGGCACGCCATAGCGGTCGGCGTAGCGGGCGATGCGCGGGACGCTGTTCATGTGCGCCGAGGCGGTGATCGCCGGCGCCCCGAGCATCCGCGCCATCTCGAAGCCGCGATCGATCTCGGCGTCCGAGAAGTGGTCCTTGAAGCTGAGGTTGTAGGAGTTGATCTCGATGCCGGCGTCCTCGAACTGCCAGCGGATCTCCTCGAAGTAGTCGAGGGGGATGGTCGTGCGCCAGCGCCGCAGCCGCTCGCGATTTTCGGGGCGGCGCAGCTCGGCCGGCTCCACGTGTCCTTCCCACAGCTCGCAACTCGTGATGCCGAGCTGCTGCATCGCGGCGATACCGTCGTCGAGGCTCAGGTCGCGAAGGCTGTAGCTCTGCAGGCCGATGAGGACGCCCGCGAACCGCGACTCTGCCTGCGTGGCCGCCGCCCGCGGAGCCGCACCTGGCAGGATGCCGGCCGCGGCCGCGACGCCGCCGAGCGTCAGCTTGTGCCATTCGCGTCGTGTCAGATGCGCCATGGATAATCTCCGCTGCCCGAATCCTGTCCATTCTACTTCTACGCCAGTGCCCGGGGACCGCCGAAGGTGTGGCCTGGCGCGATGGACAACGACGTGACGTGCTCGTCCCTTTGGAGGTCAGCACCTCTCGCTCGGCCCAGTCGAGACAGGCGTCGAGCTGGTCCTGACCGGCATCACGGCTCGATCGGAGCGTCGGCGAGCTTCACCATCGCCTTGCCGATGTTGGCGCCTCGGAAGAGTCCGAGGAAGGCCCGCGGGATGTTCTCGAAACCCTCGTGGATATCTTCGCAGGACTTGAGCGCACCAGTGGCGAGCCAGGCGGAGAGCTGGCGCCGCGCCTCCCGGTAGCGCGGGGAGTAGTCGGGGGCCAGGAATCCCTCCATCCGAATGCGGCGTGTCGCCAGGTGGACGAGGTTGGCAGGTCCCGTCGGCGTCCCGTCGTGGTCGTAGTCGGAGATAGCGCCGCAGAGCGCGATGCGTCCCCAGGTGGCCATGTGGTCCAGCACGATCTCGAGCGTCCGGCCCCCGACGTTGTCGAAGTACACGTTGACGCCGTCGGGGCAGAGCTCCTTGAGCCTCGCGTCGAGATTCTCCGACTTGTAGTCGATCGCCGCGTCGAGTCCGAGCTCCTCGGCAAGCCAGCGGCATTTCTCCGCACCGCCAGCGATTCCGATGACGCGGCACCGCTGGATCCTGGCGATCTGCGCCGCGATCGACCCCGTCGCCCCCGCCGCACCGGATACGAGCACCGTTTCGCCCTCTCGCGGCCTCGCGACGTCGAGCATGCCGAAGTACGCGGTCATGCCGCTGTTGCCGAACACGCCGAGGTAGCGGGGGAGCGGGTGCACGCGCTTGAACCTGGAGACCGGCACGCGGGCCGTTCCGTCGCTCGCGCAGTAGTCCTGCCAACCCAGGAGCCCCGATACGAAGTCGCCGACCGCGAACTCCGGATGGCGCGACTCGACCACCTGCCCGAGGCCCGCGCCGCACATCACCGATCCGATCGGTAGCGGCGCGTTGTACTCGGGGGGCACCGTCATCTGGCCGCGGGTCACGAAGATGGCGTCCAGGTACAGATCGATGGCCTGGGAGAGATACTCCGGCGAGCGCGTCAGCCAGCCGCGCAACCCGGGATCGACGGACACGTAGAGCGTGCGCACGAGGAGCTGGCCGCCGCCGATCTCCGGACACGGCGCCTCATGATAGCTAAAGTCCGTCTCGGCCACCGTGCCCCGCGGGCGGGACGCGAGCAGCCACTGGCGATTGACTTCCACTGGCACCGGTGCGGCTTCCTGCTGCATGCGCGGATGACGAATTGTCTGGGGATGGCCAAGCCAGCCGCGGGCCGCCGTCCCGTCCGGCTGTCGTGGACTCCGCCTGGGGTAGCGTCGTTCACCGCCGTCCCACTTCGTGCGGCGCTGACTTCTGAGGCGATAATACTCCTACCACTCGCACGAAAGGACGGACGACTCATGGCGCGTCAGGTCACGCTGTTCACCGGCCAGTGGGCCGACCTTCCGTTGTCCGACCTTGCCGTGAAGGCGGCGGATTTCGGGTACGACGGGCTGGAGCTCGCCTGCTGGGGCGACCATCTCGATGTCGACCGCGCGGCGACGGATACCGACTATTGCGCCGAGCGGCGGGAGCTGCTGGCGGCGGAGAACCTCGGCTGCTGGGCGATATCGCATCATCTGGCGGGGCAACTCGTGTGCGATCCGAACGACGAACGTTCGGATGCCTTCGCACCGGACGACCTCGCGGGCGATCCGGAGGCGAAGCGGACCTGGGCCGTCGAGACGATGAAAAACGCCGCGCGCGCGGCGCGCAACCTCGGCGTGCCGGTGGTCTGCGGCTTCACGGGATCTTCGATCTGGCACCTGCTGTATTCCTTCCCGCCGGTCAGTCCACAGACGGTCGAGGCCGGCTTCGAGCGGTTCGCTGAGCTGTGGCATCCGATCCTCGACGTCTTCGAGGACAACGGGGTGAAGTTCGCCCTCGAGGTCCATCCGACCGAGATCGCGTTCGACATCGTCACCGCGGCGCGGGCGCTGGACGCGATCGGGCGGCGCGACGTCTTCGGCTTCAACTTCGACCCGAGTCACCTGAAGTGGCAGGGGGTCGACCCGGTGCGTTTCATCGAGGAGTTCCCGGACCGCATCTACCATGTCCACATGAAGGACGCGGCGGTCACCCTGGACGGCCGCAGCGGCATCCTGTCGTCGCACCTCGGTTTCGGGGAGCCGGGCCGCGGCTGGGACTTCCGCTCGGTGGGGCGCGGCGACGTCGACTTCGAAGCGATCATCCGCGCGCTGAACCGCATCGGGTACACCGGGCCGCTGTCCGTCGAGTGGGAGGACTCGGGCATGGAGCGCGAGCACGGTGCCCGCGAGTCGTGCGAGTTCGTCAAGAGCATCGACTTCGCGCCGTCGAACCTGGCCTTCGACGCGGCGTTCGAGAGCTGAGGGTCGGGTCCGGGGATGGTGCAGGCGCAGACGACGCCGGGAACAGGGGCAGGACGATGGGGAGCTTGGACCGCACGCTGAAGATGGGAATGGTCGGAGGCGGTCCGGGCGCCTTCATCGGCGACGTGCACCGGCGAGCGGCGTTGCTCGACGGCGGGGTGGAGCTGGTCGCCGGGGCGTTCGCGTCCGACCGTGAGCGATCGCGGGAGAAGGGGCGCGAGCTGCTCCTCGACCCGGCCCGCGTCTACGGCTCGCTGGACGAGATGATCGAGCGCGAGCTGGCGCTGCCGTCCGGCGAGCGGGTCGACTTCGTCTCCATCGTCACCCCCAACCACCTGCACTTCCCGATGGCGAGCGCGCTGCTCGCGGCGGGCATCCACGTCGTCTGCGACAAGCCGATGACGTTCGACGTCGACGAGGCGCGGCGCCTCAAGGTACTGGTGGATCGGTCCGGCTGCGTGTTCGCGCTGACCCACAACTACACCGGCTACCCGCTGGTGAAGCTGGCCCGGGACCTCGTGCGCAAGGGCGAGCTCGGGCGAGTACGGAAGATCGTGGCCGAGTACCCGCAGGGCTGGCTCGCGACCCCGCTCGAACGGACGGGCATGAAGCAGGCCGACTGGCGCACGGACCCGGCGCGCAGCGGCGCCGCCGGCTGCATGGGCGACATCGGGACGCACGCCGAGAACCTCGCCGAGTACGTCACCGGCCTGCGGATCACTGAGCTCGCGGCGGACCTGACGACGTTCGTGGACGGTCGGCGGCTGGACGACGACGGTAACGTCCTGGTCCGCTTCGAGGAAGGCGCGCGCGGGGTGCTGTTCGCCAGCCAGGTGTCGGTGGGCGAGGAGAACGGACTGGCCATCCGTGTCTACGGCGACCGGCGCGGCCTGCGTTGGCGGCAGGAGTCGCCGAACATCATTCAGCTCACGTCGCTCGACGGGCCGGAGGAAATCTGGAGCCGCGGGAACGGCTATGTCGGCGATGTGAGCCCCGCCGCGGCGCGCGCGACCCGGCTGCCGGCCGGCCACCCGGAGGCGTTCTTCGAGGCGTTCGCGAACATCTACGCCAACGCCTGCGACACCATCCGCGCCCGCATTCTCGGCGAGGAGCCCGATCCGCTCGCGCTCGACTTTCCGACCGTCGAAGACGGCCTGCGCGGCATGCTGTTCATCGAGACCGTGGTGGCGAGCGCCCGGTCGGCGCAGAAGTGGACGTCCATGCCGGAGGTATAGAGCCATTGGCGGTTCCCAACCCATATCAAGTTCGCGAATACGGCGAGGGCGACACCTTGGTATCGCCCACGTTACCAGGCTTCGCGCTGAACGTCGACGACCTGTTCGGCGACGCTCCGGGTTCAAGGTGAGCGACGCAAGGCTGGCGCTGCGCTTCCTCTTGAAGAAGCCGGGTTGGACCGTGGCGGCGGTGCTGACCGTCGCCATCGGCATCGCCGGGTCGACGCTGGCGTTCAGCCTCGTGGACCGGGCGCTGCGGCGGCCCCTCGGCTTCGCCGCCGGCGGCGAGCTCGTCACGCTCTACGCGCGCAGCGGCGGCGAGTACTCCACTATTCCCTGGCGCGACTACACCGCTCTGCGTGACGTGCTTCGCGACGGCGGCGACGGTCTCGCGGATCTGGCGGCCTTCGTGCGCACCTTCAGCACCGTCGGCGGCGGCGAGTATCCGGAGCTGCATGAAGGGGAGCTCGTCTCCGGCAACTTCTTCTCCGTGCTCCGGGCGCGGCCGTTCCTCGGGCGGCTCATCACCGCGTCGGATAACGTGAAGCCTGGGGCGCATCCGGTCATTGTGTTGTCGCACATGTTGTGGCGCAGGCAGTTCGCATCGGATCCGGACGTGCGGGGGCGCGAGGTGCGGCTGGACGGTCGCCTCTACGAGGTGATCGGAGTGGCGCAGCCCGGGTTCCGCGGCCCGGTCTGGCCCAGCTTCGAGAGCGCCTTCTGGATTCCCGCGATGATGGCCGCCGAGGAGTTCGAATCCGACCAGCACGCCGTTTTCGAGGGCGCCGGTCTGCCGGTGTTCCAGACTGTCGGGCGGGTGCGCGGCGGACAACCGATCGAGGCGCTGCAGGCGCGCATCGACCCGCTCGACGCCGTGCTTGCCCGCGAGCGGGTCGACAGTCCGTACTTTCCCGACACGGGACGAGACTGGCGCGTCGCGGTGCTGCCCGGCAACTACCTGCGGCTGTGGCCGGAGTACCGGGCGCCGGTCGCCCGCGTGCTGCTGGTGCTGGGGTTGTTGGCCATGGCCGGCCTGCTGGTGGGGTGCGCGAACCTGGCCACCTTGCTGATCGCGCGCGGTCTCGAGCGGCGGCGCGAGCTGGCCGTGCGCCGCGCGCTCGGGGCCGGCGCTCTCGATCTCGCGTGGCGGGTAGGCGCGGAGGTGGCCCTGCTGGTGGCGGCCGGTGGGACGGTGGCGGCAGGGCTGGTGTACACGCTGAGCCCGCTCGTGCCGCTGCTGCCGCTCGGCGTGCCCTACGAGCTCGACCTCAGCCCGGACCGGCGGGTGCTCGGCTTCGGCGTCGCCGCCGCGGCGCTGGCCGCGGTCCTGTTCGCGGCCTTGCCGCTTGCACAAGTGTTCCGCGACCGGACCGTGCTCACCGTGGGCGAGCGGATGGCGACGACGGGCAGTGGCGGCGTGCGGGCGATGAACGGGCTGGTGGTGGTGCAGGTGGCTCTGTCGCTCGTGCTGCTGGCTTCGTGCGGCCTGCTTGTCCGGAGTGCGCTCAGGGCCGCTGGCGTCGATCTCGGGTTTCATGCCGGCCAGGGGCTGACGGCAAGGGTGACCGTGCCCGGCCTTTCGACGGAGGAGCGGGCGGCATTGTTCCGCGCGTTGGTCGATCGCCTCCGGAGCGAGCCGTTCGTCGAAGCGGCCAGTGCATCCGGCGGCGGCACGGTGGTGTCGTTCCTTCCGGCCGGAGAGGTCTACGTCCACGATTCACCGGTCGCCGGGCCGGCGTCGGCGGTCACCGCGCGCTACCGGCCGGTCAGCCGGGGCTACTTCGAGACGCTGGGCATTCCGCTCCTCGCCGGGCGGGACTTCGAGGCGGCCGAGGAGCAGGGAGCGGCGGTCGCCATCGTGAACCGGAGCCTGGCCGAGCGCTACTGGCCGGGGACGAACCCGATGGGGCGCAGTCTGCAACGGGCCGCGGAGGACGAGCCCCGGCGCATCGTCGGGGTAGTCGGCGACGCCGGCCGGCGCAGCGTTCGCTCACCGGCGTACGCGATGGTCTACGTTCCGCACGCGCAGGACGCGCCGAGCTGGACGTGGGTGAATCTGAGAACGCGGGCGGATCCGCGTCGAGGGCTGTCCGTGCTCCGGGAGCATCTGCGCGCGCTCGATGCCGGCGGGGCGGTTTCCGCCCCTCGCACCTTCGCCGAGCTGCGAGCCGACGCGGCTGCGGACGCGCGCCTCCAGGCCGGCCTGGCGTCGGGCCTTGCGGCGGTCGCCGTGGTCCTTGCGCTCATCGGCCTCTACGGCCTGATGGGCTACGTGGTCGGCTGTCGCGAACGGGAGATCGGCATCCGCGGAGCTCTCGGCGCCACCCCCGCGTCGATTGTCCGGCTCATGCTGCTCCACGCCGAGCGGCTGACCGGGATCGGCCTGCTGCTCGGTCTCGCGGCGAGCGTCGTGGCGACGGGTGGGCTGGCCGACCTGCTGTACGAGACGGAGCCTCGCGACCCGCTGACCCTTGCCGGTGCCGCCGTCGTTCTGGGGCTGGCCGCGATGATCGCCGCGTTCGCCCCGGCTCGCCGGGCCGCGCGCGTGGATCCGGCGAGCGTCCTGCGGGCAGATTGACGGTGGACGCCGTGAGCCGCCGCGGGGACGACTCACGGCATGCGCCGCATCCGTTCCGAGCTCGGCTCAGCGCGTCCGCTCCAGGAAGCGCAGCAGCTCGCTGTCGGTCCCGAGGATGAACAGCGTATTGGGGTCCATCGTCGCCTCGTAGGTCTCCAGCGACTTGGTGAAGGCGTAGAAATCCTCGTCGCGGTTGTAGGCGTCCGCGTAGATGCGCGTGGCGTTGGCGTCGGCCTCGCCCCGCAGCTCCTCGGCCTGGCGGTAGGCCTCGGACTGGATCTGGGCCAGCTCCCGCTCCCGCTCGCCGTGGATGCGGGCCGATTCGCCCTGGCCCTCCGACCGGAACTCCTCGGCGATGCGCTGCCGCTCGGCGATCATCCGCGCGAAGACGTCCTGCTGCACCTCCTCGACGTAGTTGATGCGCTTGAAGCGAAAGTCGAGCAGCTCGATGCCGAGATCGGCGGTGCGCCCCGCCGCGGTCTCCAGAATCGCGCGGGTCACCTCCAGCCGGCCGCGCTCGATCTGCTCGAGGATGGCCTCTTCCTCCTCGGACTCGATCAGCACGTCCTCGGGGTTGCGGTTGCTGCTGCGGACCAGCTCGATCAGGTCGTGCCGCGCGACGGCGTTGCGGGTCTCCCCGTCGAGGATGTCGTCGAGACGCGACTGCGCCCCGCGCTCGTCGCGCAGGCGCTGGAAGAAGAGCAGCGGATCGACGATGCGCCAGCGGGCGTAGGTGTCGACCCAGATGAAGCGCTTGTCGCGGGTCGGCACCTGGTTCGGATTGCCGTCCCACTCCAGGAAGCGCTTCTCGAAGACGTTGGTCCGCTGGATGAACGGCGCCTTGAAATGCAGCCCCGGCGCGACCACCGGCTCGCCGACCGGCTCGCCGAACTGCGTCAGGATGATCTGCTCGGTCTCGCTCACCGTATAGGTTGCCTGACCGACGACCACGAGGGCCCCGAAGACGATCACGAAGGAGAGTGCGGTTCTGCTCATTGTCCACCTCCGGCTCGGACGGGAGTCGCGTTCTCGGGGGCGCGGCGTGGCGCCGAGCCGTCGAGCGACAGGAGCGGCAGGACCCCGGTCGCGTCCTCATCGACGTAGAGCTTCCGGCCGATCCGCGGCAGGATGCGCTGCATCGTCTCGAGGTACAGCCGGCGCCGCGTCACCTCGGGGGCCAGGCGGTAGGCGGCCTGAACCGCCTCGAAGCGGGTTGCCTCGCCCTCGGCTCGGTTGACGCGATCGAGGGAGTACCCCTCGGCCTGCAGTACGGTCTGCTGTGCTTCGCCGCGCGCGCGCGGGATGACGCGGTTGTACTCGGCCCGCGCCTCGTTGATCATCCGGTCGCGTTGCTGCTGGGCCTGGTTGACCTCGTCCCACGACGGCTTGACCGGATCCGGCGGATTCACGTCCTGCAGCACCACCTGATCGATGGTGATGCCCATCTCGTACTGGTTGGCCAGATCCTGCAGCCGCCCCTCGACCCAGGACTCGATCTCCTGGCGCCCGACCGTGAGGACCTCGGTGACCGTCCGGTCCCCGACCACCTCCCGCATGATCGCCTCGTTCATGGCGCGGAAGGTGCCCTCGAGGTTGCGCACCTTGAAGAGATAGAGGTACGGGTCGGCGACGCGGTACTGCACGATCCACTCGACGACCGCCACGTTGAGGTCGCCCGTCAGCATCATGGACTCCTCGGTGGCGTCGCGGTCGAAGGAGGCGTACTGCGTGCGGATGCCCGGCTCCATGGTGCGGAAGCCGAACTCCTGCTTGAGCTGCCGCTGCACCGGCACCTTGAGCACGGTTTCCGCGAACGGGATCTTGGCGCGCAGGCCCGGGTCGGTGGCGCGCACGTAGCGCCCGAACCGGAGCACGACGCCGACCTCCTCCGGCTGCACCTGGTACAGCGCGCCGAAGGCGACGACGGCCGCCGCGATCAGCGCAACGGCTGCCGTGGAGGCGCCCCGCGGAAAGCGCGGCATGCGCACCCGCGAGACGTCGATGGGGATGTTGGGCATCTGGTCCATATGCGATCTCCTTGTGACACGCGGCGCGGCGCCCCATCGCCGCGCTGGCAAGGGCGGCGACGCCGCACGAAGGACGGCGCGAGACAGGCTCGAAACGCGCCGGGGGCGCGTTTCGGGCGTACATCTACAGTGTGACGCAAAAGCCGGCCGCGCGGGTTCCCGGAATCGTCGCGGGAGACCGGCGACCGGTGCTGGTGCCGCGCGAACGCTCGCGGTGCCCAACCGCGCAGGCCGTATCCGGGCCACCGGCGTGTCGCTGCCGACCGCCGCGGTGCCCGGTCAGCCGGTCCGCGTCAACGGACTTGTGATCCGGACTTCGGACGCCGACGACACGCCGGACCGCCTCCGGCGGTGTGCGCGGTCTCTCCCCGCGAGCAGTGCGAGGTCCGATTTCGTCGGCGACCCCGCCGACCTGCACGCGGGCGTGATTGCCCAGACCGGCCCGGTCGACGATCCGGTCTACCTTGCCCCTGCCACAACAGCGCCCTCGCCGCCGACGACGGGCGGCGGCTCGGCGGCCCGGCCCCGCGCGGCCTCTACCGCTTCCGCGTCACCGACGTCACGGAGACGAGCGTGGTGATCGGCGAGGTGGAAGAGGACGTGCTGCTGTTCTTCTGATGTCTCCACCGTGACCCGCAGCTTCGATGACCACGTCCTGGCGCCGGAACCGGTTCGCGCGACCGTCGAATCCGGTGGACGTGTCACCGTTTCGGAGACCCTTCTCGACGCGCTCGGTGTCTCGGAGGGCGATTCGGTCGTGCTGAGCCTGGAGGGGGACGAGGTGCGACTCTATGGGCCGGATGCCGCGATCATGGGGAACAACGTCTGGACGGAACTTCTTGCCAGCGGGTTCAGCGGCTGGTGGAGCGGTACGTTCCCGCCGATGTCAGCCTGGCCGATGAGCTCATCGAGGAACGACGCCGCGAGGCGGTGCGCGAGTCGGACGACGGCTGATTACGCTCCTGATGCGGCCGCGCTTCGTGGGCTCGTCGGTAGTGGGTCAATCTGGCTCCGGCGACGTTTGCGCATCCGCTTCGCGTTCCGTCAGATTAATTCTCAACTCGTCCCATAGCGGAGCTTGCGCGCAACCGTTCCAGTACCCTGCAACGAGCACCAGTGCAGTCATCACCCATCGCTGACCACGCGACCGTGGGTACTCTTCCTCCTCAGCAAAATATTCCTTGATCGTCGTTCGGTTCGCGATGACCATCAGGAGTGCTGCGACGACGGCGGCGACGGCGGCGACGGCGGCAACTGCTGACCACAGTGGAGTCAACGCTCTATCCCCGCCGCACCCTATAGCCGTCGAGTCGCCCGCGAGCATGAAGCTTACGCATCAGCGGGCCGATAGGCGGCTGGCAAGCATGCGCGGTACGCGCGAAGCGCCGTAGTCACGGTGTTGGCGAAGTGGTCGCCGGACCGCGCGCGTCCGCCGCATGATGTTATCGATCCCGGCTTGACCGCGCAGGGTGTAGTCCGGGGGATGACCCGCAAGACGCTGGCGTTGTCGAAGAAGCTCCGCAACCTGCGGGCCGCGGTCGCGCTGTGCGTCGCGTTCTATAACTGGATCCGGCCCCACGGGTCGCTGCACGGGATGACGCCCGCAATGGCGCTCGGCATCGCGTCGACGTTTTTGGAGCGTTGATCGACTGATTCCGTGAGGCTGGACGCAGCACTCTGTCATGCCGATAATGCCGGCATGACGAACGACGAACTCGCGCGACTGATGCGGGAAGGATTCGACCGGCTCAACGAACGGATCGATGCGCTCGGTCAGACGATGATGCGGCAGTTCGAGTACGTGATTCGGGAGATTCGGCGCGTGGAGGAAGGGGTGCCGCGGTCGGATAGCCGCGACCGCGAGTACCCGTGTCCGATCAACGGGTGTGGTCAAGTGTTTATGGGCGGTCGGGCTGGTTGGGATTCTCACGTCGCGGCGCACGGGAAGCACCCGGACTGGCTTCCGCGGACCGTCGACGGCGACGAGCGCAAGCGAGCATTCCGCGAGCGGTTCGCCTACTGGTTCGACGATGAGCGGACGCGTGGAGGGGATCCGGGCGTCGAGCAATTCCCATGCCGCCAATCTGGCTCGCGAGCACCGCGGGCCAGATTGACCCACTACCGGCTCGTCCAAGGGGTGACCGGCGCCGACGGCTGCGTTGCGCGCCACAACGCGAATGGGAGGTCTTCATGAGAAAACAGACCACCACGTACACATCGACCCTCGACGCACTGATCGGGTTAGCGAAGCGCTTGAGTACGTACGAAATCCGACACGGAATGGATTCGGAGGAGTTCTTCAATCAGTACATTCAGGGCCATGTGTCGGATGACGCCGCGTTCGTCGAGTGGGCGAACGACTACCGGCACTACCTGGAAATCAGAAAGAACGTCGAGAAGTCCCTGGCCGATGTTGCATGAACTTGTGGCCGCTTATCTCGAGAGGGTAGAGCGAAGCGTTCGGGAGTGCAGCGCGGCGTACGTCGAAAACTACGTGGAGGAGATACTGACGCCAGAGCGCGTCAACCTGCGGATCAGGGTTCGGTTCGAGCGAGGACACCTGCTTGAGATCAGTGAAGCTGTGGTAGTCGATGGGGACCGCCTTGTTCCGCTCGACTATCGGTACCACTGTCAGGACGATTCCAATCGGTTGGTTTTTCGCTATGACTGCGCGCCGCACTTTTCCGCCCTGGCTGGCTTTCCGCACCACAAGCACACGCCTGACGCGGTGTTGCCTGCGACACGGCCCGCCATCGAGGAGGTACTCAGAGAAGCGGCGGAAAGCGGCTGATCACTCTCCTGGCCGTGCGGGTGCTGTTCGGTAGGGCGGCATCGGCATCGTTGCCCGACTTACAGGAGGTACGGATGATGTTGGCCCACCGGGTGAAGGAGTGGGCGGCGGAGGGTCGCAAGCAGGGACCTGAGCAGGGTTCGAGCAGGAGCGCGCGGAAGAACGCGCCCTGCTGTGCCGCACGGCGGCCGGGAGGTTGGACACCGCGACGGGGCGACGGATGGCCCACCCACTGGCGGACGTCGCCGGATCGTCGTGCCGGGCGTGGCCGGCGCTCACAACGGTTGCCTCGCCCGCAGCCGAATTCACGGTGCTCGGACATAATTCTGTTGCACTGGACCGAGTGCCCGTGGGGACTGCTCCTTGACACATGAAGTCCGTCGTCGTGGAGGACCGATGCACTGGATCTCGACGGCAGGGACTCACCAGTTCGATCTATGCAGCTTTCCTGTATCTTGTTCCTCAATCCACTTCAAGGCGTCGTCTGGCCTCCCAAACGACCACAGCCCTCCGCCTGTTCGCTGGACAGCGCGTCCCTTGACTTGTTTGCCTGTGTAAGTTCGAAGGCCGTCCCATCGCTCCCAGACATCCGGGAAGACCCGATAGATGGAATCATATTGGGGGCGCGCAAACGGTCTGCTGCATCTGGAGTACCGGCCGCTGCGATTGCGGTCGGCGCGAAGGATGTAGTGATGTTGCTGCAGATCATAGAATCCTGGCAGGCAGCGCGTATCTGCGTACTTGTGGTATCCATCTTCCAGAACTTCATCGAACGAGATTACGTCGCGAACGAACATCTGGCCGATGAGGACGTATGCAAGAGGTCGCCTCGGTCCCTCGGTCGGTTCCAGACCGGCAAAGAACAGCACGAAATCTCCCCTCGTCAGGGGTTCAAGGCACTTGCCGCCAAGATCGTAGGTGCAAAAATTGAGATACTTGAAGTCCGGCGACAAGTGTGTATGCTGCCGCATGAGCTTTGGGTGCAATGGCCTGAATTGCCCTGTGTTGATATCCGTGTAGCGCATCTCCATTCCACGGCGTTGCTTCAGGGGAGCTCCGGATTGAGGATCTGTCTCCGGTATGGGGACGTACAGGAATGACCTGTCAGGGTTCATCGGAGCGTTAGCACCACCGTACCTCTCGGTTGAATCGAGTCCGACCCGCGCCAGCAGTCCCTTCATCAGTGCCTCCTTGCATCAGTCTGAGTACCAACACCCGTTCCGGTCTGGAATGTGGCAATCGAAGTGGGACGCCACTATGGTATTCCACGATCGGGGCCGCAGCACTCGCGAGTATCGAAGTGGCGGCGAAGGCGGGTCACGCCGACCGTCTTCGATCCTGCCGCCAGACTCACTTCCTTGGCCGTGTGTGGTTCTTGTCCTCGAACTCGCACAGGTCCTCGATAGCGCACTCTCCGCAGCGCGGCCGGCGCGCCGTGCATACATAGCGGCCGTGCAGGATCAGCCAGTGGTGGGCGCCGCGCTTGAAGTCGTCCGGCACCGAGCGCAGCAAGGCGTCCTCCACCCTGCGGGGTGTCTTCCCGGTGGCGATCCCCGTGCGGTTGGACACCCGGAAGATGTGCGTGTCCACGGCGATGGTCGGCTCGCCGAAGGCGGTGTTCAGCACCACGTTGGCGGTCTTGCGACCGACGCCGGGCAGCGCTTCGAGCGCTTCGCGTCTACGGGGCACGTCGCCGCCGTGCTCGTCGAGGAGGATGCGGCAGGTCTTGAGGATGTTCTCCGCCTTGGTGTTGAACAGGCCGATGGTCCGGATGAAGTCCTTGAGCCGGTCGAGGCCCAGTCCCAGCATGGCGACGGGCGTGCGGGCGGCGGGGAAGAGCCTTGCCGTCGCCCGGTTCACTCCCACGTCGGTGGCCTGTGCGGAGAGCATCACGGCAATCAGCAGTTCGAACGGGGTGCCGAAGTCGAGCTCGGTGGTCGGCTCGGGATTCGCCGCCTGCAATCGGGAGAAGATCGCACCGCGTTGTTCGTCGTTCATCGGACAGCCCCCCGCAGGCAGACCGGCGATTGTAGTGCACCCGCTCGCCGGGTTCCGAATGGCGGACAGGCCGACGTCGGTGAGGCAATGAGAGACACCGCAGGAGCCGCGGCCGGAATTACACCGCCTCGGATCATCCGGTCGAGGAGCGCGTCGCTGACGTCCGGCATCGTGCTTCCAGTCCGTTCATGTTGCCGCGAACAGATGGATCAGGCAAACGAGATGCCCGGTGGCGCCGGCGGCAGGCGACAACGCGAGATCCGACCGCTCCCCATGGCAAGCCGGCCGTGGCCGGCCCGCTCGCATCGCGACAAGGCCGGCTCGGTCACCGCGAGAGCAGGTAGGTCATCTTGATCGCGATCTGCCGGTTGCGCACGTCGCCCCAGGGTGAGCGGCGGACGTGGGGATTCAGGTAGAACAGGTCGTCGAGGCGCATCTCGTCGTAGGCGATGTAGATGTCGCTGCCGGGGCTGTAGATCCAGTTGAAGCGGATGCTGTTGCTGAGCTCGCCGGTCAGCGAGTTGTACTGCGACAGCGACCGCAGCGTCACGGTCGGCGACAGCGTCAGGTCCAGGCGCAGCGACGCCAGGTCGGCGACGAACTCGCCCCACGGCAGATCGACGTCGCTGCGGTTGAAGATGGTCTCGGCCGAGATGCGGCTCGTGGCCCGGAATCCGACCGTGGCCTGGATGTCGGTGCGGGTGCCTTCGAAGAAGGTCTGCGGCGAATAGCGCGTCTGCGTGTACAGCCGCCGAGACGGGTCGGAGCGGTACGAGAAGACCCATTCGCCGAAGCGGTAGGTTCCGGCCGGAACGGTGACGCCCGTGTTGCGGATGGGGAACGGGATGTCGAGCTGCTCGAAGTGGTCGTTGTAGTAGAAGGTGACCGAAGAGCCGTTCTCGAAGTACGTCCCGAGCATGTTGTGGATCCGCCGCGTCAGCAGCCGGTTGTGCTGGTCGGTGGTGTAGGTGATGTTCCACATCGGGTCGAACATCCGGATGTTCCAGCGATCCGGCCGCGGGTTCCACTCGCCGTGGAACTTCGACGTGCGGATGCCGAGGCGGGGGACGAAGCCGACTTCCGGGTTGAAGTTCTCCTGCAGGTCGGCGAACTCGGTGTAGACGTGAAACGCCGGGCTCAGCCACGTGGCCCGCGCGTACGAGGCCATGTCGCCGGTGGTCAGCCCCGGGGTCTGGGTCTTGGCGACGAAGCCGGTCATCGTCAGGTTGCGGTGCACGGCGAGCGTCGTGTCGGCCGCGAACGTGCGGTTGTAGTGGGAAACCCCGCCGACGTCCGGCGCGAACACGCTGCCGACGGCCTGCTTGTCGATCACGATCCCGCCGACCTTCGAGCGGGCCAGGATGTCGCGGCTGTAGCGTCCCACGAAGAAGTTGTCGCCTGCGTTGCCGAACGACCCCGTCGTGATGTTCATCGCGGCGACGTTGTGGCGGTTCACCTTTCCGGTAAGCCGCGCGCCGCCGATGATGGGGGTCGGCTGACCGCCGGCCGAGAGGCCGATGCGCCGCGTGAAGAAGAGATCGGCGACCCGCCCGAACCCGCTCCCGGGCGCCCCGACGTTGAACATCCCGGCGTTCTCCAGGAAGAAGTCGCGCTTCTCCGGAAAGAAGAGGGGAAAGCGAGTCAGGTTGACCTGCTGCTCGTCCACCTCGACCTGCGCGAAGTCGGTGTTCAGGGTCAGATCCAGGTTGAGGCCGGACGCCACGCCGTACTTGACGTCGAGGCCGTAGTCGTTGAACCCCGAGCCGTCGAGGCCGCCGCCGGCCACGGTGCCCGCCGCGCGGTCCTGCCGGCCGCCCGCGAGCATGTAGGGGGTCATGCGCAGGTCCAGGCCGCGGTTGACCGTACCGATCCCGTGCATCGTGCCCGCGAGGCTGACGCGGGTCAGGGTGTATTCCTTCGAGATCGGCGCCCAGAACACCTGCTCGTTCTTGCGGCGGATGTTGCGCATGAAGTTGACGCCCCAGACCTGCTCCTCGGTCCTGGGAAAGCGGAGCGTCACCATCGGGATCGCGATCTCGGCCACCCAACCGTCGGCGGTGCGGTGGGAGACCACGTCCCAGACCCCGTCCCAGTTGATGTTGATGTTGTTGCTGTTGCGTCCGCGCCAGCCCCCCTCGCCCTCCTCGGCCACCTGCTGCTCCAGCTTCGCGCCGAGGGGGCTGGTGACGAACATGTAGCCGGAGCGCCGGTCCTGGAAGGTATCGAGGATGACCTGGAAGTTGTCCTCGTCGAGCAATCGCAGGGAGTCCCGCCGCATCTCGGTGGCGATGACGCCATCCGGCTCGGTGTCGTGGGCCTCCACGCCGATGTACAGGGCCTGGGAGTCGTAGAGCAGCCGCACCACCGTCTGCTCGGTGGCCGGCTCGCCCTCGGCCGGCTCCTGCTGCACGAACTCGTCGATGATCGCGGCCTGCAGCCAGACCTCCTCGTCGAGGCGCCCGTCGATCTGCGGGCCGTTCTCGACGCGGACCGGCGCCACCCGGTAGTACTCGCTCGGCGGCATGACGGCGAATCCGCCGCCCCCGCCGTCGAGGACGAGGGAAGGCTCGGCCGATTGCGCGCGCGGGCCGGCGGGTTCGTCGGCAGCGGACTGCGCCGCGGCCGGTTGGGCGGCGATCGTGGCCAGCAGCACGCCGGCGAGAAGGGAAACCGAACGACGGCGAGTGGAGGTCATGAGCATGGTCGTGGTCGACCGGCGAAACGGGGTCGCGCCGGTGGTCGTTGCGCGCATCGCATCACTGGTGCTCGACGAGGCCTCTCCGGTCGGACCCCGGCTGTCTCATCTCCGACGTGCGTTTCATTCGGCCGCGACCTCTTCCGCGGGCCCCTGCCGCCAGTACTTGAGCCCGTACCACGCGGTGGCTGCGGCCAGCATGAACAGGATCAGCCAAGGAATGATCCCGACCAGCAGCGCGCTGGCCAGCGCGGCCCAGGTCAGCGGGTACTGGCTCAGCGTCTCGTAGCGCTCGGCCATCCAGTGCAGGCTGGTGTGGGCGACGAGGGCCGAGATCAGGATCGTGCCCAGACGCTCGTTGACGCCGTAGCGGAAGAGCAGCTCCAGCGCCGGGACGCAGAGCGCGATGACCAGCAACTGGCCCAGCTCGACACCGACGTTGAACGACAGAAGCGACATCAGCAGATGCGAGCCGGCGAACTGCAGCGTCTCGCGCAACGCGAACGAGAAGCCGAAGCCGTGCACGAGGCCGAAGCCGAAGGCGACCACCCAGCGGCGGCGGATGCGGGTGGCGTCCCCGGACCCGGCCGCCACGATGTTCTCGAACGCCATGTAGACGATGGAGAGCGCTATGAGCGTCTCGACGAGCGGCGGGAACCAGAGCGTGTTCGGCGCCATGTCGTACGCCGACGCGATGAGGGTCACCGAGTGGGCCACCGTGAATCCCGTGACGATCGGCACGAGCGCCCAGAACCGGCGGAACGGAATCACCAGGCAGAGCAGGAACAGCAGGTGGTCGATGCCGTCCAGGATGTGCTCGAAGCCCGATGCGACGAAGTTCCAGGCCGCCTGGTGCCAGCGCGGATCGAGGGTGACCACGCCCGGGTCGCCGCGCAGCTCGAACGCCCGCTCGGCGCCGGCCGGCGTGATGAAGCGGATGACCGAGACGACCCGCAGCCCCAGGCGCTCGACGCCCGGGCGGATGGAGAACTCCGACTCGGCGGACGTCGTGTCGTAGTCGAGCAACACGTCCAGCAGCGCCTGACGCCAGATGATCTGCGTGGTCGGGGGTAGCCGCTCGCCGGTGGTGACGTGCGCCAGCGCGTCCTCGTAGGTGTTGAACGCCCGGTTCGATGGCAGCGAGAGGCGCACCGCGGCCAGTGTTGGCTCCGGGAGTCGGACGCCGTCCTCGAACAGCTCGATCTCCTGGCCCAGCCAGAGCATGGCGGCGTCGGGCAGGAGCCGCTCGGCGCCCTCGATGTCCAGATAGCCGGGACCGCGGAGCGGGAAGTTGATGTCGAGCATCGCCTCGAGCGGCACCCGCACCAACATGCGCAGCCGGTCGCCCTCGGGCTTGACGAAGGCGCGTACGGTGACGTCGCTCGGGATGTCGTGCGCCTGCACGCCCGCCGTAGCCCCCGCCAGCAGCGTCGCCAGCACGCCGGCCGCCAGCAGCATCTTGCGTCGATATCGCACTCGATCCGCCTCCCTTTGCCCCGATCGCTTCCAAAGTATACTGTTCGACTGTCGTTGCGACTGAAACGCGCCGGACGGCCACGGACTTGGCGGGACGCGGCGCACGGTTCCAGTAAGGAGGAACACACATGAAGAGGTACGCGTTTCTGGTACCGTTGGCGCTGGGCGCCGCCCTGGCGGCCGGCGTCGTGCTGGTGGCCGGCCAGAACGGGGACGACGACGACGCGGTCATGGCGCCGATGTTCGAGGTCGATCCGCTGTGGCCGAAGAACCTTCCCAACCACTGGCTGATGGGTCCGACCATCGGCGTGGACGTCGACGCGCAGGACAATGTCTGGGTCCTGCACCGCAACACGCCCGACAACTTCCAGGGCGCTACCGAGATCGGCATGGTCATGGATCCGCCGGTCAGCGAGTGCTGCCAGCCCGGTCCGCCCGTCCTCGTCTTCGACCAGGAGGGCAACCTGGTCGACAGTTGGGGCGGTCCCGGCACCGAGACCGGCGACTACGTCTGGCCCGAGTCCAACCACGGGATCGCCGTGGACCACATGGACAACGTCTGGATCGGCGGCAATGGGCAGGGCGACGCGCACGTGCTGAAGTTCACGCGCAGCGGCGAGTTCCTGCTGCAGGCCGGCCGGCACAACGCCCGCATGGTCCGCGAGGAGGATGGCCGGCGGATATTCGCGCGCAACAGCCTCTCGGAGGACAGCTACGGCCGCGTCGCCGAGATCGGGATCGACCCCGAGGCGAACGAGGCGTACTTCGCCGACGGCTACTACAACAAGCGGGTCGCGGTGGTCGACGCGGAGACCGGCGCGTTCAAGCGGGGCTGGGGCGCCTACGGCAACGTGCCGAACGACGACTACGACTTCGGCGGCCCCTACGAGCCGGGCAACGATCCGGCGCAGCAGTTCCGCGGGCCGGTGCACTGCAGCGTGATCGCGAACGACGGGCTCGTGTACGTCTGCGACCGCGCCGAGGACCGCATCCAGGTGTTCCAGAAGGACGGGACGTTCGTCGACGAGATGCTCGTCGCCACCCACACCCGCGCGCAGGGCTCGACCTGGGACCTCGACTTCTCGCCGGACGAGGAGCAGACGTACATGTACCTCGCCGACGGCCAGAACATGAAGGTCTACATCATCGAGCGCAAGTCGCTGAAGGTGCTGACCGCGTTCGGCGACGGCGGACGCCAGCCGGGCATGTTCTTCGCGGTGCACAGCCTCGCGGTCGATTCCTCGGGCAACATCTACACCACCGAGACCTACGAGGGATCGCGCGTGCAGAAGTTCGTCTACAAGGGCATGGGCCCGGTGCCTGCCGGCGCCGAGGGCGAGAACAGCCAGGGCGTGCTCTGGCCGACGAACTAGGCGCGACCGGACGGTCGCGTCCGGGGTTTCGCCGGTGCGAGACCCGACCGTCGCACGCGTCCGGCGCGACGGTGGACAAGCGAAAGGCCGGCCCGGGCAACCTCGCCCGGGCCGGCCTTCTTTATTGTCGTGTGCAGGGAGCCGGCTCCCGCCGGCTGTCGGAGCGGGTTCTATTGGAGGGCGCTCGGCTTGATGCGGAAGCCGTCGTCGGTCTCCTCGCGGAACTCGGCGTGGCACGACTGGCAGACGCCGCGCAACTCGGTCAGCGCGGCGGTGGCTGCGTTGCGATCCTGCGAGCCGGACGCGCGGCCGATCGACCGCGCCGCCGCGATGGCCTGCGTCGCGAACTCGACCGCCTGGGGCTGCTCCTGCGCCGTCCAGAAGGCCTCCACCTTGGCCAGCTCGGCCCGGATCTTGTCGCTGTCCTCGCCGACGTCGCCCCAGTAGCTCGCGTCGATGTGCAGCGACGTGTCCGTCGCGAGATAGCGCAACTCCTGCATCGCGGCTTCGTAGTCGTCCGCGGTGACCGCTTCCTGCGCGGTCGCCGGGGTGACGCCGAAGGCGACGATCAGCGCGGCGCCGAAAGCCGCAGCTTTCCTTGTCAGGGGCATGACAGTCCTCCTTGGTTCGTCACTGGATGGAGATGAGCTCGACGTCGAAGACGAGCATGCCCGCCGGGAAGCCGGGGCGGCCGCCGTAAGCCAGGTTCTGGGGGATCCAGAAGCGCCGCTTCTCGCCGGTCACCATCAACTGCACGCCCTCGGTCCAACCCGCGATCACGCGGTTGAGCGGGAACGTCGCAGGCGCCCCGCGCACCAGCGAGCTGTCGAACATCTGGCCGTTG
Organism: Vicinamibacterales bacterium; assembly: GCA_958296065.1. GTDB lineage: Bacteria > Acidobacteriota > Vicinamibacteria > Vicinamibacterales > UBA8438 > WTFV01. The sequence continues at coordinate 33,308 of CATQHX010000005.1, read as the reverse complement.
GTGAGCCAACCGGTGTAGTGGACGGTGACGTTCGACGTCGGTCCGGGATTCGTCGTCCCTGAGCCCGCCTCGATGACCTTCGACGCAAGGCCGGACGAGGTGCTCTCGGCGTCGTCCGGCGGCGCGGCGACGTCGGACGGTGCGGGGATGGCGCGCTGTGCGCTGGCCGCGGCCGCGAAGCCGACGACGAGCAGGGCGACCAGGATGAGGACGGACGGCGGCGAAGTGTTGATAATCATGTTGGGCGGATCTTATCCCACTATCATGAGATGGTTCCGGTCTCGTCGGTCGTGCGGGGAGTGAGTGCCCGCATCGCCCGACGCGGGCCGGCTGGTGTGCCGTGGTGCTGTACTCCTCGATGATCCTCAACGTCTCGCGAGGCTGTGAACCATGCTGAAACAGACCCTTCTCTTCCCTTTGCGGGTTGTTGCGCCGCTGGCGCTGGTGGCGATTGCCGCCGTGCCCGCGGCGGCCCAGTCCGACGTGCCCGCCGCCGAGGCGGGCTGGCCTCAGTGGCGCGGCCCGCTCGCGACCGGCACCGCGCCGGCCGGCGATCCGCCCTCGAGCTGGAGCGAGACCGAGAATGTCCGCTGGAAGACCGAGATTCCCGGGTTCGGGCAGGCGTCGCCCATCGTCTGGGGGGACCATGTGTTCGTCCTGACGGTGATTCCCGCCGGACCCGGCGACGATTCGGGCAACGGGTTCTTCTCCCGTCTCCGGCGCCGCTTCATGGGTACGGTGCGCTCCGGCGACCTGCTGAACTTCCTGGTCGTGGCCCTCGACCGCCGCGACGGTTCCGTGGTCTGGGAACGGACCGCGGTGACCGAGCAACCGCACGAGGGCCGCCACAACACGGGAAGCTGGGCGTCGGGATCCGCGGTGACCGACGGCGAGGTGCTCTGCGCCTTCTTCGGGTCGCGCGGCCTCTATTGCTACGACATGGACGGCACTCCGCTATGGGAGCGCGACTTCGGCGACATGCGAATCCGCATGGGCTTCGGTGAAGGGGCGTCGCCGGCGCTGCACGACCACGCGATCGTCGTCGTCTGGGACCACGAGGGGCAGTCGTTCATCACCGCGCTCGACAAGCGCACCGGAGCGGAGTTGTGGCGCACCGATCGGGACGAGAGCACCTCCTGGTCCACGCCGCTCGTCGTGGAGCACGCCGGCCGAACACAGGTGGTCACCAGCGCGACCGACGGCGTCCGCGGCTACGACTTCGAGACCGGCGAGCTCCTCTGGGAGGGCGAAGGAGTGACGACGAACGCCATTCCGTCACCGGTGGCCGCCGGGGGGATCGCCTACCTGATGAGCGGATATCGCGGCAACCGGCTCTATGCTGTCGACCTTTCGGTGGCACGGGGGAACATCTCGCGCGGCGGGGCCGTCGTCTGGTCGCTGGACCGTGACACGCCCTACGTTCCGTCTCCCGTGGTGCACGATGGCATCCTGTACTTCACCAAGAGCAACTCCGGCGTGCTCTCGGCCTACGACGCCGAGACCGGGCAGAACCTGTACGGTCCGGTGCGGCTGTCCGGCATACGCGACGTCTACGCCTCGCCGGTCATCGCCGCCGGCCGCCTGTACGTCACGAGCCGCGACGGGGTCACGCTGGTCGCGAAGGCCGGTCCGGAGTACGAGATGCTGTCGATGAACCGCCTCGACGACGGCTTCGACGCCTCGCCGGCCGTTGTCGGGGGAGAGATCTACCTGCGGGGCCGGCAGTACCTCTACTGCATCGCCGCCGATTCAACGCGGTGATCGCGGCGCCGGCGCCCGCGTCCCCCCGCGGCCAGCTCGGCGCTGCCCGATTCACTGCTAACCGATCGGTCCGCTGGTTCGTCCCGGGATCAGAGGCGGGCGGGAGACAGCGCACATATCGTGCCGGCCGCGCGCCAGGGGAGGACCGATGGATGAATCAATTGTCGGCTTGATCGGTTCCATGTTCTTCTTGATGTCGCTGCTCTTGCTGATCGGGTTCATCGCCTGGATTCGCGTCCGGGAACGGAGTCGCACGGGGGAGCTGCAGGCGGAGACGGTGCGGCGGCTGATCGACAAGCTGGGCACCAGCCAGGAGGCGATGGCCTACCTGGAATCGGAGTCCGGACGGAAGCTGCTCGATTCGATTTCGATGCCGGCGGAGCGAGCCAACCCGTACCGGCGCATTCTCGCCGCGATCACCGCCGGTGCCGTGCTCTCCTGTCTGGGCGTCGGGCTCGTCATCCTCAGTGTCGTGATTCCCGACGAGGAGCTCGTCCGGGGTGCGGTCATCCTGCTGGCGCTCGGCGCAGGGTTTCTTGTCGCGGCCGGCGCGTCCTACCGGTTGTCGAAGTCCTGGGGTCTCATCGAGGCCCCGGCGGCCTCCGCTTCCCACGTGCCGGTGGAGCCGGTCAGGTGAGCCATGCACAACCATGCGGTGGCGGCGACCATCCCGGCCCGGGCCGCGGCAGAGGAATGCTTCGCGATGGACGAGGGCGAGTTCGCGCGGTTCTACGACGCAACCGTCCGTCCCTTGCGGGGCTACCTGACGCGGCTGTCGCGGAACGTCGCTCTGGCCGACGACCTGGCCCAGGAAGCGTACTGCCGCGTGCTGACTGCCGCGGCGCCGCCAACGGATGCCGATAGACTCCGGCGGTACCTGTTCAGGGTCGCCACCAACCTCTACCGCGACCACTTCCGGCGAGCGCGCTGGGACGGTGGATCCCTGGACGAGACGCACGAGCCGGCCGACCGGGACAGCGAGCGCCGGCTCCACCTGCGCGGCGATGTCGGGGCAGTGCTGGATGTCCTGACGCCGCGTCAGCGGGCGTTGCTGTGGCTGGCCTACGTCGAGGGGATGCAGCATCGCGAGATTGCGGAGGTCCTCGGCTTGAGTAGACTGAGCATCCGGCCGTTACTGTTCCGCGCCAGACGCCGGATGGCGCGGGAGCTCCGCGCCCGCGGGTTCGCACCCGGCGGAGCCGTCGACGGGAGGTCGTCATGATGAGATGGCGCTGCGCAAGCGAGTCGGACACCGCGCGCGCGGCTCGTGCAGGCGCGTGGCCGGAAGCGCTCCGCACGCACGCCGCGGAGTGTCGCGTCTGCCGTGACGTGGCGCTGGTCGCCACCGCCCTCGACCGCGAGCGGCGGCAATGGTCGGCCGACTTGCTGCCGGCAAGCGCCGGGCACATCTGGTGGGTGGCGCAGCTCCGGGCTCGCCATGCCGCTGCCGAACGGGCTCTGCGGCCGATCCGGGTGATGACGCTGGTGGCAATTGCCGCCAGCGCACCGGTCGCCGCCGGCGCGCTGGCGTCCGCGCTGTCGACGGTCGCGTCCTGGCTGCCCGATCTGCGGATCGTGTCGGCGATCGCGGGGATTGGCGGTTATGCGACGCTTCCCGCCGTGACCGTTGCCGCGAGCGCCGCGCTTGCTTTCCTGCTGCTCGCGCTCACGGGGCCGTTCACACGTGCCGACGGTTGACCGTGGGGCCGATTCGGGGCAACAGCTATAATCGCGCCACGCTGCGAGCCCCGCCCGGCGGGCGCCGCCAGGAGCCGTCCGAGTCCGATGCGCATCATCTCGATCACCGCCGGCGCCGGCGGCATGTACTGCGGTAGTTGCATCCGCGACAACACCCTCGCCAGGTCGCTGCGACAGCTCGGGCACGATGTGCTCCTGGTGCCGCTCTACACACCGCCGCGCACGGACGAGCCCAGCGTCAGCGAGCATCGGGTCTTCTTCGGCGGCATCAGCGTCTATCTCGAGCAGTACTCCGGGCTGTTCCGCGGCACGCCCTGGCTGATCGACCGTCTCTGGGAGGCGCCGTGGCTGCTGCGGGCGGTATCGCAGCGCGGCGTGCAGACGCAGCCCGAACAGTTGGGGGAGTTGACCGTCTCGGTGCTGGAGGGCCGGCACGGCCACCAGCGGAAAGAGTTCGACAAGCTCGTCCACTGGCTGCGCTCGGAGCCGAAGCCGGACGTGATCGACATCTCCAACTCGATGCTGATCTCGCTGGCGCCCGCGCTCAAGGAGGCGATCGGCTGCGGCATCTGCTGCACGCTGCAAGGGGAGGACATCTTCCTGGAACACCTGGACGAGCCGTACCACTCCCGTGCGCTGGAGCTGATACTCGAGCACGCCAGGTCGGTCGACCGGTTCGTCGCGGTGAGCGACTACTACGCCGGTCACATGGCGCAGTACCTGCGCATTCCCGGCGCGAAGCTGGACGTGGTGCCGCTCGGCATCAACGTCGACGGCTACCCGCCGGCCTCCCGCGACGAGCTCTGGCCCTTCACGGTCGGCTACCTCGGGCGCATCGCACCCGAGAAGGGCGTTCACCTGCTCTGCGATGCCTACCACCGCCTGCGCGAGATGAACGAGCTCGAAGGTTGCCGCCTGGAGCTGGCGGGCTATCTCGGACCGGAGCACCGGGCCTACCTGGACGGCATGGTGCGCCAGGTCCGCGAGTGGGGGCTCGAAGGCGAGATTCACTACCGCGGGGTACTGGAGCTCGACGACAAGGTCGCGTTCCTGCAGCGTCTGGACGTGTTTGCGGTGCCGGCGACCTACGACGATCCCAAGGGCTTGTCGCTGGTCGAGGCGATGGCCTGCGGGGTTCCCGTGGTCGCCGCCGGACGGGGCACCTACGTGGAGCTGCTCGAGCGCACGGGTGGAGGAGTGCTGATTCCACCTGGGGATGTCGAGGCGCTGATGGCCGAGCTGCGGCGGTTGCGGACCGACGAGCCGCTACGCGCGACGCTGGGAACGCGCGCCGCCGCCGCTGTGCGGGAGCACTACACGGCGGAGGTCATGGCGCAGCGGGCGGCCGACGTGTACCGGCGCATCTGCCCGCTGCCGGCGGAGGACGCCGTCTCGACGGCAGTCGGCGAGCGGTAGCCGCCGAGGTGTTCGGCGTCGCGTAGGGGCCCGGAACGAGAGCCGGCTCGCCGGCGATGCAGTCGGTCGTCCCCGCGCCGTCGGCGCTTCAACGCGAGGTCGTCGCACCGCGTCTCCAGATCCAGACCAGTGCAGCCAGCACGGCGACACCGAGCAGGCGCCGCGGGCCCTCGACGAAGATCACTGCGCCGTTGGCGATCATGAACAGGAAGGCTGCGCGAACGGCCAGGCTCCAGATGCGGGAACGCGCTTCGTAGTGGGCTTCGCCGAGCTGCCACCAGAGTCCTTCCCCGACCCAGATCACAGTAAAGGCGTAGTTCACCCACAACCCACCGCCCCAGTCGAGCCCGACGAGTGCGTCGGTGCGCGCGGCGGTGTAGGCGTAAGCGGCCGCATGGCTCCAGTCGTGATGGATGCCGAAGGCCACAGCCACATGCGCGAGATAGACGAGCCCGCCCAGCAGCCAGACCGGCCGCGCCCAGACTGTCGGCAGTTGCCGCATCCGGCCGTACTCGCTGGCGGCGTAGAGCGCCAGCGCGGTCCAGATGGTCAGGACGACCAGCGGCGACGCCGAGGCGGTGGCGGCCATGAGGCACGGTACATCAGGTTGCTGCAATCGTTCCCCGATGCGCTGCGAACTCCCGACGAAGTGCCTCGCCCGAGGCGATCTCGACCCTCCTGTTCGTCTTCCCTTCGCAACCTCCCGGCGCGGCGTTGCGGCGGGAACGCTGCTGGCCATCTTCCAGGGGGATGAGCGCGAGGCCACTTCCTTACGGTGCGACGCGCATCATCGAGGCCGGTTTGACCGATAGAATGGGCCGATGCGGCGCACGGCCCGGGTGCGGCGGCGTTTGTGGGGCGGCTGTCTGGCGCTGTTCGCGCTGCTGTGGCTGGTCGGCTCCGCGGGGTCTCGCCCGGCGGGCGCGAACGATGCCCCGGCGCTCGACGCCTTCCATCGGGCCAGGATTCTCGAACGGGCGGCGAGCTTGCCGCGCCTGCGCAGCCTCCTGGTCTCGGTCGGCGGCGATCGGATCGAGGAGCACTATTTCAACGGGGCGTCCGCCCGGCGCTCCGCCAACCTCAAGTCGGCCTCGAAGACGATAGTCGCCATCCTGGTCGGGATTGCGATCGACCACGGCTACCTGGAGGGCGTCGAACAGCCGATCGTCGACTTCTTTCCGGCAGAGCTGGCCGACGCGGATCCGGTCAAGCGGTCGATCACCATCGGGGATCTGCTCAGCATGCGGTCGGGCCTCGAGACGACATCGAACCGCAACTATGGACGCTGGGTGCAGAGCCGGCACTGGGTGCGGCACGCGCTCAGTCGGCCGCTGGTCGACAGGCCGGGCGGGCGGATGATCTACAGCACCGGCAGCACCCACCTGCTGTCGGCGATTCTGACGCGCGCCACCGGCATGAGCACCCTGGAGTTCGGGCGGCGCACCCTGGCGCGGCCCCTCGGCATCACGCTGCCGGCCTGGACCCGCGATCCGCAGGGCGTCTACCTGGGTGGCAACGAGATGGCGCTGACGCCGCGAGCCATGCTCGCCGTCGGCAATCTCTTCCGGCGCGGCGGCACGAGCGACGGGCGGCAGGTGATCTCGCGCGAGTGGATTCGCGAGTCGACGATTCCGCGCACGCGATCGCGATTCAGCCGCCGGCAATACGGGTACGGCTGGTGGATGCGCACCCTCGCCGGCCATTCGACGTACTACGCGTGGGGCTACGGGGGCCAGTTCATCTTCGTGGTTCCCGATCTGGAGGCCGTGATCGTCGCCACGTCGTCGCCGAATCCGGGGGCGGGACGGGGGAGCCATCGGCGCGAGTTGGACGAGCTGATCGACTGCGATCTGGTGCCGGCCATCCGGCGGGCGGTGGCGGAGGCCGGGTGACGTTCGAATCGTATTTCGGCGCCCGTCCGCGACGGATCGGGCGTGGCCGCAGCAGGAGAGGGAGGCAGCGCATGACGACGCGGAACGCACGTATGGTAGTCGGGAGCGCCCTGGTTACGCTCCTCGTCGTCGGCTTCGGCGGGCCGGCCGTGATGGGGCAGAGCGGCGAGCTGCCGATCGTGAGCCGGGCGCAGTACGACGCCTGGTTCGACGAGCTCTCCAACTGGGGGCGCTGGGGACCGAACGACGAGATGGGGGCGCTGAACCTGATCACGCCGGAGAAGCGGCGGGCCGCCGCGGATCTGGTGACGGAGGGGTTCACGGTGTCGCTCGCGTCGATCGCCAACCGCGAGCGGACCCTCGACAACCCGTGTCCCATCGAGTGGAGGATGGTGACCGCCTCGCCGGGGGGCGCCAGCGACACGCTCAACTATCCGTGCATCCACGGCGCGGGCACGACCCACATCGACGGCTTCGCGCACCGCTTCTTCGACGGGAAGATGTGGAACGGCTATCCGATCGCCGAGACGGTGACGATGGAGGAGGGTGCGACGAAGAACGCCATACTGACGATGCGGCACGGCATCGTCACGCGCGGAGTCCTGTACGACATCGCGCGCCTGAAGGGCGTCCGGTATCTTGAGCCGGGCCAGCGGATCACGGTGGCGGACCTCGAGGCCTGGGAGGCGCAGTCGGGCGTGAGGGTCGGGTCGGGCGACGCGTTCCTGTTGCGCTGGGGTCGTTGGGTACGCCAGGACGACATCGGCAGCTTCGACACCGGGGCCGAGGCGGCGGGCCTCGACAACACGGTGATCCCGTGGCTGCGGGAGCGGGACGTGGCGCTCATCGGATGGGAGACGCCGGGTTACATGCCGCAGCCGCCTGGCGACCTGCCGCGGCTGGCGTTGCACGACTTCGCGCTGACGATGCTGGGGGTGCATCTCCTCGATCGCGCGGACTTCGACGATCTGGCCGAGGCGGCGGCCGAGCGGAACCGCTGGGAGTTCATGCTGAACATCGCACCCTTGCCGATCCCGAACGGGACCGCCTCGCCGGTGAACCCGATCGCGATCTTCTGACACGCAGACAGGACTACCGAAGTGAGGAACGACATGATGAAGCCAACCAGCGTGCTCGTGGCCGTGCTCGTCGCCTGGACCATGGCGTGCGGAGGAGCGCCGGAAGCGCCTCCGGAGGAAGAGGATATCGGTCCGGTCGGGGAACCGGCCGGCGAGGGATCGATTCTCAGGATCGACAGGCGGCTCGATTCGCTGATCCCCCCCGGCGCCACCATCGAGAAGGTTGCCGAGGGCTACACCTTCACGGAGGGGCCGGTCTGGATCCGCGGCGAGCAGCGGCTGCTCTTCTCGGACGTGCGGGCCAACGCCATCCACCAGTGGACCGCGGCGGACGGCGCCAGTCCGTTCATCGATCCGGTGTTCGAGGGCGACCGCGAGGGGCTCCGGTCGATCGCGTCCAACGGATTGACCTTCGATAGCGAGGGCCGGCTGATCGTCTGCGAGCACGGCAACCGCCGCATCTCGCGGATCGAAGAGGATGGGTCCCGCACGGTGCTGGTCGACAGCTACGAGGGCGGCCGCCTGAACAGCCCGAACGACGCCGTGTTCGGATCCGACGGGTCGCTCTACTTCACGGATCCGCCGTACGGCCTGGAGGGGCTCGAGGAGTCGCCGCTGCGCGAGCTGGACCACAACGGCATCTACCGCCTGCGTCCGGACGGCGAGCTGCAACTGCTCGTGGGCGACCAGACGCGTCCGAACGGCATCGCGCTGTCGCCCGACGAGTCGACTCTCTACGTCGCCAACTCGGACGAGAACCAGAAGGTGTGGATGGCCTACGACCTCGACGAGGACGGCGCCTCCAACGGGCGGGTCTTCTACGACGTCAACGACCAGACCGCGGCCGGGGCCGCCGACGGCATGAAGGTGGATCTGCGCGGGAACGTCTTCGCCACCGGGCCGGGCGGCGTCTGGGTGTTCGGTCCGGACGGCGTCCACCTGGGGACGATCCTGATGCCCGAGGTGACGGCCAACGTCGCCTGGGGCGGCGACGGGCGCACGCTCTACATGACCGCGAGCACCGGCGTCTACCGGATCGATCTGGCGACCGCCGGCGTGATTCCGGGCAACCCGGTGGTGGTCATGGAGACCACGATGGGCAACGTCACGATGGAGCTCTTCGCGGACCAGGCGCCGATCTCGGTCAACAACTTCCTGCAGTACGCCTACGCCGGCTTCTACGAGGACACCGTCTTCCACCGGGTCATCGAGAACTTCATGATCCAGGGCGGCGGGATGGGGACCAACCTGGTTCCGAAGATCACCCGCGAGGCGATCACCAACGAGGCGACCAACGGCCTCGGCAACCGGCGCGGCACGATTGCGATGGCGCGCACCGCAGCCGTGCACAGCGCGACGTCGCAGTTCTTCATCAATCACGCGAACAACGGGGGCCGCGGCCTCGATCACCGCAGCACGGCCCCGGACGAGTACGGCTACGCGGTCTTCGGCGAGGTGACCGACGGGATGGATGTGGTCGACGCCATTGCCGGGATCCAGACGACCGCGCAGGGCGCGCACGGGAACGTGCCGGTGACGCCGGTCGTGATCAACGCGATGACGGTGCAGCCGTAGGGCGGCGCACCGCTCGCGGCGCGCACCTGAAGGCCGGGGGGCGTCATACCCCCGGCCTTGGTTCGCCGAGTCGGGCCCAGACACCCACCGTGCTCGGCGTGCGCGGCGACCGTTGTACACGATAGCCATCGCGGAGGCACGCGTTGAGCATGAACGCACCTCACAACCGAATCACGAGGATCGGCGTTTCGAACTAAAGACCGCCTGAACCTTGCAGGCGGCCGGATCAACGCGACCCGGTCAACCAGCCGAGGACCCGGGACCAGAACCCGCCCTGCCTGCCCGGGGCTACGAGACCCGTTTCCGTCGAGACGTCGACGACCTCTCCGGAGACGGTCGGGATGTCCTCGTCGGAGGCGTCCGACTCGGAGGACGCAGGCGCTTCCGGGACCGAGGTTCGGATCAGCGGAGGCCCGCCCAGGCGCACCGTGATCACCACCTCGCCGGGAGCCGGAGCGCTCGCGGCCGGGAGGCCGTCAGTGGCGTCGGCGCCGAGGGTGTCGAGCGCCGAGACCAGAGCGCTCTCGGCCGTCTCGAAGATGCCCGGCACGCCGCGGCCCCCCGCCAGGGCCAGCGGGACATCACGGAACGAGACCGTCCAGTTCGGCGTGCCGCGCTCGATGCGACAGGGATAGCTCGCGATGCGTGCGGACTGCATAGGCTTCATGACCGGGGCATGGTTCGGATGATGGGCCGGGACGAACGATGACTGCCGTCCGGCAGGCGGACGGCAGTCATGGTAGCCGGTTTGCCGCGAGAACGCGAACGCGGTCCCCGTGCCCGCCTACCGCAGCTTCCGGAAGAACCTCCGTATGTCCTCGGTCAGCAGCTCCGGCTCCTCGAGTGCCGCGAAGTGTCCGCCGCGCGGCATCTCGGTCCACTGCGTCACGTTGAACGCCGCCTCGGCCCAGGCGCGCGGTGGGATGAACAGCTCCTTCGGGAAGATCGCGGCGCCCACCGGCGTCTCGATGTAGCCCGGCTGGTTGGTGGCGCGACGCGACTCGTAGTAGATGCGGGTCGACGACGTGATGGTCTGCGTCGCCCAATAGATCGTGATGTTCGTCAGCAGCTCGTCCTTCGTGAACTGGCTCTCGACGTCGCCGTCGCAGTCGCACCAGGTGCGGAACTTCTCGACGATCCAGGCGGCGAGTCCGGCCGGCGAGTCGTTCAGGCCGTAGCCGAGGGTCTGCGGCTTGGTGCCCTGGATGTTGCTGTAGCCGCGCTCGTCGGCGAAGAACTCCTGCCGCTCCCGGGTGCGCGCCAGCTCCTCGGGCGGCACACCGGCGGTCGGGTCGTCCACTCCCGCGGGCGGCCCGGCCGTCACCATGTTCAGATGCACGCCGACCACGCGGTCCGGATGCTGCACGGCCTGCCAGCGGCTGATGATGCTGCCCCAGTCGCCGCCCTGCGTGCCGTAGCGGTCGTAGCCGAGCCGCTCCATCAGCTTGCCGATGATCGCGGCCATCTTCTCCGGGCTGTAACCGCGGCCGGTCGGCTTGTCCGAGAAGCCGTAGCCGGGAATCGACGGCGCCACGACGTGGAAAGCGTCGGCCGCCTCGCCCCCGTAGTTGGTCGGGTCCGTCAGCAGCGGGATGATCTTGTAGAACTCCATGATGGAGCCGGGCCAGCCGTGGGTGACCACCAGCGGCAGGGCGTCCTCGTGGGGCGACCGCTGGTGGATGAAGTGGACGTCCAGCCCGTCGATGTCGGTCTTGAAGTGGTCGAAGCCGTTCAGCAGCCACTCCTGGTCGCGCCACTCGAACTCGTCGCGCCAGTAGGCGAGCAGCTCCTCCAGGTACTCGCGATTCGTGCCGTAGTCCCACTCCGTGCCGGGCAGGTCGTCGGGCAGCCTCGTCCGGGCCAGGCGGTCCTTCAGGTCGGCCAGCACCGCGTCGGGCACGTCGATCGTGAACGGGCGGATCGTCTCGGGATCCTCGGCCGTGTTCTCTTCCTGACCCGCGGCGGGGGCGGCGGCGAGAGCGAAGGCGGCCACCAGCATCAGCGGCGCGGCGCTGCGAATCGTGGCGAGTCCAAGTATGGTCATGAGCACACCTTTCGTTCAGGGTGGCCCCTATAATGCCACGACTGACCAGGAGGGACCGACCGATGCTGAAGACATGGCTCACCCGCGCGCTCGTTCTCGGCTGGATTCCGACGCTCCTCGTCGCCGGCGGCATCCGCTGGCTCGACGAGCCGGCAGCCTCGGCCCAGGAGCGGACTCCCATCAAGGTGTCCCGCATCTACACCGGCGAGGACGGCCAGACGCATGTCGAGGAGCTCGACGTGCCGCTCACCTCGTCGCGCGGCGCCACCGAGCTGTCCGATCCGGTCCCGGTGACCAGCGTCCAGTTCCGGCGCACCTCGCCCGAGTACTTCATCGACTGGCATACCGCGCCGCGCCGGCAGTACGTCATCACGCTGGCGGGGGAGAGCGAGGTCGAGTTCGGCGATGGCACGAAGGTCCGGCTGTACCCGGGCCACATCCTGCTCGCGGAGGACACGACCGGCCAGGGACACATTTCGCGGGCCATTGGCGACGAGGACCGGATCTCGATCTTCCTGCCGCTCGCCGAGCAGTAGCCAACGTTGCGACGAGGAGCCTTACGATGCAGATGCAGTCACGCAGAGCACGGCACTTTTTCGGAATCGCGTTCCTGGTTCTGGCGCTCCTGTCGGCGCCGGCCGTCGCGGGCGCGCAATCGTCCGCCGAGTTCGTCCCGGTGACCGACGAGATGCTGCAGAACCCGGCGGACGGCGACTGGCTGTCGTGGCGTCGGACGCCGGACGGCTGGGGCTACAGTCCGCTGGACGAGATCGATCGCGACAACGTGGATCAGCTCCGGATGGTCTGGACGCGGGGACTCGCCGAGGGGCGGCAGGAGGGCACGCCGCTCGCCTACCGGGGCGTCCTCTACATGCCGCAGTCGGACGACGTGATCGAAGCAATCGACGCGGCGACCGGCGACCTGATCTGGCAGCACCGGCGCGATCTGCCGGAGGACGTTTACGAGTACGTCGGCGGCAATGCGCGCAGCAACCGGAACATCTCGATCTACGACCGGTTCATCGTCAACACGAGCGACGACGACTACATCTTCGGGCTCGACGCCACCACCGGGGAGATCGCCTGGGAGACGCAGATCTTCGACTACCGGGTGATCCCGGCCGGACACAGCTCGGGACCGATCATCGCCGACGGCAGGGCGGTCTCCGGGCGGAGCTGCCGGCCGGCAGGCGGACCTGAGTCGTGCGTCATCGTGGCGCATGACGCCCGCACCGGCGAGGAGCTGTGGCGGCGGCGGACGGTGCCCGCGCCGGGCGAGCCGGGCGACGAGACGTGGGGCGGGGTGCCCTTCGAGGAGCGGATCCATGTCGGTACCTGGGTGGCGGGCAGCTACGACCCGGAGCTCCGGTTGTTCTACCAGGGCACGTCGGTCACCTCGCCGGCGCCGAAGTTCATGCTCGGCGGCGTCGACAACACGCACCTGTACCACAACTCGACGCTGGCCCTCGACATCGACACCGGCGAGATCCGGTGGTACTACCAGCACCTCAACGACCATTGGGATCTGGACCATCCCTTCGAGCGCATCCTCGTGGACACCGCGGTAACGCCCGACCCGTCCGAGGTGAGCTGGATCAACCCGCGCATCCAGCCGGGAGAGGTTCGCAAGGTACTGACCGGCATTCCCGGCAAGACCGGCGTGGTGTATACGCTCGACCGCGAGACGGGCGAGTTCCTGTGGGCGACCCCGACCGTCACGCAGAACGTCATCAGCAGCATCGACGGCGCCACCGGCGAGGTGACGGAGAACGCCGAGGTGGTCTTCAACGCGGTGGGGCAGGAGGTCTTCGCCTGTCCGACCTGGAACGGCGGCAAGGACTGGGAGGCAGGGGCCTACAGCCCGCTGACCAACACCATGTACATGCCGCTGCGGAACACCTGCGCCCGCATGCTGGCGACGCGGACGTTCAACGACGATACGCCGGCCTTGCCGACGGAGAACCGTTCGACGACGTACGCCATCGCCTACCGCCACCAGTTGGCGCCGGGCAGCGAGTTCGCGGGGACGGTCCGGGCCATCTCGGCGGAGACCGGCGAGACGGTCTGGCTCCACGAGCAGCGCGCGGGCACGCTCTCGCTCGTGACGACCGGGGGCGGCCTGGTCTTCGGCGGCGACATCAACGGGCGGTTCCGGGCCTTCGACCAGGAGACCGGCGAGGTGCTGTGGGAGATCAACCTCGGCTCGCCCGTCAGCGGCTTCCCGATCAGCTACGCGGTCGACGGCCGGCAGTACATCGCGGTCGGCACGGGCAGCGCGGGAACGTCGTCGCACTTCAACCGGCTGACGCCGGAGCTGCGCCCGAGCTCGGGCAACAACCTGTTCGTGTTCGCTCTTCCCGATTAGCGGAAGATCAGCGGCCTCGTTGCCCGGCGGCCGGCCTGTGGTTGGGCTGGCCGCGCGGGCGATCTCTCGACAGCCGCCCGCAACCTGCCATACGCTTTCACGACCCTGCGCGAGGAATCGGGCGGCCACGCCGCGCCGCACGCTCAGACGAGACAGTAAGAGGAGACGCCGACGATGCCGAAGTTCGCCGCCAATCTGACCATGCTGTACAACGAGGTCGACTTCCTCGACCGGTTCCGGGCGGCGGCCGACGCCGGATTCCAGGGTGTCGAATACCTGTTTCCGTATGACTTCACCAAGGACGAGCTGGCCGGGCGCCTGGCCGACAACGGGCTGGAGCAGGTCTTGCACAACCTCCCGGCGGGCGACTGGGGCGCCGGCGAGCGCGGCATCGGCTGCCTTCCCGACCGGGTCGGCGAGTTTCAGGACGGGGTCGGAAGGGCCGTCGACTACGCCCGCGTGCTGGGTTGCCCGCGCGTGAACTGCCTCGCGGGGATCGCTCCCGACGGCGCGGACCCGGCGCGGTTGACGGAGACCTTCGTCGCGAACCTTCGCTTTGCCGCCGGAAAGCTGGGCGAGGCGGGGGTTCAGTTGCTCATCGAGCCGATCAACACGCGAGACATTCCGGGGTTCTTCCTGACCGGGACCGCTCAGGCGAACGCCATCATCGACGCCGTCGGGTCGGACAACCTCGCGCTGCAGTACGACATCTACCACATGCAGATCATGGAGGGAGACCTGGCGCCGACGATTCAGGACAATCTGGCGCGGATCTCCCACATGCAGCTCGCCGACAACCCGGGCCGGCACGAGCCGGGGACCGGCGAGATCAACTACCCGTTCCTGTTCGACTTCATCGACCGCATCGGATACGCGGGCTGGATCGGGTGCGAGTACAAACCGGCCGGGGCGACGACGGACGGGCTGTCCTGGACAGCTCCCTACATCGGCGCCGGGGCCTCGCGCTGAACGCTCTTCGAAGGGATACCGACTCATGGCGAATGTAGGCTTCATCGGACTGGGCATCATGGGCCGCCCCATGGCGGGGCATCTGCAGGCCGGCGGGCACACGTTGTTCGTGCACGACCTCGTGCCGATTCCACAGGAGCTGGTCGACGGCGGCGCCACCGTCTGCGGCAGCGGAAAGGACGTGGCGGAACGCTCGGAGATCATCATCACGATGGTTCCGGACACCCCCGACGTCGCGGCCGTGCTGTTCGGGGAGAACGGCGTTGCCGAGGGCCTGTCCGCGGGCAAGATCGTCGTCGACATGAGCTCCATCTCGCCCATCGAAACCAAGGGCTTCGCCGAGCGGATCAACGCCCTCGGCTGCGAATATCTCGACGCGCCGGTCTCCGGCGGCGAGGTCGGCGCCAAGGCGGGCAAGCTGACCATCATGGTGGGCGGCAGCCAGGCGACGTTCGACACGGTGAAGCCGCTGTTCGACCTGATGGGCGCGAACATCACCCTGGTCGGCGGCAACGGCGACGGGCAGACGACGAAGGTCGCCAACCAGATCATCGTGGCGCTGACGATCGAGGCGGTCGGCGAGGCGCTGCTGTTCGCCTCGAAGGCCGGGGCCGATCCCGGCAAGGTGCGGCAGGCGCTCATGGGCGGGTTCGCCTCGTCGAAGATCCTCGAGATCCACGGCGAGCGGATGATCGCCCGCACGTTCGATCCGGGCTTCCGGATCAACCTGCACCAGAAGGACCTGAGCCTGGCGCTTAGCGGCGCCCGCGCGCTCGGCCTGTCGCTGCCGAACACGGCGACCGCTCAGCAACTGTTCAACTCCTGCGCCGCCAACGGCGGCTCGGCCTGGGACCACTCCGGCATGGTCAAGGCGCTGGAGATGCTGGCCGGCCACGAGATCGGCCAGGAGAGCGGGGGATAGCGCCCCGTGCGTCGTCAGCTCTCCTCGGCCGTAATCCGCGCCCGCTCCCGCTCGACGAGCTGCCGCCGCAGGATCTTGCCGGAGGGCACCTTCGGGATCGCGTCGATGAACTCGACCCGCCGCACCTTCTTCTGGGGCGAGACCTGCGCGGCGACGTGCGCCATGATCTCCTCCGCGGTGGCGGTGGCGCCCTCGCGCAGCACCACGAACGCCTTGGGGACCTCGCCGGCCTCCTCGTCGGGGCTGGGAATGACGGCGGCGTCGGCCACGGCCGGGTGCGACTGGACGGCGGCCTCCAGCTCCGCCGGGGCCACCTGGAACGCCTTGTACTTGATCAGCTCCTTGAGTCGGTCGACGACGTAGAGGTAGCCGTCGGCGTCGGCCTTGCCGATGTCGCCGGTGTGCAGCCAGCCGTCGGCGTCGAGCATCGCCCGGGTTGCCTCCGGGTTACGGAGGTAGCCCTTCATTACCTGCGGCCCCCGGATCCAGACCTCGCCGAGATCGCCGGTCGCGGCGTCGCGGTGGGTGGCCACGTCGACGATGCGCCACTCGGTGTTGGGCAGAGAGGTGCCCACCGAGGTGATCCGCGTCTCCTTGCGCGGCGAGTTGGTGTGGGTGACCGGGCTGGTCTCGGTCAGGCCGTACCCCTGGCGGACGAGCATGTCGTTGCGCGCGGCGGCCCCGCGGGCCACCGACTCGGGAAGCGGCGCGGCGCCGGACATGACGTTCTTCAGCGACGAGATGTCGAACTCGTCGACAAGAGGATGCTTGGCCAGGGCGAGCACGATGGGGGGCACCAGGTACGCCGTCGTCACCCCGTGCTTCTGCAGCAGGCCGAGGAACTGCTCGAGGTCGAAGCGCGGCATGGTGACGATGGTGGCCCCCGCTTGCAGCGACGCGCTCATGATCACCGTCATGCCGTAGATGTGGTAGAAGGGCAGGATGCCGATCAGCGTGTCCTCCGTCGCGATGCCTTCGTTGGCGGCGATCTGGGCCACGTTGGCGACCAGGTTGTAGTGCGTCAGCATGACGCCCTTCGGCATGCCGGTGGTGCCGCTCGAATAGGGCAGCGCGGCCAGGTCGTTGCGCGGGTCGATTTCCACCGCCGGCGGCTCGCCCCCGTTCATCAGGGAGGCGAACGGGGTGGCGCCGTCGGCCTCTCCGAAGACGAAGACTTCCTCGACGCCCGTGCCCTCCGCGCCCTTCTTCGCCGCGTCGAGAAACTGCGGGATGGTCAGCAGGAACCGTGCGCCCGAGTCCTCGAGCTGCCGGTTGACTTCCTCCGCCGTGTAGAGCGGGTTCATCGTGGTGACGACTCCGCCCGCGGTCGAGACCCCGAAGAACGCGGCGGCGTACTCCGGCAGGTTGGGACTGTAGATGGCCAGCACGTCGCCGCGGCCGAAGCCGCGCGCGGCGAGCCCCGCCGCGACCGCTCGCACCGCGCCGCCGAGTTGCGCGTAGGTCACGGTCCGGCCCGTCGGTCCGTCGATCAGCGCCGCCTTGTCCGGCCAGCGGTCGGCGTGCTCGAACACGTGCTCGTGCAGTGCCTTGACCGGGATCTCGATGTCGGGAAACGGGCTCCTGTAGATCATCGTCCTCTCCGGCGCATCGCGCGGGCTGGGCCCCGCCGCGTGTCGCGCGGCTCTCGGGCCGGGGTTTCACGTGAGCAACGTGCCGCCGTCCACCGGTATTACCGCGCCGTTGGTGTACGCCCCGGCGCGCGAGGCGAGATAGATGGCGATGCCGGCCATCTCCTCGGGCCGCCCGATGCGTCCGAGCGGGCAGGCGGCGGTGATGTCCGCGCCGTGCCGTTGCAGCACGTCGGCCGTCATCCGGCTCTCGAAGAACCCGGGGGCGACGGCGTTCACCGTGATGTTGCGGGGGCCGAGCTCGACCGCCAGCGTGCGCGTCAGGTGATGCACGGCCGCCTTGCTCGCCGAGTAGGCGAACGTGCCGGTCCCGACGCGTTGCTGCACGTGCAGGCCGTCCATCGACCCGACGTTGATGACGCGGGCCGGGTCGCCGTCCGCCGCGCCGCGCTCGAGCAGCGGCGTCAGGTCGCGCGTCAGCAGGAACGGCGCCGCCACGTTGAGCCGAAGAACCTTGTCGAACGCCGACGCCGGGTACTCGGCGTACGGCGCGCCCCAGGCCGCCCCGGCGTTGTTGATCAGGATGTGCAGGCGCGGCTCGCGCGCGCCGATGGCCTCGACGAGGGCGGCCCGTCCGTCCTCCGTTGCCACGTCCGCCGGCAGCGAGCGGCACGGTCCCAGCGCGGAGAGCTCGGCTGCCGTCCGGTCGCAGGCATCCGGCTTGCGGGAGGAGACATAGACGGTGGCGCCGGCCTGAACCAGCCCCTCGGCCATCATGCGGCCGATGCCCCGCGAGCCGCCGGTGACCAGCGCCACCTTGCCGGACAGCGAGAAGAGAGAAGAGACGTCGATGCCCGCCATCGGGTGCCGATTCTAGCAGTCCGTGGCGAAACCCCGCGTCGCACCGAGAACGGTGAGGCGCCCGCTTGGCAAGGCGCGACGAGGAAGCATATTGCGCATATTCGACCGAGGAGCAACGCAGTCCACGCGGGATGCATCGCCGTTCGAATGCAGCGGGCTTTGCGACGGGCTGCTGACAGCCCTCAGTCCCACTCCTTCTCGATGCCGTGGCCGCGCGCCGGGTCGCCGTGCAGCGGGGTGACGAACCCGAGCAGGCAGCCGTCCGAGCCGTCCTTCAGCCGATGGCAGCGCACCTGGACGGGATCTCCCGGCAGAACGAAGTTGCGCTCGATGCCGTTCCTGGCGAGCCCCGTGGGGTTGGTGGCCTCCATGGCCCACAGGGCGGGCTCCTCGCCGTTGTCGCCGGGCACCTCCATGAAGATCCAGGAGTGCGGGTTGATCCAGTGCACTTCGGTGACCGTGCCCTCCACGTGGGTGAAGTCGCTCAGCTCGTAGTTGCCGTGCGAATGGTGCGCCCCGGCCGGGACGACGAGGGAAACCGCGAGGACAGCCGCGATGGTCGAGATCTTGGAAGTCATCATCGGACTCGGGCAGGTGGGGGAAAGCCGTTGGTGTACACCGACTCGTAGCGGATGCCGTTGCCGTCGGCGTCCAGAAAGCGCAGCGACTGCTGGAACAGCTCCGCTCCCGGGCGGCCCGCCGGCGACGTCGCCTCCAGGATGTACAGGCGGTTCTCGTGCATGTAGATCGCGGCGAAGGTGCGGGAGCCGTCCGCGTTGGTGAGTTGCAGGTGACGTCCCTCGACCAGATCCACGAAGTTCCAGCCGAAGAACGTCGGCGTCGCGTCGCGTTGCAGGATCTGCCACGTCGCGTAGTCGATGGCGCCGCGCACGTCGACGATCCACGACCCGACGCCCGTGTAGTACGCTCCGGTGCAACCGGTGTGCACGTCGGGCGGGCAGTCCTTCGCGCGCTCCGTGTGGATGCGCTCGGCCGCGGTGTAGTCGACCACGGTGATCGAGTAGCCGGTCGCTCCGTCCTCGTAGGCGTGCACCCGGGCCGGGAACTCGGCCTCGTACTCCGAGGTGAAGGTGATCTCTTCCACGGACGGTTCTCCGGGAAGGTTGACGCTGAAGAAGTCGGCCCGGCTCGCGTACTCGGCCCACCCCTGGGCCAGCAGCGGCGCCGGAACGCACAGGATCAACGCGGCCGGAACGAGTCGTATGAGGCGCACGGTTTCATCCTCCCGTTCGTTGCACTGCCATCTGGCGCAGCGAGCCGAATGTTGTCAGAAAACGGCCGCGCTGCACAATGGGAAGCGGCGCGGCCGATGGGGTTCCGCCGTTCGCTCGACAGGAAGGGCCAAAAGGCAGGTTCTCCTGGTCTGACTGCGCCGCCGCGGATGGGGCTCCGCCGCGTCCTCGGGCGATTGAGTATGGCGACCTCTCGGTCGACCTCGAGACGGCGGCGATCCACGCGAACATCGCCGTCGATCTCGGACGGCAGGGACTGCCGATGGGCGCGCACGACCTGATCATCGCAGCGACCGCGGTGCGGCTCGGCTATGCTGTCGCGATGCGTGACCGGCGGGGCTTTGCCCGGATCGGGGGGCTCGATGTCGAGTATTGGTAGGAGCAAGACGATGCGGTGCCTGTTGACGATCGCCACGTTCTGCATCGCGCTGACCGTCGCACCCGCCGAGGCCGCGGCAGGCGCGCGCCCGGGGGACGGAACGGAGGAAGGCCTCCGCGGCACTGAACAGCTGCGTCCAGTGCCGCGTGTCGAGCCTGTCGATCCCACCGCTGCCGCCGCCTGGAGCGCGGAAGTGCGGCGCGGCATCGAGTCGTTCGGCGTGGCTCCGGAGCGGGCGACGAGCCTGCTGCGGACGCTGGCCCGGCATCCCCCCGCGCTGCACGGTCTCGGACCGCTTGCCGCCTACCTGCGCCAGCGGACGATGGTGCCCGCCGTCGACCAGCTCCTGATGGGACTGCGCGCCGCCTGGCTGTGCCGATCCGACGCGTTGTGGGCGGAGCTGGCCGCCGAGGCGCGCGACTTCGGCCTGGGGGACGACGACCTCCGCCGGGTGGCGGAAGGGCCCGACGCCGGATGGGGTGCGTGGGACGGCCTGATGCTGCGGGCCACCGACGAGCTGTACCGCGACGCGTTCCTGAGCGACGCCTCGTGGGGCGAGCTGGCGACCCGCTACAACGTGCCGCAGCTCATCGACACCATCTTCAGCGGCGCGGAGTACATCCTCCTGGCGATGCTGGCCAACAGCCTCGGCGTGCAGCCGGACGAGCGCTTCGCCGATCGACTGCCGGACGTCGAGCGCACCATGGGGCCGGCGGGAGCGACTCCCCTGCGTCTCGACACGCCAAGGCTCGATCCGCTTCCGAGGGAGGCCTGGTCGGACGAGGTCCGCGGCCTGCTCGATCCCGGCGACGCGGGCGGCCCGGTGCTCAATCTCTACGCCACGCTGGCGCGCCATCCGGTCTTCTTCCGCCCGCGGGCGGTGCAGTCGGCCTACATCCGGACGGGTGCCACGCTGTCCGCGCGCGCACGCGAGATCCTGATCCTGCGGATCGGCTGGCTCTGCGGGTCGGAGTACGAGTGGTCGCAGCACGTGCGCGTCGCGCGCCGCATCGGTATGACCGATGACGAGGTCCGGCGGATCGCAATCGGTGCGGACGCGCCCGGCTGGGATCCGTTCGAGGCCGCGCTCATCCGGGCGACCGACGAGCTGCACCGCGAGGACACCATCTCGGACGCGACCTGGCGGGCGCTGTCCGCGCGCTACGGTGAGCCCGAGCTGATCGATGTGGTAGTCACGGTTGCCGGCTACCGGATGGTGTCGATCGCGCTCAACTCGCTCGGCACGCAGCTCGAGCCCGGACGCCCGCGCTTTCCCGACGTGCCGCGCTGACGAGGCGGGGCCTGTCCGTACGGCGGACCGGTGCGGCTGCCCGTTGCCAGGCGACCGCGCTGCCGCGGCGGTCGAATATGGCCAATATGCTTCCTCGTCGCACCTTGCCACGCGGGCGCCTCGCCGTTCTCGGTGCGACGCGGGGTTTCACCACGAACGGCCATTCCAGATCGTTCATTCACGTCCGGTCACGTTCAGCATCCACCAGGGTAAATACCCCTGTAAAATAGGGTTACTGGAACACGGCCGCCCGTCGTGCCGTCCAGTTCGGGCCAGCTTGGTGCGCCCTGTTCCAGGATCGAATTGTACATGGAATAGCACATGGAACACCCCACCGACAGCTCCCGAAAGACCAAGCCCAGAGGCCCCCATCCCCACAAGGCGCTCTCGGCCGCCTTCTGCCGCACCGTCGCCCACCCCGGCAGATACTGCGACGGCAACGGACTGTACCTGCACGTCGAGCCGTCCGGGGCGCGCCGCTGGGTGCAGCGGCTCGTCGTCCACGGCAAGCTGCGCGCGCTCGGCCTCGGCAGCTTCGCGCTGGTGCCGTTGGCGGAAGCGCGCGAGCAGGCGCTGGCCAACCGCAAGCTCGCCCGCGCGGGCGGCGACCCGCGCGCCGGCGAACGCCGCGCCCCCGGCATCCCGACCTTCGAAGAGGCGGTCGACAAGGTGCTCGCGATCCACGGCCCGGCGTGGAAGGCCGGGGGCAGCAACGCGCACCGGTGGCGGGCGACGCTGGGCGAGTACGCATACCCGCGTCTGGGCGGCAAGGGCATCGACCGGGTGACGAGCGCCGACGTGATGGCGGTGCTGCAGCCCATCTGGACGCGCAAGCACGCCACGGCGCAACAGGTGCGCCAGCGCATCGGCGCGGTCATGAAGTGGGCCATCGCGCAAGGGTACCGCAACGACAACCCGGCGGGCGATGCGGTTACGGCGGCGCTGCCGAAGCGGCCGGTTGTGGTGCGGCACCAGCGGGCGCTTCCGCATGGCGAGGTCGCCGGGGCGATTGCAGCGGTACGCGGCTCGGCGGCGGGTGTGGGCCTGAAGCTGGTCTTCGAGCTGCTGGTGCTGACGGCGGCGCGTTCCAGCGAGGTTCGACTGGCGACCTGGGGCGAGATGGACATCGGCGCGCGGGTGTGGACGGTCGCTGCCGCGCGGATGAAGACCGGGCGGGAGCACCGTGTGCCGCTGTGCAACCGGGCGGTCGAGGTCCTCGACCAGGCCCGTCGGCTTCGGGCGGACTCGACACGGGTCGCACCCGCGGAACTGGTTTTTCCGAGCCGGCGCGGCAAGCCGTTCCACAACGCGACGCTGTCGGGGCTGCTCAAGGCGTTGGGTATCGGGGCGGTGCCTCACGGCTTCCGCTCGTCGTTTCGGGATTGGGCGTCGGAGCGGACGGACCATCCGCGGGAGGTGATCGAAGCGGCGTTGGCGCACGTGGTGCGGAACCAGACCGAGGCGGCGTATGCGCGCTCGGACCTGTTCGCGCGGCGCCGCCGGCTGATGGACGACTGGATGCGCTATCTGGACGGGCCATGCCGGCAGGCCGCAACTGCGCCGGCGGCGGGCTGACGTTCCCTGACACCGTCGGCACAACACAGTGCCCGGCTCAATGGCAGGCTCTTGGAAGGAAAACCATCGACGAATCGGTCGTCGGTCCTACCGCTCCTTCCGTCCAGCGGGATGGGGCTCGCCGCCCGGGTGAGGCTGCACAGGCGCTTCCGCGGGCGGTCGACACCAGCTACGTTGAGACGTCCGCCGGCGGCAGCTCGGACGCGTCTGGACGTAGCGCCGCACCTCGTCCTCGCACCAGCCAGTGGCCTTCGGTCCGATCACTGGTGCGGACTCCGTCGGGGTCGCGCGGTCGAGGCCGCCCTCGGCTGCGAGACGGTGCTCCGGCGTTGGGCGCTTCCGTTCCGCGAAGCTCAGACGGGAACGTCGTGAGCGGTCTGCTCTCGCCGCGACTCGTCCGCAGGGCTTCGCTTTACTGCCAGCGTGTCAGACCCGTCATCGCTGCTGAGACCGGGAGCCGGACCTCTGCACCGAGCCGTCGAGCCCGGCCCGTACGGCGGCCAGAGCGAGGCTCCTGCCCGGTGGAAGTGCAAAACGCTAAACCGCGCCGCAACTGCACGACGGCGAAGGCGTTCGGGAGCAGTCCTTCAACAGGGTTTTCCACAGTTTCTGTGGACGACGGCTCTCCTATCCATATCATATCGTCGCGATGATGTGCTATAGCATTACACAAATATCCTCCTCGGGAGCAGTGGGGCGCCCATGCGAGGAAGTCTTATATGAGCGAATCCACATGCGCTGGCGTATCGGTCGGTTCGCGAGTGCGCTTGATCCGACCGTCGCCCTTGGAGGGCCTGACCGGCACCGTCACGTTCATGAACGATTCGGACGGCCTCTACGAAGTTCGCGTCGACAGCGAGTGCTGGCGCGGCCGGCGACCGATTCTGGTGACGCGAGACGAGGTTGAACTCGTCCCTGCTGCAGGGTTGTAAGGATCTTGAAACGATAGACGGCCGCGGCGGCAGCAATACAAGGGGCATCACCTTCGTGTCCGGCGACGGCAACACATGCCCGCGTGTGGAACCCGGCGGTCGTAACAACAGGTTCTGCGAGTGCACTGGTATCCACGCTACGTTCCCGTCGACGCGCAGCGAGCACGGACGGTCTCGGAGATAAACCGTCTGCTCGCACGCGGCGTGAAGCTGCAACCGGTGGAATTGCGGGGGCGCACTGTCGCCAGAAACTTCTGGGGCACGCGTTGGTGCGCGCACATCGAGTCGTTCTCCGAATACGCGGCTCGTCTGGCGCATGGCAGGGCCTACTTGCGCAACGGCTGCGTGTGTCATCTGTCAATCGCATCCGGCGGCGTCGACGCGATGGTGATCGGCTCGGCGCTCTACCATGTGTCGCTCGACATACGGCCACTCGAGAGAGCCGCCTGGCTCGCCATCGGGACGGCGTGCGCCGCTCGGATCGGCTCGGTGCAGGAGTTGCGCCAGGGCCGGTTCTCCGACGACATCGCCGAGATCGTCACCGATCGCGACAGCGGGGTTTTTCCGCAACCCGGTGAAATGGTGGCGTCATGCGAATGCGGGGACGGAGCGACGATGTGCAAGCATGCGGCAGCCGTCCTCTCCGGCGTCGGCAGTCGGCTGGACGACAGTCCGGAGCTGCTGTTTCTGTTGCGCGGCGTCGATGAGACCGAGCTCGTTGCGGCCGAACCTGCTGCGTCACGCGACAGGGTGGCAGCCGGAGGTCTCGAAGCTTCCGCGACGAACGGCGCGCCCGTGTTGAGCGCAGCTGACTCGGGCGCAATGAACGCACCCGTAGCGGCGCATTCGAAACCGATTCCCGCCGCCGGCGCCGCGAGGTCGAGCGACTCGGCGGCGGTATCCCGCCAGATCAAGAAGGCGCTCACGTATCGACGGCCGACCCCGACCGCCGCGCGGCGGCGGCCCACACCAGCCGACCTCGCCGACAAGGCGGCCGGATTTCTGCCCACGGGCGCGATGGTCGCCGCGTTGCGCGAGCAGTGCGGCTGCTCGGTCGCGGAGTTCGCGGATCTGATCCAGGTCACTGAGACGACGGTGCGCCGCTGGGAAGCCGCGCCCGGGCATCTGAACCTGCGGGCCCGTCCTTGGGAAGCCTTGCTGGCGCTCTACCTGGAGAGCCGCAAGTACCAGGAATAATGTTCCCGCGCGGATGCCTGCTCTCGGAGTCAGCGCCAACCCGATCCCGACAGAGGTGGTGGCGCACGATCGGGACCGGATCTCAGTTGGCGCCGAGGTTGGCAGTCGGTCCTGACCCGCACTGACACCGCCCGCCGGTCACCGTCTCTTCCCGGCCCGGTGGCCGCCGCCGCGCGGACGGGTCTCGATATAGTTCTGCACCTCGTCCTCGTACCAGCCCGTCGCCTTGGGTCCGATCTTGATCGACCGCGGGAAGATGCCTCGTTGCTGCAGCGCGAAGATGGTCGAGCGCGACAGTCCGGTCTGCGCCTGTACCTGCTTGAGCCGGAGAACACGCCTGGTCATCGAACCACCTCCTCTGACGCCGCCAGCCATCTGGTTCAGCGGTAGAGGAAGTATGCAGACCGACGGTCGCTCGTTTACCGGTCCCCAATGGGTCCGCCCAATGCTCGGTCACGACCGTCACGGAGCGAATGCGGCCTTCCCGGTGCGCGAGGCTCCGGATCGGGGTCGCCAGTCCCGCATCGCCGGCGCCCGTCGTCGACCGCGACGAGTGGCTGACGCCCGCACACGCCAAGTGCCAGCCGGCGTACGCCATCGACTCCGTGACCTCGCCGCCGGTCTTCTCGCGAATTGACCCTCCGCAGACCCGGGCGCTTCAGGACCGCAGATCGTGCGAACATCAAGGACCGTGGCAACCGCACCCCAGCACCGTCACCGGCGGAGCAGTGACCGAGCCGCGAGCATGAACGCGACCACCTTGAAGACGCTATACGAGGCCCAACCGGAAGAGGACCTGGAGCCGCCAGTCCACGAGCATGTCGACCGGCGGGCGACACGGTGCATGCTTCGCATCTCACGCGCCGGGCTGCGCTCCGAGACGAGCACGTGCGACGGCACGTCGACCCACCGCACGCCACGCACGGTGATACCGGCAGCGCCTCCGGAAGTTGACCATGCGAGGCGCCGCTCGCTGCGCGAGCACGGCGGCCTTGACAGTGTACGAATCGCGATGGGCCGCTCGTCTTCCCCGCACGGGGGTGACTGCAGTACCACGCCGCGGCGTGATCCCTCGGCACTCCCACGCCGCCAACAACCCGGCGACCGCGGCCAATCTCGACGACCCGCGCCGCGCCCCCGGAGGTGACGGTGAAGCTGCCGGGCGGGGGCGGATCACCGGAATCACGAAGACCCGCCCGTCGCTCACTGTGTGCCGAGCCACTCGGCTGCCGGGCAGTCAGGCGCCTCACCCGCTACTTCCCGCTCGGCCATGCATCGTAGCCTGGCGAGCGGGCCGTCGGCGTTGGACAA
Organism: Vicinamibacterales bacterium; assembly: GCA_958296065.1. Lineage (GTDB taxonomy): Bacteria > Acidobacteriota > Vicinamibacteria > Vicinamibacterales > UBA8438 > WTFV01. The sequence continues at coordinate 7,199 of CATQHX010000005.1, read as the reverse complement.
GATCCTGCCGTTCTCGTCGGCCAGCAGATAGGTCGGGAAGCCGCGAACATCGAGGATGCGCTCAAGGTCGCTGGAAAGGCCCAAGTGCCAGTTGTACCACGGCATCGCCTCCCGCTCCATGAACTCGGTCACCGTCTCGAGCTCCTCGTCGACGCTGATGGCCAGCAGCGCGAACTGATCGGCCGGCAGCTCGCCGACCATCTCGCGGAGTTCCGGCAACGCATCAATGCAGGGCACACACCACGTCGCCCAGAAGTCGATCAGCAGCACACGGCCCCTGTAGGCCGAGAGCGGCTCCTCGGTCCCGTCGAGTCGCCGCCCCGTCCACTCCGGCAGCGTGCTGCCTACCGTCGCGTGCTCGATGCTGGCCATCAGGTCGGCCTCGGCCTGGGCGAATGTCCGGGGCATCTCGTCGCCCGGTCTGTGCATCGAGTCGTCGAACGTCTCGTCCTCGACGCCGGCGCTGAGTCCCTTTGCCTGCTCGAGGGCGCGCTCGCGGCGTGCTGCGTGGTCCTGCTCCGACGACGACATCATGGGTCGCTTCGCTTCGCGCATCAGGCCGGCCGCCAAGTGGTACTGCGCCGCCGCCCGCAGCACCGGGTTGTCAGCGTTCGAAGCCATCTCCGCGAAGAACTCGTCAATCGGGGAAACAGATACCCAAGCCCCGCTCGAGCGAGGCGCCATGTCCAGGGCGCCCAACACTCTCGGCCACCGCTCGTAGCCGGACGGCGCGTGGGTCGCCAACGCCCTGGCGCCGACGGCGCCGTGCCAGTCCCCGCGCGGCACATCCCATGCGTGGTCAACGAGGAACTCCGCTGCCGCGACCGTCTTCTCGTGCACGCCCTCCGCGCTGAGGATCGCCCGCGCCGCAGCGACGGCTCGAACCACGCTCGGTCGCTTTCGCAGACTCGGCGACCCACCGCCCTCCGCGGACGCTGTACGCATGCGCTCGAGCCAGGCATCCTGCTCGTCGAGGTAGTCCTGAACGACCGACCAGTCGGGACCGAGCTTGGCGATCAGCGCCTCCCACGTGACCTCTTCGGCTGCGTGGAGTGCTGCGAAGGCCTCCGCTGGTCCGACTTCAGCGACCAGCTCCTCCAGCCTCTCATGCCGTAGCGGGTCGAGCATCGCAAGGGGACCGGCGGACCGCTCGATGAGGAACTCGGCCGCCTCGATCGTGTACGGTCCGCCTGCCACGACGAGCTGTCGAGCGGCGGCGAGGGCGGCAGTGGCGTCCGGCCACTGCCCGTGCTCCTCCTCCGCGCGCTGCAGGTTCTCCTCGACCGTGCCGTCGCCAGCCATGAAGATGTCATGCATGCCGCCGGCCTGTTCCTCCCAGGCCGCCTGCAGGTCGAGGTAATCCTGGACAATCGCCCACTGCGCGTTGTCATCGGCGCTGGTCGCCTCGTGGTGCGGCAAGTTGGTCCGCCCGCAGGCCGAAACGGTCAGGAACAGCAGGATGATGGCCACCCAAGCGCCTTCGACGGTACGCCGATTCCGTGGGACCGCAGTACTCATGTGCCCTCCGTCTCCTCAAGCGGCGCCCCGCCAGCCCGCGGACCATTCCAGCTCCGGGAAACCCAAACGACATCATGGAACGGCGGTAGCGCCGCACAATCGCCAAGCACGCCATCGCCTGTCACGACCGCGCGGCACGTGCCCGACGGCCACTCGCGATATACCGTCGCAACCGGCGGAATCATTATCGCCGACCCGAGGAAAACGAGAATCGAAGCGAGGACGAGCGCTACCAACACCCACTCGTCCGAGGTCAGCCAGTACGGTGTTGGGAGTTCGTGGCTGCGAGCGCCTGCCGATCCCAGCCGACCTGGTTGGTCCGGGATCAACATGCGTGCGATAGGAAGACTTTGTCGGAAACGCTGTCGCGGCCATCTCTTGCGCCTCCTCTCCCAGCCAGCCGGGGGCTGAAGACGACCATCACGAACAAGCTCCGAAGCCGGGTTCCGGATCCGACCTACTGACCCATGTTCACCTTCCACTCACGACTATCCTCGAAACCATCGCCTCTTGGGACCTGGTGAGATCCCGAGGGGGCGATGGATCCCTGCTGCGCCCGCCCCGGTCGAGTCGGTCGCCGAGGGGCTTCTGTCTCGCCCGGGCGGCCGCCCGCTCGCACAGCACCCGCCACCCCGGCTCGCGCCCTGGCCGCCCACTGTCGCGGACACGATCCCGGGGCCCATCGCACGGCTGAGCGCAAGGGGGCCGGTCCGTGAGCCTGTCGCGCCCCGCCCAGGAGCCGGTTGACGCACTCCAGGACGGAAGGGGGGAATCATGCGAATCATCGTCACCATCGCCATGATCCTGCTGTCCGCCCAGTTCGCCGCCGCCCAGCCGGCCGATCCCGACGGGCCGAAGCGCCTGACCCTCGGCGTCTCCACTCTGCACCAGTTCACTGTGATCGGCGGCTACGAAACGAACTTCGTACCGCTGGGCCTCCACGCCGGCTGGAGACTCAACGACCGGCTCGGCCTGCACGCCGACATCATGCAGGACCGCGAGAGCCACGGGTTCGATGAGTATGGATGTTTCGCTGAAGTTGAACACCGAACTCGGCGAACGTGAACGCTGATTTCGGCGAACGTGAACGCTCGTCGGAGCGTAGCGACGATGCTCTGTCAGTTCCCTCCCTGTGGTGGCGTACCGTAGCGGGTGTTCAAGATCCTATCTTGACCCTCAATGGACGGGTCAAACCGGCTGTTCCTGCAACTCCAGGAGCGTCTGCACGGCGTCGTTCCACTGCTGTGGCCGCGCTCTCCGGTCCGCTGGCGCCAGCACCAGCCGGCCCCGCTCGAGCAGCACCGCCAACTGCGCCATCGCCATCGTATCCGACACCGACAGCTTCAGCAGCGACGAGGCGGCCTGCTGCAGCGTCGAGGTTGCGATCGGCGGCTGCGGCGGCTGCGACGCGTCCTTTCGGTCCACGTCGTCCAGCGTGACCGCCGCCGCCGCCAGGTGCGACGCCAGCGCGTCCGCCTCGCCGCGTCCGCCGAAGCGGACGACCCCGCCGCCGGAATCGACCACCGATGCACGCACAGGATCCGCGCCGTCGACTGCCACGCAGCACGTCGACGCCAAAGAACTCCTCCGGCGCGAAGACCCGGAACGTCTCGTCGCGCGCGGCCAGGATCGCCAGCGCGGCCGACTGCACCCGGCCCGCCGACAGCCCCGCGCGCAACCGCCGGCTCAGCAGCGGCGACACCGTGAACCCGACCACCCGGTCGAGGAACCGGCGCGCCTGCTGGGCGCGCACCAAGTCGTAGTCGATCCCGCGCGGGGGCTCGAACGCCGCGCGCACCGCCGCGGGCGTGATCGCCGAGAAGGTGACCCGCCGGAAACGGTCCTCGGACCCGCCCAGCAAGTCCCGCAGGCGCCACGCGATGGCCTCTCCCTCCCGATCGAGGTCGGTGGCCAGGTGAGACGACGCCGCCGCGGCCCGCAGGCGGCATCGTCGCTCTTGACGCCGTCGGTTTCGACGCGATGGAGATCTCGCACAGGCCCGACGAGACGGAGACGGTCACCTGCACGCGCCCGGACGTTCGTCTTCGTCGCGCAGAATCTGGAGCCGGTGTAAACGCGTCGCTACGACTTGACCCGTGGCCGGTTGCTGGCTCTCTCCACCTGCTGTTCGAGGCCTTGACGCTTTCCGTCCGGCCGCCCGCCCCGCATCGGGCCGGCGCAAGCCGCCACCACCAGCACCACGCCGACGCCGCTGCCGGGCCGGCGCGCCTCCCCGAGTCGGCACGCAGGACCACGGACCCGGAGGGGGGAGCGGTAGCGGGCGACAATCAAGCAGCGCGAACGGAGACCGGGCAGCCGGCGGGCGGGCGGTCAAGGCACGCCTCTGCATTCTGCCCCCCGCCCCCACGCCGCCGGTCTCCGACCCTCTCGCGTCGGCAACGCCACAGGGCCTGCCGGCCCGTTCAACCGGCCCCGCTCCGGGGCCACTCCCTTTCTCCAAGGAGGACGACCTGATGCCTCTCGCCGACCTGCTCCGCCCCGAACAGCGCCAGTGGCTGCGCCGCCTGCGCCGCCGCATCGCCAATCGCGAGGTCATGCGCCGCCACCGGGCCGCCAACCGCGACAAGAAGCTCTGCGCCGGCGTCGACCTGCCGCTCGACGCCGGGACCTGCGGGCGCCTCGTCTGGCCCGCGCACGAGCGCTGCCACGCCTGCCACGTGCGGCGCCAGTGGCTCCTCAACCACGCGCTCAACCCCGCCGAAACCGCCGTGCTCGGGCTGCTCGAGAGCATCGAGGACGCAGCCGAAGCCGCCCCGGCCGAGGACGCCGGCCAGAGCACGCCGCTGCTCGACGACCTGTCCCCACTCTCGGATCCCTGCCTGCGCTGGTAGCGCCGAACACCCGACCGTCGGCGCGGACAACGCCGTCGGACGCTCGCTGTACGAGGACCAGGCACCCGATCCGTCCCGCGGACGGCCAGCGGGCAATCCCCCCGCACAACCTCGGACGAGCTCCGCGTCCCGCACACTCGATGGCGGCGGCCAGCCGCGACCCGGACCCGGATGTCGACGGCCGCTGGAAAGCGCGTTGCATGACCAGTTGGTCATACAACGCGGCTTGCTCGCGAGGGCCTCTCGTGCCCCGGACCGGTTGGACCCTCGAGACCATCGGCGCGTGGCTCCGCGCCGCGCCGTTCTGCAAAGGACGACGCCGGGCCGGCTCGCAGTTCTCCATCGGTCCCGGTGAGCCGGGCAACGCCCCGGCGTGGAGAACGGAGGCGCGCAGTTCGCGTCGCTGCCGCGGTCAGTTCCCCGCGGCCTTTTCCGCCCGACGTGCAGCCCAGTACTTCCGCATCCGCTCGGCCACGGCCCGGGACGTCAACTCGTTCGGGGTTGAAGTTTGAGGGTTGATGGTTGGCGCAGGCGGGAGCCGTCGGTTCGGCGACTCGGGCGACGGATTCACGCGAGACGTGAACAGCGGGTGGAACGTGTTCGGGGTCGGCGCGCGGGCGCCGCCCCTCTCTGCCCCTTACTCGGCGCCGGGCCTCGGGAGCTTCCATCACGCTCACGGAGTCGCACTCCATAGGACGACCTGTGATGTCCATCGATACTCAGCACACGCGTCTTGGAAGAGCGAACCGCCGGCCCGTCCGAACCGGCGACGGCCGCTGTTGACATCGCGGTGGGGGGCACGGGCGGGGTGCTCGTCAAGCGTCGCGTTGACCGCGGGCTGACGGCATCGGTAGCAATTTGTGGCGCGCGGGTCGTTAATTCAATTCGCCATGGGGAGGGCCGTCAGGTTGACCAACGCGCCGCCGCCGACGAATCCATTCGGCTCCTGGGCGCACGGCGGTTGCGTCCATTGTGCGTCAGTCGCTGTGTCGTCACTTCATGGAGCGGTTGGAACCGGCGCGGGGTCGGCTCGCGATGAAGGCTCGCACCTCGTTCTCGTGCCATCGAACCGCGCGGGCCCCGATTCGGATCGGCTTGGGAAAGTCGCCGGCCGCCATCATCGCGTAGATGCTCGAGCGCGACAGCCCGGTCATCTCGCACACCTGACGCAACGTCAGCAATCGCATGCAGGCCTCCTTGTCGCCCGACGGGCGTGCAGTGCAGGTGTACGGGATCGGGGTCGCAGCGCTGGCGGAGCAGGTCCGCGCGGCGCCGTTCGAGCCACTCGGCGCGGGCCGGCGACTGGCAGGTCGCAAAGTGCCGGTTGGGCACCCGGACGGCCGTCGGGCATGCCGTGCACATCCGCCGTGGTTCGGCACCAGCGCGCAACCCGCCGACACACGTCGCCGGCCGGCCTCCCAGCGCTACGTGCCAACTCGTCGCCGGCCACGACCCGCGTCCGGCAACGCGCACGTCGTCCCGGCGCCGCCACTGATCCAGACGCCACCGGGCGACTGACAGCGACAGCAGGCTAGAATCGCTGTTCGCCGCTGGCGGCCGCAGACACCAGACAGGAACCGGAATGTCGAGGAACGACGACGAACGAGCCGCCGGACGAGCCGAGTGCTTCGCCCGGCTGGTCCTGGCCGGACAGCAAGACGCGCACGGCCGCAGCCTGCTCGACCACGCCGAGCGGCTGACCGAGCGACTCGCGATGTACTGGGAGAAGGAGGTCGGCTGGCTGAGCGCGTCACTGGGAGCCGACCGGGTCGACGAGACCACGCTGCTGGGGGTGGGCTTCAACATCCAGCAGGTGCGCCACGCCACGGTCGTCAAGCCGCGCGCGGTCGAGCGTCCCGGCGACTACGCCGAACGCATCGCGATCTACAACGAACCGGACGCCCTGGCAGTAGCGACGGCGATGCTCGAGGACGTGGCGGCCATCAACCCGGCAGTCCCGGTCGAGACCACCGACGCGGCGCGGCGCGACGCCATCGAGCGGCTGGGCCACGCGATGGAGCAGTGGTATGAGGACAACCAGCAGGGGAAGCCGCCTCCGGGCGGGGGGATGGCCGACGGCCAGCCCACGGCCCCCGGACTCTCGGCGGCGCTGCTGCGGATGCGGCACCACACGCGGATGGCGCTGCTGAGCCTCGACGAGATGTCGCGGGGGCCGAGCAACCGGCGCTGGGGCATCATCGAGCGGCTCGACGCCCGCGACGTCCTCGTGTTCATCGACGTTGCGTTCGAAGCGCTCCGACTCGCCGCCGCGGTCGTCGCCGAGACGTCGGTGGGAACATCGGCCCCGGCGACGCCCGCAGACCGGCAGGCTCTGAAAGCGGCGCGCGACGGCCGCCGGACCGGCCTGCAGGCAATCAGCGCGACCGCCTCGGTCATCGAGCGGATCGCCACGCGGATCCTCGCCTCGCCACCACCAGAGGGCGACGACGACGGCGCGATCCACTGAGCGACGAGAAGATGTGTCCACGGGTTTGGAGTACGCTCGCCCACTGCCGTGCGTGCCCAGCCTGCCGTTGGGGGCTTGCGTCCTGACTCGCGGTTGACGCCGACTTCGGCGCGACACGGGCGAAGACGGCCTCGACGGTCCATCTTTGCCCAACGCCACCGACGGCGACTGTGGCGTGGTCCCGGCATTGCCGTCAGGCGGCAGGTCCGTAACGACCTGCGTCACCGTGCTCCTCTCATCCATGCCCCTCCCTTCCGGACGTGACTGCCCGCGCATGGAGCAAGGATTCGGGACGCTGGCCATCTGCGGCCGGGACGATGCAGTCGCCAGTTCGGCATGCAGGCAGGCTGATGGCCGCCGCA
>CATQHX010000004.1 GCA_958296065.1 Vicinamibacterales bacterium | reverse complement strand
AAGGCGCAGCAGCAACGGCAGCCCGGGCACCACCGCTAGAGAATCGCCCGCAGCCGAGCCATCGGATCGATTACCTGGGCTGCGTCCCACACGGAGAGCGCGGCGGGCGACGTCGAGAGGGCCGCGGCCGCGATCTCGGGGAGCAGCCACGCGGATTTCCTCGTCACTCGCCCATCACCGCCAGCGGGCAGCTGCCGTAGTACACGAGGGTTGTGAGCCCGAGAGTCGGGACTTCCACGAACCGGACCTCACCCTCTCGACCACCCAGGAACTGCGGTTCGAGGCGGGCGAACCATGGGCCGTTCCGCTGCTCCAAGCTGACGAAGGCGCCACTGATGGTGACGTCGACCTCAATCCGATCGCACCCCTGTCTGTCGCAGCGCCGCACCATGGGCCCTGGACCCCGGCCCCAACGAGCGAGAACCGATGGAACCTCAAGCCACCGTTCGCCCGCGGCCGGAGTCGATTGAACCGTACATCCTTCGTCGGGATTGCATGCCGAGAACGACGAATACCGACAACGCCAGAGCTCCTGTGCGTTGGCGGATGTCGCTCCGACCGTAGTGGGAACGAGCACCAGCACGAGGACAAACAGCGACAGGGTGCGCATGATCATGGTGCAAGGAAGCGTACCGAACCCGACGTAAAACTACCAGGAGAGCGACGCGCTGGACACAACGCGTTGGTCAGCGCCCCCGCCGCCCGGGCGTAGCCCGAGCACCGGACTCACGCGGCGTTCGGCATCGACTCCGAGCTGCAGCTCGACATCGCCCTGCTCGAGTACCTCGAGGCCGTAGCCGACGCGATAGTCCCGCCCGAACTCGGATGTCTGGACCACCCATCCGGGGCGTCCCGACGAACCGAGTACCGAGGGGCGGACCGTAGCCAACCTCCGTGTCGAGGCGGTTGCCGGACGCACCGACGAACGCTTCATTCCCCCTGCCGCCCAGCGGCCATCGCCATCGACACCGTCACCCGCTCGTTGGGCTTGAAGCCGACCCACGGGTACAGCCCGATGACGGCCGACGTCATGCGTCCGGTGTCTGCGGCGCCGGCGTAACCGCCGTGGCCGCCGCGGCCGCGCGTGTGCGCGAGGGAGACGCCGGTGATCAATGCGCCCCTTCGCGTAGTCCGCGCCGAACATCGTCGAACGCACGTCGCCGTTGAGCGCCAGAGCGCCGTCCTGGCCGTAGAAGCTCGACGAGGCCGAACGGCTCCAGAATGAGAGGATCCCGCCTGTCTTCGTGACGCGGTTGAGCGCGAAGCCCGACCCGCCGACGAGTTGGTCGCGGCCACCGAGGCCGAGCCCGAAGCCCTGGTCGGCCATCCCCGGGCCGTGCATCCGGGTCCTCTGCAGGCCTCCGTGCTGCCGGCAGATCGGCCGCAACATGGGCCAGGACTTCGCGCTCGAGTTCCTGCGGAATCTGGGCGGCGGTGCGCACGCGAGTCACGCCGCGATGCCGTCGCCAGCGACCGACAGCCGCATTGTCCAGTCTCGGTCCACAACGCGTTGGAGCGAAGGGTCAAACCGCGGGCCGGCCGGCCACGCGGCCGTCGAAGCCCGGCGCTCGAGGCGCGGTCTCACGAGATTCAGCCCCGCGTTCGCACGTCTGGATTGCGAGATCAGACCGCAGACTGTCACAGCGGGAGGCGGCCCGGCGTTACGCGCACGTCGACGACTTCGCGCGTGATGATGTCGAGGTCGCACCCGTAGACCTGCCGTTCCCACACCCCGTACCTGTTTTGATACTCAATCTTGTCACCGACGTAGGTGACGACGTCGGGATCGTCCGCCACTACGTTTTGGGAAAGCCTGAGCTTCAGCTCCCGGAGACCATCTGTCCAGCGGAACCCGTAATTCGCCAGGCGCTCGACGTGATCGGGGCATTGGACGACTGCGCTCCATACCGGGGGCAGCAGGTCCCGGACCTTCTCGCCAAGCAGTTGGGCACCGAAACCGAAACCCCAACTGAAGGCAAGAACCAACCCGATGATCATGACGAGGCCGAAGACGAGCTCAACCCGGTCCAGCACCCGACGAGGGAGGGAAGGCCGATTGGCCACCTCTCTTTCCGCGTCGTACTGCCCACGCTCGGCCGCCCGGCGGAAACACGAGAACGCCTTGGCTTCGCTGCGCCAGACGCCCCACCCATGCCGGTACATGATGCCCAGGACGTACATTGCGTCCTCGTCGTCTTCCTGGTGTGAGCGATGCCGAAGCCATTCGACGGCCTCGGAATCGACCCATAGTCCGTCCTTGCACATCTCGCGCAGGGAGTAGCAAGCGTCGGGGTGTCCCTGATCGGCGGCGCGGCGGAACCACCGGACTGCCTCGGCGTTGTCGGGTGCGATTGCACGCCCCTGCCTATACACGCAGCCGAGCAGGAACTCTCCCTCAGCGTCTTGCTGTTCAGCTGCCCGCCGGAACCAACGGAGGGCCTCGGCATAATCCCGACCAACTCCAATCCCGTCCGTGTACAGGTCCCCCAGACGTGCCTGTGCTCGCGCGTGTCCCCGGACCGCTGCGCGTCGATACCATCGAACCGCTTCGGTCGAGTCGACGGGGTCGACGGGGTCTTCAACGCGCACAGCTCTGCAAGCGTTGTCGTACATGAAGCCGAGCTCGTACTCCGAACGGGCGTCTCCCTGTTCGGCGGCGCGCCGGAACCAAGCAACAGCTGCGGTCCGTTTTTCTTGTGAGTCGCTGCTCTGATAACGCATCGCGAGTTCGTACTGAGCGGTTGGATCTCCTTCCTCGGCCATGCGGTGGAGCTGGGTCTCCAATCTCTCGATCTCGAGCACTTTCTTCAGCGCCCCTTCGTGTTCCCGCTCCGCAGCGCGTCGGTACCAGTACGCGGCCTCGGGTTCGTCCGGGTCGACGCCCCGCCCGGTCTCAAAACTGACCGCGACTTCGTACTGCGCCTGCGGGTGTCCCTGTCGAGCAGCGTCCAGAAACAGCTGAAATGCCTCCCTATCCGTCAACGGGGAACTCCACCGGTCCGTGTACATGAAGCCGAGCCGGTACTGCGCGTCGGCGTGCCGCTGTTCCGCAGCGCGTCGGTACCAGTCGCGCGCTTGGCTCGTGTTCTTCTCAACGCCACCGCGTCCCGTTTCGTACCGAGTGCCCAGTTCGTTCTCGGCGTCTGCGCGTCCTTGCTCGGCCAGCAGCCGCAGCCGGGAAATGTCGAGGTCGGCGAGTGACGCAGGCACGAGTCAATCCTACCAACCCGTGGAAGAAGTCTGTTCGCTGAGCGCCGCTGTTCAGGCAGCTTGGCGATGAGCGATTGAGCCGACGAGCCCCGTCGGTGTCCATTTGAACCCCCAGACTTGCCTCAGAGGCCCCCCAGCAGTCGATCAGACGCCCGATCAGCCGGCAAATCGCCGAAACAGCCCGCCCCTTCAGGCTCTGGGGCGTACCGACGCCGGTCTGGTGGCGCAACAAGGGCGCTCCCACAGGAAGGGCGGGCGGAAAGCTGCTCTTGCCCCGGCTGTGGCTGCCGCGTACGGTTGGTCGGGTGGACATCTCCGACGACGATGTTCTCCGCGAGTGTGCTGGCGTTGAACAGCCGAGGCGGGTGAGCAAGCTGTGAGTCTGGACTAGGCCGAAACCGAAACACCGAAACACCGAAGACGTCTCGAATGGTCCGGTGGATTCCGGTTCGGAAAGTGGGAATTGATGAGGGAATTGTGCCCAGGAAACTGCAGGCAAGTCTTTTAGAATAAATACCTTACGAGCATCAGGCGATTCACGCTACCGGAACATTCCACAGGACTCCGCCGACGTCCTTAGAGCACCACAAGCTGGTGGACCTGCCGGCCAACGCCTAAGTCCCGCTCGTCGCCAGCGCACCGGAGAAGACCTGCTCGTCGTGTTCGGCCCACACCGGCGGCGGCGCGTCGCCGATCAATAGGCACCGAGCCGCTCCAGCCAGATCGTTTTCGGCGGCGAAGGGGCTGCCGTCCGCGAAGGTGTTCAGGGTGCTCGCCATGGGGGGCAGCGGCGGCTCCGCGGGCCACGCGGCACGCTCCACGCGGGCAGCCGCCTCGTCCGCGTCGTAGACGTAGATCGGGTTGGAGAGGATCCACGGCAGGTCCGTGCCCACGAGCACGAGGACGCCGTCCCGGTATCCCTGTACCGACCGGCCCGCGTCCGTGTCGTGGTCGCAGAGCCTCGCAATGGGTGTCGAAGCCGTCGGGTCGGTACGTTCAGCTCTCATGCAGAGCTGCTGCGGTGGCTGCCGATCATCGACAGGAACTCTCGCCGCGTGGTCCGGTCGTCGCGAAATGCTCCCAACATGCGGCTGGTGACCATGCTGACACCCGGCTTGCGGATGCCCGCGTGTGGTCATGCATTGGTGCGCCGCCTCGATGACGACGCCGACGCCGCGCGGCTCCAGCACCTCCTGGATGGTGTCCGCGATCTGCGACGTCAGCGCCTCCTGGATCTGCATCCGCTTGGCGAACACCTCGACAAGGCGCGCCAGCTTGGAACTCCCGACGACGCGGTCTGCCGGCATATAACCGATATGCGCCTTGCCCAGGATGGGAACGATGTGGTGCTCGCAATGGGACTCGAGGCGGATGTCGCGCAAGACGATCATCTCGTCATAGGAGGCGGGCTTCTCGAAGGTCGTGGCCAGCAACGCGACCGGGTCTGCGGCGTATCCGGCGAAGAATTCCTCGTAGGCCCGCACGACACGGTCGGGCGTTCCCTGCAGTCCCTCCCGGTCGGGATCGTCCCCGGCCCACTCGATCAGTGTGCGAACGGCGGCCTCCGCCTCGGCGCGGCGCGGCCGACGCCGCGCTTCCGACGCGGTGTGCGATGGGGTAGAGGTTCGGTGCTCGACAACTGCACTATCCATGTCCCGGGCCTTTCGTCAATGTCGGGGCGTCCTGGATGGCGGTCTCTTGCGAACCAGAACGCAATGTTATAGTGTTGCGTAACCCTGCCGCAAGTTGAGACAGACGATGCCGATACCGCCCACCCGACCCAGGCCGTGCACCGATCCGGATTGCCGCAGGCGGCACTCGCCACGCGAACGGGTCGTGCTCGCCGCATGGATTTGCGAGGGGCGCGGCGTACAGATGACAGCGCTGCGGAGGCGTATCCTGGAACTGCTTTGGGCGAGCGGTCGGCCGACGGGCGCCTACGAGCTGATCGAAGCGGTCACGCGCCGAGATTCGCGGCCGGTCGGACCGCCAACCGTGTACCGGGCGCTTGAGTTCCTGATGCTGCAGGGCCTCGTTTCCAGGATCGAGAGCCTGAACGCCTACGTCCCGTGCGTGCATCCCGAGCGCGACCACGATTGCCTGTTCTTCATCTGCAGCCGCTGCCGGACGTCGGTCGAGCTCGAGGATCCGCGGATCGGAGGACTGCTTGCCGAGGATGCCGCCGTCCTCGGGTTTGTCGCGACACGTCGCACGGTCGAGGTCGAGGGCATGTGCGCACAGTGCGCAGAAGTCGGGGCGGCGTAGGCGGAAACGAGGAAGGCTGTGAGAACTGAAGCGACAGGCACGTTTCGCGAAGGGCGTCCAGGCGTAGGCTAGGAGCTTGCGCCGCAGAACGCAGCGAAGCGACGTGCCGCGGTCGCAGACTCATGGAGCGGGGGGGATGGGCCGAACGCCAAGCCTGCGAGGCGTTTCGGGTCGCTAGCGTGAAGACCGATGGTCCGGAGAGGACGCGCACACCCGGAGCTCGCACGGCGCAGCCTTGACGGGCGCGCATGGATCGTTGTCTTGGTGATGGCGGTGGCCGCCGCCGCCGCCGCCGAGGTCTTCTGTCACGAGGAGCACGCAGCCGAGCAGCATTGCGCGGTCTGCCAGCTCCGACACCAGCCTGCCGCCGAACTCTCGAACTCGTTGCAGATCGAATTCGCCAACGTTGCGGAGCCGCTTGAGCGGGCTGCCGGCGGCGAATGGATCGCGTCCTGTCACTTCCCCCGCCTCCCCGCCCGGGGCCCGCCCGCCTAGGAGCTTGCGCCGCAGAACGCAGCGAAGCGCAGTGCTGCCGCGCAAGGTCATGGAGCGGGGGGGATGGGCCGAAACGCCGAGCCAGCGAGACGTTTCGGGGCGCTAGTTCCCGTCACGCGTTGCGTTTCCTCCAGCGTTTGTCGACAGCGCATTGCCGCGAGCGCACGAGCGTGCGTGCTGCGGCCATGGTGCCTGTCCGCGACTGACTGCGGTTCAAGGATGGCGTCTCGCGACACCGGTGAGCGGTGTCGTGCCTTGCGCCCGTCCAGAGTGCTGTCTCCTGGCGCGTTCTCGGCTGCCCTGCACGATGGAAACGGGAAACAGGGTCTCGAAAAGTGGGCCTCGGGAGGGAGAAGGTGATGGACCGTTTGACTGCAACTGACATGAAAGACACACGGGACATGCGTCATTCCGGGCAAGCGACTGCCGGAGGTGGTCGAGACGCTCGAGGCGACGGTCGGACTCGACCGCGCGATGGCGAGCTACGCCTCGGCGGACGCCGAACGGTCGGGTGAGCCGATGACGAAAGAAGCCCGCTCGTTCGACATCGTCGTCGTCGGCGCCGGGGCCGCCGGCGTCGGCCTTGGTGTGACGCTACGCGACCTCGGAATCGAGAGCTTCGTGATCCTCGACCGCGCCGCCGTCGGCGCCTCATTCCTGCGTTGGCCCCGGCAGATGCGCTTCATCACGCCGTCGTTCAACAGCACCCAGTTCGGCGCCCTCGACCTGAACGCCGTCTGTCTGCACACCTCGCCGGCCTACTCGATCGGCGTCGAGCATCCTACGGGAAAGGAGTACGCCGGCTATCTGCGAAGGATCGCGAAGCATTTCGACTTGCCGGTAGAGACCGGGGTCGACGTTCTCTCGGTCGCGACGGGAGCTCGACCCAAGCGGTTTCGGGTGGAGACGAGTCGCGGTGACGTCCACGCGCGGTTCGTGGTCTGGGCGGGCGGCGAAATGCAGTACCCGCGGACCAACGGCTTCCGCGGCGCCGAACTGTGCCTGCACAACTCCCAGGTGACCTCGTGGGACGATCTCGGCGGCGACGAGAGATGCATCATCGGCGGATCCGAGAGCGGCGTCGACGCCGCCGTCGCGCTGGCCGCCGCCGGTCGACGAGCCGTCGTCTTCGACCGCGAGGAACCGTGGACGCGAAAAGGCCCGGACCCCAGCCAACTCCTGTCGCCCTTTACGAAGGCGCGTCTGAATTCGGCCGTTGACTCGGGTCGGGTGACGCTGCGCGGCGGCTGTCCGGTCATCGGCGTTCGCCGCAAGGACAAGGGTTATCAGTTGGCGCTCAAGGGCGGCCACGTCGTCGACTGCGCCGAGAAGCCGATCCTGGCCTCTGGATTCGTCGGCTCGGCAAGCCTCGTTCGCTCGCTGTTCGATTGGCGGGATGACGGTTTTCCGCTGCTGACGGAAGACGACGAGTCCACCGTGACGAGAGGGCTCTTCCTGGTCGGCCCGCAGGTGCGCCAAGGCGATGTCATCTTCTGTTTCATCTACAAGTTCCGCCAGCGCTTTGCCGTGGTGGCCAACCGGATCGCCCGCCGCCTGCGGGTGAGCGCGAAGCCGCTGGAGGAGTACCGCAGCTACGGAATGTACCTCGACGATCTATCGTGCTGCGGCGACGATTGCGCTTGTTGAAGGGGCCGTGAAATGCTCCCGACGCCAAGTCGAACCGTCGTGGCGCCCAGCCCGGTCCCCGCCGAAGCCGGTTTGAACTTCGGCGATCCGATCGTCCGTCGGCGCCCTCTTTTCCTGGAGCGCTCCGCTCTTGGGCCTTTCTGGGCGCTGCTGCTGTTGTTGACGCCCGCCTGGGTCGCGGTCGACGCCGCCAACCGTCTCGCGAATCGAATCGAACCCTGGGTCGGCGCCCTGACTGGGCCGCTGGCCGGGTTGCTGACGAGCTGGCCGCAGCCGCTTGTGGAGATCCTGGCCGGCGACTACGGCTTTGTCACGATGGGGCCGCTGCTGTTGGTGTGGGCAACTCCGGTTGTCGTGTTCCATGCGCTGCTGATGGGTGCGTACAAGTCGAGCGGCCTGCTGGATCGCCTGACAAACGCCATGAATCCGTGGCTGCGGCCGTTCGGCATGACGGGCCGGGAGGTGGCGCGGGTCGTGATGGGTTTCGGCTGCAACGTGCCCGCCGTCATCGGCGCGCGCTCGTCGTCGGCTTGCGCCCGTGGCGTATGCGTCTCGGCCATTGCTTTCGGTTCCGCCTGTTCGTATCAGTTGGGGGCCACGCTGGCGGTCTTCGCCGCGGCGGGACGACCCGATTTGGTCGTACCCTACCTGCTCTATCTGGGCGCCACGACTCTCGCCTACGCCCGACTCATCGCGCCGCAAGCGGCTCGTTCTCCCTTCAATGTGCTGTTGACCGAGGGCCGGGTCTTCTTGACCTGGCCGCGCCCGAGGGCCATCTGGCTTGAGGCGCAGGGCGTCGTTCGGGAGTTCTTTCGCAGGGCCTTGCCGGTCTTCTTTCTGATCACGGCCGCGGCTTCTCTGTTGCGTTGGCTGGGCGCGCTGCAAGCTGCGTCGGCCGTCGTCGAGCCGGCGATGGCCATCTTTCGATTGCCCTCGGAGGCGGCCCTGGCGGTGGTCATGGCGAGCGTCCGCAAGGACGGCATCCTGCTGCTCGCAGAGCCGGGCGTCGCCGCAAGCCTCAGCGCCGTCCAACTGTTGACGGCCGTCTACCTGGCCGGCGTGCTGCTGCCTTGCCTGGCCACCTGCCTGGCGATTGCGCGCGAGCAGGGCGGCGCGTTCGCGCTGCGGTTGGTGGGCCGGCAGGCTGTGGCGGCCACCGGGTTCAGCGCTTTGCTGGCTTGGGGCGGAGCATGGCTGTGAGCCCGATCTCCGGCGCCCGCCGGCGCAAGGGGCAAGAACTGCTGGACCGGCAGTGCTGGAACTGGGGCCGGGACATCGTGCGTCCGGAAGGCAACCTCCTGCTCGAAGCGGGCTTCCTCAAGCGACGGCCGCACGAAGGAGAAGCAGGATCGAGCTGCTACACGCTCACGCTGCCCGACGGCGACAGCCTCATGTTGTGGGGTTTCGGCCTCCTGTACGGAACGCCGCGGAAGGGCAGCGTCTTCCTCAACCGCTTCCAGTTTCGACCCGTCTGGCTGCCGTCGGAGACGGTCCAAGAGCCGATTTGGAAGCCCGACATGATCCCGACTGCACAGACGCCTCCGTCGCCCCGCGTACCGGTTGACTTGACCGTCGCCGCCATTCGGCGCATCGCAGACTACGAGGAGTGGGCGCTCGCGCGTTGCGGTCTGGAGTATCGTCGCGCCGTCCTGCGCCAACGGAAACGGCCTTCCAAACGACTGCCGCCGCAGGCGCTTCCCCAGGCCTGGCGCGCGCTCGCCGACGCAATCGACGGCCAATCGCATCCTGACCCCGTGGAGAAATCGAATTGAACGACCCACGCCTTCCCGTAACCGTGCTCTCCGGCTTCCTCGGCGCCGGCAAGACGACGTTGCTCAACCACGCGCTGCACAACCGCGAAGGCCGCCGCGTCGCGGTCATCGTCAACGACATGAGCGAGGTCAACGTCGATGCCCAGCTCGTTCGCAACGGCGGCGCCGCGCTCAACCGCGTCGACGAGCGGCTGATCGAGATGTCCAACGGCTGCATCTGCTGCACGTTGCGTGAAGACCTGCTCGACGAGGTCGCACGCCTGGCGCGGGAGCGTCGCTTCGACTACCTGCTGATCGAATCAACCGGTATCTCGGAGCCGCTTCCCGTCGCGGCCACCTTCGCCTTGTCGGACGATCTTGGCGCCCAACTGGGCGAGTTGGCCCGGTTGGACACGATGGTCACCGTCGTCGACGGCCCGCGTTTTATTCGCGACTTCGGCTCCGGAGAAGACCTGCTCGATCGCGGGCTGGGGGTCGACGTCGAAGACGACCGCTCCATCGCCGAGCTCCTCGTCGATCAGGTCGAGCTCGCCAACGTTCTCGTGCTCAACAAGACCGACAAGATGAGCCGGAGAGAAGTCGCACGGTTGACCGGGATCCTGCGCAAGCTCAACCAAACGGCGACGTTAGCCCAGGCGACCTACGGGCGGATTCCGCTCGACCTGGTTTTCAACACGGGCCTGTTCGATTTCGAACGCGTCGAGCAAACGGCGGGTTGGCTTCAGGAACTGCAAGGCGGCCACACGCCCGAGACCGAGGAGTACGGCATCGGCAGCTTCGTCTATCGGAGGCGACGGCCCTTCCATCCGGCGCGGCTGGCGGCGATCTTCGAAGGTTGCTTCGAGGGCGTGCTGCGGGCGAAGGGGGTCGTCTGGCTGGCCACCCGCCATGAGGTGGCCGGTGCGCTCTCGATCGCCGGCGACTCGCTGACCTTGGAGCCCGGAGGCCATTGGCTCGCCGCGCTGGACCCGGCAGAGCTCGCCGACGACCCGGAGACCCTGGAGTGGGTCGGCCAGGTATGGGAGCCGGATCACGGCGACCGTCGTCAGGAGCTCGTCTTCATCGGAATCGAGATGCCGCAAGAGGCCATCGAGACCGCGCTGGACGGCTGTCTGCTGACCGACGCCGAGATGGCCTCCGACGCTTCCGGGTGGGCTTCGTTGGACGACCCGCTGCCAGAGTGGACGGTAGAAGAAGACGAACCGTAGTCCGTCCGCTTCCCGGCAGAAGTCCGCAGCCGGTTTCGTCAAGCAGCGCCCGCCGGAGAGGGAATTAGAACGCGACGCGCAGCCCGAGCTGGGCCTGTCGCGGAGTCCCCACGAGCACGCTGGCGAGGCCGAACTCCGGGTTCGGGGTCACCCCGTCGTGCTCGAAGACCTCCTGCTGGTCGGCGTGCCCGACCCGGAACGCGCCGGTGTTCAGGAGGTTGAAGACCTCGAAGAGCGCCTCGACGCGCGTTCCGCCGATCTGGAAGCGCCGGGTCACCCGCAGATCGAGATTGGTCCAGGCGGCGTTCCGCTCGCCGTTCACCGGGGCGAGCACCCCGTCCACCACGGCGCGGGTCTGGGCGCCGTGCGGACCGACGGCGAAGCCGGGGTGGTTGTGGAAGCCCACCGCCGGATCGAGCGCCGTGTAGGGCGAACCCGACTGCGCCGTGAGGATGCCACTCGCGGTGACGTCGAAGGGCAGCGAGAAGACGCCGCTCGCCACGAAGCGGTGGGGGACGTCGCGGATCGAGAGACCCCAGTCGTAGTCCGGGTCCGTCGGATCGGTCAGGGTCAGGCTGCCCGAGCGTTCGTTGTCGTCGTTCGAGCGGTCGCGCGACCAGGTGTAGTGCGCCTGGAACTGCACGCCGTCGCGGAAGCGCCGGCGCAACGCGGCCGTGAGCGCCAGGTAGTCGGACCGGGCCGGCGACGCGCGCACCAGGATGGGCCCGTAGGCCGGATTGATCCGCTGGCCGGAGTACACCGGGCGCCCGAACGCGTCGCGCACGGGCGCCGGGACGTTGGCGTCGTAGTTCGACGCGAGCGAGTCGCTCCGGGCATGCAGCAGATCGAGCGAGGCGGCGAGGTCGCCGCGGATCTCCTGCTCGTACCCGAGGTTGAAGCGGATGGTCCGCGGATCCTCGAAGCCGGGGTCGAAGTGGCTGAGCGCGGGGATCAGGCCGCGCGGCGGGCTGTCGTTGTCGATCGGGGCGCCCAGCGGCACGAAGCCCGTCTCTCCCGGCGACACGATGGCGTTCCCGTAGCGCGGATAGATGCCGGTGTCGCTGTGGGCGGTGGAGAACAGCAGCGTCGGCGTGCGGGCGTAGAAGACCCCGCCGGCGGCCCGGACGACGCTCCCCGGGTCGGGCGACCAGACCAGTCCGGCGCGGGGTGAGAAGTTGTCGAGGTCGTTCGGGATGCGCCGCCCCTCGGGGAGCACGTGCTCGATCGCACCCGGGTTCACGGTGCCGTCCCAGCGTGCGCCGACCTGCAGGGTGACACGGCGGTTCGGGCTCCACGAGTCCTGGACATAGGCGCCGAGAATCTGCTGGGAGACCACGAAGTTGGGGTTCTCCATGCTCCCGAAGAAGATGACGGCGCGGGCGGGCGTCCCGGCGGCGAAGTCCTGGAGCGTGTCGAAGTCGTAGGCCCCGTCGGCATTCCCCACGAAGAACTCGCTCAGGGCGTCATGGCTCAGCGAGAAGCCCGCGCGCAGCTCGTGGTTCCCCGATACGAAGGAGAACCGCTCCTGGATCTCGAGCTTCCGCTCGTCGTTGGTGACCGGCAGCCACCACGGCTTGCCGAACGAGCCGAACGACGGGTTGTAGATCGCGAAATGGGCCTGCAGCGCGCTCCCGGGCAGGTGCGAGTGCCGGTCGAAGTCGTCGTAGGCGTACTGGACGCGCAACTCGTTGACCCCGCTCTCGCCGACGACCGAAACGACCGAGCCCACCGTGGAGTGGCTCTTGACGAACCGCCGCGATTCCTCGCCGACGAAATCCGACACGCGCGCGTAGTCCGTGTAGTTGTAGCGCAGCGCGAGCGCGTGACGCTCCGTCGCCCGGTGGTTCAGCTTGCCGAACAGGATGAGGTTGTCGGTTTCGCGGAGGAAACGCCCGCTCGCGGTGCGGCCGCTCTCGGGGTCGGCGGCGGCAATCCCGTCGTCGTTGGGCAGGTAGCCGGCCACCAGCTCCGGGAAGGCCGAGAGGACCGCATCGTACTGCCCGCGCCCGCGGATGTCGCGGAGGAAGGGCTGGTTCTGGGCGGTCTGGTCGTAGGAGAAGAAGAAATGGGTGCCGTCGCGGCGAATCGGACCGCCCAGGGACGCGCCCCAGTTGTAGCGGCGGAACTCGTCCACCTCGTACCGCGTGTCGGCGGCGGGCACGCCGCGCGCGGCGTCGAGCGGCGACCGCGGCAGCCGGGCCGCCAGTTGGTCGTCGCGCAGGAAGAGGACGCCGGAGCCGGACAGCTCGTTGGTGCCGCTCTTGGTGATCACGTTCATGGCGCCGCCGCCGGAGCGGCCGGCCTCGGCCGAGTACCCGCTCGTGACCACCTGGAACTCCCGGACGGACTCCTGTGCCACCAGGGCGCCCCCGCCCTCCCTGGCCAGCCCGCCTCGCCCGAAGCCGAAGAAGGCGCTCTTCGCGTCCGCACCGTCGATGGTGAATCCCGAGTTCACGGCACGCTGCCCGCTCAGCGAGATCCTCCCCGCGGCGTCCACCTGCACCGTCGGCTTCAGGAGGGCGAAGCGCACGAAGTCGCGGCCCGAGATCGGCAGGTTGGCAATCTCGTCCTCGGTCACGTACCCGGCGACCCCGGTCCGCCCCACTTCGAGCAGCGGCGCCTGTCCCGTGACCACCACGGTCTCTTCGACCGCGGCCAGGCCGAGCCGCAGGTCCACCTCGAGGTTCTGCCCGACGAGCAGGCGGACGCCCTCCCGGCGGGTGGTGCGGAAACCGGCCAGCGACGCCACCAGGTCGTACTCCCCGCTGGGAACCGCGCGGAGGGCGAAGAAGCCCCCCTGGCTCGTGACCGCGGTGCGGCGCTGGCCGCGCTCGAGGTCCACGAGCTCGATGGTCACGCCCGGCAGACTTGCGCCGGTGTCGTCGCTCACGAACCCCTGCACCGACGCGAGCGACTGGGCGGCGGCCGTCCCGGTGGCGGCGAGGGCGAGGACGAGCACCGCGGCGGCGAGCGTACACGCCCGCCGTCGACTATCGAATGGACGATGCAGGATCATTATTCGTGTTGTCCCGTATATACAGAGCAATGCTACTCCACAGGTCTTTGCGGGGTCGGGCTGGCCCGGAGCACCAAGTCAACAACCCGCGAACAACCCGCCATCCGCGCCGCGCCGCGCAACAACGCACTTTATCTCATCATGTTTGTCATACAACAAGGATAATTGTGGTGTAATAAATCACTAACGATTTGTTATGAAAGAACCCTTCGGCACGTCGGATCACGCAGCCCTGCAAGCGCTCGGCCGCCGCCTGGCCCGCCATCGCCTGAACCGGAACCTCACCCAGGCCGCATTGGCCGCGCAGGCAGGCGTCTCCACCCCGACCGTGCAACGCATCGAGCAGGGGCATTCGTCGCAGGCTGCCAACCTCATCAGGATTCTGAGAGCGCTCCGGCTGCTGGGCAACCTCGACGCCCTCGTTCCGGATCCGCCCATGAGCCCGATCCAGCAGGCCAGGATGCGCGGCCGGATCCGGCAACGCGCCTCGTCGTCATCCGGCACACCTGAAACGCCCGGCGACTGGTCGTGGGGCGACAAACCGTGACCGTGGCCGAAGTCCGGCTCTGGGGACGAACGATCGGGGCCGTGAGTTGGGACGACGATCGCGGCTTCGCCCATTTCGAATACGACCCGGCCTTCATCCCCGGCGACCGGCAGGTCGCGCCGCTCACGATGCCGCTCGCCAGCGAGATCTACGCGTTTCCGGCGCTTCCTCGGCAGACGTTCCACGGCCTGCCGGGCCTTCTCGCCGACTCGCTTCCCGACCGCTTCGGCAATGCGCTCATCGACGCGTGGCTCGCGCGGCAGGGGCGCGACCCGGGCGACTTCAACGCCGTCGAACGCCTCTGCTACATCGGAGCACGCGGCATGGGTGCGCTCGAGTTCGTCCCCGCCACCGGTCCGACGCAACGGTCCGCACCCGTCGACGTGGCGTCGCTCGTCGAGCTCGCCGGCGAGATCCTCAGCAACCGCGCGGGCCTTGGAGGCTCGCTCGCGCCTGCTCACCGCGAGCAGGCCTTGAACGACATCCTCCGAGTCGGCTCGTCGGCGGGCGGCGCCCGCGCCAAGGCGGTGATCGCCTGGAATCCCGTGACCGATGAAGTTCGCTCCGGACAGATCAAGACCGGCGACGGCTTTTCCCACTGGCTCCTCAAGTTCGACGGCGTGGCCGGCAACAAGGACAAGGAGCTCGAAGATCCCCGTGGTTACGGGCTGATCGAATACGCGTATCACACCATGGCGCGCGCAGCCGGCATCGAGATGACAGAGTGCCGGATCCTGCACGAGAACGGCCGCCATCACTTCATGACCAGGCGCTTCGATCGCACGAACACGGGCCGCAAGATCCACATGCAGTCGCTGGGCGCCCTGGCGCACTACGACTTCAACATGGCCGGCGCGCACTCCTACGAGCAGGCCCTGCGCGTCATCGACCGGCTCGGGCTCGGCAAGGACGCGGCCGAAGAGCAGTTCCGCCGCATGGCCTTCAACATCGTCGCCCGCAATCAGGACGATCACGTCAAGAACATCGCCTTCCTGATGGACCGCTCGGGCCGCTGGTGGCTTTCCCCCGCGTTCGACGTCACTTACAGCTACAACCCCGCCGGCCGCTGGACCGGCGCGCACCAGATGACCCTGAACGGCAAGCGGGACGGCTTCGAGGTCGACGACTTCGTGGCGTGCGCGCGGAACGCAGCCCTGAAGCGGGGCCGGGCCACCGCGATCCTGGGCGAGGTCGGGCAAGCCGTGGCACGCTGGCGGAAGTTCGCGGAAGAAGCGGGAGTGCCGGGCGAAACGACCCGCAGAATCGCCGCCGCCCATCGTACGGATCTGCTTTCGTAGTGGGCATGTCGCTCGACATGAGACTCGGCGGCCGGATGCTGCTGAAGTATCCGGGCCGTACGTTCGCGGGCGGACTGGCCCTCGCGATTGAGATCGGGATTGGCGCAGGCTGGTACAACTTGTCGTCAGGGTTCCGCGTCTCGATCAGGACGAGGCGGTCGCCTTCGGGCATCGGGATCGTCGGCGCCAGGAGCTTGCCGAACCGCGAAGGCTGCATGGAGGGCCGCCGCCGCCAAGACCGGCTGGCGTTGTCGCGAGGCATTCGCCGCCTGGACGGCGACTATCCGGGCGCGATCACGTGCGCGGCGACCGAAACTACCCAAGTAGCGTCGTCGAGTGCCTGCTCTGCCTGTTCGCGCGTGTACTCGTCGGTCGGAATGAAGTCGATGGCCCCGTCGAAGGCCAGCTCACGTTCCTTTCTGAGCGCGGTCGAGACCTCGGCCAGTCGTTCGATTCCGCTGTCGGTGACGGCTGGAAACCGGTCGCGGTGCTCGCGGACGAACCGGCCGACGTCGTGCCAATGCGGCGGCTCCATGCCGACCTGCCGCAGCATTCCCTTGAGGGCCAGCTCGACAATCTCCTGCGCCTCGCGCACCACGTCGGAATAGGCCTCCTTGTCCAGGTACACTTCGAGCACCTCAAGGCGGACCCTCGCCTTGATCAGATAGCTCTCGGCGAGCGACGTGTTCGTCATGGCGCGAACAGATCGAAGACGTCGCCGGGCTTGTAGTCGGGTTTCAGATCCCAGTACCAGGCGTTGCCCAGCCAGATGCGTTGGGAGCCCAGTTCGCGGAGCCGGTCCCGGAAACAGTCGAGCGCGCCGGCGAGACAGCCGGCCGGGTCGAACAGAATCCGTGCGTCCTCGGTCATGTCGAGCAGCAGCATCGAGCCGCGCTCCAACTCGGCGGGGGTCATGAGAACCGGCGACAGCTCGGGATGCAAACCGGCAGCTACGGCCGCGTCGAGGCGAGAAGCGGGTGTTGTTTCGACGCTGCGGAAATCGCGAACTCGGAGGGCGTGCCGATCCGCCAAGCCTTGCGCAACCACAAGCAGATCAACGTCCGAGTCGGGCCGTGGAATACCTCGGCCAACCGAACCGTAGACCGCGACCGAAACGAGATCTTCGCCATAGTGGCCCCTGCAGGCCACTGCCAGCTCGGCCAGCAACTGGTCGTACGCCGCGTGCATGCCCGATTATAGGCGCGCCCGGAGATACAGCCATGCCGGCCAGCCTGTCGTTCACATCTCCGGCCCGACCGCCTATTCGAAGCGAAGCACCCGCATCGGATCGACACGGGCAGCCCGCCGCGCAGGCAGCCAGCACGCGACCAGCGCCACGGCCACCAGCACAAGCGGCGCCGCCACGAACGTCAGGCGGTCATCCGTAGTGACGCCGTAGAGCAAGCTCTCCAGAATCCGGCTCGACGCGGCGGCGGCAGCGACGCCGACGAAGGCGCCGACCATGACCAGCCTCATGCCCTGCTTCACCAACAGACCGAGAATGTCGCGGCTGTGCGCGCCCAATGCCACGCGGATGCCGATCTCGCCCCGCCGCTGCGCAACCGTATAGCTGAGCAGGCCGTAGAGACCGAACGCGGCCAGGAATACGCCGAGCGACGCGAAGAAACCGACGAACACCGCGTAGAAGCGAGGTTGGGCGACCGCCGTCGACAGCCGCGCATCCATGGTCATCACATCGAAGAGCGTCGCCGACGGGTACGCCGCGGTCACCGCCTCTCCGAGGAAGTCGACGACGGCAAGCGGATCGCCGGCCGTCCGTACCGTGATGACTGGAGGGCGGAACCCGAACATCGGAGTGCCACCGGCCTGAGCCAGCGGGATGAACGCTTCGGCCTGGGACTGCGTCAGAGTGAGACCCTCGTACACGACGTCCGCCACGACGCCGATGACCTCCCACGGCTCGCTGCCGCCGGGCCCCCGCAGCACGAGCCGCTGGCCGATCGCGGGATCGCCGCCGAAGAGCTGTCGCGCGAGCGTCTCGTTGACCACCAGCACGCGCGGACCACCAGCTCCGTCGAGGGGCGTGAAGGCACGTCCGTCGCGGATGCGCAACCGCAGCACGTCGAAGTAGCCGGGGCTGGCGGCGTGCACCAACGTCCGCGGGAGAGCGCCGGGATCGCTCGGCTCCGGTCGACCGTCGACATGGACCGGCACCGCTCCTCCAGGCGGAACCACGAGCGGGAAGGACGTCGACACGCCCACCGCCTCGACCTGCGGCAGACCCTCCAGGCGGGTCATCTCCCCGACCAGCGATTCGTGGAACCGGTGGTTGGCCGCCAGGAGCTCCATCATGGACTCCGTCGTCACTCCCTGTCGACTGAGAACCAGGTCGGGGTTCCGCGCACGTGCGGCAATCACGTTGGCCGGGTCGTAGCCGCGGTCCACGGTGATGAGCTGGACGAAGCTGCGCAGGAGCAACCCAGCGCCGGTCAGCAGCACCAGGGCGAGCGCCACCTGCGCCGTGGCGAGCCCCGCGCGCGCCCGGTTGGAGCGGAGCACTCCGAACCCGCCCGTGGACCTGGCGCCCCCCTCGTTCAGGGTGCGCACCGGATCGGTCCGCGACCATTGAAACGCCGGGGCGGCGCCGAGCAGCAACCCGACGACGCTCGACAGACCGGCGGTGAACGCAAGCGCAACTCCGTCTATCGACACCTCGTCGAGCCTCGCGATGTCGCCGGGAACCAGCGCCGGCACGGTCCGCAGGACGACAATCGCCACCGCCAGCCCGAGCACCCCTCCGCCCGTGCTCAGCACCACACTCTCCGTCAGGAGCTGCCGCACGAGCCGCGACCGGCCGGCGCCGAGCGCCGCGCCGACCGCCAGTGCCCGCTGGCGCGATACTCCGCGTGCGAGAAGCAGTCCCGCCACGTTGACGCACGCGATCAGCAGCACGAGCGCCATCGCCGCGGTCAGCGCCAGTAACGCCGGCCGGTACTCGCCGACCATCTCGTCCAATAGAGGGACCACCCGGATGTCGATTGCGGGGCTGTCTCCCGGCGGATTCTCGGCTTGCGCCAGGAACTCGTCGCTGTTGCGCTGCAGCATCGTGCGCGCTTCGGTAGCCGCCCGCTCCGGCGACACGCCGGGACGAAGCCGCCCGAGCGCGCTGAAGGAAAACATGACGAGCATGCGCTGCTCCCCCGGCCCCACCGCGCTGGGCGGCGTGAACGGCGGAATGACGTACGGCGTCCAGATCTCGACGTCCGTGTTCGGGAAGTAGAAGCCCTCGGAAAGCACGCCGACGACGGTGTACGGGTTGCTCTCGAGAACGACCGGCGTCCCCACAATGTCCGGGTTCGCCCCGAAGCGCTGGATCCACGCGCTGTGACTGAGCAGCGCGACCCGGTCCCTCCCGACTCGCGCTTCCTCTTCCGTGAAGAGCCGCCCCAGATGGGGAGTCGCTCGCAGCAACGCGAACAGCGACGGCGAAACCAGGGCGCCGGAAAGGGAAACCGCACCGTCCGGACCGGCCCAGTCAAGAGAGAGCTCCTGGTAGGCGGCAAGCTGCTCGAACGACTCGGCACTGTCCTGGAGCAGGGGCATCGAGCGGTTCGACAGGCGCATCGGCACCAATTCACGTCGCGGACCGAACGACTCCCCCACCCGCACGATGGCTTCCGCGTCGGGATACGGCAGTGGCCGAATCAGCATGCCGTAGACGATGCCGAACATCGCCGTGTTGGCGCCGATCCCCAGCGCGAGCACCAGCATCACGGTGGACGCGAATCCTGGGCTCCGCCGCAAGCCTCGCACGGCGTGGCGCACGTCCCGCCCCAAGTCATCGAGCCAGCGCCAGCCCCAGACGTCGCGGGTACGTTCGCGGATCAGCGTCCCGTTGCCCAGCCTGCGCCACGCCGCGCGCCTGGCGTCGGCTTCCGGCACGCCCGCATCCCGCTGCCGCTCACGCTCCAGCTCCAGGTGCAGCCGCAACTCTTCCTGCAAGTCCTCCTCGGCCTGGCGGCGGCCGAGGTACGGCACCACCCGGTACACCCACGCCGGCCACTTCATCGCGCCACCTCGTTCACTCCTCAGCTTCGGCCGGCCGCATGACGCGCCCCACCGCCTCGACCATCCGCTCCCACTTCGTCGCTTCCCGCACGAGCTGCCGCCGGCCCGCCTCGGTGAGGGCGTAGAACTTCGCCCGCCGGTTGTTGGTCGAGACGCCCCATGTGCCGGTGATCCAGCCCCGCTTGAGCAACCGGTGGAGGGCCGGGTAGAGCGATCCGTGGTCCACCTGCAGCACGTCGTTGGAGGTGCGCTCGATGGTGACCGCGATCTGGTGGCCGTGCGCGGGCCCTTGCCGGAGCGTCTGCAGGATCAGCATGTCCAGCGTGCCTTGCAGCAGTCCGAGCTGGTCGTCGCTCAGGGGCGGTCGTGCCACGTTCTCTCGCCTCCACGGGTAGATTTTCTACCAGAGTATCAGCGACAGGTAGAATGTCAAGGGGTGTTTCCGTCACGGCTGCCCGCCGGCGGGTGTAGGCTTTTTTCATGAAGGAATCCACGATGTCTCGAACCCGAGGGTGCAGTCTCGGTGCGACCTCCCGATCGGTGCGGGTGGCGTGCCTCGCCGCCGCCGGCCTCCTGACCGTCCTCGCGGTCGGACCGACCCTGTCCGCCGAAGACTGGCCGCAATGGCGCGGCGCCGAGCGGCTCGGCATCTGGACCGAGACCGGCATCTTGCGCGAGTTCCCGGAAGAAGGGCTGATCGTCAAGTGGCGGGCGCCGGTCAACGGCGGCTACGCCGGCCCGGCGGTCGCGGACGGCCGGGTGTTCGTCCTCGACTACGTGGAGACCGAGCCGCGGACGATGGACGGCACCGAGCGCATCCTGGCTCTGGACGAGGAGACCGGCGAGGTGCTCTGGACCCACGAGTGGACCACCACCTACCGGATGCTGATGTTCACCTATGCCACCGGCCCGCGCGCCACGCCCACCGTCGACGGCGACCGGGTCTACCTGACCGGCTCCACGGGGCGCATCCTCTGCCTGGACGCAGCCACCGGCGCGGTGATCTGGGAGAAGGACACGGTGGCCGAGTACGACACGAGCATCCCCATCTGGGGCACGTCGAGCGCCCCGCTGATCGACGGCGACCGCGCCATCTTCCTGGTCGGCGGCGAGCCCGATGCACTGGTGATGGCGTTCGACAAGCACACCGGCGAGGAGGTCTGGCGCGCGCTGGAGACCCGCACCGAGATGGGCTACAACCAGCCGCGAATCATCGAGGCGGGCGGTGTCCGGCAGTTGATCGTCTGGCACCCGCGCGGGCTCTCGTCGCTCGATCCGGAGACGGGCGAGGCGTACTGGGAGGAGCCGTTCGAGGGGCGCGCCAACATGACGGTGGCCGACGCGGTCCGCAGCGGCTCGTACCTGTTCGTGTCGGGGTTCTACACCGGATCGATGATGATGCGGCTCGACCTCGACCGTCCGGCGGCCACCCCGCTCTGGAAGGACGGCACCAACCGCGTCCTCCGGAACGGCATCGAGGTCGCCGAGGAGACCGGACTCCACTCCGTCATGACCACGCCGCTCGTGGTCGGCGACTACATCTTCGGCATCGGCAGCCACGGGCAGGTGCGCGGGCTGCGGGCCGATACCGGCGAGCGGATCTGGGAAGCGGAGGGGCTGACCAACCGGAATCGCTGGGGCTCGGCCTACTTCGTGCAGCACGAAGACCGCACCTTCGTCTACAACGAGAACGGCGACCTGATCATCGTGCAGTTCAACCCGCAGGGCTACGTCGAGCTGGACCGCACCCACCTGCTGAACCCGACCTCCCGCTCCGGCTACGGCGGCTCCCGCGCGGGCACCCGGTCGCGGTACCGCCACGGCCGGAGCGACCGGCTGGTCACCTGGGCGCACCCGGCGTTCGCCAACCGCCACGTCGTGCTGCGCAACGACGAGGAGGTCATCCGCGTCTCGCTCGACGAAGCCGACTACCGATGACGCCGACGAGATCGCCGCGGTCGGCCATCGGGAGAGGCGAATCGCGGCGAACCGCGACAGGCCGCGGTCCCATCCGTGCTATGGCGAAAAAATCGCGGATCATGCCCCCGCGACTTGCAGTGGCCGTTTGCCTGACGGCGATCCTCGGGGTGCCCGCGCTCGCCGCGCAACTGCCGCCGGGCCTGCTGGAACGCGCCGAAACGGGCGACGCGGTGGCGCAGAACGACCTCGGCAGCCGCTACTACGCCGGCCGCGGGGTAGAGCGGGACGATGCGGAAGCGGCGCGCTGGATCCGGCTCGCGGCGGAGCAGGGCTACGCGCCCGCGCAGTACAACCTGGGACTGCTCCACTTCCGCAACCGCGGCGTCGCGGGCAACGACGCGGAGGCGGCGCGATGGTACCGGGCGGCGGCCGAGCAGGGCTACGCACCGGCGCAGGCGGGCCTCGGCTACCTGCACATCTATGGCGCCGGCGTCGCCGAGAGCCACGTCCTCGCCTACATGTGGCTGGAGCTGGCGCGGCGCGGCGCCGGGAACGACTTCGCCAGGCGGCTCTACGCCGGCCGGCGCGACGAGCTGGCAGATAGGATGACGGACGGCGACGTGCGCGAGAGCCGCCGGCTGGCCGAAGAGTGGCGGCCCGGTCCCGGCCGCTGACGAATGCGGCGGCGCCACCCGTATCGCGCGGCCCGGGTGGCACGCGGGGCCGATGGCCAAACCGGCGCACACAGCGGCGGCAACCCACTATGATGCGCACGTGACCCACGCCAACGCCGCCAGACCCTTCGCAAGGCCCCGCGTTGGCTCCAGCTCCACCGCCGAGGAGCTTGCGCCGCCGAACTCATTCGCTGCGTTCCGCGGTGCAGACTCCTGACCGTCTCGTTCCCATGCCACAACGCCAGGAGGTAGACATGAAGATTCGCCACGCACGCGTCCTGTTCTCGCTGTTGGTCATCCTCGGCATCGCAACGCTGGCCGCCGCCCAGACCGAGACCATCGATCCGACCCGGTTCGAGAGCGCCATCCAGTCGTTCGAGGCCGAAGACCGCGCCATGATGCCGCCGGAAGGCGCCATCGTCGTCACCGGCAGCTCGAGCATCCGCCGCTGGCACCCCACCCTGCAGCAGGACCTCGCCCCGCTCACGGTCATCCCGCGCGGCTTCGGCGGGAGCACGATGCAGGACGTCGAGCACTTCCTCGATCGCATCGTCCTGCCTTACAAGCCGCGCGCCGTCGTCATCTACGAGGGCGACAACGACACCGGCCGGTACGGCGTGCCCCCGACGGAGATCGCGGGCCGTCTCGAGACCATCGTCGAGCGAGTCCACGCGGCGCTTCCCTCGACCCGCGTCTACGTAATGTCCGTCAAGCCGAGTCTGGCGCGCGTGGCGGCGTGGGACAAGGCGCAGGAGACGAACGCGCTCTACCAGCGTCTGGCCGCCGGAAACGATCGCGTCTCGTACATCGACGTCGCCACGCCGTTTCTCCGCGCGGACGGCAAGGTGATGGACGACATCTTCATCGAGGACGGCCTGCACCTCAACGAAAAGGGCACCCGCATCTGGGCCTCGACCATCAAGGCGGCCCTGATGGCCGGCGAGGCGCGGCACGAGACGACCGACCAGTAGTCGGCGGCGACGGGGGATGCCGGCTTGACAACCCGGCACCCTCGCGGTTCTAATGTTCTTGTAGATTAGCGACAGGAGATTGCGTTGCGCTCCAAGACAGACCTGCTGCAGGGGACGCTCGACCTGCTCATCCTGAAGACGCTGGCCCTCGGGCCGCTCCACGGTTGGGGAATCGCGCAGCGGCTGCAGCAGATCTCGGACGCAGTGCTGCAGGTCAACCAGGGCTCGCTCTATCCGGCACTGCATCGGCTGGAGCAGCAGGGCCTGCTCTCCGCCTCCTGGGGCAGCTCCGACAACAACCGGCAGGCGAAGTTCTACGCGCTGACGACTGCGGGACGGCGTCAGCTCGACGCCGAGACCGCGCACTGGACCCGCATGTCGACGGCAATCGCACGGGTGCTGGAGGCAACGTAGCAGAGTTTGCGAGGCAATCGGACGCGCCGGTGCCGCTCATGAATACAACTTGGGAACGGACGCGGCAACGAACCGAATTCGGCATCCGCATCGTCTAAGCCGGCAAGCAGGCGCCGGGCTTCATCCCGCCCGGCGTCACCGGCGGTAAAGACAATGGACATCGCCCGACCCGATCTCGCCCGCAAGAAGAAGTTCCGCCAGACGGTGTACGCCGTCGCCTCGGTCATCGTCATCGTGCTGATCACGGTCGGCGTCTCGCGCCTGGAACCGGCCGCACCGCGCGTCGACCGGGACACCATCTATCTGGATACCGTCCAGCGCGGCCCGATGGTCCGGCAGGTGCGCGGCACCGGCACCCTGGTGCCGGAGCAGATCCGCTGGATCCCCGCCACCACCGACGGCACCGTCGAGCGAATCGTGATCCACCCCGGCGCCCTGGTCACCGCCGACAGCGTCATCGTCGAGCTGAGCAATCCGGAGGTGGAGCAGACCGCGCTCGAAGCGCGGCTGAACCTGGACGCGGCGGAAGCGCGCTACAGCAACCGGCAGGTCGAAGTGGAGCGCGACATCCTGAACCAGCAGGCGACGCTGGCCACCGTGGAGGCCCAGCTCAAGACGGCGCGGCTGCAGGCGGACGCCGACGAGCAGCTCTTCGCCCAGGGGCTCGTCTCGTCCCTGGAGCTGCAGAAGTCGCAGGCGGCCGTGCAGGAGTACGACACCCGGTTCCGGATCGAGCAGGAACGGCTGCAGATGGCCACCGACACGGTCGATGCGCAGCTCGCGGTCGAGCAGGCCGAGGTGGACCGCCTGCGGACACTGCACGAGCTGCGGCAGCAGCAGGTCGACGACCTGCACGTGCGGGCGGGGATGCCCGGCGTGCTGCAGCAGGTGCCGCTCGACGAGGGGCAGCGCGTCACCACCGGAACCAACCTGGCCCGGGTGGGCGACCCGACGGTGCTGAAGGCAGAGTTGCGCATCGCCGAGACGCAGGCCAAGGACATCCAGCTCGGCCAGTCGGCGGCAGTCGACACCCGCAACGGAGTCATTCCGGGTCAGGTCACCCGGATCGACCCGGCGGTGGAGAACGGGACGGTGACGGTCGACGTCGCCCTTGACGGCGAGCTGCCGCGCGGAGCGCGCCCGGACCTGACGGTCGACGGCACCATCGAGCTGGAGCGGATGGACGACATTCTCTTCGTCGGCCGGCCGGTGTTCGGGCAGGAGGAGAGCGTCGTCAGCTTGTTCAAGGTGGAGGAGGACGGGACGCACGCCGCACGCACCCGCGTGGGTCTGGGCCGCGCCTCGGTCAATACCATCGAAGTGCTGGAGGGCCTGCAACCGGGAGACCGCGTGGTCCTCTCCGACATGTCCACCTGGGACCAGTTCGATCGGGTGCGTATCGAGTAGGCACGGCTTCCCGCGTCGGGCGCGCGGCGAAACCGGGGATCAAGGAATCACGTCCGAACGGAGCGAGTCGAGATGAGCGAAGCGCCGGCCCTGATTCAGTTGCAGAACGTCTCGAAGATCTTCTATACGGACGAGGTCGAGACGCACGCCCTCGAAGATGTCACCCTCGACATCCACCCGGGCGAGTACGTCGCCATTTCCGGCCCCTCCGGCTGCGGCAAGTCTACGCTGCTGTCGATACTCGGGCTGCTCGACTCGCCGACGGCGGGCGACTACACGCTGAACGGGCGGCCAGTGGCGCAACTGAGCCAGGCCGACCGGGCGCGGACCCGCAACCGGGAGATCGGCTTCATCTTCCAGAGCTTCAACCTCATCGGCGACCTGACGGTCTACGAGAACGTCGAGCTGCCGCTCACCTACCGCGGCATGAAGCCGGCCGAGCGACGCGAGCGGGTGACCGAGGCGCTCGAGAAGGTGGAGATGGCCCATCGCGCGAAGCACCTGCCGAGCCAGCTCTCCGGCGGGCAGCAACAGCGCGTGGCGGTGGCGCGGGCGGTCGCCGGGCAGCCGTCGATACTGCTGGCGGACGAGCCGACCGGCAACCTCGACTCGAAGAACGGCGAGGCGGTGATGGGGTTGCTGCAGACGCTGCACGACGAGGGCTCGACCATCTGCATGGTGACCCACGATCCGCGCTACGCGGAGCACGCCATGCGGGAGATCCACTTGTTCGACGGCCGGCTGGCGGTCGCTGCTGCCGCGTGAGCAGCGTGCGCGTCATTCGGCGCCGCCGGGTGCGACTTGCCTGACGCTGGTCACCCGCGCGCCGGCGCCGCGGCCTGTGCGCGCCGGAAGTAGCCGGGAGCGTTGATTCGGGCGCAGAGGTCGAAGAATCGCGGCTCGGGCCCGTTCCAGCGCAGGTTCTCGAGGTCCTCGAAGACGGGCAGCGACGTGCGCAGGGTCGCCAGGTCGCGAAACAGGACCGCCTCTTCACGCGCGCCGGCCAGCGCGCGGGCCAGCCGCTCGGCGCCGCGCACGCGCACGTCCCAGGCCGCTGCGTCGTCGGGAATGTGCTCCAGGTGCGGATAGCGGGCGAGGACCGTCGCAGCAGACTTGGCTCCCCAGCCCTTCACACCGGGGAATCCGTCCGCCGAGTCTCCCATCAACGCCAGGTAGTCCGGGATGGACACCGGACCGACGCCGAACTTCTCCCGCACGCCCTCCGCGTCGCGCACGGAGCCGGAGCGCCGGTCGAACTGCACGATACGGCTGCCTTCGACCACCTGCGCCAGGTCCTTGTCGGGCGTGCAGACAAAGACCTGCTCTACCCCCCGGCAGGCCGCGGCGCGAACGGCGGCGGAAGCGAGCGCGTCATCCGCCTCGTACTTCACCGTCTTCCAGACGACGAGGCCCAGCGCCTCGAGGGCATCCTCCAACGGCTGGAACTGACTCAGCACCTCCGGATCCAGACCCTCGCTGGTCTTGTAGCCCGGCCAGAGCTCGTTGCGGAACGACTCGACGACGTGATCCGTCGCCACCCCGATGTGGGTGACGCCCTCTTCCAGCATCCCCAGCAGAGACCCGACAACGCCGCGCACGGCGCCGATCTCGATCCCGTCGGCGCTGGTCGCGCGCGGCACGGCGTAGAAGTGACGGAACAACTCGTAGGTCCCATCAACCAGAAAGACGTTCACCCTGCCATTCTGGCATGTCCAGCGAGCTGTCGACGGCCACTGCCGAGCCTGGCTCGCGTCACCGGCATGACCGCGGATTATCTGGCCTGTCAGAAGTCGACATTCAGCATCACGCGTGCCGTGCGGGGAATCGACGGATGGAAGTGGATGTCGTCCACGCCGGCCGCCGGCTCCCCCGGCAGGCGCGACGTGTAGAAGTAGTCGATGTCGGATACGTCGCTGTCGAGCAGGTTGAAGACCTCCAGAACGACGTCGAGGCGGTCGTTGAGGCGAAAGCCGACCTCGCCGTTCAGGATCGTCGTCGCCTCGGACTGCACGCTGTTGTCCTCGATGAGCGGACGCGGGCCGAAGTGGCGCAGCCGCACGCCGCCGAAGACGCGCCGCGCCGGCGCCACGGTAAGCGTTCCGCCGATGACCCGATCGAGCGCGCCCGGAATGAAATCGCCGGCCGGGTCGAGGTCGGAGAAGCGCGCCCGCGACAGCGAGAGGTCCAGCTCGCCGGTCAGCCAGCTCGCCAGCCGCACGTAGTTCGTCCATTCCACCCCGAGGCGCCGGCTGGGGCGGCTGGCCTCCGCGACGCCGGCGTCGCCGACGAAGATGAGCTCGGAGTCGAAGGTCAGGTACCACAAAGCGACGGTCGACTGCAGGCCGCGCAACGAAACGGTGCGCAGGCCGATCTCGGCCCCGCGGGCCGGCACGAGCGGGTCCTCGCTGTCCACCCGCTCGCCGCTGACCGGGTCGACCACCGTCGTTGCGGCCCGCGGGTCGTTGCTGTGGAACCCGTGGCCGTAGTTCAGGTAGAGCTCGGTACCCTGCCACGGACCCAGCACCGCGGTCAGCTTGGGGCTGATCAGCCCCGACGTGCCCGAGCCGGTGTTGAGGGCCCGCAGCGCGTCGACCGAGTAGCGATAGAAGTCGCCCCGGACGCCGAGGGTGGTCCGGAAGACGCGGGTCCACTCGATCTCGCTCTGCCCGAACAGCCCGACCGTGCTCTGCTGCACTGCGTCGTTGCGTATGGCTCCGGTGCGTCGCCGGCCCACCGTCCTGTGCAAGCCGACCGTGTCCACCGCGTCATGCCGAAAGGATGCACCGGCGGCGTACTCCGTCGGCCGGTCGAACGCGTCTGCGAGACGCCGGTGCACGAGCCGCGCGCCGGAGACCCACCGCCGCCCCTCCTGCTCGATCTGATCGCCGTCGATCGGGTTTTCCAGGAAGTAGGTGAAGTTCTGAAACAGGTTCAACGCGCCCTGCAGGGTGTAGGCGGTCAGGCGGGTCGATGCCGCCCCGCTCGATTGCAGCCCGTCGAACGCCAGGCTGTAGCGGGAGGTCCGGCCGGCGTCGGTGTCGTCGATGGCGCCGAATCGTGACAGGCTTCCCGCCTCGACCGCGCGTAGCGGGATCTGGTCGGTCGCGTTCCAGTCGGCCTTGTATCCCATACCCGTGATGGAGAACCCGTTCGTCAGGTCGCCCTGGCTGTAGCGCACGACGGTGTTCACCTTGCGCATGTTGTCGGGCAGCTCCCAGGGGCCGTCGTTCGTGCTCAGCTCCAGGGCCATCAGCACGTTGCCGGCGCCGACCTGCGGCGAGACCGCGCCGAACACGCGCCCCCACCCCTGCCCGCCGCTGCTGAGACTCAGCAGCGGACGGTCGAGCACGTTCACGTAGCTTATATTCGCCGAGCCCGCGGCGGAGAAGTCACCATGCTCGGCGAAGTACGGCCCCTTGGTGTACTGCACCCCGCTGACGAGCTCGGGGATGAGCAGGTTCACGTCGCTGTAGCCGTGCGCGTGCGCGCCGGAAGACTCATTCATCGGCACGCCGGCGAGGGTGGTCGCGAAGTCGGAACCGTGGTCCAGATTGAAGCCGCGGAGGTAGTACTGGTTGGCCTTGCCCTCGCCGCTGTGCTGACTGGCGATGAAGCCCGGCACCGCTTCGAGGACCTCGCCGGGGCGCATGATGGGCCGCGCCTCGAGCTGCTCGGCGGTGATGGCGCCCATGCTGGCCGACGTGGCGACGCCCACCAGGTTCTCGCGCGGGTTTTCCAGATCCGCGATGTTGCGGAACGTCCGGCTGCCGGTGACCACCACGTCTGCGATCAACCCGAGGGTCAAGACCGCATCGGCGCGGTTGTCACCGGCGGCCACCTCGATGTCGCGGCGCAGCGTGGAGAAGTTCACCAGCCGGAACGTGAGACTTGCCGTTCCCTCCGGCACGCCCTCGACGCGCCATGCGCCAGTGTCATCGGTGACGGCTTCAAGCTGAACTGCATCGGCCTGTACGGTGACGGCGACGCCGGGAAGCACGCCGCCGGTTTCGTCGACGACCGTCCCGGTCAAGCTGCCGGTCGACTGCGCGGAAGCAACGCCGGTGGATGCAAGCGAAAGGGAAAAGACGACCATCCAGAACGACGCGCTGCGGGTAGTGGGCATCCAGGCAAGTTAGCCCCGATGGCCCGCGGCGTTTCTGAATATTTCCTGAAGTTTTCCTGAAATGGGAACAAGGACCGCATGAAAAAACGCCAGCCCCGGCCCGCCAAGGGCCAGAGCTGGCGTCGGGAACTACACATGCTTACTCGTCGCGCCTTGCCGCGCGGGCGCCTCGCCGTTCTCGGTGCGACGCGGGGTTCACCACGGACTGCTAGGCCACGCCCTGTTCTTCGGCGACCTCCGCGCCGCGGCCACGCCGGGTCCCGCGCGGCTGGCGCGGCTCGACGAACGAGCTGAGCCGGTGGCTGAGCTGCGGATCTCGGAGCTTCCGGAGCGCAGCCGCCTCGATCTGACGAATCCGCTCCCGCGTGAGCGAGAACTTCTCCCCGAGCTCGGCCAGCGTCGGTTCCGCTCCGTCGTTCAGACCGAACCGCATCCGGATCACCTCACGCTCCTTCGGGCTGAGGGTCTCCAGCACGGACTCGGTCTGCCGCCGCAGGTCGAAGGCCACGGTCGCCTCGGCCGGATTCACCGCCTGGCGATCCTCGATGAAGTCGCCGAACTGGCTCTCGTCGCTGTCGCCGATCGGTGCATCGAGCGACACGACGGTCTGGGCAATCTTGCGGGCCTTCCGCACGACCGAAAGCGGCAGGTCCGCCCGCTCGGCCAGCTCCTGCGGGGTCGGCTCGCGGCCGAGATCGCGCGTCAGCGTCTGCATGGCGCGATTGAGCTTGTTGAGCGTCTCGATCATGTGCACCGGAATGCGAATGGTGCGCGCCTGATCGGCGATCGCCCGCGTGATCGCCTGGCGGATCCACCAGGTGGCGTAGGTGGAGAACTTGAACCCGCGCCGGTAGTCGAACTTGTCGACCGCGCGCATGAGGCCGATGTTGCCCTCCTGAATCAGGTCCAGAAACGCCAGCCCCCGGTTCACGTACTTCTTCGCCACCGAGACCACGAGTCTCAGGTTGGCCTCGGTAAGCTCCTTTCGCGCCTGGTCGCCCTCGATTACCCCGCGGCGAAACGCCTTCTGCACGGCTTTCAGGTTCTCGGCCGATTCGCCGACCGTCTCGCGCCGCGTGACAAGGTCGCTCCGCGCCTTCTCGAGAGCCGGGTTCAGTGCCGCCGCCGCGGCCGGCGACATGTGCGCCTGTCGTTTCTTCAGCCGCTCGACGCAGCGCTCCGCTTCCTTCAGGCTCCCGGCGGACCGTTCTACCTTCTCGATGAGTTCACGCCGCACCGCGACGGTGAACGGCAACCGGCGAATGGCGCGCGAGACCTCGATCCGGGCTCGGCCGATCCGCCAGCGGGTACGAACCTGCACGCGCCGGCCACTCTTCCGGATCGCCTCGGCGCGCCGCTCCCGCTTGCGGAGCTCCCTCAGTGCCGCTGCGACTTGCCCGGCATCCCCCACGAATCGCTTCGTTCGGGTCGCGAGGTGACGCTCGGTCAATTCGGTATCGGGCAGCGTCACGGTATCGCGAAGAGTGCGCCCACCCGCTCCGACCTCGCTTGCGATGTCCGCAACGTAACGCGCGACGAGCAGACTGCGGGACATGGCCTTGGTGATCCGGAGCTCACCGCGTTCGATCCGTTTCGCAATCGCCACCTCGCCCTCGCGCGTCAGCAGCGGCACCCGGCTCATCTGGCGCAGATACGTCCTCACCAGGTCCTGTCCCTGATCCTCCTCGTGGACCGGCAACGGTTGCTCCGCCGCCGGGGCCGGACCCACGCGCGCCGCCGAACGGCGCTTGATGTCGGGCTGTACCTGCTCGGCGCCCTCGACTTCGATCCCCTGCCCTTCGAGCTCCTGCAGAAGCGCGCTGACCTCTTCCACGTCGAGATCCGGCGGCGCATGCTCAAGCACCTGATCGAGCGTGAGGAAGCCGCGTTCCTGCCCAAGCGTCACCAATGCGGTTACGATGTCCTGACGTTCCTGTGTCAACAAGCTGGTAGCTCCTTCAGGTCGCTGTACGGAGTATCGGCGGCGCCGGACGTCTTTTTTTCGGCGCAGGGCCCCGACGCGCGTCGAGCCCCTGTCAGGAAAGACGCCGGAGCGGGCTTCACAGTTTCAGTTAAACCTGTTCATTCTATCAGCAGGTAGCAGGATTTGCGATCTTTTTCGGGCTTTTCGCCTAATCGTCGCGCTGTCGCTTCCAACCCGCTCCTGCCGCCTTCCGCCCGGCGGGCCACTCGCGCAAAGCCGGCGGCAGCACCCGGCGGGTGGCGCGCATTACCGCGGCAACCGATCGCAGCCGCCGCGTGTCCCGCGCACGCCACACGAAACCGTACCGATCACGTATGGGCGCCGGCAGCAGGCCCAGCGTAGCCAGCCGACCCAGCCACAGAGCCGGTGCGACGCAGGTTCCGCCCGGCGGCGCCAGGAGAGCCTGCGCCAGCCTGCGCGCCTGCTCTCCGATCACGAGACGCTCTTCCCTCTCCATTTCTTCCATATAGCGGTCGAGCCGGGCCGCCGTACCCGGCAGCGACTCCGCCCGGACGCCCAGCAGCGGGCCGAGCCGAGCCGCCTCTGCACAGTAACGATCCCTTTCATCGGCCGTCAGCGGCCCGACGAACAGTGCATAGGTACGAAGCTGGCTGTCGATCAGCGTGGCGTGAACCCAGGCCAGCAGCGTCGGATCCGTCGCATCGTAAGGGGTACCGGCCGGGTAGCGGCCAACCGCGCGCTCCAGGCGACCATGCACGCGCCGGTGAATCGCGTTGATCCGATCCGCCGTGCCGCGTATTTCCGACTCGGTCCCGAACGTAAGGGACAGCATCGCCCCGATCGTCCGGCGCATGCGCTGTATGTACGCCAGCGGTCCGGCGTCGAACCGGCTGTGGCCACCGACACCCGCAGCAACGAGGGGATGCGCGAGTTGCATCAGAATCGCACGCCCCCAACCGAGCACGACGACCGCTTCGCGGTTGACGCGGTGCGCAATCACGACTCTTCATCGTACTCGACGCCTTCGGGACGAGCCCATGCCGACCTCGGTCTTGCGGCAGGCTTCCGACGTCCCGCGACGCGCGTCAGATAATCAGCCGCACGCCGCCGAGCTCGGCCAGACCGTAGACGAAGTGGTCGCCGGGCGAGCCGATGAACATGAAGTTGGTCGGAACCCGCCATTCCCTCGAGAGCCGTTGTATGAGCTCGGGTCCGAAGCGCCCCCTGATCACCACGAGCTCGATATCGATGTCCGGGTACGCCTCGTTGAGAAACCCGATGTCGCTTTCCAGCTTGGGTGGAGGGTCGTCACCGTCGCCGACCACGGTGACCACCTTGATCCGGCTGGTGTGCTCGTTGCGGAGCACATACAGAATCACCCTGTTGAGATTGTGAACGTTGTCGCCGCGGGTGAAGAACACGAACTGCTGGCTGTTGATCGCGTGGATGCGTTCCCGCAGCGATTCCGAGACCCCGCCGGTGATCTTCCTGATTCTCTCGCTGAGCGCCTGCACGACGAAGAGACAGGCCTTCAGCAGGCCGATGCGTCCCAGCATGATGGCCACGACCAGCAGCGTCGGGACCAGGTACTCCGCCAGCACCCATACGTAGTCGGGGTTCATGACGACGTTGCCGGCCAGGCCGAGGGAGGTCAGCGCGCTGGCGAGGATGACGGCCGGCCAGGCCGCGCGTTCGGAACGGGGAAGGCCGGCGCGCTTGACCTTGAGAAGAATGTTTCCGACGCCGAACAGCGCCATCACCGAGAGAAACGAGAGTGTGTAGACCCCGGCCAGCGCTTCGAGCTCACCCTCCGTGATGAAGAGTATCGACACGCAGACGCAGAAGAACAGGACGACGATGCGATGATACGTGCGGCGCGGGTTGCTCTTCAGGAGGAACTGCGGAAGGCAGCGGTCCAGCGTCATCCGCCGCACCAGCCCGGTCACTCCCACGTAGGAGGTGAGAACGGCCCCGCTCAGCACCAGAATCGCGTCGACCGAGATCAGCCGGGCCAGCCATTCACCCGCCGCGATGCCTCCCATATGCGCCAGCAGCGCCTCTTCGTTCGGCGCCACGTCGGGAATCGGCACCAGCGCCAATGCCAGCAGGGCGAGCGTCGGGTTGAAGACGCTCACCGCGACCCACATGTTGCGGAGCGTCTTCGGGAAGACGTCCTCGGCCTGTTCCTCCACGAAGTTGGCAGAGCTTTCGAACCCGGAGATACCGAGCATCGAGGCGGCGAAGCCGAAGAAGAGCGCCGCCATCAGGCCCTGCTCCGACGGCGCGGCGAAGTTCGATGAGAGAACTTCCAATCCGTTGGTCAGAAGCCAGAGCCCGCCCGCCAGCAGCAGCACCGTCAGCGTGGCAAGGTGAAAGAGAAAGATGCCTACCGCCACCTTCGACGACTCGGTAATGCCGATGATGGTCAGGAGCATGAAGACGGCCAGGAGCACGACCGTGGCCGGAATCACCGGCAGTCCCGGCCAGATGCCGTGGCCATAGTGCATCGCTTCGTTGGCCGAGATCACTGCGGTGGCGGTGTACGACAGGATGGTCAGGCACGCCGCCATCGACGCCAGCGACTTGCTCGTCGTGTTGAGAAGCGCGTTGTAGGCGCCGCCGTTGAGCGGCAACGCACCGACGACTTCGGCATAGATCCGCCGATACAGGAACAGTACGCCGGCGACTATCAGCAGCGAGACCCAGGCCCACTTCCCGGCGTAGATGATTGCCAGCGCCGAGACGTAGAGGCAGGACGAGGTGATGTCGTTCCCGCAGATCGCGGTGGCCGGCAGCTCCTTCAGGCCGCCGCGCTTGTGCTCCGTCACGCGCTCGCGCATCGCAACGTCTCGGTGCCGGGACCTTCGCGCGACGTCCTGCCCTGCGGGACAAGCCGGGTATGGCGCCGTATGGATGCGCGGCCGGCAGCTCCCGTCCGGAGGTTGCCGGTCGGCACAGGTCG
This sequence comes from Vicinamibacterales bacterium, assembly GCA_958296065.1. GTDB lineage: Bacteria > Acidobacteriota > Vicinamibacteria > Vicinamibacterales > UBA8438 > WTFV01. The sequence continues at coordinate 64,382 of CATQHX010000004.1, read as the reverse complement.
CGGGAAGTATAGCCCGCGCACGTTCTTCGCGGGCTGGCGGGAATGAATCAGCGTCCGAACGAATAACGCAGTCCGAGCTGCGCCTGCCAGCGGCTCCGCAGATCGTCGCGCGCGAACCGGTCGCCGGTGAAGCCCGGTCGCGCCGGCGTGTTCAGGCTGTAGATGTAACGCCCGGTCTCGGGATCGACGCTCGACCGCAGCGGCTGCAGGTTCTGGAAGAACGCGAACTCCACCAGTCCGCTCGCGTTGCCGAAGGCGTTCACCAGGTTCTGGACGTCGAGGAAGAACTCGACCTCGTTGCGGCCCACCGGCACGTCGACGCCGACGCGAAAGTCGAGCGAGTAGGTCCACGGCCCGCGGCAGGCGTTGCGGGGCACGATCGCGCCCGGGGTAACGTCGCAGCCGTCGGTGAGAAACCGCATCAGGTCGTCGAAGGCGCCGTTGGCGACCATCACTTCTCTGGCGTCACGCGGCACATACAGCAGGTCGTTGCCCCGCGTCCCGTCGCCGTTGCTGTCGCTCCCGTCGAGGTAGCTGTAGGGTCTCCCCTGCTGCGCGTTGTAGTAGGCGGCCAGGGTGATTCCGGCCGGGCCGGCCGGAATCCGGTAGGAGCCCGACAGATTGAACCGGTGGCCCGGCGAGAAGTTCGAGACCGAGAGCGGAACCGCGTTGGGGTTGCCCGCGTTGTAGTTGTAGCGCCAGTTGGAAGTGGCCTGGCTCGACCCGCCGTCGTTGACCGAGCGGGACTCGCCGTAGAGATACGAACCGCTCATGTACCAGTTGTCGCTGAACCGCTTGTCGAGCTTCGTCGCGATCGTCCAGCTACTCCCCTCGTTGGTGTTGGTCAGCAGGACGACGTTGCTGAAGTCCCGGTGCAGGCGCACGAAGGTCGGCCGCCCGTCCGGCGCGGCGCCGCTCTCGACGAGGTTGAGGTTGCGGTAGTCGATGTCCTGCAGCGTCTTCGAGAAGAGCAGCTCGACGCTGCCGATCAGGTTGAAGAACCCGAGGTCCCGGTCGTAGGCCAGGTTGCCGCGCAGGAGCTGCGGGTAGCGGTAGTCGGGATCGACGAGGTTGATCTCGTTCGTCGATGCCGAGCCGATGTCGGTCGGCTGGTTGTTCGGATCGGAGGAGAACGGGATCCGATTGTCCGGGTTGAAGAACACCCGGATGCGCTGGAACTCGTTGCCGGTGTTCGAGTACTGGTTCGACAGCCAGACGTAGGGCGTACGCCCGTGGAACAGCCCGAAACCGCCGCGCACCTGCTGGCGCACCTGCTGGCTGGGGCTCAGGTCGTAGTTGAAACCGATCCGCGGCGACCAGTTGCGGGTCGCCGGCACCACGTCGGTGCCCCGTCCGTACAACCGCTCCACCAGCGGGTTCGCGGTGGGCGCGCTGGGGAAGATGGGCGCGTCCAGGCGCAGGCCGTAGGTGAGCGACAGGTCGTCGCGCACCCGCCACTGGTCGCCCGCGTAGAACCCGAGCTGGTACACCCAGAACTCGGCCGCCTGCCGCGGGTCGCTCGTGCGCGAGAAGCTGTAGCTGTAGGACTGCGCGAGCCCCTGCGCGAAGAGCTCCGGGCTGGCGAACTCGTAGACGCCGAAGTTGTCGCGGATGAACAGGTTGCGGAACTTGAACAGCTCGTTGTGGGTGCCGATGGTGAACTGGTGCCGGCCGCGCACCCAAGTCAGATCGTTGTGGATCTCGATGATGTCCTGGTCGAGCGCGTTCGCCGTGGAGAACTGCTCGGTGCCGAAGCGGATCTCCTCGCCCCCTTCGAGGTCGATGGTGACCTGCGGGAACGGCGCGGTCCGCGGGCCGCGGCGGTCGCGAATCCGCTGGAAGCTGATCCGCGCCTGGTTCACCGCGTTGCCGAACGTGCTGTCGAGCTGGCCGACCGTCGAGTTGGTGGCGCTCTCGAACCGGTAGAAGTTGTCGGTGAAGCGGTAGCGGAAGTTCGACTGCGACCCGACGTCGGCGGTGCCGTTGACGGTGTTGTGCCGCAACGACAGGCGGTGCCCCGGCGAGAGGTTGACGTCGGTGCGGACGAAGAGCTTGTCGTTCGGGTTCCCGCGGATGATCTCCCCGAACCCGCCGGGAACGTCGTAGCCGTAGCGGCTGCTCGCCGCCTGCACGATCCGCTGCGCGTCGGCCAGGCGGCCGAAGTCGACGCCGGACGCCCCGTCGAGCGAGTAGCCCACCGGAGTCTCGCGCCGCTGCCTCTCGAAGTTGGCAAAGAAGAACGCGCGGTTCCGGACCAGCGGCCCGCCCACGCTGGCGCCCTGCTGGCGGTCGAAGAAAGTGGCGATCGGCAGGGCGTCGACGCCGCTGCCGACCAGGCCCTCGTTGCGGCTGTAGAAGTAGCCGGTGCCGCTGAAGGCGTTCGAGCCGCTGCGCGTGATGACGTTGATGCCGCCGCCGGAGAAGCCGCTCTGCCGCACGTCGTAGGGCGCCACCACGAGCTGCAGCTCGCTGACCGCGTCGAGACTGATCGGCTGCGTGTTCGCCTGCCCGCCCGGGGTCCCCTGCCGCGCGAGGCCGAACAGGTCGTTGTTCACCGCGCCGTCGATCTGGATGTTGTTGTAGCGGCCGCTCCGGCCCGCCACGCTGAGGAAGCTCTCGGACTCGTTGTTCTGGCTCGTCTTGACGAAGAAAGGGTTCACGCGCGCGAAGTCCTGCAGGCTCCGCTCGAGGGTCGGCAGGGTCTCGATGACGCCGGTGGCGACCCCTGCGGTCGTCCCCGAGCGCGACGGCGAGAACACCTCGCTCGCCTCCGCCACAACCTCCACCGTCTCGGTCAGCGTGGCGAGCTGCAGCGTGACCGGCACCTCCGTGGCTTCGCCGAGGGTCACGACCACCCCGGAGAGCGACTGTGTCCCGAAGCCGCTCATCGCGACCTCGAGGTCGTAGGGCCCGACCTGCACGTTGAGCAGGTCGAACCGTCCGTCGGCCCGCGTGAAGACCTCGTGTCTGGTGCCGGTAGGCACGTGCACCGCGACCACCCCGGCACCCGGCAGCACGCCCTGCTGGGCGTCGCGCACGACGCCCCCGATCGTCCCGGTGGTGGCGTTCTGCGCCCCGGCGACGGCCGTCGACCCGATGAGGACGGTAACGGCAACTGTTCCTGCAATCCACTGCGTACGACGATTCATCTCAGGTAGACCTCCATGGATCGCAGTGTACGAAGCGCGTGTGTCCGGTGTGCAACGGGATCGTACCGCGCCGCGAAAATGTCGGCGCCGCGTCGGTAATCCCGCAGCGATCCCGGCCGCGCGGCCCGTGCGCCATGGCGGAATCCGGCCGACCTCAAGCAGATCGGGAACGAGAACGACTACAATCCGCCACATGGCCATCAGCGACAGTCTGCTGCCGGAATTCGATCAGGAAATCGCGGGCGCCCGCAGGACGCTCGAGCGCGTGCCCGCCGACAGGTTCGACTGGCAGCCGCACCCCAAGTCGGGCACCATGGTCTGGCTCGCCGGCCACCTCGCCAACCTCCCCTCGTGGGCGCCGCTGACCATCAACCAGGACGAGCTGGACATGGCGCCCGGGGGCAAGCAGATGGACCCGCCCCCGCCGCCCGCCGACACGGCGGAGCTCGTCGCGACGTTCGACCGGCATGCAGCGGAGGCTCGCGCCGCGATTGCCGGCGCCAGCGATGCCGAGCTGCTGAAGCCCTGGACGCTGCTGAGCAACGGCCAGACGCTGATGACGCTGCCGAAGGTGGCCGTGCTGCGCAGCTTCGTCATGAACCACCTGATCCACCACCGGGCGCAGCTCGGCGTATATCTGCGGCTCAACGACATCGCCGTACCGTCGATCTACGGACCGTCGGCCGACGAAGCGCCGCCCGGCTTCTGAGGATCGTCGGTCGGCGTGCGGCGCCGGGATCGTGCTACGGTTGCTCACCATGCCCATCGCCACACCGACCCGCTCGATGGTCGCCCGCCGGCCGCTCGTCCTGACGATGCTCCTGGCCCTCGCCGCCGTGTCCCTGGCCCCGGCGCCCGCCGCCGCACAGACCGAGGCCGGGGACGGTTTCGTTCCGGTGACGGACGCGATGCTCCAGGATCCGGCCCCCGGCGACTGGTTGACCTGGCGCCGAACGCTGGACGGCTGGGCCTACAGCCCGCTGGACCGGATCGACCGGGACAACGTCGGCGATCTGCGCATGGTCTGGACGCGCGCGCTCGCGCCGGGACGCCAGGAAGGCACGCCGCTGGCCTACGGCGGCGTCCTCTACATGCCCCAGGCGAGCGACGTCATCGAGGCGATCGACGCGGCGACCGGCGACCTGCTATGGGCGCACCGGCGCGACCTGCCCGAGGACGTGTACCAGCACGTCGGCGGCAACTCGCGCAACAACCGCAACATCGCCATCTACGACCGCTTCATCATCAACACCAGCGACGACAGCTACGTGTTCGGCCTCGACGCTGCGACCGGCGAGCTCGCCTGGGAAACGCGGATCTTCGACTACCGGGAAACCCCGGCCGGACACAGCTCGGGGCCGATCATCGCCGACGGCAAGGCGATCTCCGGACGGAGCTGCCGGCCCGCCGGGGGACCCGAATCATGCGTCATCGTGGCTCACGACGCCCTCACCGGCCAGGAGCTGTGGCGGCGCCGGACCGTGCCGGCCCCCGGCGAGCCGGGCGACGAGACCTGGGGCGGCGTGCCCTACGAGCAGCGCGTCCACGTCGGCACCTGGATGCCGGCCAGCTACGACCCCGAGCTGCGCCTCATCTACCAGGGCACGTCAGTCACGTCGCCCGCCCCCAAGTTCATGCTCGGCGGCGTCGAGAACACGCACCTTTACCACAACTCGACGCTGGCCCTCGACGTCGACACCGGCGAGATCCGTTGGTACTACCAGCACATGAACGACCACTGGGACCTCGACCACCCCTTCGAGCGCATCCTGCTCGACACCGCGGTCGCGCCCAACCCGGACGCGGTGAGCTGGATCAACCCGCGCATCCGGCCGGGCGAGATCCGCAAGGTGATGACCGGCATCCCGGGCAAGACCGGCCTGGTCTACACCCTCGACCGCGAGACCGGCGAGTTCCTCTGGGCCACCCCCACCATCGCGCAGAACGTGATCAGCCACATCGACGGCGCGACCGGCGCGGTGACCGAGAACGCCGAGGTTATCTTCACCGCCGAGGGACAGCAGGTCCTGGCCTGCCCCAACATGCACGGCGGCAAGGACTGGGAAGCGGGCGCCTACAGCCCGCTCACCAACACCATGTACATGCCGCTGCGCAACATGTGCCAGCGCCTCCTGGCGACCACCTCGCCCGACGCCTCGCACCGCATCTACGCGCTGGCCGTCCGCCACGAGCTTGCGCCCGGCACCGAGCAACTCGGCACGGTCTATGCCATCTCCGCGGAGACCGGCGAAACGAAATGGTTGCACCAGCAGCGCGCCGCGACCCTGTCGCTCGTCGCCACCGGCGGCGGCCTCGTCTTCGGCGGCGACGCGAACGGCCGCTTCCGCGCCTTCGACCAGGAGACCGGCGAGGTGCTCTGGGAGATCAACCTCGGCTCCCCCGTCTCCGGCTTTCCGATCAGCTACGCGGTCGATGGCCGCCAGTACATCGCGGTGGGCACGGGCCCCGCTGCGACCACCGCCAGCTTCCTGCAGTTGACGCCCGAGCTGCGCCCGAGCAACGGGAACAACCTGTTCGTCTTCGCCCTGCCGTGACGCCGGTGGAAATCGAACCCCATGACGACTCCAGGCTCGATGCGGTCGTCCGGCTATGGCTGCCTGGGAACCCGTCTTCGGAATCCATCGAGCAGGCGATGGGCTCCGACATCTTTCGCGAGCAGCATCCGGACTGGCGGGTGACGCAACGGAGCGTCGCCGAATCCGTTTGCTGACGCCGGCGCCGGGGGAAGCGCGCCGGCCCGGCCGCGCGGCCGACTCCCGCGAGGTGGAGCCGGCCGCCACGGACCGCTTTGCCGACGTAGCGACACAGGGACAATCGCCTATCCGAGCGCTTCGAGCTCCATCGTCACTTCGTGCGGCAGCCGGAGCCTGTTGGTGACCGAGAAGGCGTTGAACTGCGCCGCGAGAGCCCGAGCCAGTTGCCGGTCGGTCTCGCTGTCGACGACGCCGGTGAGCGTCACGTGTCCACGCTGCACCACGATGTGGATCGACGGGTCCGTGCTGGCGGCGTAGTGCCAGAAGGTGGGATTCCCGTAGATGGCGCGGGCGATGGCGTACCGCAACCGGTCGTCGAATCCCGACGCCGGCAGCACGGCGATCTCGTTGGTCACCGCCGTCACCCCGTCGAGGGCCACGACGCGCTTCTCGATGTCGCTCGCCTTGTGACTGCCAGTGACGTGGCCCGTGAGCACGACGTGACCTTCCTCGGCGATCTCGACGTCGATGTTGTCGAATACCGTAAAGAACGAGTACCGCAGCACCTGCTCCTGAATTCGCTGGAACAGGTCGTGCTTCGTCCCGTCGTCGGCCAATGCCGGTGACGCCGACAGCAACGTCACCGCGAGTGCCATCAGTGACAGGGCGATTCGGCGCGTATTGAACTGGGCGTACATCGTGAGGTCCTTTCGTTGAGCCCGGGCGCGTCTCACCGGGCGGATTCGCTTGCACGCGCTACCTCTCTATCAAGCAAGGCACGTGCCAAGACTCAACGAGCAGATCCCCCGCGGCATCCTGGTACGAGGAGTGAGCGGGTTGTCCAACGAAGGGATCAGCCCGTCCTCGTCGTCGGACGCAAGCGCGCCCTCTGCGACCGCCCGGCGACAACGACGGGACCGGAGGGCTACGCCCTTCCGCGCATCGACCGCCGGCTCACTAGAACGTCAGCTTCATGCCGATCTGGATCTCACGGGCCGAGAACGCGTCGCTGATCAAGCCGAACTCCGTGCTGTTGGGATCGTGGCGGTTGTTGACGCCCAATCCGCCGACACCGGAAACACTGCCGACGTTGAAGTTGGTCCAGCGTCGCGTACCACGGCCCGCTGATGGGGGACATCGGCAGCGTCCCCGCCTCGAGCATTCCCGGATTCCGAAAGAGATCGGGATCGAGCCCGCCCCCCTCGGCCAGCAGGCCGGGATCGAACAGGCTGACCCGGCCGTCCTCGAGGCGGTAGACGCCGGTCCGGCGCTGCAGCTCGGCGACGTCGATGCCCGTCAGATGCACCGTGTTGGTCATCGCCCTGCTGCCGCCGCGGTTGATGGTGCCTCGTCCGGAGACGATATTGATCGGCTCGCCGGAGTGGATCCTGACGAACCCGCTCAGGTCCCATCCGCCGGCGACCGCGCTCAACGCGCCGCGGCGGTCCATCCAGCGCCGCCCTTCGCCGACGGGGATCTCCCACACCCAGAGGGCGTTCAGGGTGTGCGTGATGTCGTACCAGGGGCGCATCACCTCCAGCTCGGGCTGCGCGTTGTCGAAGTGCCCGCGGAAATTCGTGCCGGTGCCGGCGAAGTCCGTCGTCACCTGACCCCAGGTGTAGTTGAACTGGGCCGTGAGTCCCGCGCGCCAGGCCCTGCGAACCTCCAACTGGAGCGCGTCGTACTCGGAAAAGGCATGGTTGCCGACGACATCGCCTACGAAGGTGTTGGGATTGGTATAGAAGTAGCCGATCGGCAGCGTTGCACCGAATCTCTCCCCGCCTTCTCCGTTGAAGAAAAAGATGCGGTTGGGAGCCAGAAAGCCGCCGATGTACTGTCCGATCTCGCCGTTTCGAATCCAGTTCTGAACGCCTCCCGACTGCAGGAAGCCGCCCAGGCCGAGCAGAGGGAAGATCTGCAGCGGCTCGCCGAGCCAGGGGACGCCGTTGGCGGCGAGGTTCCGCTGCGCCCGCCGGAAGTCCTCCACGAACGCGTCCGGCAGCAGGAGCTGGTTCCTATCGACGCCGCGGAGCAGGTCGTTGCCGCGATTGCCCACGTAGCGCACCTCGACCGCGGTGTCCGGCAGGAGCTGATACTGCAGCCCGACGTTCCATTGCTGCACGGACGGCGTCCGCAGGTCGGGATCGAACGTGAACAGTGCGGCCGTGGAATCGGCCAGGATCCCATCGCGGGCAGTCCGGGGAATCTTGAACCCGGGCGCCTCGACGGGAACCAGCCCCCCGCCGCTGACCGTGCCGCCGACTCCCGGCAGCACGACGGTCTGGCTCAGGCCCTCGTTGTTGCCTACCGCGTTGGACACCGTCGTCAGGTTGTTGTCGAGCACGTAATTCAGCGAGTAGCCGGCGCGGAGCACCAGCTTGTCGGTCAGTTGCCGGGCCACGCCTATATTCGGCGCGAAGTTGTTCCTGTCGCTGTTGAAGAAGGGCCGGCCGGCGGCCGAGCCGGCGAAGTCGACGACCGCGTTCGGGTCGAGCACCGCCTCGGCACCGCCCACCGGCAGCAGGGCCAGGCCCTGCGTCTCGTCGGGAACCGTGTGCAGCTCCCACCGCAGGCCGTAGGTCAGGCTGGTATCCGCGGTGATTCGCCAAGTGTCGCCCGCGTAGAAGTGCACGAAGTTCTGGCTGAGAATGCGTCTCTCCGTCGCATCGTCCACGAACCCGGACGTCCTCGAGAGAACGTTGAAGGTCCGGTACGCTTCGTCGACGAACCCGCCGAGCGTTCCCAGCAGACCGGAGGCCGTTTCCAACTCGTCGGAGGAGATCCCGCCGGGGAACAACCCCGGCACGAGCGGATCCGGGGCTCCGGGGCCGAAGCCGAGCGAGTAGGTCGGCAGCAGTCCGGCGTCGTTGTACGCGTCGACTTGCGTCCACCGCGCGCCCCCGCCCACCTTGAAGGTGTGCGCGCCGGTGACCCAGGTCAGGCTGTCGCTTAGCTCCAGGTTGCGGGTCTCGCGCCCCTGGTCCATGAAGTTCCGGACGGGATTCGCGAACCCCGACAGGTTCAGACGATAGCCGTCGGGAAAGGTCTCGTTGTTGACGAACCAGGCCCGGTAGCCCTGGAAACCGAATCGCACTTCGTGCAGGGCGCTGTTGCCGAGCGAGCTCGTATAACCGAACGACGCGAGATTGCGCCTCGAGCCCTGGCCTGCGCCCGGCCGCCCCGGGAAGACGGCGTCGATGTCGTTGAACACGGAGTTCGGCGTGTCCAGGCGGAAATGATGAAACGATCCCGTCACCGAATGTCTCGGGTTCAGCACGTAGTCTCCCCGGAACACCAACCATCGGGAGTCGGTGTCGGCGGGGCTGTTGAACCGGTGCCCGGCCGTGTTCCGTCCGTCGCCCACGCTCGAGTCGTTGGCCGCCAGCGTCGACTCGACCAGTGACCGGATGGCCGGATCGGGGGTGATTCCGGTCATGTTGAACAGGTTCACCGTGGCCACCTGGCCGTCGTCCTGCCTGACGTAGCTGAAATCGCCCCGGCGCGCGGAATCCGTCAGGACGTTGCGCACGACCGACGACGAACCGGGCTCTCGTTGTTCCTCGTAGTTGAAGAAGAAGAACGCCTTGTCCCTGGCGATGGGGCCGCCCACATTGAAGCCGAACTCGTGGACCCGCACCCGCTCCTTCTCGATGCCGGCGGCCTTGTTGAAGAAGTTGGTGGCGTTGAACGCCTCGTTCCGGTGATAAGCAAACACCTCGGTGTCGAATGAATTGCCCCCGGAACGCGTGACGAACTGGGTCTGCGACGCTCCGAGTCCGTCGTCGACGTCCGCGTTGCCGGTCGTGATGCTGATCTCCTCGATGAAGCTCTCCTTGACCGGTATCTCCCCGAACAGGGCGTCGGTCCGAATGAACGTGTCCTGATTGTTGACCCCGTCGAGCGTGAAGTTGTTGAAGGTGCCTCGCGTGCCGTTGATGGACGCGGTGCGCGCGCCGGCCGGGCCCGTCACCCCCGCCTGGGTGAGCGCGAGCTGCGTGACGTTGCGGCCGTTCAGGGGCAGGTCCCGGACCTGCTCGCGCATCAGGTTGGTGTTGAGCTCCGCGTTGGCCGTGTTCAGCAGCGACTGCGGCCCGGCCGCCGCAACGACGACCGTCTCGGCCACCGCCCCCACCGCGATGACGATATCGATGGACGTGGGTGCGTTCAGCGCGACTCGGACGCTCTCGACCACGGTCGTCGTGAAACCTGCAGCGCCCGCCTCCACCCGATAGGCTCCGGCCGGAATCCGGGGAAACAGGTAGAGGCCGCGGTCATCCGTGGTGGTCTCCCGCGCAACGCCCGTGTCGACCTGCGTCATCGTCACCGACGCGCCTGGGACGACGGCTCCGGTCTCGTCCTGGACCGTCCCCTCCACTCTTGACGTGAGCGGCTGTGCGGCCGCTGGAGCGGCTGCGGCGAACATGATTCCGGCTGCGAACGCGATCGCTGTCCCGCCGGCAACTTGAGCAGTGTCTGGCCGATCGATTCTCTGGAGCATAGTTCGCCCAACCCTATTTCCCTGTTTGTGTTCGTGCACGGCATATTGCCGACGCGATTGTACAGCCGACTCGTCCAGACACGACTTGACGGGGAAGCCGACCCCAACTCCATTCTCGGGCCGCATGCAGGGTGCCGCGCGAGCGGAGCAAGACGTTCGGGCGTCGCCTCAGTACCGGAACAGGTACTGGAACTTCACGAACACCGCGCGGTTCGTGCGCTGGGGCCCGAGCACGCGCAGGCCACGGCCGCCGACGTCGTGCCAGCCCGTCAGGTCACCCTCGATCAGGTCGGCCCGCTGGTAGTGGTCGTCGTACCCGGCGTAGAGGACCGTGCCGGCGTTGACGCGGTAGGTGAGCAGGAAGTTCAGGTCCAGCGTCCCGTCCAGCGTGTTGTACTCGCCGATGTTGCGGAAGAGCAGCCGGTTGCTGAACTGCCAGGTCGTCAACGCGCGGAAGATACGGACGTCGAACACCTCCTCGCTGCCGCGGCGCGGGTCGGTGAATCGGTTCGTGGTGACGTTGATTGCCGACTGCAGGCGCGGGACGGGCCGCAGGATGACGCGCGCCGTGATCCCCTGCTCGCGGCCCAGGTAGGGGGTCCGGGTGTGGAAGAGGATCTGCTCGCCCCGCCGGTACTCCAGCGATACGCCGACGCGCCGGCTCGTATCGACCCTGCCGAAGACGCGGGCGCGCGTCTTGACGAAGTCGATCCCGCCGAACCGCTCCAGCTCGCGCCGGACGTTGCTGGCCGCGAACATGTTCCTGAACAGCGCGAAGTTGATGCCCGCGTCGGCGATCTCGTCCTGCAGGACGCCCGCGAAGTCGTAGTTGCGCCCGTAGATGAACTCCGGCCCCCAGTTGCGGAGCCAGTTCTCCGGCCACCAGCGGTAGCCCCCGGTCAATGACGTGTAACGCTGGTCGGTGCGCCGGACGAACCCGACGTCGGTCCGGAAGTCGGGCGACAGCGCGTAGGAAGACAGCGAATAACGCAGGTTCCGGCCGCGCTTGCTGAACACGGCGTCGACCAGGTAGCCGCTCGTCTTCACGCCCTGCTGGTCCTGGTGGTCGGTGCCCATGGCGCGGAACGCGACCGAGTGGGTGTCTCCCAGGCGGAAGTTCGAGTCCATCCCGGCGAGGCGGCTGTGACCGCCGAGCAGCTCCCGGTTGGAGAAGATGGTCCCGATATGGGACTGCGCATAGAGGTCGTAGCGCGCCCGGCCGACGAACGTGTCGGCCGACGACCCGAACGCCGGCGCCGCCGGGTCGTCCACGTTGCCGGGCTCAGCGTCGCTGGCGTACAGCACGCCGATGCTCGTGCGCCCGACCTTGCCGGTCAGCTTGGCCCCATAGGCGGGATCGACGATCCGCCGGGTATGGACGGCGGTGACCGGTGCCCGGACGTCGAAGATCTCCGCACCCTCCAGGAAGAACGGCCGCAGCTCCGGATAGAAGAGCGCGAAGCGCTGGTTGACCTCGATCTGCGGCAGATCCGACTCGACCTGCGAGAAGTCGGGATTGAACGTGACGTCCGCGGTGAGGTTGGAAGTCACCCCGTACTTCAGGTTCAGGCCGCCCTCCGGCGACGGGTCCCGGTCCCGGAACCGGCCGGTGGCGCGGTCGAGTGCACCGAAGCGTATCGTCGTGAAGGTCGGCAGCAGCTCCAGGTTGTGGCTGCGCGACAGGTCCGTCATCCCCTCCAGGACGCCCATTTGGGGTAGGAAGCCCGCGATGTCCCGCGACGTGGGCGACCAGACGTCGGCCTCGTCGCGGCCGCCGATGATGCGCGCGATCTGCAGTCCCCAGCGGTGCGGAACGCCGTCCTCCCGGCGCGGATAGCGGAGGCTCTTGAAGGGAATCGCCAGCTCGGCGACGAAGCCGTCGTCGACCAGCTCGGCCGCCGATTCGAACAGGACGTCCCAGGAGGCGTCGCCGCGCGGCACCCCGAAGCGGCCGCCCCCGAGCGCGCCCGCCTGCAGGATGGCGTCTCCCTGCACGCCGTAGCCGTTCACCGTGAAGACGTACGCCCGCTGCTGGTCGAGGAACGGGTCGAAGTAGATCAGGAACAGGTCGTCGTCGATGGACTCGTCGCGGTCCCGCCGATTCGCGCGGATCATGCCGGGATTGGAGTAGTGCGCGTACAGGCCGACGTAGATGTTGGCGCTGTCGTAGGCGAGATAGATGTCGCTCGGCTCGCTCGCCGGGATTCCGTCGAACGGCCGGCGCTGGACGAGCTCCGTGATGTGGGCGGCGTCGCGCCAGAGCGGTTCGTCGAGGCGGCCGTCGATCACCGGCGGCTCCGCCAGGCGCGGTGGACGTACCACGGGGTGGCCGGTCAGGACGCCGGCATCGACCGCCCCATCCGTGGTCCGCTGCGTCTCGGAGGCTGTCTGGGCGTAGGCGGCGAACGGAAGACCGGCGGCGACGATGCAGATCGCCAGGAGTCCGCGGCACGGGCTGCCGGCCACCGGTCGCCGGTTCTTGGGGACGTGAGCCACATCGACCGCCCGGTTCATTGTGGTCCACACGGAGTCGTGCATGCCACCGGCGACGCCCTTTCATTGGAACCCTCGGCGGCCTCATTGGATTGCTCATGCGCCAGAACACCCAGGCGCACGCGTTGATCGGCAAGCGGATTGACGATACCCGCCACGACCTCGGCAAGCGGATTGACGCGACCGGCAGGCGGATTGACGACCTCCGCGCTGACAACCGCGAAATACACAACGACCTGCGCGCGATCCTACAGGCCTTCGTTCGACCGCCAGCCGGCCGGTAGACGGGACTCCGGCGGGCGGGCAAGAATGCTCGCATCTTACGCCTGCATCGCCTACTCCATACGCAGGCAGTCGCGATCCGCGGCGTCCCGGCGGTCGTCGACGACGCCCTGCATAGGCGTGCGCGCGAGACCGGCGACAGCCTGAACGAAGTTGTCATCGACGCGCTGGCGGACAGCGCGGAAGTGACCGGCGCCGCGCCGGAGGCGGGATCTGAGTGACGTGGCCGGCACGTGGAACTCCGACGCGGCGGTCGAGCAGGTCCTCGCCGCGCAGGACGAGCCCGATCCAGCCATATGGGTGGTATAGTCCGTACTGGTTCCTCGCGCTACGGTATGGCGGGGGCGGTGGGATTCGAACCCACGGAACCCGGCCAGGTCCGGCGGTTTTAGAGACCGCTGCATTCAACCGCTCTGCCACACCCCCGCGCAAGGCACCACACGGCAGGGGCCGATTCTGGTGACCCTACGAACGTCGGGAATCCAGGATCGGCCCTCCGCTTTCGTCCTTTGGCGATCCCAGGCCGCAGATCCTCTCGGTGTCAAGACATTTAAGAAAAAATGTTTCTCGCGTTTCTGAGAAATCTGCTAGGATAGTGGCTGCGAAAGGAGACAGCCGTGAGCAGCAGACCCGTCCGTAGCCCGTCGTATCCGAGCCTGTCCCTCAAGGAAGCTCTGAACGCTGTGGAGAGAATCGAACGGAAGTACCGCTCAGCCACGGTTGCCCGCACAGACGCGGCGAAGCTGATCGGCTTCGGGGCTCTAAGCGGACCTGCGAACCAGGCACTGGCAGCACTGGCAGCATACGGGTTACTGGAGCGGGCAGGAAAGGGCGATGTACGGGTCACCGAGCAGGCACGTAACATCCTGCATCCTGGAAGCCGAAGCGAGGAGATGGAGAACCTGAGCACCGCCGCATGGACACCCACGCTGTTCCAGAGACTGCGTGAGCGGTTCCCGGGCATTCTCATCCCACCAGAGGAGGGCGTCGTTACGTACTTGAACCGGGAGGGATTCAATCCCAACTCCGTGAGGCGTGCCGCGCGGGCGTTTCTGCGGACAGCTGAATACATGCAGGAGAAGGGAGAAAGCGACAGTCATAGGCATGAGTCACCGGATCCTGCAGAGTCTCCCATTGAGAGCGCCGGAGATGCTGGTGCACATTCAACGGTTCGCTGCGGCGACTGGGTCCAGTGGGAGTCGCAGGGCGCGCTTCAGTTCCCGAAGCCGCGCCGAGTGCGCGCCGTCTCGGACGACGGCGATTGGGCCTTCGTCGAGGGCAGCGACACGGGGCTTCCAGTGGCAGAGTTGATCGTAGAAGACAAGGCGGAAGAACGTGTCCCGCCGGTGCTTCCGCTCAATGATGGCGGGGAGATCGAGTGGCTGCGTAGTCGCGTTGGGAGGAACACAAGCGTTCGGCTCCTGGTGAGCGGCGATGTGGGGTCCAAGGAAATCGAACGACTGATACGCGTCCTGACAACGCAGCGTGATGTTCTGCTTGAAGATGAAGAAAGCGACGAGACACGAGACGTCTGAAACCGGCGCTTTTCCTGCGATGGTGTCCGGGACTGAGCGACACGCAGGTGCAACGAGCATCCACATGTGAGAAGATGCCGAACGCGACGGAATCCGCCCCCGCGCAGGGGCAGGGAGGTGCCACCGTGCAACCGTTTCCTGTTCGCCGTCTCTCCGCCACCGGGCTGCTCGCTTGCGGGTGCCTCCTGCTCGCGGTCGCCGCAGCGTCCGGTCAGGCCCGGCAGCGCACGACGGCCCTCAGCGGCGTACCGGCCCTGGAACCCCCGTCCGAGCCGGTGGTGCTGTACAGCAACGACGTGCCCCGGATCCGCGTCGTGCCGATCGTGACCGGACTCTCCCACCCATGGGGTCTCGCGTTCCGCCGCAACGGCGACATTCTCGTCACCGAGCGCAACGCGGGAACCCTGCGAGTGATTCGCGACGGCGTGCTCGACCCGCGGCCCGTTCCCGGCGTCCCGGAGGTCTACACCGGGACCCGGCTGGCCGGCCTGATGGACATTGCCCTGCACCCCGAGGACGACCGGCTGGTCTACCTGACCTACTCGAAGCCGGCGGAGCAGGACGGGAGGCGCGGCGCCGTGATTGCGCTGGCGCGCGGACGCCTCGACAGCGGGGCGCTCACCGAAGTCCGCGACATCTTCGTGTCGAACGGATTCGGCCGCGGGGTCGCGGCGTCGCGGGTCACGTTCGGACCGGATGGCAGGGTCTACATGACGATCGGCGGCGCCATCCGCTCGCGGACGACCGGGCTGCGCGCCCAGGATCCAGCAGAGCATGTCGGCAAGGTCGTGCGGCTGAACGACGACGGCACGGCCCCGGCCGACAACCCCTTCGTAGGCGAGCCCGGCTACCTGCCCGAGATCTATTCGATGGGCCACCGGAACCAGCTCGGCCTGACCTTCCACCCCGAGAACGGAACGCTCTGGGCGAGCGAGAACGCTCCTCAGGGCGGCGACGAGGTCAACGTCATTCTTCCCGGCCGCAACTACGGCTGGCCGGTCGCCTCCGACGGCCGGGAGTACACCGGCGTGCGGGTGTCGGACACGCCCTGGCTGGCGGAGTTCGAGCGGCCGGAAATCCTGTGGTGGCCCTCGATCGCGCCTTCCGGCCTGACCTTCTACGACGGCGAGCACTTCCCCGCGTGGCGCGGCAACCTCTTCGTCGGCTCGATGACCGTCGGGCGGATGCAGCGGACCGGCCACCTCGAGCGCATCGTTTTCAACCGGCGGGGCGACGAGATGGGCCGCGAGTGGCTGCTAACCGAGCTGAAGCAGCGTATCCGCGATGTCCGGCAGGGACCGGACGGGTACCTCTACGTGCTGACCGAGGAGGACAACGCCGCGCTGCTGCGCATCGAGCCGGCCCGGGCCTTCACCGGGCTGCCGGGAAGCGTGCAGCCTCACCGGCGCCTGCGCGAGCCGCGCATCCCGCCGTTGCCGGCCGCCGAGTGGACCGACGACCAGCGGGCTCTGGTGGAGCGCTACGCGCCGGACGGCAATCCGGGCAACGCCCTGCGGACGCTGGCGCGCGTGCCGGCGCTGGCCGACCGCATCTTTCCGTTCATGAACTACGTCGCAAACGAATCGACGCTGTCAGCGCGGCACCGCGAGATCCTGATCCTGCGGACCGCCTGGCTCGCGCAGAACGCCTACCTGTGGACCGCGCACGCCGCCCGCGCCGCGGACGCGGGGCTGAGCGACGAAGAGATGCTCTCCGTCGCCGAAGGCCCTTCCCAGGAACGCTGGGGACCCTTCGAGAACGTGCTCGTCGGCCTGCCGGACCAGTTGTTCGGCAACTCCTCGATCTCCGCCGAGACCTGGGATCTGCTCTCCGAGGAGTACGACCTCCACAACCTGATGGACGCCGTGGCGACCGTGGCGGACACCACCACGGTGTCCATCCTGTTCAACGCGCTCGGCATCCAGCCCGACGCCGGCGCCGAGGCCGAATTGCCGGTCGACGACGTCGCCTACCGGGTCGTGGTGCCGGCCAGAGAGCCGCCGCTGGCGGCGCCGCGCGTCGAGCCGGTCGAGGGTCCGGGCCTGCGGGTCTCGCGCACGCTCCGCCGCCACCCGGCGCTCGCCGACGCCTGGTACACGAACCCCGGCTACGTGATGAACCCGGAGCGTTCCGGGCTGACGCCGCACGACCGCGAGCTGCTGATTCTGCGCACCGGATGGAACGCGCAGTCGGTCTACGAGTGGGCCAAGCACGTCGGCAGCGTCGGCCGGGCGCGCGACCACGGCCTCGACCCGCACTGGATCGCGCAAGGCCACGACGCGCCGGGCTGGAACGAGAACGAGCGGGCGCTCATCGACGCCGCCAACGAGATGTACCGCGACACGACCATCTCGGACCAGACCTGGGCGAAGCTGGCCGATCGCTACACCGAGCAGCAGATGCTGAGCATCGTCGCCACCGCCGCCCGCTACCGAAAAGTGTCGATGGTCCTCAACGCGCTCGGCGTGCAGCCGCTGCCGGACGACGAGCGTTTCCCGGTGCTCGCAGGGTATTAGCAGCGCGTCGCAAGAAGCCCCGCTCTATTCGAGCGGCGATGCAGGCTGGCGACCTGCAGGCTGGCGACCTGCAGGAGCGACGCGGGATACACCCGGGGCTGGCGGCGACGAGGGCGGGAACCGAGGGTGCCCCGCCGGCGTCGCTCTCTCTCTACGGACGCTCCGCGGTCGCGGAGTCGAGATAGCGGCGGCCGAATACGACCGTCGACCGGGCGACCGCACGGTAGCGGCCGTCCGGCGTGTCTCTGGCGATCTCCGCCGACCGGGGCTCGGCCGCGAGTTCGGGACCGTCGCGGAACGCCTCGGTCAACGGCCGCCCTACCATCGTCGGCGCGGCGCTCAACCCGAGCAGGTAGAGAAACGTCGGGGCGAAGTCGACGTTGGACGTCGGCAGCGTGACATCGATCCCGGACTGCAGGGCCGGACCCGCCGCGATCAGCGTGTTGTGGATGTCCCAGGGGCTGGCGCTGCCGTGCCCCGCCGTGCCGCCCGACGCCGATGTGCCGCGGTAGCCGTACTCGTTCTCGGCGTCGGTCCACGCCGGCGAATAGAGAATATCCGCGGCACGCCGATGGTCCCAGCGCGCCGCGTCGAACGCCAGCGTGCCGGGGACGCGCGCGTCTCGGGTGAAGATCGCACCGACGCGGTCCGAACCCTGTAGCGCCTCGACGATCCCGGCCACCGCGCCGGCATCGCCATCCCGCACGTGGATCGCGCCGCTGCCGACCACGATCCTGGGCGATCCGTCCGGCAGCTCCCCGGCGAAGGGCGCAAGCAGCGCCTCGAGGTCGACCGCCCCGGTGTGCGTCGAGAAGCCGTGGTCGGAGGTCACCCAGATGTTGAACGCGTGGAGTTGCTCTGCCGCGCGCAGGCGGTCTTGAATCCGCCCGATCTCCGCGTCGACGGCGCGCAGCGCCGCCACCGAGGTCGGGTGTCCGACGCCGTTGGCATGCGCCGTCGTGTCGGGATCGCTCAGCCACAGAACGGTCACCGCTGGATCGACCCGTTCGAGCGCGACATCGAGAAACGCGTCGACGATGTAGCGGTTGCGGTCGCGGTTGGGCATCGCGGCGGGAGGCGGCGGGCCGAGACGCTCCTCCACGGCCTCACCGAGCGCCTCCGGGAGCGCGTACTCGTAGTGGATGATGCCGCCGCCCGCCACCCGGTGGTTCAACAGATAGGACGAGCCGCTCGACCCGGCGCTGGCCACGAGCATCCGCAGGCCGGCGCCCTGCAGGCGCTCGCCCAGGGTCGGCGCGGTCAGCAGGCGCCCGCCCTCGGCCTCCTCGATCCGCAGCAGGTTGTCGCGCGCGCTCGTGCTCAGGAACCGCGCCGGGTCGACCGCCGGAAAGAAGACCGCGTTGCCCATCAACCCGTGCGCCTCCGGGTACGCGCCGGTGGAGATGGAGGCGGCGTTCACCCGGGTCACGGTCGGATACACCGCGTGGTGGTCGGCGAAAACGACGCCGCGCTCGCCCAGTGCGTGCAGATTCGGCATCAGCTCCGGGGTGACATGGTCCGGCCGCAGCCCGTCGAGGACGATCAGCAGATGCCGCTGCTGTGCGCGGTCGGGGGGCTCCTGCTCGGGCTGCGCCGCGGACGGCCCGCATCCGATGGCGAGACCCAGCAGGACGATCGGCAACGCAGACGCCAAGCGGCGCTCCAGCATGCTCCGGCAGTATAGCAACGCCCCTGCAGGAAACCGTGCGAATCCCCGTCGCACCGAGAGTGGCAAGGCGCCCGGGCGTCTGGGCCGGCCGGGAGAGCGTGCGGGCAAGACCATCTATAATTCCGTAATGGCCCTGCCGAATCCGTCCGCGTCATCCGTGGCGGCCACCAAGCTGCGGGTCGACCCGCTCACGCCGACCATCGGAGCCCAGGTCTCGGGCATCGATCTCACCCGGCCGCTCGACGATGCGACGTTGGCCGATCTGAAGGACGCGTGGGCGCGGCACCTGGTCCTCTTCTTCCGCGATCAGGAGCTGACGTTCGAGCAGCACAAGGCGCTCGGCCGCCGCTTCGGCAAGCTGCATATCCACCCGGCCGCCCCCAAGGACGCCGAGCATCCCGAAATCCTGGTCGTCCACGGCGACGACAAGGTGGAGTTCGTCGCGGGCAGCCTGTGGCACTCCGACGTCTCGTGCGACATCGAGCCGCCGATGGGCAGCATGCTCCGAGTCGTGCAGGTACCTCCCTCCGGCGGCGGCGACACCCTCTTCTCCAGCATGTACGCCGCCTACGAGGGACTCTCGGACCGGATGCAGCGGTTCCTCACGGGGCTGACCGCGGTCCACGACGGCGAGCAGTACTACCGGGGGCGGTACGGCCCGGGCACCCTCCGGGACGACGATTACCCGTCGGCGGAGCACCCGGTCATCCGCACCCATCCGGTCACCGGCAAGCCCGCGCTATACGTGAACGAGGGGTTCACCACCCGCATCAAGGACCTGCCGGTCGCCGAGAGCGACGCCCTCCTGGCATTCCTGTTCAAGCACTGCGCGCAGCCCGACTTCAACTGCCGCTTCCAGTGGCGCGAGAACTCGATCGCCTTCTGGGACAACCGCTGCACCCAGCATCTGGCAATCTGGGACTACTACCCGGAGACGCGCCACGGCTACCGGGTCACCATCCAGGGCGACGCGCCGTTCTACGACCCCCAGAGCATCCCGTGACCGGCTCCGGTTCGGCCGAAGACGCCCAGGAAGAGCCCTACCTGCTCGGCACCGACTCCGACGAGCGACACCGTCTCGAAACGCAGCACCGGCTTTGGGCCGACTGGGCGCACGACCTCTGGGACCGCGCGGGCTTCGGGCCCGGCGACCGCTTGCTCGATCTGGGCTGCGGTCCCGGATTCGCCGCGCTCGAGTTGGCGGAGCGGGTCGGTGCCGAGGGACGCGTGCTCGCGGTAGACGAGTCGGCTCGCTTCATCGGGGCGCTGGCCCAGGAAGCCGGCCGACGGGGACTGGCCCAGCTCACGGCGCGGGTGGAGCGGGTAGAAGCGCTACGGCTCGACCCCGGTTCCCTCGACGGCGCCTTCGCGCGCTGGCTGTTCTGTTTTCTGCCCGACCCGGTGCCGGTCATCGAACGGGCGGTGTCGGGACTGCGGTCGGGAGGGCGGCTCGTGGTCTGGGACTATCTGAACTACAACGCGACCGCGCTGCATCCCCGAAGCCCGGCGTTCGAACGCGTGCTCGCGGCGGTGTACGAGAGCTGGCGGCGCACCGGGGGCGACCTGAACGTCGGCGAGCGGCTCCCGGGGCTCATCGCGGGAGCCGGATGCCGTCTGGTCGAGCTCGTCCCCCTGGCACGGTTCGCCCGGCCCGGGACTGCGCTGTGGCAGTGGCCGACCGGCTTCTTCTTCGGCTACGTGCCGAAGCTGGTGGAAGCCGGACTGCTGACCGCGGCCGAGTGCGAGGCGTTCGAGGCGGAGTGGCGCGAGCGGGAGCACGATCCCGGCGCCTTCCTGTCCGCGCCGCCGATGGTCGGCATCATCGCGGAGAAGCGGTAGCGTCCCGAAACGCCTCGTCGCGCTGGCTTCCTTCCAGGTTCGAGTTGCGTCGAGCCCTGTCGCCCGGGCGCTCTCGACAACGAGCGGCACGGCGAAATCCCATTGGCCGAGGGCGCCGACTATGCAACACTAGCCCGACAATCGTCGCCCGCGGCTCCGATTGCCACCCAACCGGGCCTGACCAGGAGTCTGCCCCGTTCTACGGCGCAGACTCCTGGCGGCTCTGGATTCGAACCAAGGGAGAGGACGATGAGCCATCGCAGTCTTGCGGCGTGCGTGACGATGATCGCGCTCGGCTGGCTGGCGCCCGTTCCTGCTGTCGGGCAGAGTCAGGCCGAGGACGCACCGGACACCGGCACGACGTGGACCATGCCACGCCTGCCCGACGGCCAACCGGATTTGCAGGGCTACTGGACGACCCAGACCTTCACGCCCCTGGAACGGCCCGAGTACCTGGGCGAGAAAGCGTTCTTCACCGAAGAGGAAGTGGCCGCGCTGAACGCGCAGTTGACGGCCGAGGGGGTCGATCCGTCGGCGCGCAACGCCGTCGAGATCGAGGATGCGGAGGAGAGAGAGCGTCGCCTGTACCAGATCAACCGAGACCCTTCCTACGTCCACTACGACAACGAGATCTGGCTGCGGACGCCCGTGCCGAAAGGCCTGTCGACCCGGCGCACCTCGCTGATCACGGATCCGCCCAACGGGAGGATCCCGCCCTTGACGCCGGAGGCCGCGGACAAGCTGGCCGCCGAGGCGGCAGCGCGACAACTGCCCAGCGTCTTCGACAGCCACCTGCACCGGCCGTTCCCCGAGCGCTGCATCGTCTGGTCGCACGAGGGCCCGCCGAACCTGCCGCCGGCCTACAACGACATCCACCAGATCTTCCAGACGCCGGACTCCGTGGTGGTGTTCACGGAGCTGAACACCAACCCGCCGCGCATCATCCCGATCGACGGGCGGCCGTACATCTCCCGAAAGATCGGGCAGTGGGCCGGCGATTCGACAGGCCGCTGGGACGGCGACACGCTGGTCGTCGAGACGCGGAACTTCAACGAGCGGCGACGCTACCGGGGGGCCACCGAGGAGATGACCGTCGTGGAGCGCTTCACGCGCGTCGCGGAAGACCGCATCCACTACGAGTTCACGATAGAGGATCCCAACACGTGGATGCGCCCGTGGAGCGCCGAGGTACCGATGGTGGCGACCGAAGGTCCGCTCTTCGAGTACGCG
The DNA here is from genome assembly GCA_958296065.1 of Vicinamibacterales bacterium. Classification (GTDB taxonomy): domain Bacteria; phylum Acidobacteriota; class Vicinamibacteria; order Vicinamibacterales; family UBA8438; genus WTFV01. Next base: position 42,457 of record CATQHX010000004.1, on the reverse strand, counting down.
TGCCACGAGGGCAACCACGACATCCGGCACATCCTGGAGATCTACCGGAACCTGGAGCGGCAGGCGGCAGAGGCCGCGGCCGAGTCGAAGTAGGGGCGCCGGCCGCCGCGATGCCATCCGGGGCAAGAGCTCTGCGCGGCGTCCCGGCGGACCGTCGCTCTCATCGCGTGAGGTGAAGAACGTGGAAGGAAATCGTGTGTACGCGTCAGCCCTGACCGCGGCGCTGGCCGCGACGTTGTCGTCAGTCGCCGGCGCGCAGGAGGAGATCCAGCACGGGACTACGCCGCTCGTGCTGCAATGGGAAGCGGCCGACTGGGGGCCGCCGTCCTCCAGCCGGCCCGGCTTCCCCGCCGGGATCCGCAACGCGCCGATCGCCACCGACCCGGAGACGGGCGGCCCGACCTACCTCGCGCGGTTCCCCGCCGGGTCGGAGTTCGCCATGCACTGGCACACCCACACCGAGACGGTGGTGGTGCTGGAAGGCGCCGTCGACATCGTCATGGACGGCACCCGCTACACGGCCACCGCAGGCAGCTACGTCATCATCCCGGGCACGGCGCATCACGCGTGGTACGTGCACGCGGACACCGACGTGGTACTGCTGGCGCGCCGGGACGGACCGGCGGACTTTCACTTCGTCGATCCGTAACCGTTGAAGGCCCTCTGGATTCCCTCCAGGACGCCCACCACGGTCGCCAGCTCGGCCGGCTGGTTCACTTCCCAGCCCTTCTGCGGCGCGAGGCGAATGCGCGCCCCGTTCGCCCCGCCGCGCTTGTCGCTGCCGCGGAACGTCGAGGCGGCTACCCAGACGGTCGAGACCAGTTGGGAACGGACAGCCCCGACTCTCACGCAACGATCCGCAGGGCCCTTGCTGGCGAGCCGCACCAGGCACGCGTGAACGCCGACGCGCCATCCGCCGCTTCGGCAGGACGGGCCGCGCCCTTGTGCGACCGGTTACGACGGACTGACGACCACGATCCAGTCGGAGCGTTCGACTATCTCGATGTCGAGATCGGTCTGCGACTCCAGGTTCCGAATCAACAGGTCCAGCCGTTGCGTCCGTTGTGCCGAAGGGTGGAGTCGCACGTGAACGGGATGGTCGGGAGTGCCGGTCGTCCGGTCAACGACGGGCATGCCGAGATGATTCGACAGGAGCTCGACCAAGTCGCCGGTATCGGGGAACGGACCGCCGCCGGCACCGGTCCCGGGATCCCTGCGGTCGGTGAATACGTGCAGCACGCGTTGTCCGTCGCGTTCGTCGTCCGGCGGCACCGCCCCGACCGAGCCCCGCAGGACGAGCGTCCTGGACACCTCGGAGACGCTACGAAAGCCGAGGTCCAGGTCGAGCCGTTCCTCGAGCACGCGAGACAACTCGCCGAGGAGCTCCTCACGGGACGCACCCTCACGCCTGACGATGTCGGCGACTATCCGCACGTTCTCGGCGCCTCGTCCGAAGCGGACGGCGTCGCGCCGAACGCCGAGGGCCTCCAGCACCCCCAGCAGGTCTTCGCACCCGAAACACGCGCTCCTGACCGCGGGTCCGTCGTCGGTCCGGACGATGGTCATCTGGCTCGGCCCGGCCGGCATGACCCGAGCCTGCGTCGGGCGCCACGTTCGATAAAGGACCATGCGTTCGGGTGGATGGGGCGGCGGCCGGAGATCCAGGTTCCGACCGGCCGCCAGTCGATAGGCGTTCGCGAGGCGGCGTTCCAGCTCCTCCTCGTCGCCGGCTCGGGTAGCGACCTCCACGCCCCGCGGCGACACCCGCAGGTCGATCATGAGCTTCGGTGGATCCGCCGCCTCTTCGCCGCCGCGAGTCGGCTCGAAACGGAACGTCCGCAGATAGCGAATCAGCCGTTCCGACTCCGGCGTCGATTCGGAATCCTCGGTCGGACCGGTGCGCGAGTCCCGGAACAGCTCGGCCGACTCCACGCCGCCGCCGGCATCCGTCGACAGGACGAAGGCGAAGATCAGCTCTTCGCCGCCAACGTCCAGAACAGGCGGCTGACCCCTTTCGACGACCAGGGCGTATCGTCGGCCCTCTCGGCCCCTGCCCATCAGCTCGGCGGCCTCGTCGCCCACCAGCGCCTGGCCTCGCCCGTAGAGCGACCACCGCGGCTCCGGCGGGTTGATGAAGTAGTCGACCTGCACCTCGACCAGCACTGGCCCGCGATCGAAATGCGTCGTCGGGTCGAAACGAGCTGCGTCAAGCACGGCCCGGAAGGGTTTCCGGAGCTCCTCGTCGACGTCGCCCGCGAAGCGGACACGGTGTACCTCCCCCTCCCGATCGACGATGATCGTCGCGGAGACGCGCCCCAGCGACCGAAGTCGGTCGAAGAGAGCCGGGTTCCGGGCCGCCAGCTCCTCGGCATCCGGCTGCAGCGGGGTCGAGGGTCGCCCGATGGTGAAGTCCCCGCCGACGTAGACCCGGTCGTCATCCTCGATCCGTTCAACGGACTCGGCAAAGAACGCGCCGCGCCAAACGGTCCTTCCCTGAATCCGCGGAGGGTCCTGCGCCTCGCCCCGCGCGCGAATGCCCGTTTCGGTGGAGAGCACCAAGCCCAGGCCGACGCTGGCGATCAGGACCGTCAGAGCGACGGGCCCGACGCGCGGATGGGGATCGTAGCGGGGCCGCAGTATGCGCGCGAGGCGCCTGGCCAGTGGCCGTCGTGAAGCGGCCATCCGGAGGCCCGGCGCATCCCACGCAGGGCCCACGCGCTCCTCGACCAGACGCAACAGGCCTCTCACGTAAGTGCGCTTCTCCCCACGAAGCCCTCGCACGACGGCGTCGTCGCACGCCCTTTCCCGCTCTTCGCCGAGGCGGTGTCCGACCCACCAGGCCAGCGGATGGAAGAACCAGGCAATCTGCAGCAGGTTGGCGAGCGCGCGCACTGCGGGATCCACTCGCTGGATGTGAATGAGCTCGTGGAGCAGCACCGGATCGAGCTCTTCGCGCCGCCAGGATTCGATCAGCGACGACGGGAGCAGGATGCGCGGCCGCAGGCAGCCCTGGATCGCGGGGCCGCGGATGGCGTCGTCGCGAACCGCCACGACGTCCACCGGCCGGCGCATGCCGAGCTGCGCCCGGAGCTGGTCGATTCTCCGTTTGACTGCCGGCGGAAGCGGTTCCGTGGCCGCCGCCACGCAGCGGCGCCGTCGCGCGGATCGAACCACCTGGGCGGTCATCAGACCGAGCACACCGACGCACCACGCCATGAACAGCAGGCCGGCCGACGATATCGCGCCTTCGGCCGGCATCTGCGACCCGGCGGCGCCGGACGGCGCCATCGAGTCCGCAGCGACTGCATCCGTTTCAAAAGCTGCGGGACTCTCGCTCGCAGGGATCGGGTTCGCGGATGCTCCGTCCGCGACCGTCGGGACCGTGGCGAAGGTTGGGCGGGCGACGGACGACGGGAGCACTCCCCACGGCGACGTCAGCCCGACGGGGACCACGAGGCGCAGCAGGACCACGAGCCACACGACGTAGCGGACCCGCGGGGGCAACGACCGCAGGAAGAAGAGGGCGGTCGCGACGATCGCCACGAGCCACGGTGAACTGGACGGTCACGCCGCTTGCCGCGGCGAGCCACTGCCCGACGAGCTCCTCGCTCATGACTCCTCCTTGTCAGCTTCCAGTTGCCGCCGAAAGAAGGTGATCTCTTCCGGGCTCAGGTCGTCGCGCTCCGCCAGATGGAGATACAGCGGGGTGACGGAACGCTCCAGCACCGCATCGACGAAGTCCGTGACGACCTCCGAGACCGCGCGTTGCCGGGAAACGGCCGGCACGAAGAGGCTCAGCCGGCCCAGCTTCTCGATGCGCAGAAAGCCCTTGGCGGCCATGCGGTCGAGAAGCGTCTTGACGGTGCGGTAGTCGCGGCTGCCGTCCGATGCATCGTGGACCTGCCGGGCGGTCGCGCGGCCGAGCTTCCAGCAGAGCTGCATGATGGTCCACTCGGTCCTGGACAGCGGGCGCGGTCGGCTGCTCTTCGCCATTACAACTGTAGCCATGATACCACAAGTGTAGTATTAAACAAGCTTGGCCCCGAACGACGCCGCATGCATCCGACCGCGGAAGTGGAATCGTCGGACCTGGAGGGACAGGATGACAGCCCGCTTGCCCCTGGTATCCTGCGTCGGCCTGCTGATCTTGGCCTCGACAGCCGGCACCCGGATCAACCGGCCGACCCCGGTCACGGGCTACGGCTCACGCCGGAGGTGCGGTGCCCCGAAACCGGCAACGGCCTCTACGTCTTTGCTCTGCCGGAATGACCGACCATCGCGTCCCCCGGCCCCAGGTACAATGGTCGGTACCCTTGCTGCAGGCTACGGAGGCGCGATGTGATCACCCGGGAACTCCGCAATAAGGTCGCAGACATCGTCAAAGCAACTCTGGTCGAGCACTTCGCAGACAAGTTCGTGTTCGATCCAATCAGGGTCATTCCCGCCGTCGACGAATACGGCGACGGCGACGGAGAGCCGTACCTTCGCATCATGATCGTGTTCGATGGCGACCAAGAGGCACTCGACCCCCACTGGACGTCCGGGTTGATTCGGCGCATTCGTCCGAAGTTGATTGACGCCGGCGTCGAGGAATTTCCCAGTCCGTCTTTCGTCGAGAAATCCGAATGGCCGCGACTGGAGCGGAGCCTGAAGCGTGCAAGCGCTCGATTTCATTGAAACGGCCCGCCACCTGACGACATCATCCAGCGGACGTCCTCGCCAGAGCGATCTCCGGCGCGCTGTGAGCACGGCGTACTATACGCACTGTTCCACTGCTTGGCCATCTGTTGTGCGGATATGCTGGTCGGCGGCCCAGGCGCCAATCGTAGTGAGGCCGCGTGGCGACAAGCCTACCGTGCGCTGAACCATGGCCACGCCAAGAAGCGTTGCGCGCAGCAGAGGATCGTGGAGTTCCCCAACGAAATCCAGGATCTTGCGAGCGCCTTTGTCGATATGCAGAGGAAGCGGCACACGGCGGACTACGATCCTGACGCGGCCTTCTCGAAAAACGAGGTCATCCAGAGCATAAGCGAAGCAGAAGACGTGATCCGCGGATTCGCTCAAGCACCCCGAAGGGATCGCCGCGCGTTCGCCGTTTATCTTCTATTCGACAGTAGAGGCTGAATTCTGGCACGCAAGCCACACGCATCGCACCCTACCCCAGCCGGATGGTCATGTTGGGCCCACTGACCGGCGCGTCGTCGAACCAGCGCGCAGTGACGGTCTTGGTCTCGGTGTAGAAGCGCACCGCTTCCTTGCCGTAGACGTGCTGATCGCCGAAGAACGAGTCCTTCCAGCCGGTGAACGAGAAGAAGGGCAGCGGCACGGGAATGGGAATGTTGATACCCACCTGCCCCACCCGAATCTCGCGCTGGAACCGGCGCGCGGCGCCGCCCGACGCCGTGAAGATGGACACGCCGTTGCCGTATGGATTGGCGTTGATCAGCTCGATGGCGTCGCCGAGGGTCTCCACCTCGGAGGTGACCAGCACCGGGCCGAATATCTCGTCGGTGTAGATCGACATCTCCGGAGTGACGCCGGCGAACAGCGTCGGTCCGACCCAGTTGCCGTCGGGATAGCCGTCCACCTCGCAGCCGCTGCCGTCCAGGAGACACCGCGCGCCCTCGGCCTTGCCCCGCTCGATGCAGCCGAGAATCCGGTCGCGCGCGGCGCGGGTAATCTGCGGGCCATAGCTGGAGTCCTTGTCGTTCCAGGGCCCCGGCCGCACCGCCGCCATGGCTTCCTGCAGATCGTCCAGCCAGCCCCCGGCCTCCCCGACCAGCACCGCGGCACTGATGGCCATGCAGCGCTGGCCGGCGGCCCCGCAGGTAGCGCCCACGAGGCTCGCAATGGCCTGCTCCTTGTCGGCGTCGGGCAGGATCACCAGGTGGTTCTTGGCGCCGGCCAGGGCCTGGACCCGCTTGCCGTTGGCGGCGGCCCGAGAGTAGATCGCCCTGGCGACGGGGGCCGAGCCGACGAAGCTGACGGCGCGCACGTCCGGGTGATCGAGCAGGGCCTCCACCTGCTCCTTGCCGCCGTGGATCACCTGCACGAGCCCGTCCGGGGCGCCGGCTTCGGCCAGCAGCTCCATGAGCCGGTTGGGAACCGTCGGGTCCTGCTCCGAGGGCTTCAGCACGAAGCTGTTGCCGCAGGCAATGGCCACCGGGAACATCCACAGCGGCACCATGGCCGGGAAGTTGAACGGCGTGATGCCGGCGCACACCCCGACGGGCTGGACGAGGCTGTAGGTGTCGATACCGCGGGCGACGTTCTCGACCGTCTCGCCCATCATCAGCGAGGCGATGCCGCACGCATGCTCCGCCACCTCGATGCCGCGCCACACCTCGCCCCGCGCATCGTCCCAGGTCTTGCCGGTATCCCGGCACAGCAGCCGCGCAATGTCGTCCTGGTTCTTCTTCAGGATGTCCTGATAGGCGAAGAGCAGCCGTGCGCGTTCCGGCGGCGGCACGTCGCGCCAGGTCCGGAAGGTGGCCTTCGCCCCCTGGACCGCGCGGTCCACCTCGTCGGCGGTGGCGAAGGGAACCTCGCAGAGCACCTCCTGGGTGGCGGGATCGGTCACGTCGATGCCGCCGGCGCTACTGTCCACGAATCGACCGTTCACAAAGAGCTTGAGCTTGTCCATGGGCCAAAGTCTGCCGCACTCGCGGCGATACGATCCAGAAAGTGTGCGCTGCGTCTCAGAACTCCGTTTTCGTTGCGTTCTGCGGCGCAAGCTCCTGGACGGTACGGCGTACGATGGCGCCATCGTACGCCCGCCGCACCTCTTCCACGATGATGTCGAGCCCGCGACGGGTCCGATCCCAGTCGTCGGCGTAGCTGATGCGGATGCACTCTCGCTTGTGCGGCCAGTCGTCGTCCTCGCGCCCCGGAAAGAAATAGTGCCCGGAGACGACGATGACGTCGCGCTGCTTGAGCCGCTCGTAGAGCGCCGCGTTGGTTATCGGGAGCCCCGGCATCCAGAGCCACAGGAAGAAGGCCCCCTCCGGCTTGTGAATTCCAATGGGATAGTCGTGCAGCCCGGCCCGGAGCCGGTCGACCGCACGGGCCGCACGCTCGGCGTAGTGGGGCCGGATCACGTCGCGCGCGAGCGGCAGCAGCTCGCCACTCTCGATCAGCTCGGTGGCGAGCGCCGGGCCGAGCCTGCCCGGCGACAGGCAGTAAATGGCGGTGGCGGCGGCCAGCGCCTCGACGATCTCCTCGTTCGCGATCACGATGCCGGTGCGGAATCCGGGGAGTCCGAGCTTCGACAGGCTCATGCAGACGACCGTGTGCTCGTCCCACGCGGGCGTCGACTCGCCGAACACGATGCCCGGAAACGGCGCGCCGTACGCGGTGTCCAGGATGAGCGGCACGCCCCTGACGCGGGCGACGGCGCCGAGCCGCTCGACCTCCTCGTCGGTTATCACGTTGCCGGTCGGATTGGTGGGGCGCGACACGCAGATCGCGCCGATGTCCTCGACCTCCTCCAATCCCTCGAAGTCCACCCCGTACTTGAACAGCTTGTCGTCCAGTTCGTGGATGATGGAGCGTCGCGCGGTGAACAGGCCGGGCGTGAAACCGAGGTCCGCGTAGCCGATGTACTCCGGCGAGAGCGGCAGCAGGATGCGGCGCGCCGGCCGACCGTCGCCCATCGGCCCCGCCAGCAGATTGAACAACGGAAGGAAGGCGGACTGGCTGCCGTTGGTCAGGGCGATGTTGCGCGCGGTGACCTCCCAGCCGACCTCGCGCTGGAGAAGTCCGGCCAGGGCGTTGGCGAAGTCCCGATCGCCCTCCGGTCCGCCGTACAAGCCGATGGCCCGCTCGAACGCCCCCTCGCGCCGCAACAGCGATTCCATGTGCCGGCGAAACACCGCTTCCGCGGCTGGAATCAGGCTCGGACTTCCGCCCCCCAGATTCATGATCGCGCCGCCGGCCGCCGCAATCTCGCCGAGGTCGTCCATCAGCGACCGCGTGCCGGAGTCGCCGAGCAGCCGTCGTCCGTACGCCGAGACATCCATCCCTCTAACGATAGAACGAACGGAGGCCGTCTGGTCCGCTACGATCGCCGAGAAGGCTGGTGCGTCCTGGTCCGCTCGAGTTCACGTACCGCGGTAACCGACGCTGACGAGGAGACACTCGACGGGCCCTACTCGACCAGCGGCTGGAAGTCGCGGTCGGTCATCGGCTCGTGGCGGCCCCAGTTCCCGGCCAGCTCGATCAACAGCCGCTGCTGCGACGGTGCAGGCAAGGGATTGACCCGCACGACGTGGGCCACGCACGTTCCGGGACTCTCGGCCAGGGCCATCATGAGGTCCTTGACGAGATACCGGGGCGCCCAGCCGATCACGTGGTAATCGAGAGTCTGGAGCTGTACCGCCACGCGGGCCACGGGGTTCGACAGCTCCAGCGTCACGTGGAGCCGGTCGTCCACCGCCACCCGGTCGAGCCGTGTCTGCGCGGTCGAGTTCACGTAACGCCAGCCGTGCAGAAAGAACCGGCACCGGAAGTTGCCGTCGGCACCCTTCTCGAGCTTCGGAAACACCTCGAAGGCATCGGTGACGTGGGACCCGCCGTCGACGGCCAGAATCTCGATGGGGTCCGCCCGCACCGGCAGGTCGAGAATCTGCACGTAGTCGGCGAAATCCGGCCGTTCCGTGGGCATGATGCGATTCCCGAACAGCGGAAACAGTACCGGCGACCGATAGTCCCCCTTCAGCTCCGGAAAATCGGCCGCGAGAGAGAATCCGCCCTCGAGCTGCGCCCGTTCGGCGCCGCCGGTATAGCGGAAGCGAAACATGGAACGGGTCGTGTCGGCATCGAGCCGACCGACCGGAAACCACTGTCGGCTTCGACTGTCCTGCCACGCCAGGAACAGCGTTCTCTCGCTCCGCTTCGGCGCCACGGGCGGTGTTCCTGTCAGCGCCCGAGCAGCTCGGAGGGCCGGTGAAGCACGTAGCGTACGAGCCGGCGGCGGCTGACCTCGCCGGCGTAGATGTTCCCGTCGAAGTCCACACCCAGGAACTCGATGCCCGCACCGACGTCCTCGTCGTGCTGTGGAACGAAATGGGTCACCCACGCCTGCTCGGTCTTCAGGTCGCCGATGCGGATGCCCTTCTCCCAGCCGAGATTGCTGCGCCAGTTGTCCGGAGGCCCCTGGCGTACCATCCCGGACAGGCCGTCACCGGCATACAGGATGTCGTTGCGGTCTATGAACAGGCCGCTCGGCTTGCCGTAGTGGGTCCAGATGTGCAGGAGGTCGCCGTCGGAATCGAACACCTGGACGCGGCTGTTGCCGCGGTCGGCGACGTAGACGCGTCCCTGCGAATCCATCTTGATGTCGTGCGGATCGCTGAAGCGGGCCGCTTCCTTGCTCTCCGAACCGACCCCGCCGCCTACCGCCAGCAGGAAGGTGCCGTCGCTCGAGAACTTGACGATCCGGTTGTTGCCGCCGCGGTGCCCGTCCGAAACCCAGATGTCGCCGTTGGGAGCGACCACCACGCCGGACGGCCCGTTGAAATGGTGCTCGTCGTCGCCCCAGACGGCGGCCTCGCCCAGCCGCATCACCACCTCGCCGCGCTGGTCCAGCTTCAGCACCTGGTGCCCGATGCCGATCTCCTCCCCCGGGGTGGCGCGCGAGTCGCCGTGCGATCCGCCCTCGGTGACCCACAGAAAGCCCTCGTGGTCCAGGAAGAAGCCGTGCGGAAACCCGAAGAGCCCGGCCCCGAAGCTGTCGACGAGATTGCCATCGAGGTCGAACTTCATGATCGGATCCAGATCGGACCCGGCGCACTGATTGGCGCCGCAACGGTCGAGGATCCAGAGGTGCTCGCCGTCCGGGTCGGGAAAGACGCCGCTGACGGTTCCCATCACCCGCCCCTCCGGCATCTGCTCCCACTCGAAGGTCGCCCGATACGGGTTGGTGGTGGACGACTGGGCCAGGACATCCGCGCCCGTCCCAATCATCAGTCCCGCCAGCGCGATCGCCGTTGCCGCGACGCCGCCAACCGAATCACGTCGACCTGCATCCCGCATGAACACCCTCCCTGCCCCTGGCTCGCGGACTGATTCCGCCCTACCCTGCAGGCAATACTAGCGTCCCCGGCGGGACGGCGTTTGGAGGCCGAAAACGTGCGGGTCCGATGGAAGTCCGCTACGATTGTCGAGCGTTGTGGCTTCCCGGATCCGCCCCTATCGCCGGCCGCCGGCCGCCCACGATCCGCCGAACGACGTAGCGGCGTACCGGTCGACCGCCTTGCGCCATCCGGCCCGGCCGCTGGTGGTGATACCGCAGACGCTGTCCGAGATCACCGGCCCCGTCCACGGCTACGGACCGATCGGACCGCTCGACAGCGACCTCACCCGCCAGCATCCCGGCGAGCCGCTCGGCGAGCGCATCGTCATCGCCGGCCGGGTGTTGGACGAGGATGCGCGACCGGTGCCCGAAACCCTGGTGGAGATCTGGCAGGCGAACGCAGCGGGCCGCTACGCGCACGCGCAGGACACGCACGACGCGCCACGGGATGCCAACTTCAGCGGCGCCGGCCGGATGCTCACCGATGCGGCGGGCGGCTTCCGGTTCACGACAATCAGGCCGGGGGCCTATCCCTGGGGCAACCACGACAACGCGTGGCGGCCGGCCCACGTGCACTTCTCGGTCTTCGGGCACAGTTTCCTGACCCGGCTCATGACCCAGATGTACTTCCCCGGAGACCCGCTGCTGGCTCTGGACCCGATATTCAACGCCGTTCCCACGGCCCGCGGCCGCGAGCAGCTCGTAGCGGCGTTCGACCTGGATGTGACGGAGCCCGGGCGGGCGCTCGGGTACCGCTTCGACATCGTGCTGCGGGGGCGGGACGCCACCCCGCCGGACGAATAGAGGCCCGGACACTCTGAAGGCAAGACCAGACCCGACATGCTGCCGCCCACTCCTTGCCAGACCGTCGGTCCCTTCTTCGCGATTCTCGTGCCGGAGCAGGATCGCCTGTCGCTCGTGCAAGACGGCACGCCGGGACAACGCATCACCGTCGAAGGCACGATCCGCGACGGCGCCGGCCACCCCATTCCCGACGCGCTCGTCGAGATCTGGCAAGCCAACGCCGACGGCAACTACAACCACCCGGAGGACGCGCGCAACACCGAGCCGGACACGACCTTCGACGGGTTCGGCCGGGTCCACACGAACACCGCGGGTCGCTTCCGCATCGAGACCATCAAGCCGGGATCGGTCCCGGGGCCCGGGGGGCGGCCGCAGGCGCCGCACCTCATGGTCGGCCTCTTTGCCCGCGGCCTGCTGACGCGGCTCGTCACCCGCATCTACTTCGAGGACGAGCCTTCGAACGACGGGGATCCGATTCTCGCCGAGGTCGCGCCGGACCGCCGGCCGACGCTCGTCGCGGCGCGCCGCGAAGCCGGGCGCTACAGCCACGCCATCGTTCTCCAGGGGCCGGCCGAGACGGTGTTCTTCGATGTCTGACAGGCCGATCGCGCCATGACCGATGTGGCCCGCCTGCACGCCCACGTACTGGGCGACCCGGATGTCGCGGCGCACTTCTCGGCCCGTGCCCAACTGCAGGCGATGCTGGACGTCGAGGCCGCGCTTGCCGAAGCCGAGGCGCAGGTCGGGATCGTGCCGGAGAATTGCGTCGCAGCCATTGGGGGGGCGGCCCGGGCGGAGCTGTACGACACGACCCGCCTCGCGGCCGAAGCAACGGAGACGGGGAACCCGGTGATCCCGGTGGTGCGGCAACTGACCGCACGGGTAGCGGAAGCCGACGCCCGGGCGGCCGGCTTCGTCCATTGGGGAGCCACCAGCCAGGACGTCCTGGATACCGGCCTCGTGCTGCAACTGCGGGCGGCGGTTCCCACCATCATCGACCACCTCGCCCGAGGAGTGCGGGCGGCGGTGGCCCATGCGCGCCGGTACGCCGACGCGACCATGGCCGGCCGCACCTGGCTGCAGCAGGCGACACCGGTCACGTTCGGCCTCAAGGCCGCCGGCTGGACCGACGCGCTCGACCGGACACGGCGCCGCCTGCAGGCCGCGCTCGACGACGCGCTCGTGCTGCAGCTCGGGGGCGCCTCGGGCACGCTGGCCTCGCTCGGATCGCGGGGTCCAGCGGTGACCGAGGCACTGGCCGCGCGACTCGAGCTGCCCGTACCCGACATCCCCTGGCATGCGCACCGGGATCGGTTCGCGCAGCTCGCCTGCGCGCTCGGCGTCGCAGCCGGCACGGGGGGCAAGATCGGGCGCGACATCGCCCTGCTCGCGCAGACCGAGGTCGGCGAGGCGGCCGAGCGTTCGGCGCCGGGACACGGCGGATCGTCGACGATGCCGCAGAAACGGAATCCGGTGGCGGCGTCCGTCGCGCTGGCCGCCGCGGGCCGGACTCCCGGGCTGGTTGCGACCATCCTCGGGGCGATGGTGCAGGAGCATGAGCGCGGTCTCGGCGGCTGGCAGGTCGAATGGGATACGCTGCCCGAACTGGTGGTGGCGACGGCGGCCGGCGCCCGGGCCACAGCCGACGCGGTGGAAGGGCTGGTCGTGGACACGGACCGCATGCGCGCCAACGCCGAGGCGTCCGGCGGCGTACTGCTGGCCGAGTCGATTGCCATGGCTCTGGCGGAGTCGGTCGGCAAGCACGAGGCACACGCCTGCATCGCGGCGGCCTGCCGCCGGGCGGCGGACGAGGGACGGCCGCTCGCCGACGTCCTCGGTGACGATCCGCTGATCGCACGACACCTGGGTCCGGCGGAGATCGCGCGGCGGTTGTCGGTGGACAACTATCTCGGCGCCACCCGTGACTACATCGACCGGGTGCTCGAGCGAATCGGCGAGACCCGCGAAGGCCATGCAGCTCGAAGTTGACGGCTGTCGGCTCTCCTTCACCGTTTCCTGACCCCCTGAGGCGCATATGGACGACAGAGAGCGGCATGCGGCGGGCATGGCGATACGGCGGGAGATTCTGGGCGACGCCTACGTCGACCGGGCGGTCGCCGACACGACCGACGCCACCACGGAAATCCAGGACCTGATCACGCGCTACGCCTGGGGCGAAATCTGGACGCGCCCGGGGCTCGACCACCGCACGCGCCGCGTGCTGGTGATCGGGACGCAGATCGCACTGCGGCAGTGGGACCAGTACCGGATTCACGTGCGGGCGGCGCTGGCCGAAGGCGGTTTCTCCATGGACGACGTCAACGAGATCGTGCTCCAGCAGGCGATCTACTGCGGCGCCCCGGCGGCCCTGACCGCCGTCAACATCGCGCGCCAGGTGCTCGACGAGATCGAGGGGCGATCATGACTCATGGCGACAAGCACCCGGGTGTCAGCGCGCCGAGCGCGGCACCCGGCGAGAGCACGCCGGGCACGAACACGACCGGCTCGAACGTCACCGCCGGACTCCTGGGCGCGGCGGCCCTCACCGGCTTCATCCTGATCCTGCCGACGCCGGAGGGACTCCCGCCGGAAGCGCACCGGCTGGCCGCGCTCTTCGCCGGGATACTCGTGCTGTGGTCCACCGAGGCGCTGCCGATCGCGGTTACCTCGCTGCTGGCCCTGGCCCTACAGCCCATCTTCGGCCTCACGTCGCTGGTCAGCGGGCGCCCGCCCACCCCCGGCGCCATCTTCGGTGCGGCCGCCGCCAATTTCATGAGCAGCGTCTTCTTCTTCGTGCTCGTGATGTTCGCCATCGCCTACGCGTGGGTGAAGACCGGGCTGGCCCGCCGATTCGCCCTGTGGCTGCTCGCGCGCGCGGGCACCGACGCCACACGCGCGGTGTACGTGTTCGTTGTCGGTACCGGCACGATCTCGCTGGTCGTCTCCGACGTGCCGGCCGCCGCCATCTTCATGGCCATCGCCGTAGGCATCCTCGACAAGCTGGGACTGCGGCCAGGCTCTCGTTTCGGCCGGGCGGTGATGATTGGCATCCCGATCGCGGCGCTGATCGGCGGCGTCGGCACGCCGGCCGGCAGCTCCATCAATCTGCTCGGCCTCGTGATGATCGAGCAGGCGGGCGGAGAGCGCGTCCCGTTCCTGCACTGGATGGCGATAGGCATCCCGATGGTGGCCATCCTGCTGCCGGTGGCGGCCTGGGTGCTGGTGAAGTTCTTTCCACCGGAGATCGCGTCCATCGGCGACCTGGAGGAGATCCACGACGAGCGGCGCCGGATCGGGCCGGTCAGCCGCGACGAGTGGAAGGTCATCGCCATCATGAGCGCGATGATCACCCTGTGGATCTCGAGCACCTGGCTGCCGGTCCTCGATACCTTCCTGGTGGCCGTCGTGGGAGCCGTGGCGATGTTCCTCCCCGGCATCGGCCTCTTCACCTGGAAGGAGGTCCAGCAGGTCACCGGCTGGGACACCCTGATGGTAATCGGCGGGGTAACGTCGCTGGGTCAGGCGTCGTCGCGGACCGGCCTCGCTACGTGGCTCGCCGAATCGGCTCTGGGGGGTCTCGCCGACTGGAACGCCGTCGCCCTGATCGCTGCGATCAGCGCCTTCACGGTGGTCATCCACCTGATGCTCCCGATCGCACCGGTCATCAACGCGGTCATGATCCCGCCGATCATGGTCCTCGGCGCCGCGGCGGGGGTGAATCCGGCCCTCTATGCGCTGCCGGTCATCTTCACCGCGTCGTGCGCGTTCCTGCTGCCTCTGGACGCGGTGCCCCTGGTCACCTACAGCCGGGGCTACTACCGGATGTTCGACATGCTGCCGCCGGGGCTGGTGATCAGCGCGGTCTGGGTCCTGCTGATGACGGTGCTCCTGATCGTGATCGGGCCGCTGGTGGGACTGCTGTAGGTTGAGCGAACCGGCCGCCCCGTCACGATGACCGCCCGAGGCTGCCACGCCCGGCCGGCGACACCGCGTCCCGACCCGTACCCTCGACGAGTAACGCGTCCGGTCCGCCTCGGAAGCCGACCTTCGACTACGATGATGGGGGAGACTCGACATGACCCTCAAGCGGATCCTGCTGCCGACAGACTTCAGCGAGACAGCCCAACACGCACTCGGCTATGCCCGCGAGATGGCCGGCCGGTTCGGCGCCGAGGTGCACATGCTGCATGTGGTGGCCGACCCGACGCCGCAGGACTGGGCCGTCGGAGCGGGTGCGCTGGTCGTCTCCGACCTGCTCAAGACGTGGGAGGCCGATGCGGAGCGGCATCTGGCCGGCATCTCGATCGACGGCGTCGAGACCGTGCGGGCGATCCGGGTGGGTCACGCCTTCGTCGAGATTCTGCATTACGCCACGGACAACGCGATCGACATGATCGTGATGGGCACGCACGGACGCGGCCCGGTCAAGCACCTGCTGCTCGGCAGCGTGGCCGAGAAGGTCGTGCGGAAGGCGCCCTGTGCGGTGCTCACCGTGAGACAGCCGGGGCACGAGTTCGTCATGCCGGCGTTGACGGCCGAGGAATGAGTCCTGCGGCGCCGAAAGCGCGCCCGGCGGCGGCTTCAACCTACGGCACGGCCAGCGCCACCCACTCCGGGATCTCGTCGCGCGCGCCCACCGCGACCACAATGTACTGCCGGCCCTCGTGCAGGTAGGTCATCGGGCCTCCGGTGGTACCGGCCGGCAGCTCCGTCTCCCACACCACCTCACCGGTGGACTTGTCGTAAGCCCGGAACTTCCGGCCCCAGCGCCAGGACTGGTCCTGCTCGGGGTCGGACGGGTCTCCCTCGCCGCGTATCGTCCCCATGATGGCGTCGCTGCCCTCGCCGAGAAACAGCAGACTCGCGGTCACGAGCGGCGCCGGACGGTTGGGGATGCCGAGCGGCGGCAGATCCAGGTCCTTCAGCCGCGGGTGGTTGCGCGGCCCGTCGCCGTTCGGGACCATCCAGGCCAGCTCGCCGCGGTTCAGGTCGAGCGCGGTGATGCGTCCGTACGGGGGCTTGACGATGGGCAGGCCGTGCGGCCGCGGCGTCGGCACCCGCAACTCGTCGCCGCGGGAGGTCGTCCAGGCCAGGGTGGCGCCCTCGAACGTGGTCGGGGAGACGCTCCAGACCGTCGGCTGCGTGTGCGATACCGCGTAGTAGATGCCGGTCTCGGGATCGAACGCCCCGGTGTGCCAGTTTCCGGCCCCCCAGCCACCGGGGATGGTCAACGTCCCCAGCTTGCCACCCGGCTCGCCGCTGCGCGGCCACGGGGGCGTGAACAGCGGCCCCAGCACCAGCGATTCCACCGCTTCGAGGGCGGCGGCGTGCAGCTCCGGCGTGAAGTCGATGAGGTCGTCGACGGTGACGCCCTGACGATCGAACGGCGGCGGTTTCGTGGGGAACGGCTGTGTCGCGGAAGTGCGCTCGCCCGGCACGATCGACTGCGGCACCTCGCGCTCCTCGATCGGCCAGACCGGCTCGCCGGTCCGGCGGTCGAGAACATACAGGAACGCGGTCTTGCTCGGCTGCATCACCGCCGCGATCCGACGGCCTTCCACCGCTATCTCCCCCAGAATCGGCGGCCCGACGGTGTCGTACTCCCAGACGTCGTGGTGCACCATCTGAAAGTGCCACACCCGCTCGCCGGTGGTGGCGTCGAGGGCGACGAGGCTGTCCGAGAAGAGATTGTCGCCCAGCCGGTGGCCGCCGTAGACCATCCCCGTCGGCGCTGAGAGCGGGACGTAGACGTACCCCAGCTCCTCGTCGGCGGTCAGGCAGCACCACGACCCGAGATCTCCCGAATAGTCGGCGGAGCCATCGCCCCAGGTGTCCGCCCCGAACTCGCCGGCCCGCGGAACGACGTGGAATGTCCAGAGCAGCTCGCCGGTCCGCACGTCGAAGCCGCGGATGTCCTCCGGGGCGGCCTCCCTGACGATGCCGCCGTCGCCGGAGCCGCCGGTCGTGCCGGCGACGACCACGACGTCCCCGACCACGAGGGGTCCGGCCGTCCAGTCGAATTCGCCGGCGAGCGGATGCTCCCAGTCCAGGTCCACCCGGCCCTGGTCGGCGAGACCGAACGACGACACTCGCCGGCCGGTCCGCGCGTCGACCGCGTACAGGTACCCGCCGCGGACCAGCAGCAGCCTCCGGGCCTCGCCGTCCGTCCAGTAGGCGCCCCCCCGCGTGCTGCCGCCGGCGACCTCCTCCTCGGTGGCGGCGAACGGCGGCTGCCGCCAGATGGTCTCTCCGGTCGCCGGATCGAACGCATCCAGCAGGCCGTGCGCGTTCGGGGCGTAGAGCACGCCGTCGATCAGGATCGGCGTCGAGCGCAGGTACGCGTTCACCCCCAGATCCGGGAATGCCGCCTGCAGTTGCGGATCGGCCGCCAGCCGGCGCCAGACGACCTCCAGCTCGCCGATGTTCTCATGATCGATCCGGTCCAGCGGCGAGTAGCGCGTGAACGCCGCGTCGGCGCCGAAGTGGGACCATTGGTGCTCGGGGGGTTGCGCCCAGGCGGGAGGGGTCGCCGCCAGCAGCAGGATCGCGAGCGTCGTTCGAGTCGGTGGTGTACGCATCATTCCTTGCCTGGGGCAGCCGGGCATCGCCGGCCAGCATCACGGAAGTGACGGTTCGAGCGACACGCCGCAGGATGGGGCCGCGTCGCTCCCTCTACGATGGACTCCCGTTCGCAACTCGGCAACCCTGCCGGCAACGTGGGGCTGTGCGCGCCGGAACGCCGGCCGATCGGATCACGGCTTGGCGACGTTCCAGTACACGCCCGCCCCGCCGTACGTCTTGCCCAGCTCGGCCAACCAGACCGCCCTTTCGATCTCCTCGGGACTCCCGTCCAGCGTCGCGAAGGCGTAGGTGGCCTGCCCGCGGTTCTGGCCGGGGGCCTCGTCGCCCGCGTAGGTGTATACGGCGTAGCCCTTGTAGGCCCACTGCCGGCTGCCGTCGCGGCGGGTGATGACTTCCCAGAAGCCGGTGGACCGGGCATCGGCGGATGCGTGGAACGGGCGCCACTCCTGCAGGCAACCAAGGTTCGCGCAGGCGTCGCCTCCCAGCCGCTTCCCGCGGTCGTAGGCATTCTTGAAGCTGTCGCGCAGATTGCGCCCGCCCCAGTACTTCTCGAACGCGGAGCCGCTGTACAGCGTCATGCCGTCGCGCGACAGCGCGTCGCCGTAGCCCTCCAGAGCAGTCACCGTCACCCCCGGCGGCCGGAAGTTCTCCGTCAGCACGGCCATGCTCCAGCGCTCGTCAACGGCCCGGCCGTGCGCGTCACCGGGCAGCAGATCTCCCCGGTACCGGTACAAGGGCCGGCCCTGGTAGGCCCACTGCCGAGAGCCGTCCGTGCGGGTCACGACCGAGAACTGCCCCACGTCGAGGGCGAGCGCAGGCGCCGGGACCGGCAACCAGCCCGTCTCGCAGCCGCGGCCGGAGCAGTTCCGCCGGCCGCCCCCGGCAACGCCGTCCGGGGTGTAGAGCGTGAAGCCCTCGAAATCGGTCAGCACTACGGCCTGTGCCGACGACACGAGCCTGGCCTCGATGCCGGCCGGCACCTCGATGGACCGGGCGGGCTCGAAGCGGGCGACCCGCCATTCCGGCGGCGGCAGCAGGGCTCCGGCCTGTTGGCCGCGCTCGGCGAGCTTCAGGTTCGCCGTCTCGGCCAGCCCGATGTTGGTGGCTACTTCGCCCGGTTCCTCCTCCAGGGACCACGTGTGCAGCGGGTGGGCTCGGTAGGCCCACTGCAGCCGTCCGTCCGGCAAGCGGACCGGCGACCAGTCGGCGAAGGGCTCGGCCCCGGCCGGCGCCAGGAGAGGAGGAAACTCCGCAGCGCACTCGTCGATGCACCTCACCCGGTCGGGTCCCCCATCCGCCTGGAACAGCAGGGTTCTCCCCTCGGCATCCCCAAGGCGGACCCAGAGCAACTGGGCGGCCGACGCGTTCAGTTCCCGGACCACCTCCACCAGCGTCACCCCGGACGGCACGGAGGGAGGCGCCACCGGCTGCTCCGCCGCCAGCGCGGAAGACGGGCCGCTTGCCGCGAACACCGCCGCCGCCAGCATGACCGCACACCCGACCACCGGCCGCCTCCGCTGCAAACGCACCATGGCAGCTCTCCAGTCCGCAACCGATCCCGGGCCGGACCTCGCCGCGGGCGAACGGCGCGGACGCGACGCCCCCCGTTTCGACCTCCGGAGCAACATCACGCCAGCACCTCGCCGAACGGCCGCGACACCTCGTTCGACTCGGTGCCCCACCGGCCGCTCACCACACCGAGCGCCTGCTGGACCGTAAACCCGACGCGGGTGGCCGCGTCGCCCTCCGCCGCGACGTGCAGGCCCGTCTTCATCCGCCCCCCGCCGCTGCCGGCGGTGAGAATCGGGTAGCGCTTCATCGAGTGCATCCGCGCCTCGCCGTGGTCGGTGAACGCGAAGACCACGGTGCGATCCAGCAACGTGCCGTCGCCTTCCCGAATCCCGTCCAGCGTCTGCACGAGCTCCCGGAAGAAGTCCATCATCCGCTCGCCCAGCCACTTGCAGGTGGGTTGATACCCGAGTTCCCTGTCGATCGGCTCCTCGTGGGTCAGCGCGTGGTATGCGTTCACTTCTCCGGGGCGGCGCAGCCGCGAGAAGGCCGAGCCCATCGTGAGGTTGAAGATCCGCGTCTGGCCGCACGCCATCGCGTGCGCCAGAAGCCGCGCGAACTGCCGGTGGGTGCGCTCGACCTGCTCGACGAGCGCCCCGATCTCCTCGGTTCCCTCTCCCGGCACCGTGCAGGCGGGGAGCGGCGCGGGCCGGTCGAGCTCGAACGCCAGCTTCCGCTCCAGGTCGCGCACCGACGAGAAGTACTCGTCCAGCCGCGCCCGGTCCGACGCGGACACGGTGGACATCAGCCTCTTCCGCTGCTCGGACACCGCGGAGAGCACGCTGTGCCGCACCATCACCGCCGGGTCGGCCTTGAAATCCGCCACGTTCGGATCCTGGAAGCCGTCGCCGAAGATGCGGGCGTACAGCGCCAAGGGCGACATCTCCGACGGGTTCAGGCCGCTGGACCCGCGCGCGCTCCAGCTCGCGCTGCTGTCGCCATCGCAGGTCACCTCGATGGAGCGGAACCGCGTGCCCCGGCCGATCTGCTCGCCGATGATGGTGTCGATGCTGGTCGAGTAGTCGCTGCCGTTGCGCGACACCATGCCGGTGGCCTGACCCTGCGCGCCGGAGTAGTGGTTCTGGTTCACCTTGCCGTCCAGAAACACCTGCATGCCGCTGAACAGGTTCATCTTCGACTTGATGGGCTGCAGTCCGGCCAGGTGCTCCGGCAACTCGTAATCGGGACCGGTGGTCGCGGGCTCCCAGTGGTTGGGCGTCAGCCCGAGGCCCCAGAACCACGTGCCGAAGCAGGGCGGCAGGGGCGCGGCAGCGGCGCCGGCGGATGCGGCGTAGGCCGTGCCGTTCGTGTTCAGGAAGCACTCCAGCACGGGTAATCCGAGGGCGACGGCCGTGCCGCCCTGCAGCATGCCCCGGAGCACGGTGCGGCGGTCCATCTCGCGTGTTGCACTCATGTCCGTTTCCTTCCCTGGCCAATCTCCGACCGAACTCCGCTCAACCGGGCTCCATGCGGTCCCGCGGCCCGCTCCGCCGGGCGCCGGCCGCGCACCCGCCGGTCACGATGCGCCCGGAACCACCGTGTAGAAGTCCGGACTTCCTGCGATGCGGCGCATCAGCGCGCGCCACTTCAAGTCGTCCACAAGCTCCGCCTGCACGTCCGCCAGCCAGGCCCGCTCGTCGTCGGTCGGCATCCGCGCGGCGCCGTAGGAGAACGCGCGCTCGACGAAGCAGGAGGTCGCCCGCGGCTCGGCCCGGAGCGCCTCGGCCAGCCCCGGCGGTCCTTCATAGGTCCTGCCATTGAGCTCGCCGCTGGCGTCGATGGGCGCACCGTTCTCGGTCGTGCGATAACCGCCGGCCGCGTCGAACACCTCCAGCGTCAGGCCAATGGGATCCGTCAGGTTGTGGCAGCTCGCGCACGCCGGGTTCTCCCGATGCTCGCGGAGACGGTCGCGCGTCGTCCGGAAGTCGGGGTTGTACGTATCCTGCAGCAAGCTGAAATCGACGTCCGGCGGCGGCGGAGGCACCCGCCGGCACAGGAAGATCTCCTGCACGGCCTGTCCCCGCAGGGTCGGAGACGACCGCCCCGGATGCGAATGCAGGGCAAGGAAGCTCACCTGCGCGAGCAGGCCCACATGGCTGTCGCCCTCGGGAAAGCGGTACGGCACCCACGGCACCGCCCCGCCCAGCTCCTGCGAGCGCGGCAGCGGCACCCCGTAGATGGCCGCCAGCGGCGGGGTCAGGAACGTGTCGCGCGAGACGAACAGATCGCGGTAGTCGCGATCCCTGTGCAAGAGGTGATCGACGACCGTCCGCAGGGTCTGCTCGCGCGCGTCGTCCTCGACGTTCTTCGTGAACCGCGGAAACAGGCTCGAGTCGATCGTGAGCGTCGCGAAGCGGTCGAACTGCAGCATGTCCGAAAAGAACGCCCGCAGCCCCTGCTCCACTCGCGGCGACGCCAGCAGCCGCTCCACCTGCCGGTCGAGCCCTTCCGGCGTCAGCAGCTCGCCCGACTCGGCGGCGTCGAGAAGCGGCCCGTCCGGGGCGCTGTCCCACAGGAAGAAGCTGAGCCGGGACGCGCGCGACCAGGCGTCCAGCCGCAACCTGTCGGGATCGGCGGGATCCGGCTCGCTGTGTTCCACGCGGAACAGGAACTCCGGCGCCACCAGCATCCCGGCCAGCGCCGCGCGCAGTCCGCCGTAGTAGTCGCCGACCGTCTCCGCGGCGGTGCGGGCCACCGCGACGTACAGGGCGGTTTCGTCAGCAGTCAGCGGCCGGCGGAACAGGAACCGCCCGGCCCGCGTGACGAAGCGCTCGGCGCAGGCATCGTCGGGCGCGTGGTCCACCCTCGGCCGGCACTCGATGAGCGTGGCCCGCCGCGACGGATCCGTCACCTGCGCGGCGATCTGCTGCGCCAACGCCTCGAAGCGCTCGATCTCCGCGGCGCTCAGCGTGCTCCGCCGGGCCCCGAGCGCCAGCAGCCCCCGGTCGCGTACACCCAACACCGTGGTGCCGGTGTCCACCCGGATGCCGGGGCCGAAGATCTCGTGGATGGCGCGTTGATACTGTGCCGGCGTCAGGCGCAGCAGGGTCATCTCTCCCGCCGCGCCCACCACCGCCGACGCGCCGAGGATCAATCCGGCAAGCAGAGCCGCCAGGAGTCCGTGGCGGTATCCCGCGTGGCACCGGGAGCGGCGAAGCGCCCGCGTGGCAAGCATGTGCATCCTTCCGTCCATGTCCTCACTCCGGATCCAGGGTGACGTTCTCGCTCACCGCGGGACCGCTGAGCGGCGGGCCGGATCCGACCGACTCGGCCACGACCTCGCCGGAGAGGGTCGCGTGGAACGCGGGAACCGCCTCCAGAAAGTAGGCGGCCGAGATCGCGGTGTTCTCCCCGGTCTCCGGGTCGGGCACGCCGTCCGCCAGGCGCCGCATCGCGTAGTACACCCCGGCCAGATCGACCTGCGCGTTTTCCTCGCCCCGAATCGCCAGATAGTGGAAGTAGTCGCGCCAGGGCTGGTAGCCGCCGATGATGCCCGCCGCGCTGCCGTCTTCCGCCATCTCCAGGCGCAACCGGGTGCCGGTGAACCGCAGGATCGCGTAGAACTGCGACTCGCCCTGGATCGAGAAGTCGCCCGGTTCGATGGTGAGCACCCGGTTCTCGATACGCCCCTGAAACACGCTGTGCGAACGCGGGTCGGGATCGACCACGTACGTCGCGCCCGACAGCACGCCGCCGCGGGCGTCCCGCATGGCGACGTTCAAGGCCCGGTCGAAGGCGACCGTGACCTCTCCGTCACTGTCCAGGTCGTCGCCGGTGATCGACATCAGCCAGGCCGGCATCGCATCCAGCGCGGTGTCCCAGGCGATGTCCTCGTTGTACGGCCGCACCGGACGGCGCACCTGGTAGACCTCGAAGCAGCCCAGCGCGCGCCACATCCGGTTGTCGACGCCCCGCTCACCGCTTTCGGGATTCTCGAACCCATCGGGCTCCACCCGGCCGTTCAGATTGAAGCCGTAGGCGAATCGGCCGTGCGCGGTATGGACCTGTGGATCGGAAACGAGCACCGGCACGTTGCCCGGGTTGACCTCGACGCCGTTCAGTTCGGGAAGCTCCGCGATCTCGACGCGGTTGCCGTCCCGATCCACGCCGCCGTTGGCGAGAATCGCCATGGCCTCTTCCTCGCTGAAGCCCCGGCGGACCAGGCGCCGCACCTTCAGATCGGACAGCCCGCCGTTGTATCCCCGCGGGCAGGTGTCCGTGTTCGCATAGGTCGCGGTGTGGACCATGGAGATCACGTAGCCGCGGGTCTCGGCGGACGCGACGGATGGCCCGCCGGCGAGGACCAGCACCGCCGCCAATGCGGCCAGGCAGGCACCCGCGAGACCCGCCGGAAGGATTTTTCGAGGACGCGCGCCGCCAGTGGTCATTTGGCCCTCCCGTCGCGCTCACCATGCCCGGACGAGTGGTCGATGTCAAGACGGATCGGGTCGCGGCGGCGATTGACGGCCGGCACGCGATACATGAAACTGAATGTATGAAGACCATAACCATAAACGTATCCGAGCCGGTCTACCGGGACTTCCAGCGGTTCGCCAGGGCGCGGGATCGGACCGCGTCCGAGCTGATCCGGGAAGCGATGGAGGAATTCCGCGAGCGGCGGATCGCCCGCTCCACCACCCTGGCCGATCTGAGTCCAGTGTCGGCAGGCCGGGTGCTGAAGCCGTTGCGCATCGATGACGACCTGCTGGGGGAGATGCTCGATGACCGGGCTTGACACGACATTCCTCGTGCAGGTTGAAATCCAGGAAACGGACGGCCACGGTGCGGCGCTGGAGGTGTTGCGGCGGGAGATTCTGGGCCGCGACCGCGAAGCGGCGCTCGCACCTCAGGTACTCTCGGAGTTCATTCACGTCGTGACCGATCCGCGCCGCTTCGAGAGGCCGCTGTCCATGGCGCAGGCGCTCGCCAAGGCAAGCTTCTGGTGGAATGCGACGGAAGTGGAGCGCACGGTCCCGGACGATCAGGTCGTCAGCCAGTTCCTGGCGTGGATGCAGGAACACGGTCTCGGTCGCAAGCGACTGCTCGATACGCTGCTCGCGGCCACGTACTACCGGCACGGCGTTACCCGCATCGTCACCTCCAACGCGCGCGACTACCGCGTGTTCGGCGTGTTCGAGCTGGTCGAGACATGGGAGAAGGCTTCATGAGCATCACCGAGACCGCACGGTTCCTCCAGTCGCTTCGCACGCGGCACGAACGCATCGACGAGTTGCCGCCAGCGCTGATGCCGCCGGACCTGGCATCGGCCTATCAGGCCCAGAACGCGCTGGTCGACGGGCTCTGCGGGCACTGGGGCGGCGAAACCGCGGGCTACAAGGTGGCGCTGACCAATCCCGCCGCGCAACGCATGCTCGGCGTGCCCTATCCGGTGTTCGGCCGTCTCTTCACGGCGCGCCTGCACGAATCGGGCGTCACCCTGCCCGCCGCCGACTACGTCATCCGGCTGATTGAGGTGGAGATCGCCTTCCAGGTGGTGTCCGACGTGCCGGTCGTCGACGGGGGCCATGACCGCCGGTCCATCGCGGAGCACATCGGAGCGCTGTATCCGGCCATCGAGCTGGTCGAGCATCACTTCGCGGGCCTCGACCGGTTCACGCCGGAGTCCTTCGCCGCGGACAACGCCATTCACGGCGCCTGGATCCACGGCGCGCCGGTCGACGACTGGCGCGGCCTCGACCTGGCCGCGCAGCCGACGCGGCTCCTCGTCAACGGCGAAGAGAAACTGACCGGCTCCGGCGGCAACGTCCTCGGCCACCCGCTCGAGGTCATGGCGTGGCTGGCCAACGAGCTGCCCCGGCACGGGCTCGGCCTCTCGCGCGGCGACTTCGTGACCACGGGCGTCACCACCGACGTCATCTACCCCGCCGCGGCGGGGGAGCGGCTGACGGCGGACTTCCCTGGGATCGGGCGCGTCGAGCTGGGCTTCGAGCTGTAGATCGGCCGTCACGGGACGGCCGCGGACCTCGGCTTCGATGAAGCAGCGCAGGCCGCGCGACGTCACCGACGTGATGCTGCCGGCCGTTCGGCTCGCTCGGCATGTGTCACGACGAGATCCGGGATGAGGCATTCCTGGACGCTGAGGCCGCCGGGTAGCAACAGCCATCCGTGGTCCGTCACCACCCGCACCGACGCCCAGCCGGCGTCGAGCACGCGCTCGATCCGGCCCGCCACACGCTCCAGCTGCCGCTCGAGGTCACGCGCGAGCCGCGCGCCCCGTTGGCGGCCGAGGGTATCGAACTCGCCCGTCTCCAGCCACCCTCGCGCCGAACCCCAACTCGTCCTGGCAGCAATTACAGAACGCGATGCGGGGAGGAGGCCCGCCCGCGGTCACGAACCCCAGCGTCGCCGTTCGTTGCTACCATAGCTGCATGGCTCTTGACGAACGCGACCTGTTCACGGAGAAACCGGAAATCCGACCCGTACGGTATCAGTGCATCAGGTGTCGCCGGACTGCCGAATACGGCATTCGGTGGATCCGGCGATCGAAGAAAGCCAGGCTGCCGGCTGGAGCGAGCGAGGAGGACCGGGCCAAATTCGCAAAAGCACGCAACTATCTGCTCCGTCTCGACGATCAGGTCACGTGCAAGGCCTGCGGGAAGAGATTCGAGATCCCGTCGCAACACTCCCTGATGATCGCGGACCAGTTCGCAGGTTTGCCCAACGAAGAGGAACTCGAACGAGAGATCAGCGCCGCGTCTGGAGATCCCGCACCGGAACCTGCGCCTGACGTCAAGCCGGCGCTGCCCGCGCGGTTCACGCGCAAGTCGACTGGCTGGAAGTGAAGTAGTGGATGTCGGCGGTGTGCCGCTGCCGGCGGCTCGCACCGCACGTCAGGGAGAACCATGAGCGAAGACGCACACGCCCGACCGTCAGGTGACGCGCCGGAGCCGCTGTACGACGTCGATATTCCGACTCCCACGCACGCTGAGCGCGCGCGAACGCTGGTCGCGCGGATCTCGACCGGGACTTTGTGTACCCTTGCGCTGGAGCCGGCCGGCTACCCCTACGGCTCGTTCGTGACCGTTGCCTTCGAGGATGGAAACCCGGTCTTCCTCATCAGTAGACTCGCCGAGCACACCAAGAACCTGGAGCGGGATTCTCGCGCATCCCTGCTGGTGGCCGAGGGCGGCTCGATAGACCCCCTCGCCAACGGCCGTGTCACGATGCTCGGTCCGTGCACCCGCGTCGAGAGGGACAGGGACAGCGCTCGTGCCGCCTTCCTGACTTCCCATCCGAATGCTCTGTACTATGCCGACTTCCGCGACTTCGCGTTCTGGAGGCTCCAAGTGGCTTCGGTCCGGTACATCGGGGGCTACGGGCGGATGTCGTGGGTGAGCGAGGCCGAATGGCAGGCCGCCGAGCCGGATCCCCTCGGTCCGTCGGCGGCCGGCACGATTGCGCACATGAACGCCGACCACGCAGAGGCGATGGTGCTCTACTGCAAGGCCTTTTCGAAGGCAACGGAGATCACCGCCGCCAGCATGACAGGCGTCGATCGGTACGGGTTCGAGATGTCGGCGAAGACCACGGAGGGCCTGCGGCCCGTCCGCCTGGCGTTTGCCAAACCGGTCAGCACACCCCAAGAAGCGCGCGCCGCGTTGATCTCGATGCTGAAGGACGCCAGAAACAAACTGGCCTGCTAATGTCGAGTCTTGGGGCGCCCTCGGTTCTTGGACACGGATCAGGCCCTGGTGACCATCCTGGTCCGTTCCCCCCACGAAGGGGGTGCCTGTCATCGTGGTGTGCTTGTCTGCTGAATGTCGCTGGTCTGAGCCGCGGCCGGGAACGTCGCCAGTGCGGCGATTCCGAGCACCAGTATTCCGCGCTGCAGGAACCCGAGCATCATCCGCACGCCGCACCCGGCGCCGCAGCATCGAACCGCTGTGCGACCTCCAGGCCGTCGCGCGTGGCGCGCGCCACGTGCATCGGCATCGTCGCGTAGCCGTCCGACCCCAAGGTCAACGTCCCGGTGGCCACCTCCAGTTCGAGACCGTCGAGCGCCGACCGCACCGGGACCGCCGCCGTGCTGCCTGCCTGCTCCATCGCCCGCGCCAGCGCGTGCACGGCCGTGTGGTGCGAGAAAGCGACGTGCGTGACCAGGTCGTCGCCCGCATGCCGGCGGGCGCGCGCCACGAAATCGCGGACTCCGGGACGGTCGTCGCTCGCGACGAAGGGCACCGACGTCCAGGCCTCGACGCCGTCCGGGAGCTGCGATGCCTGCCACTCGCTGAACTCCAGGAAGTGATAGTCGAACGCGGACGCCGCGCCGAGCGAGTCGGCCTGCTTCACGATGTTCACTGCGTACGGCCGCGGGACGGAGATCCAGAAGTTCTTC
Organism: Vicinamibacterales bacterium; assembly: GCA_958296065.1. Classification (GTDB taxonomy): domain Bacteria; phylum Acidobacteriota; class Vicinamibacteria; order Vicinamibacterales; family UBA8438; genus WTFV01. The sequence continues at coordinate 15,074 of CATQHX010000004.1, read as the reverse complement.
GCGTCGAGGTCGCGCGCCCACTGCACGAGGCCGGTGTACTCGCCCGGACTGTTGCCGCTGACCGGCGTCGTGACCAGCGCCGCACCCGTCGAGCCGGCCTGCACGTGGCGATAGAACTGGTTCGACACGGTCCGCTGCGAGGGTGCCCAGTCAGAGACCTGGAATGTGCGCTGCCGGGCCTCCGGGCCGCGGTGCTCGATCAGCGTGGTGATCGCTTGCAGCGTCGTCGAACCCACGTGCGCCACGCGCCCGCAGTACGTGCCCGGGGTCTGCATGGCATGCACCACCGGGACGTCCAGTCCTTCGCGCTCGAGGACGCGATCCATGTACGGCGGCATCGCCATGACGAAGCCGCTCACGAGCGCTTCGACACCTTCGTTCCGAATGAGATCTATCGCCGCCGCGGCGCCCGGAGCGGGACTGCCCTCGTCGTCGGCCACGAGCAGCTCGACCTGTCGTCCGAGAACGCCCCCGGCCGCGTTGAGCTCCGCGATCGCCAGCTCCAGGCCGAGCCGCATCTGCCGGTCGTAGGGCTGAATCAGCTCGTCCTGGCCCTGCCGGTCCCTGTGCGAGATGAGCGCTCCGATACGCAGAGGCCGGGACTGCAGGATCGCGGGGAACCCGGGGGCGGCGGCCGCGCCCAACCCGGCGCCCGCGGCGCCCACTGCTGCGAGCATCTGTCGACGGCTGATCCTCATCGCGTTTCTCCTTCGCGCCTACATGCACCGGCGCAGACGACCCGACGATGGATTCGCCTTGTCCATCACGTCGAAGCGGCAGCCAGATCCGCTGCGTAGATCGTCAATCGCAACTCGTCGCCGAACATCTCGTACACCGGCTCCCTGCCCGAGAGGCGTCTGCTGCGCGCGAGGATGGCCGGCACGCCCTCGCCGCGGCGATCCATCATCGTTACGCGGGGCGTCTCGATTTCATCCGGGACCGGGCACCGGTCGAGGAGATTGGCGATCGCAGGGTTCCTCGTATTCTGCTTGTAGGCAAGGTCGGCGATGGACATGCCGTTGACCAGCGCTCCCGGGGAGCACAACTCGATGCGGTCCGAGAACATCCGCAGGCGCACCTTGGATCCGCGGATCGAGTAGTCGCGGTGCGCAGCGGCGTTGACTACGGCCTCGAAGATCGCCGTTAGATCGTACTGTGGCCAGTCGAGCCGCCCCATGGACTTGGAGGCCTCGACTCTCTGATTCCTCGCCACGAACCGGCAGGCGTACGCGATCTGGTCGTCGAGCGGTCCATCGTTGTCCTTGGCGTCGAGCTGGTAGCGCGGCGAGTCCAGCGCTTCACCGATGCTGGCGCCGCGATAGGCCACCGCCTGGACATACGCGTGCGGTAGCCAGCGCTGCGGCTGGCGAGTCCCGAGGAGCACGCCGGCAACGGTGGGGCGGAGCACGCCCTCGTCGTCTTCCCGAATCATGTCCAGCTTCGAGAGCGCGGTCGTGCGGTCGTCGCCGGCGATCTCTCCGCGGAATCGATCCACCAAGCGTGCGTCCAGATCGTCGACTGACGCCTGTGCAACGACCTGCCGATCGAACTGTCCGACTCGCGACTGGCTTCGCTGCTCGAACAGCCGGGCAAGAACCGCAGGCTCCATCTGACGTTTCGAGCTGCCGACACGATGCAGGTATCCCCCCGGACTCTGATGCACGAAGAGCCCGCACGGAACCTCGACCTTGAGCACGGGCCGCATCCGACCCTCGGCATCGGGCAGCTCCAGCTTCTCGATGAGCGGCACGAGCGACGGCTTGATGGAATCGCTGGCGATCTCCGACACATAGCGTTCGACCGCGTCGAGATGCTCCAGTGAAATGCCGGTCACGGCGCGCGGTTCGTCGGACACGCCCAATACGACCACTCCACCGCTCGAGTTGGCGAACGCGGCCAGCTCGTCCGCCAAGTGATCCCGACCCGGCCCCTTGATCCGGCCTCCGGCCAGGAACACCTCCTTGAACTCGAGAAAGCTGTCCTCGCCAAGCTGGATCTTCCGGAGGAACTCCGCCGCCGTGTCAGACATCAGACTGGCTCCGACTCTCCCGATCCGCCAGCGGCCGCCACGCCCTGCTGGCGCGAACCTCCAGGTCCGCCCTACAACGCCTCCAGAATCCCCGCCGTCCAGGACGGAAACAGCTTCAGGAGCAGCGCGACCGTGACGACCGCCGTGGCGACACCGAGCACGACCCGGGTCACTCGCTCCCCGACCAGACGGCACCCCGCCGCGTCGCATCGACTCCGCTCGCGCACGTGCAGCATGCAAGCGACGAACAGCGCGCCAACGCCGACCGGCAGCGTCAGCCACTCGTAGCGCATCATGGTCATCATCAGCCCGGCGCCGGCAAGGCCAGTGGCGATCAAGACCAGGGGCAGCAGGCAACAACTCGCGGCCAGAACCGCCGCCACGGCACCGGTTGCGGCCGGCAGACGGCCCCTCGCGTGCGGAGCCTCGTCGCTCACCGGCCTCGGTCCGACACTGCTGCCGGTTGCATCACGCTGGCCTCGAATCCGATGCGGTCGACGGCCGCCACGAGCGACTCCGGCGTGACGAGGCCGGGGCGGTACCGGACGTCGGCCCGCTTGTCGTCGTAGGAGACGTCCGCCGCTACGACACCGTCGACCTCGCGAAGCGCGTGGCGCACGGCCACGGAGCAGCCGCCTCAGGTCATGCCCTCGACCCGCAACGCGACCTCGGCGGAGCCCGTCCGGTCCAGGTCCTCCCGAGCCGACTCGGCGTCGGGGGCATCGAGACCGCTCGACACACCGAAACCGCCGGCCACGGCAAACCCCGCCGCCACGACGACCAGCGTCGCAGCCCCCGCCTTCCACCACGCCGGCAGTTTCGTCATCATCGTCGATTCTCTCTCAACCGACTCTCAGCGCATCCCATCCGCGACGATCCACGCATCCATAATCTCTGAAGGAGACGACAACAGCCCATCAACTTGAAACCTCCGAATGCATCGCACGGATCACCTTCGAGCAGGTACCGGAGAGAGCCCCTTGAGGCGCACGGCAGGGAGCTTCTTCAACCGCTGGTTCTGCGGATCGACTTCGATGCCGGCGGACTCGAGCGCGGTGACACCCAGTAGCGGCTCGGCATCCGCGTCACCGAAGATGATGAGCCCGGCGGTGTACTCGCCCATCACCTCTATTTCCCCCGTCGTGACGTCCATGGTGACCTCACGGCCGTCGGCCGTTTCGTACACTCGCTGCGCCCTGGGCGTGAGTCCGATGGCTTCCAGGTGCGACCTCGGGACGAGGGAATCTATCGCGCCGGTATCGACGAGAAATGGCCCCTGCCAACTCTTCGTGGGATCGGCCGGGTTCCGGATGGTGACCGTAACGTGTGTAACGCCCATTGCCTCCCGTCCTCGAGTGCGCACCGTGGCCTTACATTCATGGATGCCTGCCGAAATCCGCGTCACGGCGCGACCGGCACGAACTTCTGGATTCGCCGGCCCTCCTGCTCGGCCACGTACACGTTGCCGGCCGAGTCGACGCCGATGCCGTGCGGCAGGGTGAACTGCCCGCGGTAGCGGCCCGGGCCGCCGCCGAAGCTGCTCAGCACCTCGCCGCTCTGCCGGTCGACCACGTCGACCATCACGCTGTTCTGGTTGAGGACGAACAGCAGGCGCTGCTCCGGATCCGGGGAGAATGCCAGCACCACCGCGGTCCCGCGGGTGCCGGTGCGGGTGGCGTCTCGCGGCGTCACGGGGTCGAACGGCAGGTCCATGTTGCGGATGAACTTGCCCATCCGGTCGTAGACCTGAATGCGGTCGGCGCGCCGGTCGCAGACATGGACCTGGCCGTCGTTGGACACGCGCAGGCAGTGCGGCAAGGGAATGACGTCCTCACCCTCGGCGCGGTGCAGCGGCCACTGGCGGAGGAACCTGCCCTCGCTGTCGAGCACGGCGATGCGGTAGTTGCCGCCGCCCACCTCCCCGTCGGCCACGTAGATGTCGCCGGTCTCTTCGTCGACGTCGAGGCTCGCCGGCAGGAAGAACTGCGCGCGGTCGGAGTTCAGCGGCTCGCCCTGGCGGGTGCCGTCCGACGAGTCGTACTTGCCGGTCTCGCCGATCTGGAGCAGCAGCTCGCTACCGTCGCTCGCGTACTTCTGCACCACGCCGGTCCCGGCCGCGACGACCCAGAGGCTGCCGTCGGCGTTGACGTGGCAGTCGTGCAGCCGGTCGCCGATCCGCGCCGGGTCGCCCCAGCCCCGCACCACGTTCCCCGCGGCGTCCAGCTCGATGATCGGGGGCGCCGGACGCGCGCCGTCGAGATCGGCCGGCACGACGTTCTGCCGGTTGAGGATGAAGATCCGGTCCCCTCCGACGCACATCCCGCCGAGGCCGCCGGTGAGCCACTGCTCGCCGAACGGCAGCTTCGGCCAGAGAGGATCGAGCTCATAGCGCGGCGCCTCCTGCGCGGCGGCCGGGGCCGCCCCAAGGATGACGAGGGCCGCGGCCAGCACGATGCAGGGGCCGACGAACGACCGCGCGACGCGGGCCCCGGTGACGGACCGCAGAACGGCATTCTGACTGGTAATGGTCATGTGAACCTCTGCCCTGTCGACGGGCGGCTACGAATCTGCGCCACGGACCGGCGCATGCAGCCGATGCTGCCCTCGAGAAATCTCCCGTGCATGGTACTAGGAGTCTGCGCCGCGGAAAGCGCGCAGACGACGTTGAGCCGGCGCCATCCGGCGTTTCGCCACGGACTCGTGTCCCTACTCCTCCCGCAGCGCCACGAGCGGATCGACGCCCATGGCCCGGCGCGCCGGCAGGTAGCACGCCGCGAGCCCGGTGGCGACGAAGACGAGCGACACCAGCACGAAAACGCCGGCGTCGGTCGGCTCGGTCTCGAAGAGGAAACTGGACAGCGAGCGCGAAAGCGCCGTCGCGGCTGCCGCGCCGATGACCAGCCCCGCCAGCACCAGCGCCAGTCCCTGACGCAGGACCATCGTCAGGATCGAAGTCCGTTCGGCCCCCAGCGCCAGGCGCAACCCGAACTCGCGGGTACGGTGATTGACGGAGGTGGCGATGACCGCGGCGATACCGGTGACGGTGATGACCAGAGCCAGCGCCGCGAAGAGCCCGAGCAGCACGACCGAGAGCCGCCGGGAGGCGGTGGTGCCGGCGCGGGTCTCGGCGAGCGTGCGGAAGTTCTCCACCGGCTGCTCGGGGTCGACGGCGTGGACCGCGTCCCGCACCTGCCCGCTCAGGGCCAGCGGATCCGTGCGCGCCCGCACCAGCACCCGGGTCGGCGAGCCGGCGCCCTGCAGGAACGGCCGATAGAGCTGATCCGGTGGCTCGCGGTCCAACCCGTGGTCGCGCACGTCGCCGACGACGCCGACGATGGTGACCCAGGTCTCGCCGTCGTCCAGGGTGATTCTCTGTTCGAGGGGACTCTGACCGTCCCGCCAGTGGCGCTCAGCCAGCGACCGGCTGATGACCGCCACCGGCGTCGTCTCCGGGTCGTCGAGCCGGGTGAAGGTCCGGCCGGCGAGCAGCGGGACGCCGACGGTCGCGAAGTAGTCGGGGCTGACGACCCGCGTCTCCAGCTCCGGGCGCAGGTCGGGTTCCTCGTAGGTGCGCCCCTCGATGGCAAACCGCCGCTGCTGCCCCACTTCGCTCGCCATCGGGAAGCCGTTGGCGACGGCCGCGGCGGTCAATCCCGGCCGGTCCTGCAGCCGCTGCAGCACGTCGGTGAAGAGCTGCCGCCGGCTCTCCGGCGTCGTGTACTTCGACCAGTTGGGAAAGACCTCCGCGGTCAGCACGTTCTCGGGATTGAACCCGGTATCCACCTGCTGCAGCCGGTAGAAACTGGTCAGCAGCAGGCCGGTGGCGATCAGCAGCACGAAGGCCGCGGCCACCTGCGAAGCGGTCAACAGGCCGCGCACGCGGCGCCGGGCCGGCGTGTCGGTGGTCTGCGCCCCCGCCTCCTTCAGCGCCACCGCGACGTCGCGGCGCCCGGTCAGGGCCGGCGCGCTGCCGAACACGATCCCGGTGACCAGCGACAGGCCCAGGGTGAACGCCAGCACCCACCCGTCGATGGCCACCTCCGTGGTGCGCGTCGTGAACAGCGCCGCGAACGCCACCAGCAGGTCGAGGCTGAGCCACGCCACCAGCAGTCCGAATCCGCCGGCGGCAACGGCCAGCAGGCTCGCTTCGGTCAGGAGCTGCCGCAGCAGGCGGCCGCGTCCCGCGCCGAGGGCCGACCGCAGCGCCAGCTCGCGCTCCCGGCGGCTCATCCGCGCCAGCGTCAGGTTGGCGACGTTGGCGCACGCGATCAGCAGCACCAGCACGGTGGTGGCCAGCAGGATCAGCAGGGTGGGACGCGCATCGCGCGTCAACTCGTCGGCCAGCGGAAGAGTGACGGCGGTGTACCCCGAATCGGCGGGATAGGTCTCCGGAAAGTCGCCCTGCAGCCGGGCCGCCACTGTGGCCAGCTCGGCCCCGAACCGACCGACGCCCACGTCCGGCGCGAGCCGGCCGAACGCGGTCATGCCGCGGAACGCGGTGCGGTCCTCCTCCATCCGGGCCTCGGCGCGGGCGCGGAACGGGCATGCCGACGTCGGCATGTAGACCTCGTTCTCCCGCGGGTACTGCGGCACCGGCGGCAGGACGCCGACCACGGTATGCGGCCGGTCGTTCATCTCGAAGACCTGCCCGACGATGTCCGGGTCGCCGCCGAAGCGCTGCTGCCAGTACGGGTAGCTGAGAACGAGAACCGCCTCCGCGCCGAGATCGTCGTCGCCGTCGCGGAACGTCCGCCCGTGGAGCGGCTGCACGCCGAGCACATCGAAGAAGTTCGCCGACACGACCCCCGTGAGCACGCGGTCGGGCTCACCGCGGTTGAGCAGGGTGAACGACATCCCGTGGTACTCGACGAAGCCGTCGAGAGTCTCGAGCTGCTCCCGGTAGTCGCTGATCTCCTTGACCGAGAAGGGGATGTTCGCCGAGCCGGCGCGCTGCGCCTGCTGGCGGGCGAGCACCAGCTCATGCCCGTCGGCGTAGGGCAGCGGCCGCAGCAGCACGCCGTTGACGAGGCTGAAGATGGCGGTGTTCGCGCCGATGCCGAGCCCGAGGGTGAACACCACCATCAGGGCATAGCCCGGCGATCTCAACAGCGAGCGCAAACCGTACCGCACGTCCCGAATCAGAGCTTCCAGCATTGGTCACCTTGCAGTCCGTGGTGAAACCCCGCGTCGCACCGAGAACGGCGAGGCGCCCGCGTGGCAAGGGGTGTTTGGCCCTAGCCGCCACCGAGGGCCCGCACCGCCACGATGGCAACCGTGACGCAGGCCGCCGCGCCGAACGTCATGACGATGCCGACCTTCGCCATGTCCCGTATCGAGAAGTAGCCGGCCGAGTACGGCAGCACGTTGGTCGGGCTCTCCGTCACCAGGATGAAGGCAAGCGTCGACGTGAACGCGGCCGGCGCGGCGATCGTCCAGACGTCGAGGCCGAGATCCTGCGCCAGAGCTATCAGGATCGGCATGATGATCGCCCCGGTTACGGTGTTGCTCGAGAACAGCATGTGCAGCGCCGCCACCACCAGCACGATGACGAAAGGCTGCAGCACGCCGGGCACATCGGCCAGCCGGCCCAGCATCACCTGCGCCAGCCAGCGTGCCGCCCCGGTCTCGAACACCATCACACCCAGCGACAGGCCAGCGACGATCAGGACGACGCCGCCCCAGTCCATGTCGCGCTGGGCCTCCTTCCAGACCAGCACGCGCAGGCCCGGCAGGAACAACAGCAGGCCGCCGCCGAGCGCCACCGCCTGCGTCGGCGGGTTGATGAGCCCACCGGTCAGGTCCGCGAGCAGCGGCGTCGTCAACCACGTCGTAATGGTCCCGGCGAAAACCGCGATGGTCCAGATCTCGAGGCGGGTCGGACGGCCGAGCGCCGCGATCCGGTCGTCGATCTCCTTCCGCTCCAGCGGCAGGCGCTCGATCTCCGGCGGAAACGCCCGCAGCAGAATCTGCCAGCAGACCGGGATCATCAGGATCGCGGCGGGGAACCCGAAGGCCATCCAGCGCGCGAACGAGATCTCCACCCCGGCCAGCTCGCGCAGGTAGCCGACCGCGGCCAGGTTGGCGCCGGCGCCCGCCGGCGTGCCGATGCCGCCGATCAGGGGACCGAAGGCGCAGGAAATCATCAGCGCCCGCCCGTAGCTGCTCTGCAGCGGCTTCAGCCCCGCGTCCTTCAGGAGGCCGACGCCGAGCGGCAGCAGCACCGCCGCCACCGCCATGTCGGTGATCCACATCGACAGCATGGCGCCGATCACCAGGAAGCCGAGCAGCACCCGATCGGTACGGGTCCCGACCACGCGCAGCATGTGCAGCACCAGCCGCGTGCCGAGTCCCGACCGGGTGAAGCCGGTGGAGAGGAACAGCACCCCGATGAAGAAGGTGACCAGCGTGTTGCCGAAGCCGGCGCGCACCGTGGTCGCGTAGTCGGCGATACCGAAGATCGGCACCAGCAGCAGGACGAAGAGCGCGGTGACCGCGAACGGGATCGCCTCGGTCACCCAAAGGGTGATGGCGAAGGCAAGAATCGCCAGGCACGCCTTGCCGTTCGGGGTCAGGGCGATGACGTCGCCGGCGCGCTCGAGCGGCGCCGGCTCGGGCAGCCAGTCGACGACGAGCATTATCAGGATGGCGGCCAGAATCGTCAGCGCCCGGCCGCGCTCGGAGCTCGCCAAGCTTGCGGTGGGAGTGGGGGTGACGGTCACGCCGGGACACTATCACATCGTACGGACAGCCTCGCGGGCGCTGCTATGATGGTTTCCTCGCCTCGATATCGAATGGCTACTCCAATCGACCTGACGGCGGCAACCGCGGCGCGCACCGACGAGGGACCCGATCCGGCCGACCTCGAGAACCCCGCGCTGTACATCAACCGCGAGCTGAGCTGGCTGGAGTTCAACCAGCGGGTCCTGCTCCAGGCCCAGGACGAGCGCCACCCGCTGCTCGAGCGAGTGAAGTTCCTCTCCATCGTCTCGACCAACCTGGACGAGTTCTTCATGGTCCGGGTGGCGACGCTGCTGCGGAAGTTCCGTTCCGAGAGCGAGGCGCTGTCGCCGGACGGCATGAGCACGGAGCAGCAGCTCGACGCCATCCGCGTCCGGACCAAGCGGATGATGGACGACGTCGAGCGCTGCTGGTCCGACGTCCTGCGGCCGCTGCTGGCCTCGCACCGTATCCGCATCCTGGATCCCGCCGACTACACGCCGGCGGTCGAGGACTTCCTGCACGACCACTACCGCCGCAACATCCACCCGGTGCTGACCCCGCTCGCCTTCGACCCCGGGCATCCGTTCCCGTTCATCTCCAATCTGAGCATGAACCTCGCGGTGGTCGTGGAGCAGGACGGCCGCACGCGGTTCGCCCGCGTCAAGCTCCCGGACGTCCTGGCGCGTTTCATCCCGATCCCGGCGTCCGTCGTCGGCAAGCCCGGCGATTCGTTAGCGCTGCTCGAGGACGTCGTCAAGCTGAACATCGCGAGCCTGTTTCCCGGGGTCGCGGTGCGCGAGACGTACCTCTTCCGCATAATCCGCGACACCGACATGGTGATCCAGGAGGACGAAGCGGACGACCTGCTCGAGTCGGTCGACCGGACCCTGAAGGAGCTCCGCTACGGCGACCTGTCGCAGTTGCTGGTCGAAGCCTCCATGCCGGCCCGGGTGCTCAACATCCTGGTCGAGAACTTCGAGATCGAGGAGGACGTCGTCGTCCGCACCGCCGGACGCATGGGCTACGGCGACTGGAGCGCGCTGACGAAGCTGCACCACCCGCAACTCAAGGACAAGCCGTTCTCGCCGCGCGCCCTGTGGCCGGACGAAGGAGGCGAGTCCATCTTCAACGCCATCCAGGAGCGGGACCTGCTCGTCCACCACCCGTTCGAGTCGTTCTCGGCGGTCGAGTCGTTCCTGCGCGCGGCGGTCAACGACGCCCAAGTGATCGGCATCAAGATCACCCTCTACCGCATCGGCCCAAACTCACCGCTTCTCGATCTGCTGATCCAGGCCGCCGACGCCGGCAAGCAGGTGGCGGTGCTGGTGGAGCTGAAGGCGCGCTTCGACGAACGGAACAACATCGAGTGGGCGCACCGCCTGGAGGCGGCGGGCATCCACGTCGTCTACGGGCTGCTCAACCTGAAGACGCACTGCAAGTTGTGCCTGGTGGTGCGCCAGGAGCACGACGGCATCGTCCGCTACGCGCACGTGGGGACCGGCAACTACAACCGCGTCACCTCGCAGGTCTACACAGACTTCGGCCTGTTCACGGCGCGGCCGGCGGTGCTCGACGAGGTGACCGAGGTCTTCAACTACCTGACGGGGTACTCCGGCAAGGAGGACTACGAGGAACTGCTGGTCGCTCCGCACCATCTGCGGCCCGCCTTCACGCGCCTGGTCGAGCGGGAGGCAGCCCACGCGCGCGCCGGGCGGCAGTCCGGCATCATAGTCAAGAACAACTCGGTCGCCGACCCGGAGATGATCCGCGTCCTCTACCGGGCGTCGCAGGCCGGTGTACCTGTCGAGATGATCGTCCGCGGCGTATGCTGCCTGCGGCCCGGCATCCCCGGCATCAGCGACACCATCCGCGTCCGCTCGGTCGTCGGCCGCTTCCTGGAGCATTCGCGGCTCTACTACTTCGCCAACGACGGCCGGCCGGAGATGCTCATCGGAAGCGCCGACATGATGGAGCGCAACCTCGACCGCCGCGTCGAGGCCCTCTGCCACGTACGCGACCCCGCGCTGCGCACCCACCTGCACGACGTCGTCCTGCAGACCATGCTCGCCGACACCGACCGCGCCATGGAGCTGCAGACCGACGGCTCCTACCGGCCCGTCCGCGGCAAGCCGCACGCCCGGCGCATCAACGCGCAGGAGAAGCTGCTGCGGGCGTACACGAGCCCGCGGCGGCGGGAGTAGAATCGATAGACACGGTACTCGACACGCACGCGATCACCCGCGAGCTGACCGCCGCCGGCATCGACCCGGCCCACGCCGACGGCAGCACGAGCGCCGTCCGGCAGGCCGCCGAGCACGGCGACCACGTCACGCCGGACCAGTTCAATGCCGGCATCGCGGCGCTGGAGACGCGCCTCATCAAGTGGATAGTCGGGATCGTGCTCAGCGCCGCCGGCATCGTCACCGCCGTCGGCGTGACGCTCGGTGTTGCCATCCTGCGCGCCCTGGCTCGGTAAATTCTCTGCCGGTCGCCCCAGTTCAGAGGCAAGATTACGAATCGGTAAAATTCCCTCCCGACTCCTACTCCTGGAGGGATACGATTACGAATCGGTAAAAACACACTTTCTGGAGCATGTGCGATGTCCCCCCCCGTTTCGAATTGGGAAAGACCTGACTCCTCACCATCCGGACGGGTTCAATCGCCCCAGGCCCTGGGCCGGCTGGCGCGGCGCGAACGCAAGCGACAGGGGTTGACTCTGGACGCCGTGTACTCGGTGACCGGCCTGACGACACGTTTCCTCTCGGAGTTCGAACGCGGCAAGCCCAATGCGTCCGTGGGAAGAGTGATGCAGGCGCTGCAGGCGCTCGGGCTGGAGATGCTTATACTGCCGCGGGGCGACGCCGAGCGGCTGATGGCGCAGCAGGGGCGGTCAGCATCGTCTCCCCGTACCGGGGATACATCGTGAACGGGAGGCGCGGCGCCGTCTGGCACGACGACCGACGGGTCGGGACGCTGCGGGAAGACACGGATCGCGTCCTGCGCTTTGCCTACGACGCCGCCTGGCTACACGAGGGCGGGTTTCCCGTCTCCATTCGTCTGCCTCTGTCTCTCGGCGCCGAGGAGGTGGATGCTCACGCCTTCTTCGCCGGTCTGTTGCCGGAAGGTGGGACACGGCAGCGTATCTGCCGGCAACGAGGCATCACGTTCGAGGACGACACCGGACTCCTCTTCGCCATCGGGGAGGATTGCGCCGGCGCCCTCAGTGTGCTGCCCGCTGGTGTCGAGCCCGACACTCGGCCGGCGGCTCCGGAGACGCTGACGCACGCACAGATCGACGGGCTCGTCCGCTCCCTTGGTGAAGAGGCCGTCACCCTGATCGCTGACCGTCAACGGTTCTCCCTTGCCGGCAACCAGGAGAAACAGCCAGTCGTTTTCGACGGCGATTCGTATGCGCTGCCGGACCGCGGGAATCCATCGAGCCACCTCCTGAAGTTCGAGACCGTACGATGGGTATGCGTGGCGGAGTGCATGGCCAACGATATGGCCAGACGCGTCGGCCTGCCGGTCGTCGATACCGAGTTCCTCCGGGCCGGAGCGGACGACGGCGTCCCGTACCTGCGCATCGAGCGCTACGACCGGGTACGACGTGCTGACGGCCGGCTCATGCGACTGCACCAGGAAGACCTTCTTCAGGCCCTGGGCCTGTCAGCCACGTTCAAGTACCAACGCGACGGTGGACCGTCGATCGGCGATGTCGCGAAGATACTGCGCGACCATACCGCCCGACCCGCCGGTGCGCTCGCACACCTGCGCGACTGGCAGATACTCAACTGCCTCATCGGCAACTGGGACGGGCACGGCAAGAACCTCGCGTTGCTTTACGGTCCGGGCCAGGCCGTCCCCACCCTCGCGCCGTTCTACGACCTGATCTCCATCGAGTTCCTGAACCTCCTGCGCCCCGGAACCTGGTCGCGCGACATGGCGTTCTCCATAGGCGAACACCATGAACCCGAGCGCATCACGCGGGCGGACTGGCTGGGGTTCGCCCGCGAGCTGGGAATGCCGCCAAAACGACTGCTCGACCGCGTCGGCGAACTGGCAACCGAGATGCCCGGCGTTGCAGAGGCCGCCCGCGAAGCCTTCGCGCAAGTGCATGGCGACGCGCCGGCCTACAACCGGCTCGAAGAGGCAGTCCGCCGTCGCTGCCGCTGGACGCTGGACTCGCTCGCCAGGCGTTGACTCGCCTGCTATTGCCTGTGTGGAGCCAACTAGCTGACTCAGCGGCGCTTCTTCATTGGCCAACCGCGAGCTGGATGGAACCACAGCCTGTAGAGATTGCTGCAGGAGTGGCAAACTAGTTTAGGGCAGTGGCCTTAGTTCGACGGCAGCATGCGCAAGAAGATTCTTCTTTGCGCCGAAGAACATTCCAGAGCCCAAGAGAGAAAGCCATCTAATCATAGTTGTTCGTTCGTCGCTGCCGGCCAAGAGAGTCGATACAGCAAAGAAAGAGACGAGACCCAACGTCCACCAAACTGGACCTCGAACGAGCCAATAGTACCATACTCTGTGGTTCCGAAGGAAAGAAACTACCACCTCATTCATCCCCGCACACCATGCCTCATCGTCGCACGACGAGCGAACTCCTACATTGAACGGGTACATATCAGTATCCAAGAAGAAGGACTTGCTGGTTGCAACCAGACCAATTGTGAACTTCGTAAACCTCCTAACGGGAGGTTTCTCTACATCTACGTTTCTCGGATCAAATCGTACTTTTTCGTGTTTCGCGATAGCAGCAGTCACGGTAACAGGAACGTCATCTTGTCCTCCGAATGCTGCTTGTAGCCGAGTGCAGAACTGACGCAGTTCGTCTATGCCTATCGAGAATGCGTCTATGCGGCGCTCACGCCAGACTTCGCGTCTCATGTTGGGACCAGTGTTCTCATCGACGCATCTGCGACTGGTAGGGTGTCTCCTCAGGCTGCCGTCCGGAGCTCACATCTGATCGCTTCTTCGATCTCCGCCTTGCTGCGCTCATAGTCTCGCGCCAGTTGAGCAACGGATTCGCCGGCCTTGTACCGTTCAGCGAGGATTCCGGTGGCAAATGCCGGTGCCTTTCAGCACCGGTCGGCCGGCGGCCAGGGTCGGATCGATCACGATCAGCGCCGGCGCGTCGTCGATGCTGCTCCGCGTGAACGGATAGAAGCTTGATCGGCACACCCTGCGGATCACGGTCGATTCGATGCAGGGCGGGCGTCATCATCTCGCGCATGACCGTCTGGCCGGCTTGACTGATGCTGACCAGGTGTCCGTCGCCAGTACGTGAAGCTCTGCAAGGTTGAGGAACGAGAGCAGCACCGGATGCCGCGCCGGGACGTCGATGAGCGCCTCGCAGGCGCCTCTCCCCGTCGCCCAATAGCGAATCGTCGGCACCGGAAGATCCAGGTAGTGCGCCGCCTCCGCGATGGTGTAGGCGGGCTGCCGGCGCGGATCGACGACTTCTCTTCGACGTCTTCGCATGGCGCCTCCGTCCCGCTGGCTCGTTCCCGGGCCTGCCCTGGCCGCGAGCTCTCAGTACCGGTAGTGTCCCGGCTTGTAGGGCCCCTCCACCGGCACGCCGATGTAGTCCGCCTGCTCCCGGCTGAGCTCGGTCAGCTTGACGCCGAGGGCGTCGAGGTGGAGGCGGGCGACCTTCTCGTCGAGCTGCTTCGGCAGCATGTAGACCTGCTTCTGGTACTCGCCCTGATTGCGGTGGAGGGCGAGCTGGGCGAGCACCTGGTTGGTGAACGAGGCCGACATCACGAAGCTGGGGTGGCCGGTGGCGCAGCCCAGGTTCAGCAGGCGCCCCTCGGCCAGCACCATCACGCTGTGGCCGTCGGGGAAGCGCCACTCGTCGTACTGGGGCTTGATGTGGACGTGCTGGATGCCGGGGGTCGCTTCAGCCCGGCCATGTCGATCTCGTTGTCGAAGTGGCCGATGTTGCCGACGATGGCCTTGTCCTTCATGCGCGCCATGTGCCGGGCGCGAGATGATGTCGCGGTTGCCGGTGGCGGTGATGAAGATGTCGGCGCGCTCGATCATCGCCTCGAGGGTGTTGACCTCGTAGCCCTCCATCGCCGCCTGGAGGGCGCAGATGGGGTCGATCTCGGTGACGACGACCCGGCACCCTTGCCCCCGCAGGGCCTGGGCGCAGCCCTTCCCCACCTCACCGAAGCCGCACACGACCGCCACCTTGCCGCCGAGCATGACGTCGGTGGCCCGCGCGAGCCCGTCGGGCAGCGAGTGGCGGCAGCCGTACACGTTGTCGAACTTGCTCTTGGTGACCGAGTCGTTCACGTTGATGGCCGGGAACAGCAGGGTGCCG
>CATQHX010000003.1 GCA_958296065.1 Vicinamibacterales bacterium | reverse complement strand
CGCCGCCTTCCTTGGCGGCCTGCTGGAGCTCTTCGCGGGAATCGATCTCGTACGCGTCCCGGTCGTGCCGTTTCTCCTGGAGATTCCACTGCCTACCCTCGTCTGGTCGGACGGCACCGGCTGGGTGACGATCGGCTTCGTCCTGGTGAACCTGCTGGTACTCCTGGAGGTAGCGGACCGGCTGAGCCTGAAGAACGACCTGGAGGTGGCCCGCGAGATTCAGCTCGCGATGCTGCCGCAACGGACCCACGCCATCCACGGCCTCGAAGCGGCCGGTCGCACCAGGCCCGCGAACACCGTCGGCGGGGACTGCTACGACATCCTGCGGCTCCCGGACGGCCGGCTGCTGCTGATGCTGGGCGACGTCTCCGGCAAGGGCAGCCCCGCCGCGCTCCTCATGGCACTGGCCATAGCGATGCTGCGGACTCTGGCGCCGGAGGACCTGCCGCTGGTCGGCCTGATGGAGCGGCTCAACCGGCTGGTGTACGAGCAGACCCCCGGCTCGCGCTTCATCACCATGTTCGTCGCGGCCATCGACCCCGCCACATGGACGCTGACTTACATCAACGCCGGGCAGACACCGCCGCTGCTCCGCCGGCGGGCCGGGGACATCGAGTCGCTCACCACCGGTGGCATGGCCCTGGGCATGTTCGATCGCGCGACCTACGAAGCGGCGGATCTCACGCTGAATCCGGGCGATCTGCTTGTGGCCTACAGCGATGGGGTCACCGAAGCGGAAGATCCCGGCGGGACCCCCTTCGACGAGGTCGGACTGCGACAACTCATCGAGACGTATCACGACGAGACGCTCGACGAGCTCGGTGAGACGATCGTCGCGGCGGTGGTGGCGCATGCCGACCGCGTGAGACTGGCGGACGACTTGACGGTGCTCGCGGCGCGCCGCCTGCCACCGATCCCGAACGACGCCTGATCCGTCGGCGGTACCCGTGCATCGGGGATAGAATAGGCGCCGCAAGGAGTTCTCATGCCACTGACACGACGCCGTTTTCTCTCCGATTCCACCGCGGCCGCGGCCGGCGCCGGCGCCGCGTCGCTGCTGCCGACCGCCGTCCGCACCCGCGCGCAGGGCGTGTCCCCGAGCGACAAGCTCGTGGTCGGCGTCATCGGCTGCAACGGGATGGGCTTCTCCAACCTGCGCTCGCTGCTGCGGATGGACGAGGTGGAGTGCGGTGCGCTCTGCGACGTCGACGCCGGTGTGCTGGAGCGACGCAAGCGCGACGTGGAGGAGATGACGTCGGTCACCCCGAAGCTGTACGGCGACTACCGGGCTCTCCTGGAGAACCGCGACCTGGACGCGGTGGTCATCGGCACGCCGGACCACTGGCACTGCCTGCAGATGGTCGAGGCGTGCGAGGCGGGCAAGGACGTCTACTGCGAGAAGCCGCTGGCCAACTCCATCGAGGAGAGCCGCGTCATGGTCGCGGCCGCGAAACGCTACGACCGGATCGTGCAGACCGGACAGTGGCAGCGCAGCGGCCCGCACTGGGCCGAGGCGATCGACTTCGTCCACTCGGGCAAGCTGGGACGCATCCGGACCGTGCGGGCCTGGGCCTACATGAACTGGCTGCCGCCGGTCCCCAACGTCTCCGACGAGCCGGCGCCCGACGGCGTCGACTACGACATGTGGCTCGGCCCGGCGCCGAAGCGGCCGTTCAACCGCAACCGCTTCCACTTCAATTTTCGCTGGTACTGGGACTACGCCGGCGGTCTGATGACCGACTGGGGCGTGCACATCATCGACATCGTCCTCTGGGGCATGCAGGCCACCGCGCCGAACTCCATCGCGGCCAGCGGCGGCAAGCTCGCCTACCCGGACGACGCGCAGGAGACCCCGGACACGTTGACCGCCCTCTACGAGTTCGACGACTTCCTGATGGTGTGGGAACAGGCCACCATGATCGAGCTCGGGCCGTTCCAGCGCTCCCACGGGGTGGCGTTCGTCGGCAACAACGGCACCCTGGTGGTCGACCGCCAGGGCTGGGAGATCTTCCCCGAGGAAAGTCTGGAGAACCGGCGCCCGGTCGCCTGGCGGATGGAGACCCGCCCGCCGGTAGTCGCCGCGGCCGGCCAGCGCGGGCTCGACCAGCACACCGCCAACTTCATCGACTGCATGAAGACGCGCCGCCAGCCCGTCTGCAACGCCGAGATCGGCAGCCTCGCCGCGGTCAATGCCCATCTCGGCAACATCGCGTTCCGCACGGGGGCCAAGGTGCACTGGGACGGAACGCGCATGACCTTCGAGGACAACGACGCGGCCAACGCGCTCGTCAAGCCGCAGTACGACGGTCCGTGGAAGCTGCCGCGCGTATAGCGCCTGCACGGCTGTGGAACAGGACGGCCTGTAGAAGAGAATCGCCCGAGATCGAACGGAGATGCACGCCATGACCCGATCCGCCCTGCCGCTCGCACTGGTGTTCGTGATTCCCGCGCTGATCGCCGCCGCGGCCCAGGAGCGCGATGAGATGCCGCCCCCGGAGAAGACCGAGGTCTGGGAGCCGGAGCCGGCCGTCGTCCACGCGGGCGGCCACGGCAAGGCGCCGTCCGACGCCGTCGTGCTGTTCGACGGCACGGACCTCTCGAAGTGGACGGGGCGGAACGGTGCGGCCGCATGGACGGTGGCCGACGGGGCGCTGACCGTCGCGCCGGGCACCGGTACCATCTCCACCCGGGACAGCTTCGGCGACGTGCAGCTCCACATCGAGTGGCGCACGCCGACCGAGATCGTCGGCGAGAGTCAGGGGCGCGGCAACAGCGGCGTCTTCCTGATGGAGCGCTACGAGGTGCAGGTACTCGACTCTTACGAGAACCGCAGCTACTCGAACGGGCAGGCGGCCAGCATCTACAAGCAGCACATCCCGCTGGTGAATGCCTCGCGGGCGCCCGGCGAGTGGCAGACCTACGACATCGTCTTCATGGCGCCGCGCTTCGGCAGCGACGGCAGCCTGGAGCATCCCGCGACGATGACGGTGCTGCACAACGGCGTGCTCGTGCAGAACCACGTGGAGATCGAGGGACCGACCGTCTTCCGCGGGCAGCCGCGTTACGAGGCACATGCTCCGAAGGCGCCGATCCAGCTCCAGGATCACGGCAACTTCGTCAGCTACCGCAACATCTGGGTCCGGGAGCTGTAGCGCCCGGGTCCGGTTGCTCGACCCGTCACAACCATCATTCGGAGGAGACACCCATGCGTACTCGCATTCTGATCGCCGCCCTGAGCGTCGCCACCCTTGCCGCCGTCGCGGCTCCCGCAGCCGAGGCCGCCGAGGAACGGCCCATCCTCACTGCCGCCGCGGCAGGGAAGATGATCGACGCCTGCATCGCCAGGGCCGAGGCCGAGGGTTGGCTGATGCACATCGCGGTCACCGACAACCACGGCAACCTGAAGGCCTACCACCGCATGGACGACGCGCAACTGCTGTCGCAGGACGTTGCGCTGGGCAAGGCGCGCAGCTCTGCCGTCAGCCCGCGCTCGACGCTGCAGTGGGGTGAGATGGCATTCGGCGGCGGCACGCCCGGGGCCGCGGCGTTCGTGCCGGGAATCATCTACTTCGAAGGCGGTCTGCCGATCATGACGGCCGATGGCTATCATGTCGGCGGAATCGGTGTCAGCGGCGACACCGGCGCCAACGATGCGATCTGCGCGCAGGCCGGGATCGACGCGGCAGCGGAAGATCTTCAGTAGATCGGGCAGCCGGGGCTCGGCCGCACGGCCGAGCCCCGCGTTCTCTTCTCGTCTCCCCGCGACGCCGCCCCGCTGCGTTCACCCTGTCCCGACGCGTGAGGCCGGCACAGACCGTCGTCGCTACGCGGCCTGGGCACCAGTCAGGCCTCGGCGAGAGCGTCGTGCTACGGCGCTGGCGGCACCTCGATGTCCAGCTCGGCGCCGTACATCGCCGTCCGGTCCTGATCGATCGCGGCCCAGTGCAGAAGCTCCTCGATGTCGGGCTCGACCATGCCATCGAACACGGTGACGCCGTTGACGGCCACCGAGATCGGCTGCGTGAAGTCGAACTGCTCCGGCGAAATCAGCAGCGTGAAACGGCTGACCCCACGCGTGTAGGCAGTCACGGCGTTGCGCTGCTGATCCAGCTCGACGCGTCCCGGGGCGCGCGTCCGCGGAAACGCCTGACGGCCGCGGGGGGCCGCCGTGGCGGGATACTCGAGCGCGATCTCGATGCGCTCGGCGCCGCGCTGCACCACGAGCGGAATCTCCTGGCCCGGGGCGAATCCCACCAAGGCCTGCCTGAGATCCTCGACCGACGGGCCCGGCTGTCCGTTCACCTCGACAATCGTGTCTTCGTTCACCATGCCGGCCGCCGACGCCATCGAGTCGGGTCCGACCTCCAGCACGCGCAGGCCCGAGCCGTCGACCATCTGGCCGATCATGTTGATGCCCAGCGGCATGCCCGACGCCTGATCCGTGATCGTGTTGTACGCCTCCAGGTCCGGCTCGCCGCCGACCGCACCGAGCTCGGTGATCACGAGCCAGTGCGCCCGGTTGTAGCGATCCGTGCGTTCGGTCTCCCACGACAGGCGGGCGGGAAACGGACGGCGGGCCTGCTCGGCCATGAAGGCGTCCATGGCCGGCTTCTCGTCGTCCCACCAGCTCACGTCGTGCCCGGCCTCCGGTTGCGGGCGGAAGTCGAGGAACACGCCGGCCTGCTGGAACAGCCGCATGAACGGGACCACCGACGCGGCCGGATACAGAGGATCGCGGCCGCCGTTGACGACGAAGAGCGGCTTGTTGCGCAAGTTCGTCACGTGCAGCTCGCCGTCGACGTCCGAGGCCGGGTTGGCCAGCACCACCGGGTGACCGTTGAGCAGGATGAAAGCGGCCCACGGCGTCGTCGCCTTCATGGCGTGGTAGAACACGCCGGTCGCCCCGTCGGAGATTCCGATCAGGTAGACGCGGTTCTCGTCGACGTTCCAGGTCCGTTTCAGGTCGTTGACGACACCGGCCAGATTCTCGATCTGACTGTCCTGCCACCAGAGCGACTCGTTCCAGGAGGCGGGCGCGACCACGATGGCGTCGTCCCGCGCGAGCCGCTCCTCCCGGCGCCACCAGGTTCCATCCTCCCGCTTCGGCCGCGACACGCCGCCGTGCAAGTAGACGATTACCGGGTACCGCACCGCGGGGTCGTAGCTTTCCGGCACGCGCACGACGTAGCCGTGCTCGAGGCCGTCCCGGTTCTCGCGAGCCAGCAGTTGCCGCCCTGTGGCAACGTCGCCGGTATAGGCGCGACCCGCGCGCAGACGGGCCCACAACCCCTCTATGTCCGGATCCGTCTCCAGGATGGCCGCGGTGGAGGCGGCGACCTCGTCATCGGAGGTGGCGGCCCAGAAGGAAGCCACCGCCTCGTCCAGCGCACTCGCCCCCGACTGGCCGGCAGCCGCCCGCTCGACGCCGCAAAGCACCAGCATCGCCGCCAGCCCGTGAACGACGGCACGTCCGCACGGCATACGACCGCCGCGCGGCCGAGAAGTTCTCGGCCGCGGGCGGAGCGCATCGGTCACTGCTGACCCTGGGTCGGCGCGGGCATGTCTCCAAGCCCGTGCTTCCCGAGGAACGCCTGGATGGTCTCGAAAATCGCGATCGTCTCGTCGCGGCTGAAGCCGCCGTGGCCTCCACCCGGCACCGTGTGCAGCTCGTTGTCGACGCCGGCCGAGGCCAGTTCCTCGTGCAGCCGGATCGCGTGCTGGTGCGGCACGACCCCGTCGGCGTCGCCGTGGATGGAGAGCACCGGCGGCAGGCCTTCCCGAACGTAACTCAACGGCGATACGCGGCGGGCGACGTCCAGCCGGTCCGGCAGGCTCCCCATCCAGCGCACCGCGTACGACTTCTCGTTCACCCCCTGCAGGAGGTCGCCGACATCGGTGATGCCGTACCAGTTGATGATCGCCGCCACGCCCAGATCGGCCTTGGGCTGGCACTCCAGATCGAGTCCGGCCGAGCCCGGCACCATGCCGGTGGTCAGGGCGAGGTGCCCGCCCGCCGAGTTGCCGGTAACGACGATGCGAGACGTATCGAACCCGTACTGCTCGGCGTTGCTCTTCACCCAGTGCAGCGCGCAGAGACAGTCCTCGACGGCGGCCGGGGCCCGCGAGATGCGGCCGAGCCGGTACTGCACGTTGACCACCGCCCAACCCTTCTCCAGCCAGGGCAGCAACCGCAGGACGTTGCCCTCCTTGCTGCCGCCGACCCACCCGCCGCCGTGGATGTACATCAGCACCGGCGACGGCCCGGAGGCGTTGCGCGGCAGGTAGAGATCGACGCTGTTGTCGAAGCCGTTCGCGACGTGATAGGTAACGTTCGGCACCACGCGGTACTCGTTGGAGACGTGCGAGGCCCACGACGCAGTCTGGTCGAGCTGGGCGACCGACACGGACGGTGCGAGCACGAAAGCGCCTAACGCCAGCAGACAGGTGAGGCCGAGGAATCGAGTGGTCATGCGGCTTGCCTTTCCCTTACGCGAGATTCATGAACCCGCGGCCGGCCCGCCGCTCCCGATGCCTGGATCAGGCGATGCAGGCAACGCGGCGAATCCGCCGCAGAGCGGCTAGTATATCCAAGAGGCGATGAATCCCGGGTATCGGCGTACTTTCTCCCGCGTCACGGCCAGGCGCCTCGTCTGACCCACCTGCTTCCCGACTATGGGCCGACGCTCGCCGGGGTGCTCCCGACCGGCCGCAGCACGGTCTTCGACTCCGTCACCGAGTCGACCTTCGCGCGCGAGAAGAAGATCGGGAAGTAGCGGTCCCGGGCCCAGACCTCGAACAGGTCCCGGTAATGCGGGCTGTCGGGATCCCCGGCCTGCCCCGGCGTGTTCAGCCCCACCGAGTTGTCCCAGTTGGCAGTGTCGGCGATGATCATGAACGATGCTCCGGAGGTCTGGTTGTCGCCGCCCCCGGTGTTGTGGACGGTGCCGCCGTAACCGCCGCGCGGGAAGGGACCGACGTCGAGCCGGCGCCGCAGGTCGGCGTTGACCGCCGCACTCATCGGGTGGCGGATGAGAGCGTGCTTGAAGCGCTCGCCGCCGTACTGCCAGGTCGTCATGTCGGGCGTGCCGAACCGATCCCGCAAACCATCGAGCGCAGCCTGCAGCGTGTCGCGCAGCAACGCGTCGCGGCCCGCGAGCGGGTCGTCGCCGAAGCGGCCGTCGGGAGCGGTGAGCCAGTCGATCATCCGCTTGGTGTTGACGCCGCGTATGTAGTCGCGGGCGGCCGCCGGGACCACCTTGCGGTGCACCGCGGTGCGCAGCTCCCGCTCCCAGCTCACGTAGATGGCGGCCTCCACCGACTCCTTGTCGAGCACCGCGTCCCAATCGAGCAGCATCCGGCGGGCGTGGTCGGCGCGGCCCTGAAGGCCCGGCAGGTCGCGAAGCAACTGCACGAGGTTGCGGGCGGCAACCGACAACTCGTCCATCATCATCTGCATGTTGTCCGCCACGGTCATGTGCCGGGCGTTGGCCAGCATCTCCTCGACCCGCGCGGCCCGCATCTGGTCGCCCCAGGTATAGTGCAGCGCCTCCCAGTGAGGATAGCGCTCCGGCACGTCCAGCAGCGTGTAGTTGTTCGCCGTCCCGAAGTAGCCCTTCGCCGGATTGACGACGCTCGGCAGCGCCTTTATGGGCAGGAACCCGTCCCATTCGTAGCGCCCGTCGCCCGGCACCGGCACCAGCCCGCTGTGGTTCGGCCGGATCGGGGACACCCCGACCGCCTGGTAGCCGATGTTGCCCGCTCGGTCGGCCCAGACCATGTTCTCCGACGGAATGCGGCTGTAGTTGCAAGCCTCGACGAACTCTTCCCAGGTCGTCGCCTGATCCATGCGCAGGCTCGCCAGGTAGGGCGCCGAGCCGTAGTCGAGCCAGGCGGCGGCCACCGCGTACGCCGCGTGGTTGTCCGGATCCTCGAAGACGACCGGCCCGTGACGCGTGTACTTCAGCTCGACCTCCACGTCGCCCTGCCCCTGCACCGGGATCGTCTCCCGGATCACGGTCATCTCCTCCCACCGGCCCAGGTGGCGGTACTGGTTGGGGTTGTCGGGGTTGGTCTCGTAGACGTAGAGGTCCTCGTTGTCCTGACCGAACACGGTCAGGCCCCACGCTCCATGCTCGTTGTGGCCGATGGAGACCCCCGGCAGCACCGGCTCGCCGCCCCCGATGACGTTCCAGCCGGGAGCCACCAGGTGCACCCAGTAGCGCAGCGACGGAGCCGACTGCGCCCGGTGCGGGTCGTTCGCCATGATCGGGTAGCCGCTCAGCGTCCGGGTCCCATGCACCACCCAGTTGTTGCTGCCGATGGAGTCGTAGTCGTTCCGCTCCAGGTCGATCTCGGAAGGGATGGCCGCCGCGAGCCGCTCGAACGATTCGCGGTCGCCGCGGTACGCGACGGTGACGTCCTCCGGCTCGAAGGCGAGGGCCCGGCGATGCGCGCGGTACAGGTCCAGAATCCGATCGTCGAGCAGGGAGACGTCGATGGCCGGATCGACCGTCAAATCCGGATCGCCGATGTAGTAGTTGAGCTCTTTCACGGCGTCGATGCCGAGCGCCGCCACCGCCCGCGCGTTGTCGAGCTCCTGCGTCACGTTCGACACCAGCCCCTGATGGCGCGAGATGACCACCTCCGGCGTCCAGCGGCCCGGCTCGATGCCGAGCAGCTCGAACTCTATCGGCCGCAATCCCGGCTCCCGTTCGGTGCGCTCGATGTAGGCGTTGATGCCGTCCACGAACGCCGGAATGATCGTGTCGCCACGCTCGTGGTAATGCCGCATCTCGGTCGCGAGGTCGCCCCGGAAGCGGAACAGGCGGGCGCCGGTGTCGCGCTGCAGCTCGCGGGGTCCGAGAATCTCGGCAACCGTTCCGGTCGCCCTCCGGCGCCAGATCTCGAACTGGAAGAGCCGGTCGCGGGCGGCCGCATAGCCCTGGGCGAAGAACAGGTCATGCTCGTTCTCGGCGTAGATGTGGGAGATCCCCCAGCGGTCGGTCACGATCTCGACCGGAGCGATCAGGCCGGCCGTATCGAGCGTCTCCTGCCGCGCCGCCTGGGCGCCGGCATCCGACGCGACCACCGACAGGACCAACGCAAGCGACACCGCGAACCGACGAACATGCCTGGACATCATGGCTGGACTCCCCATTCCGCGCGAATCTCGTGCATTATAGGCGCGCCATGACCGACACTCCCGCGCGCGCTCGGAACCCGCTCATTGCCTCGGAAGACTGGTGGGCCGTCTGGCTTGCCGGGCTCGTCATCTCCGGCGTCGTAGTCGGCGCCATCAGCTCCGTGCCCGGCGTGGGCCGCTGGACGGCGCTGCCGACCGAGGCGTTCGCGGGACGCGCGGGAGGACTCGCGGCGCTGGGCCTCACCATGGCCGCGCTGTCCGCGCTCGCCGTTCGGATCATGGGACGCTCCGCCCGCCGCCAGGCGCTGGCGTTCATTCCGCTCTTCGTGCTGGCCGTCGCCGCCTACACCCTGGCCAACCAGGTCGGCGTGCGAGCCGCCGGGTTCGGTTACGCCTTCTGGGCGCTGCTGATCGGACTCGCCATCGCGAACACGGGCGGCACGCCGGAGTGGCTCAAGCCGGCCCTGCGCAGCGAGCTGTACATCAAGACCGGTCTCGTGCTGCTCGGCGCCGAGGTGCTATTCGGCAACATCGTGCGGCTCGGCGTGCCGGGTCTCTTCGTCGCGTGGCTGGTGACGCCGATCGTCCTCGTCTTCATGTACCAGTTCGGCGTCCGGTTCCTGCGGATCCGCAGCCGGTCGCTGGTGATGGTCATCGCGGCCGCCACCTCGGTCTGCGGCGTATCGGCCGCCATCGCCGTCGCCGCGGCAGCCCGCGCCCACAAGCAGGAGCTGACGCTGGCCGTCGGCATGTCGCTGATCTTCACCGTGGCGATGATGATCCTGATGCCGCTCGGCATCCGCTGGGCCGGAATGGACCCGGTGGTCGGAGCCGCCTGGATCGGGGGCACGGTAGACGCCACCGGGGCGGTAGTGGCGGCCGGAGCCATCCTCGGCGAGCAGGCGGAGCAGATCGCCGCCGTCGTGAAGATGATCCAGAACACGCTGATCGGCCTGGTCGCTTTCCTGGTGGCCGTTTTCTGGGTGACCCGGGTCGAGGCGACGAAAGAGCGCAAACCGGACGCGATGGAGATCTGGCACCGCCTTCCGAAGTTCGTCATCGGCTTCGCCGGGGCTTCCCTGGTCTTCTCGTTCGTGCTGACCCCGTCGCTCGGCGAGTCGCGGGTGGCCGAGGTGCTCGACCTGACCTCCGACGTGCGCGGCTGGCTGTTCTGCCTGGCCTTCGTCAGCATCGGCCTCGAATCGAGCCTGCGAGACCTCTCCCGGCACACGTCGGGCGGGCGCCCCATCCAGCTCTACGTGACCGGACAGGCGTTCAACGTCGTCCTGACTCTCGCCGCAGCCTACCTGGCCTTCGGCGGCATCCTGTTCGATCGGGTGGGCAACGTGGAAACGGCCGCGCGCAACCAGGTCCGGCCCACCACCGTTATCGAGCACAATCTCGCGACCGGGCGGGACGCCACGCCGCTCTTCCATACCGAGGTCGAGGGGTGGCGCGGCTACCGGAGCTCGAGCCGGCCGCCAATGCGCTAGGAGCTTGCGCCGCGGGACGCAGCGAAGCGAAGTGCCGCGGCGCAGGCTCATGGAGCGGGGGGGATGGGCCGAAACGCCGAGCCAGCGGGGCGTTTCGGGGCGCTAGCGACCGGCGCGGCGGCGCCGGAAGTACTCCACCTGGAACTCGCGCACGTTGCGATTGTGCTCGCGCAGCGTGTTGGCGAAGGCGTGCGTGCCGTCGTTGCGGCTGACGAAGTAGAGGTACGTGGCGTCCGCCGGCTCCAGCGCGGCGTGCAGCACGTCGCGACCGGGAGCGGCTATCGGACCGGGCGGCAGTCCTCCGTAGCGATAGGTGTTGTACGGCGAGTCGACCTGCATGTTCCTGCGGGTCAGGTTGCCGTCGTACTGGCCAATGCGCTCCAGGGCGTAGATGACGGTAGGGTCGCTCTGGAGCGGCATGCCGATCCGGAGGCGGTTGTTGAACACCGCCGACACGAGGGCGAGTTCCGCCCCGCTGCCGGTTTCCCGCTGGATGACCGAGGCCAGCGTCACCGTCTCCCGCACGCCCAGCCCGCGCTCGGCCGCGCGCGCGCGTAGGTCGGCGTCGAACACCACCCGGAACTGCGCCACCATCGCCGCTACCAGATCATCGACGGTGGCATGGCGAGGCAGAGAGTAGGTCTCCGGAAACAGGTAGCCTTCCAGGTCGGATGCGTCGGGATCCAGGTCGGCGACAAGCGCCGCCCGGGACGCCGCCAATACGAAGGCCTCCGCGGATCCGAGTCCCTTCGCCTCCACGATGCCCGCCATTTCCGCCAGCGTCAGCCCTTCGGGGAAAGTGACCGGACGCAGATGCACGCGACCGTCCGCCATCCTTCCCACCACGTCCAGCGGCGACACCGGGACCTCGAAGAGGTACTCGCCGGCCTGCAGTTCGCGGTCCCGCCCGCTGCGCCATGCCGCGAAGCGGAAGAGCCACTCCTCGGCCACGACACCGGCCGCAACCAGCCGGCTAGCGATCGCTGCGACCGAGTCGCCCGGCTCGACGTCCACGAACACGCCCGTGTCCTCCATCCCCGGATGGGGAGCCTCGACGCGGGCCAGCAGCTCCTGCCAGGCGAGCGCCGCCGCGCCGGCTCCGATGGCGGCGAGGCCGACGAACGCAAGCAGGAACCACCTCAACATCGCTCTAAGCGCCCCGAAACGCCTCGCTGGCTCGGAGTCCTCACTGGTCACCGCCTGCGCTGCCGGCCCCGGACCCGCCGCCGCGCTCCCTCGCCGCCCGGTCCAGGTAGTCCTGCAGGATCACCGCCGCCGCCGCCGCGTCGAGACGCGCCTTGCGCTTCCGCCAGTCGCGCTCTCGCACCGCGAGACGCGCCTCGGCTTCCACGCTCGTCAACCGCTCGTCCTGCAGCGCGAGAGGCACGCTCGTGACGCCGCCGAGCGCCTCGGCGAAGGCCAATGCGCGCGCGGTCTGGCCATGGGGCGTGCCGTCCAGCGCGCGCGGCACGCCGACGACGACCAGCGCCAGCCCGTCCGGTTCCGCCGCGGTCTCGGCCACCTCGGCGGCCACCGCGGCAGCCCGCTCCCGCAGCGATCCCCGAGGCGACACGACCCGCAACGGGCGGGCGAGCGTCCCCGTCCCGTCGCTCACCGCGAGCCCGACGCGGCGATCCCCGTAGTCGATTCCCAGTGCCCTCATGCTCCGGCCGGCCACGAGCCTCCTCACGGCGTACCGCCCTGCCCGGTACAGCGTACGTCCCGGCTCGACGCGGTGTCCATCGAGCTAGATATCGGGTGGCGAACGAAAGGACTTCACCGTCGACGCCCCGCCGCCGATACGATAGAATGCATTTTCTGTCGGCGCCTGTTCCGCACGCGGTTCGGAGGATTCCTGCCGAGCCCGTCGCGGGTTGCGGCCCGCGGCGTCACGAGCCTCCCGGTTGAAGCGAGGTCAGTCTTGAGGACCCGGATCATCGTCTTCATCGCATCGATCCCCATCGTCACCCTCACGCTCATCGGCGGGTACTACGCGCGTGCCGCGGCGGGCGAGGAAGAACAGACCTACCGCCATCTGCGCGTCTTCGAGGACGTGGTCTCGCTCATCTCGAACAACTACGTCGAGCTCGTCGATCTCGACGACGTGCTGAGAGGGGCGTTGCGCGGCCTGGCGGAGGGCCTCGATTCCGACAGCGCCTACCTGTCGCCCTCCGACGTGCGCTGGATCGAGAGCGGTCAACCGTTGCCGGAGGGGCGCGTCGGGCTCGACGTCACACGCCGGTACTACCTGCAGGTCATCGCCGTGCGAGACGGGTCGCCGGCGGCCGAAGTCGGCATCGCGCCGGGCGACTACGTGCGCGCCATCGACGGAGATCCGACCCGCCTGCTGTCGGTCATCGAAGGCGAGCAACGGCTCTACGGCGAGCCGGGCACGACGGTCACGTTGTCACTGATCCGCGGCAGCACCCAGGAGCCATACGACATAGATCTCGTCCGCGAGCGGCTCGCGCCCGCGATGGTCGACGGACGGCTGCTGGAAGAGGCCGAGGGCGTCGGATACCTGCGGATCCCGGCCTTCGAAGAGGACATCGCCGCCGGTGTCGCGAACGCCGCCGACGCGCTGGAGGCGGAGGGTGCGGCGCACCTGATTATCGACGTCCGCAATGCGGCGGAGGGAACCTACAGCGCCGCGATTGCCACCGCGCGCCTGTTCGTGGCAGGGGGCACCCTTGCCATTCGGGAGGAGAACGGCAACAACAGAACGCCCCTGGAGGCCGCGACCGGCCAGGCCGCAATCGCGATGCCGGTGACTCTGTTGACCAATTTCGGGTCGTCGGGTCCGGCCGAGATCTTCGTGGCGGCACTGATCGAACACGACCGCGCAACGACCGTCGGCCAGCGGACGGCAGGCCGCACGGGCCTGCAGCGCCTCGTTGCACTACCGGACGGTTCCGGACTCTGGTTGTCGTGGGCGCGCTACCTGACCGGCTCGGGCGAGTCGCTCCAGCCGTTCGGCATCGAGCCGGAAATCGGCGTGGCGGTGCAGTTGCCGGAACTCGGGGAACCGCTGCCGAACGAGGACCCGATCCTGGAGCGAGCCATCGAGGAACTCCGGGAGACCGCGGCCGAGGCTGCCTAGCGGTCCGGGGGACAGTCCTTTGACGATGCCTTCCGCCCGTTGGTATACTGCCCGTTCGTTTCATGGCCTGTAGTATCCACTCTCCGCGAAAGATAGGCGCGTAGCTCAGTTGGTTAGAGCGCCTGCTTGACATGCAGGAGGTCGGCGGTTCAAGTCCGCCCGTGCCTACCAGGTTTAGTCCCGAGACGGTCACCCGACCGATCGACAGAGCATGAGTCAGATCACCGTCACCCTGCCGGATGGATCCACCCGCGCCGCATCCGCGGGCACGCCGGTGGCAGCGGTGGCCGCCGACCTGTCGTCACGCCTTGCCAAGCAGGCCCTCGCGGCGATCGTCGACGGGCGGATGGTCGACCTGTCGTACCCCCTCGAGAGCGACGCGGCGGTGCGGTTCGTCACCCCCGGCGCTCCGGAGGCTCTGGAGCTCTATCGTCACAGCACCGCGCATCTGTTGGCCGCGGCGGTGACTTCCCTGTTCCCGGAGGCGCAGTGCGGCATCGGGCCGGCCATCGGCGACGGGTTCTTCTACGACTTCGTGGTCGACCGACCGTTCGTCCCGGAGGACCTCGAGGCCATCGAGCGCAAGATGGGCGAGTTGGCGAAGCAGGACTTGCGCTACGAGCGGAAGATGATGTCGAAGGCCGAGGCCAAGGCCTTCTTCGGTGATCGCGGCGAACCGCTCAAGGTGCAGTTGATCGAGGAAAAAGGCGGACCGGTCGTCTCGTGCTACACGATCGAGCACGCCTTCATCGACTTCTGCACCGGCCCGCACGTCCCGTCGACCGGGCGGCTCAAGGCGTTCAAGGTGCTGCACAGCTCAAACGCGTACTGGAAGGGGGATGCGCAGAACCAGCCGATGCAACGCATCTACGGGACTGCGTTCTTCAAGGCGTCCGAGCTGTCCGCACACCTGACGCGACTCGAAGAAGCCAAGAAGCGCGACCACCGCAAGCTCGGCAGGGAGCTCGGCCTCTTCACGTTCCACCAGTGGGCGCCGGGCGCGCCATTCTGGCAGCCCAAGGGGGCGACGCTGTACCGCCTGCTCTCCGACTACATGCGGGACGCTCTCGCCGGGGAGGACTACCAGGAGGTCCGCACGCCGCTGGTCTTCAACAAGGGGCTGTGGGAAACGTCGGGACACTGGGACCACTACCGGGAGAACATGTTCCTGCTCCAGTCCGACGGCGAGCCATCCAACTCCGTAGAGAACGCCGCCAGGCCTTCCGGCTCCGCGGCGGAAGGCCGGCGGGGAGCACAGTACGCTCTCAAGGCGATGAACTGCCCCGGGCACATGCTCATGTTCGCGAGCGAGGGGCGCAGCTACCGCGACCTGCCGCTCCGCTTCCACGACCAGGGCGTGCTGCACCGGCAGGAAGCGTCGGGCGTGCTCAGCGGCCTGACCCGGGTCCGCCAGTTCTCGCAGGACGACGCGCACTGCTTCATCACCGAGGATCAGATCGGCGAGGAGGTCGAGCGGCTGATGCGGCTCGTCGACCGGATCTACCGCGACTTCGCGCTGGACTACGCGGTCGAGCTCTCGACCCGGCCCGAAAAGTACCTGGGCGAGCTCGAGACGTGGAATCACGCCGAAGCGCAACTGCGCGGAGCCCTCGAAGCCAGCGGGGCGCCGTACTCCGTCTCCGAAGGAGAAGGCAGCTTCTACGGACCCAAGATCGACGTCCACGTCACCGACGCTATCGGGCGCCGTTGGCAGTGCGCGACGATTCAGCTCGACTACCAGATGCCGCAGCGCTTCGGCCTGAAGTACATCGGGGCCGACAACACCGAACACACCCCGGTGCTGATTCACCGGGCCATCTTCGGCAGCTTCGAGCGCTTCATCGCCCTGCTGATCGAGCAGTACGCCGGCGCGTTCCCGCTGTGGCTCGCGCCGGTGCAGGTGCGCATCCTGAGCATCGCGGACCGACACAACGATTACGGTCGGACGGTCCAGGAGCGGCTGGCGGCGGCCGGCCTTCGCGTGGAGCTCGATGACCGGCGCGAGAAAATCGGCCTCAAGATCCGCGAAGCCCAGCTTCAGAAGATCCCGCAGATGCTCGTGATCGGGGACCGCGAAGTCGAGAAAGGCACCGTGGCGGTGCGCAGCCGCACGCGGGGAGATCTGGGGGCCTGCGCCCTCGACGAAGTGATACGGACGCTCGAAAAGGAGGTCCGGCTGAAGCGGACCCCTGCGACAGAGTAAACTAGCGCTTCGCCCAGAGCGGCGAACGCTGTCACGAAGGGAGCAAGGTATTCCTCCAGGACGCGGCCCGCGCGGGCCACGCCGCGATTTCCGCCAGCCCCGCACGCGAGTCAACGAACGGATCCGGGTACGCGAGATCCGGGTCATCGACGATGGCGGCGAGCAACTCGGCGTGATGCCGCCGCCGCAGGCTCTTGCGATAGCGCGGGAAAAGGGACTCGACCTCGTCGAGATCTCGCCGACCGCCCAGCCGCCCGTTTGCCGGATCATGGACTACGGGCGGTACCAGTACGAGGAGCAGAAGCGGACGCGGCAGGCCAAGAAGCACCAGAAGACGATCGAGGTCAAGGAGATCAAGTTCCGGCCGAAGGTCGACGAACACGACTATCAGTTCAAGAAGAAGCACGTCGAGCGCTTCCTCGCGCACGGCGACAAGGTCAAGGCGACCATCTTCTTCCGCGGTCGCGAGATGGCGCATCCGGAATTCGGGCGGCACATCCTGGAACGGCTCGTCGACGAGCTCCAGGAGGTCGCCACGCAGGAGACGCTGCCTCGTATGGAAGGCAACCAGATGCACACGATCCTGTCGAGCAAGTCCATGTCGAAGAAGGGACGGTAGGACGGTAGGAGCGACACGCATGCCGAAGCTCAAGACGCACCGCGGCGCGGCCAAGCGGTTCAACACCACCGGTACCGGCAAGGTGACCCGCAAGAAGGCGTTCTCGCGCCACATCCTGACCAGCAAGACCACGAAGCAGAAGCGCGGACTCCGCGGGACGACGACGATGGACGCGACCGACGAGCCGCGGGTCCGGCGCATGATTCCGTACAAGTAGGGAGCAGTCGAGAAGATGCCTCGAGTCAAGCGCGGCACGATTCGGCGGGCGAAACGGCAGAAGCTGCTGGCCCGCGCCAAGGGGTTCTACCAGCGCAAGAGCAAGCTGTACCGCGCCGCCAAGGAAGCGGTCGACACCTCCCTGAACTACGCGTTCATCGGACGCCGGCGCAAGAAGCGGGATTTCCGCCGTCTGTGGATCACGCGCATCGGGGCGGCGGCGCGGCAGCACGGCCTGAGCTACAGCCACCTCATCAACGGCCTGAAGCTGGCCGGAGTCGGGCTCGATCGCAAGGCGCTCGCCGATCTCGCCGTCCGCGAGCCGGACGCGTTCGCGCATCTCGCCGAGCAGGCCAGGGAGGCGCGCACCGCGTCGACGTCCTAGGACGTCCAGAACATGCTCCCTCGTCGCGCCTGGCACCTGGACGTCCTCCACGCCATCGACGCTGCGCGGGGTTCCGCCACGGACTCCTGAGCGTTAACCGATGTCCCCTCCTGCCACCGTCGACGAAGTGCGGGCCGCGTTCCTGGCCGAGCTCGACCGGACGCGCACGCCCGACGAGCTCCAGGAGTTGCGCCACTGCTACCTGGGCCGCAAGCGCGGTGCGGTCACCGCCCTGCTCAAGTCCGTGTCCCAGGCGCCGCCGGAGACACGGCGCGATCTCGGCCGGCAGGCCAACGCGCTGAAGCAGGAGATCGAGCGGGCGCTGGAGCAGCGGCGCGACGCCGCGGCACCGCCACCCTCGCCCACGGTCCACGACGTCTCCGCAAGCGCGGTTGCCGATGCTCCGAGGACCGCCGCCAGGACGAGAGCGGTTCCGGCGACGCAGGACCGCGTCGACGTCACGCTGCCCGGCCGCGAGATCCCGCTCGGCCACCGCCACCCGCTGACGGTCATCCGGGAGGAGATCGAACAGATCTTCACCGGCCTCGGCTTCGAGATCCTCGAAGGACCCGAGATCGAGGACGACTACCACAACTTCGAGGCGCTCAACATGCCGCCCGAGCATCCGGCCCGCGACATGCAGGACACGCTGTACCTGGATGCGCCGCTCCGGACGCCCGCCGGCGCGCCCGGCACCCTGCTGCGGACGCACACCTCCGGCATGCAGATTCGCTACATGGAGACGCACGAGCCGCCGGTGCGTATCATCGCGCCCGGACTCGTCTACCGGCGGGACACCCCCGATCTGACCCACTCGCCGATGTTCCAGCAGGTCGAAGGGCTGCTGGTGGGCGAAGGCGTGACGATGGGCGACCTGAAGGGCACACTGGAGTGCTTCCTGCGGCAGCTCTTCGAGCCGGACACGCAGGTCATGTTCCGCCCGAGCTTCTTTCCGTACACCGAGCCGAGCGCCGAGGTGTTCATAAGCTGTGTCTTCTGCACCGGGAACGGCTGCGCGGTCTGCAAGCGCACCGGGTGGCTGGAGATACTCGGCAGCGGCATGGTGCACCCGGCCGTGCTGGAAGCGGTCGGCTACGATTCCGAGCGACTCACCGGCTGGGCGTTCGGTGTCGGCATCGACCGTATCGCCATCCTGAAGTACCGCGTCGAGGACATCCGCGCGTTCTACGACAACGACCTGCGGCTCCTGGAGCAGTTTCCCTATTGAGAATCCTGGTTTCCTGGCTGCGTGAGCTCGTCCCGGTAACGGTGAGCGTCGACGAGCTGGCCGAGGCGCTCACCGCGCACGGGTTCGAAGTATCGGCGGTCGACCCGGCGCCGCCCATCCCCGGTCGGCCGTCCCGGGGCGAGGACGCCGTGCTCGACCTCGAGATCACGACC
This sequence comes from Vicinamibacterales bacterium, assembly GCA_958296065.1. Lineage (GTDB taxonomy): Bacteria > Acidobacteriota > Vicinamibacteria > Vicinamibacterales > UBA8438 > WTFV01. Next base: position 173,391 of record CATQHX010000003.1, on the reverse strand, counting down.
AACCGGCCCGACTGCCTGAGCGTCGCCGGCATCGCCCGCGAAGTGTCGACGATCTACGGGGATACCATCGCCTGGCCGACCGTAGCCGACACGCCCACCGGCGACGATGCGCTACCGGTGATGATCGAGGAAGACGCCCGCGCGCTGTGTCCCCGGTACGCGGCCTCGGTGGCGGAGGTGACAGTCGGTCCGTCACCGGCCTGGATGGCGGCGCGACTCGAAGCGGCGGGGGTCCGCCCCATCAACAGCATCGTCGACGTCACGAACTACGTCATGCTCGAGCTCGGCCAACCGATGCATGCGTTCGATCTCGCCCGGTTGGCAGGCGGCGAGTTGAGAATCCGCTGCGCGCGGGCTGGAGAGAGCGTGCGCACGCTCGACGGCGTCGAGCGCCCGCTGGCAGTCGACATGCTCGTCATCGCCGACGGCACTCGCCCTCAGGCGGTGGCCGGGGTCATGGGCGGAGCCGATTCCGAGGTGACCGACGAGACGAGGCTCGTCGCGTTCGAGAGCGCGTGGTTCGATCCCGTCTCGGTACGTCGCACGAGCAAGCGGCTGGCGTTGTCGACGGACGCCTCGTTCCGCTTCGAGCGGGGCGCCGACATCGAGGCCCCCGTGCGCGCGATGCGGCGCGCGCTACAGCTTCTCGACGAGATCGGAGGCAGCGCGCCGCGCGGGTCCATCGTCGACCGCTATCTCACGCCCCGGACCCGCGGCACCGTCACGCTACGCCATGAACGGGTCGGCCGCGTGCTAGGGGTGGCGGTGGAGCCCGGTTTCGTATCGGCCACCCTGGAAAGGCTCGACTTCGGCGTCGATGCGGTGCCGGACGATGGCGGCGGCAAGCGGTGGCGCGTGACGGTGCCGTCGCACCGCGTGGATGTGAGTCGGGAGATCGACCTTGTCGAGGAGATCGCTCGCCACTACGGCTACGAACGGCTGCCGTCGACCTTCCCCGCGATGGTCCGCCCGCCGGCGCCACCCAGCGCCGCGCTGTCCAGGCAGCGACTTCTCCGGCGGGTGTTGACCGCCGGAGGCTGCTCGGAAGCCATCACCTACGGCTTTGTCGAGGAAACCGCCGCGCGTCCGTTCGTGGACCGACCTGAAGAGCTGGTTCGCATCGCCAATCCGCTGTCGGAGAAATTCGCGGTGCTCCGGCCGTCCCTGGTCCCGGGACTGCTCGACGCGCTGATCCACAATCGCCGACGCGAGCACCGCGACATCCGCCTGTTCGAGATCGGGCGTCGCTTCACCGCCACGGCCGGCGAGACGTCCGGCGTGGCCGTCGCGCTCACCGGCGATTCGGTTCCCAGGCATTGGAGTGCGGGCGAACGGCAGACCGACATCTTCGATGCCATCGGGCTCATCGACCGGGTCTGCGAAGCCTTCGGGGTAACGCCCGAGTACGAGCCGGCGGCCCGACCCACGCTCGCTCCGGGCCGCGCCGCCCTTGTGCGGGCGAGGATGCCGGACGCCGCGAGCCCGCTCGTGCTCGGCCATGCCGGGGAGCTCGCGCCATCCATCGCGCAGGCGCGCGGCCTCCCCACCGACGACGCCATCTTCGTGGCCGAGCTCGATCTCGGTGCCATCGCGCGCGCCGGCACCGACCGTCACCGGATGGTCGCGGCGCCGCTGCCACGTTATCCCTCCATCGTCCGCGATCTGGCGGTGATCGTTGACGCCGCCTTGCCCGCCGCCACGGTTCGTGACACGATTCGATCCGTTGCGCCGGAAACGCTGCTGCAGGTACGCGAGTTCGATCTCTACACCGGCAAGGGCGTTCCGCAGGGTCACATGAGCCTGGCGTTCCGGCTGGTGTTCCGCGCCACGGATCGCACGTTGACGGACGCGGAGGTACAACAGGCCGTCGACGAGATCGTGACCGCACTGCAGACCGCGCATGGAGCCGCGCTGCGGTAGCGGTGCCGAAACGGAGCACCGCCTGTTTGAAGGAGTTGGATCCTTGATGTCGGACACGACCCAATACGTCGACCTGGCCACCGTGGACCGTCTCGCCCAGAAAGTGACGGCGCTGGTCCAGATGCTCGAACAGACGCGCCAGGAGTTGGCGGAGACGCGGACCCACAACGAGCGGTTGAGCGAGGAGCTCGATGCGCTCCAGGAGCGCTTGACCGTCACGCAGACCGACGCGGCGGAGATGGAGACGCTCCGGACCGAGCGCGAGCAGGTGCGCGCACGGGTCTCGGAGATGCTCGATCAGCTTGAAGCATTCGACCTCTAGGACCTTGCGCCGCAGAACGGAGCGAAGCGAAGTGCTGCGGCGCAAGGTCATGGAACGGAGGGGATGGGCCGAAACGCCGAGCCGGCGAGGCGTTTCGGGGCGCTAGCGGCGGGTCGAAACCGGACCAGGACGCCGTTCGACGGAACTCGCACGCGCCACCCGGTTTACCACGCGATGGACAAGACGAGCGACTCTGCCGTCACCACTATCCAGATCCTGGGTCGGGAGTATCCCATCCGCAGTCGGCTGGGCTCCGACGACGTGTCGCGCCTGGGCGCGTACGTCCGCGAGAAGATGGAGGCCGTCGCGAATCGTGCCCCGCGTCGCGACCTGGTGCACGTGGCGGTTCTCGCCGCTCTGAACATCGCCGACGACTACTTTCGCAGCCTGGACGGCCGAGCGGACGACGAACGCCACGTCCTGGATCGCATGCTGGCCATCGAGGCCATGGTGGACCGCGCGGTGGGTGCCGTACGCACCACACCGGTTGCGCAGGAACGTCCCGCCTTTGCGGCGGACGACGCCCCGTTCGAGGCGCCGGAAACGCCGTCGTCGCCACCCGACCACTCCGTTTGAACGGGCCGGCGCCTTGCCCCCACTGCGGCTTCGTTCTAAGATCCCCGCAGAAACGGAGCACGGCACGTATGTTGGTTTTTGAGATTCCCTGCAGTACGCGTGATGGTCTGGAGGCTCGTTTGAGCCATTGTTGTATCGAAGTGAACCGCGACGCTTCGCTGTGTGCACGCCTCGGCCCGAGGAAGCCTAGAGGCGGGGTCTGAATATAGCGGTTCCACCTGCACGCGCAGGTTCATACGACCTCCCCACACGGTAATCGCGGGGTTCTTCGGGTTGCGTCCCGCGGCCCGGCATGCCGCGCCGACTCCGTGCGAGTCGCGCATGCAGCTCTTTCCGAGCGTCGTCGCCGCCGGCCTCACGGCCGCCGTCGTCGGATTGATCATTTTCGGTGTGTGGCTCGCCGCACGCCGCAGGATTGCGGCCCAGACGGTCGGCCACGCACACGACGAGGCGGAACGCCTGCTGCGGGACGCCGAGCGAGAGATCGGTGCGCGGCGCAAGGAAGCGGAACTCTCCACCCGCGAGCAGGCTCAGAACCTCCGGCACGAAACCGAGAATCACGCGCGGCAACGCCGCGAAGAGCTGGCTGCGCTGGAACGCGAGCTGAACGATCGCAAGCGCGCGCTCGCGGAACGCAGCTCGGGTGTGGATCGAGCGGCGCGCGAGCTGCGGGCTCGAGAGGACGCTGTCCTGGATCGCGAGAACGCGGCCGCGACCGAGGAAGTGCGGTGCCGCGAACTCGTCGAGCAGACGAGTGCCGAGCTCCAGCGGGTCTCCGGCATGACCGCGGACGAAGCGAAGGAACTGCTCGTCCGCCAGCTCGAATCGGACGCCCGCCGCGATGCCGCCAACCTCGTCAAGCGGCTGGAGCACGAGGCGCGGGAAACCGCCGCCGACAAGGCGAAGCACATCATTACGCAGGCGATCCAGCGCAGCGCCGCCGACCACGCCATAGAGACGACGGTCTCGGTCGTCGATCTCCCGAGCGACGACCTCAAAGGGCGCATCATCGGTCGCGAGGGACGCAACATCCGGGCCCTGGAGACCGCTACCGGCGTGGAGCTGATCGTCGACGACACCCCCGGCGCCATCATCCTGTCGAGCTTCGACCCGTACCGCCGGGAGATCGCCAAGCGCGCCATCGAGCAGCTCGTCTCCGACGGCCGCATCCATCCGGCGCGAATCGAGGAAGTGGTCGAGAAGGTGCGCTCCGAGGTTGACGAGGCTACCCTCAAGGAGGGCGAAGCAGCAGCGTTCGAGCTGGGAATCCATGACCTGCATTCCGAGATCGCCCGCATGATGGGCCGGCTGAAATTCCGAACCAGCTACGGCCAGAACGTGCTTGCGCACTCCAAGGAGGTCGCCTACGTCGCCGGCGTGATGGCACGCGAGCTCGGCCTCGACGCGCACACGACCATCCGCGCCGCCTTCGTGCACGACGTCGGCAAGGCGATGGACCGCGAGCTCGAGGGCACCCATCTGCAGATCGGCATCGACTTCCTGCGCAAGCACGGCGAGTCGGACGCGGTGGTGGACGCCATGGCCGCCCATCACATGGACATCGACTGGCCCTCGCTGGAATCGATGCTCGTACAGGCAGCCGACGCCATCTCCGCCGCGCGGCCGGGCGCCCGCCGCGACATTCTCGAGTCGTACGTCAAGCGCCTCGAGAACCTCGAAGGCATCGCCGACTCGTTCAAGGGTGTTTCGAAGTCGTTTGCATTGCAGGCCGGCCGCGAGATCCGCGTGATGGTCGAGAGCGAGCGCATCACCGACGAAGAGGCGGTCTGGCTCTCGAAGGACATCGCCAAGCGCATCGAGAACGAGCTCCAGTACCCCGGCCAGATCAAGGTCACCGTGATCCGCGAGACCCGCTCGGTGGAGTACGCGCGGTAGCGGTCCGTCGTGCGCAATTCCCCAACCGTCGGCGACATCGGCGAGCACGCCGTCATACAGCGCATCCGGGAGCGTGTGCCCGCTCACGGCAAGGGAGTGGTGACCGGTATCGGAGACGACGCGGCCGTCGTCGAGCCGGACCGTGGCGCACTCTCCGTTCTGACCACCGACACGCTGGTCGAAGGAGTGCACTTCGACCTCGCCCACAGTTCGCCGACCGACATCGGCAACAAGGCGCTCGCCGTCAACCTGAGCGATCTGGCAGCCATGGGCGCCGCACCCCGGCACGCCCTGCTCGCCCTGTCGCTACCGGCAGGTTGGCTCGTCGCGGACGTCGACGAGATGATCGACGCCTTCCTGGCGCAAGCCGCCCGCCACCGCACGACGCTGGTCGGCGGCGACGTCACCGCCGCCCCCGGGGCGCTCGTCATCGGCGTGACCGCCATCGGCAGCGCGAAACGGCGGCGCGTGCTCGGCCGCGACGGCGCCCGGCCGGAAGACATCGTCTACGTCAGCGGCGCCATCGGGGCGGCGGCGGCCGGCCTGGCTTCGCTGCGGCAGGCCGACCACCCGGCGGGCCCGCCTCCCGAAGAGTGCCGCCGACACCACCGCCGCCCCGAGGCACGAGTCACCCTCGGGGTTGCGCTGGGCCGCAACCGGGCTGCCCGCGCCTGCATGGATCTGAGCGACGGGCTCGGCGACGCCGTCCGCCGGATCGCGGCCGCGAGCGGCGTCGGGGTACAGGTCGACGCCGAAGCGCTGCCGATCCATCCGGAGGCACGCACCTGGTTCGAACGGGCCGGCCTCGACCCCGTGGCCGCGTCCCTGGCGGGCGGCGACGACTACGAGCTCGCGTTCACGAGCCCCCCGGCGTTCCGCGGACGCCTGCGGCACGTGCGGCGCCGGATCGGAGACCTGCCGATCACCCCGATCGGAATTGTCACGAAGGAGCCCGGGTTGCGGATCCGTCGCGGTGGGAAAGACGAGCCGCTCCCCCCCGGGTACGAACACTTCACTGGCGTCGACTGAGCCGGGAGCCAGCTTGCGTCAATCGGTCGCCGAGTCCGCCACTGCCGGCTCGAGCACCCCCGGCTCCGGCGACGGAAACCCCGATACCGGTCCGCGCTCCTGGTCCTTGTACTGCAACTGATACAGCGTGTGGTACAGCCCGCGGCGCGCCAGAAGCTGCTGGTGAGTACCCGCCTCGCGCAGCTCGCCCTTGTGAAGCACCAGGATCTGGTCCATGTCCTGTACCGTCGACAAGCGGTGCGCGATGGCGATGGTGGTCCGCCCCGCCATCAGCACGTGCAGCGCATCCTGGATGACACGCTCGGTATCGGTATCGACGCTCGCCGTCGCCTCGTCGAGCAGCAGGACATCGGGAGCGAAGGCGAGCGCGCGAGCGAAGCTCAACAACTGCCGCTGCCCAACCGAGAGGCTGGCGCCGCGCTCACCGACCTCCGTGTCCATCCCGTCGGCCAGGCGCTCGATGAAGCGGTCGGCATGGACGCTCCGCGCGGCGGCGTGCACGTCGCTGTCGCCTATCGCTTCGTCCCCGAGCCGGATGTTGTCCCGCACGCTCCCCGAGAAGAGATACACGTCCTGCAGCACCAGTCCGAAGCGCTGTCGCAGGTCGGGCAGCGGGATCTCCCGAATGTCGGCGCCGTCGATGGTGATCCGCCCCCGGTCCACGTCGTAGAAGCGCATCAGCAGGTTGATGAGGGTGGTCTTGCCCGCCCCCGTCGCACCGACCACGCCGACCCGTTCACCGGCGGCGACATCGAACGAGACGTCGCGCAGCACGTATTCGTCGTCCCGGTAGGCGAACCAGACGTGCTCGAACCGGATGCGACCGCTGCCGCCACGGCTTGCCGGGAGCCGGGCCGGCACGGCCTCCAGCGCGCCGGCGGACGAAGCGGGCACCGTCACGGACCCCGGGGGTGAAGTTATCTCGACCGGAGTATCCAGCAGCGCGAAGATGCGCTCGGAGGACGCCATCGCCGACTGCAGGATATTGAACTTCTCCGACAGGTCGCTGATGGGCTTGAAGAAGCGTTGCGAGTACTGCAGGCACGCCACCAGCACCCCCAGCTCGACCGTGTTCTGCACCGCCCGGCCGCCGCCGTACCAGATGATGAGGGCGGTGGCGACGGCGCCCAGCACCTCGATGGCGGGGTAGAAGGTCGCGTAGTAGAAGATGGACTCGACGTTGGCATCGCGGTGGGCGCGGTTGATCCGCTCGAACTGCTCGAAATTGCGCACCTCGCGGCGGAAGATCTGCACCGTCGCCATGCCGCTGATGTTCTCCTGCAGGAACGCGTTGATGCGGGCGATCTGAATCCGTACGCGGCGGTACGACTCGCGCGCGTGCATGCGGAACCAGTGCGTCACCCAGGCGATGGCGGGCAGGACGGCGAAGGTGACCAGGGCGAGCCGCCAGTCCATCCACAGCAGGACGACCATGATGCCGGCCAGCATGAAAACGTCGCGGAACACGGTAACGACCCCGGACGTGAACAGCTCGTTCAGGGTATCCACGTCCGAGGTGACGCGGGTCATCAGGCGGCCGACCGGGTTGCGATCGTAGAAGCGGAGATCCAGACGCTGCAGATGACCGTAGATCTCCATCCGCAGATCGAACATGATCCGCTGCCCCATCATCTGCATCGTCCACGTCTGCACGTACTCGAGCACGAACGAGGCGGCCAGTACGAGCAGGAACGCCAGCGCGATGCGATCGAGGCCGTCGATAGCGCCCACCGCGATGTGATCGTCTATCGCGACCTTCGTCAGCCAGGGCTGTGCGAGCTGCAGCACCGAACCGGCCGAGATCGCCGCCAGAGCGACTCCCACGGACCGCCGGTGGGGACGCAGGTAGCCGAGCAGGCGCCGCATCAGCCGCGCGTCGTACGCCTTGCCCAGCACCTCCGGTTCGTGAAGAGACATCTCTCTCCGTCGTGGCTCGCGGGACGTCCCCGCGCCGCGGCCTACGATTCGTCCAGCTCCGCCTCCAGCAGTTGCTTGTGGTGCAGGCCGGCGTAGAGACCGTCGAGCGCCACCAGCTCGGCGTGGTTGCCTCGCTCCACGACCCGGCCGTCGTCGAGCACCAGGATCAGATCGGCGTCGCGCACGGTCGAGATGCGGTGGGCGACGAGAATCGTCGTGCGCTGCCGCATCACCGCCCGAAGCCGCGCGAGAATGGCCTCCTCGGTGTGGGTGTCGACCGCCGACAGCGCGTCGTCGAGAATCAGGATCCGGGGATCGGTAAGGATGGCGCGCGCCAGCGCCGCCCGCTGCTTCTGCCCGCCCGACAGCGTGATGCCGCGTTCGCCGACCTCGGTGTCGAGCCCGCGCGGGAACCCCGCCACATCGGCGTCGAGCTGCGCCAGCGCCACCGCGTCGGCGACCGCCGCGCCGTCCCGCCGCTCCGCGCCGCGGGCACCGAAAGCGACGTTGCCGGCGACCGTCTCCGAAAAGAGCAACGGCTCCTGCGGCACGTAGCCGATGGCGCCGCGGAGCGTATCGAGGGGCAGGTCGCGAACATCGACTCCGTCGACGAACACCGTGCCCGGCGGCGGGTCGAACAACCGCGGCAGCAGATCGACCAGCGTCGACTTGCCGGCGCCGGTCGGTCCCACCAGGGCCAGCACCTGCCCCGGCTCCACCCGCGCCGACACCCCCGAGAGCACCGGCCGCCCGTTGTAGGCGAAGGTCAGGTTGCGGAACTCCACGGCGCCCCGGACCCGAAACGGCTCGACCGGATCGTCGGGATCGCGGATCGCCGGCTCGACCCCCAGGATGTCGAGCATCCGCTGCCAGGCCGCCAGGCCGCGCTGCAGCATGTTCGTCACCCAGCCGAACGCGATCATCGGCCAGCTCAACATCGCGACGTAGGCGTTGAACGCGACGAAGTCGCCGAGGGACAGGCGGCCGTCGATGACGTGGCGGCTGCCGATCCAGAGCACGACGAGCGCCGACAGGCCGAGGAAGAACGCCAGCGTCGGGTGGAACGCGCCCTGGAGGCGGATCATGGCGCGGCTGCGGGCGACATACTCCTCGTTGACGGCGCGGAACCGTTCGGTCTCCACCTCCTCGCGGCGATAGGCCCTGACGACTCGGACCCCGGCCAGGGCCTCCTGCACCACCGCGCTCATGTGCGCCAGTTGTGCCTGGATGCGTTCGGAACGCACGTAGATGGCGCTGCCGAAGCGTTTGACGACGACCGATACGACCGGCAGCGGAAGCAACGCCAACAAGGTCAGCGTCGGCGACAGCGACAGCATCAGGACCAGCGCGACGACGAAGGTGATCGAGGTCGAGGCCGTGTACATGATCGCGGGACCCGCCAGCATGCGGACGGCGGAAAGGTCGTTCGTCGCGCGCGACATGAGGTCGCCGGTACGATTGGCCTGGAACCAGGCCGGAGGCAGGCGCTGGAGATGACGGAAGAGGTCGTTTCGCAGATCGAGCTCGATCTCCCGCGAAGCGCCTATGATGATGCGCCGCATGAGAAAGCGGCAGGCGCCCCCGGCCAGCGCCAGGCCGACGAGCACGGCCGCAAAGAACGCCATGGACGGCCCACCGACGGCGATCGGCTCCGAACCCAGGCGTGCCGCCAGGTCGTCCACCGCGTGCTTCAGCACCCAGGGCGACAGCAGCGTGATCGCGGTGGACAGAACGAGAAACACCGACCCGCGGGCGAACCGCTGCCGATAGCGGAGAAGATAGGGAATCAGCGCGGACGCGGCGGGCGACATCGACCTTTCAGAATAGCAGGCGGCGCGGCGGCGGGCGGCGGCAGCCGGCCGAGCTTCGCGACGACGGGGATCGGGGGAATGGAACCGGGCGGCCGATGTCGTGAACACGGCAGACCGGACACTGCTCCGCCGCCATCCGCCTCTACATGCTCGCCACGGACGGCGGCGAAGCGCTCACGGTGCAACGGCAGGTGAAATCGTGTATCTCGGCATCGATCTCGGCACGTCCGGCGTCAAGGCAATCGTCGTCGACCGCGGGCAGGCGGTGCGCGCCGCGTTCACCGCTCCGCTGACCGTCTCGCGGCCGAGGCCCCTGTGGTCCGAGCAGGATCCCGCCGCGTGGTGGCAGTCCACGGACACGGCGGTGCGCGCCGTGCTGCGCCACGTCGACAGCCGCGCCGTGGAGGCGATCGGCCTGTCGGGCCAGATGCACGGCGCGACGCTTCTCGCCGCCGACGACGCGGTGCTGCGGCCGGCCATTCTGTGGAACGACGGGCGTTCCGAGAAAGCCTGCCGGCAGCTCACCGAGCGCGAGCCCCGCCTGCCGGCCATCACCGGCAACCTCGCCATGCCGGGCTTCACCGCGCCCAAGCTGGTCTGGGTGGCGGAGCACGAGCCCGAGATCTTCGCGCGGGTCGCCAGGGTCCTGCTGCCGAAGGACTATCTTCGCCTGCGCCTGACCGGCGAGTACCTGTCCGACCGCTCCGACAGCGCCGGCACGCTGTGGCTGGACGTCGCGCGGCGGGACTGGAGCGAAGAGATCCTGGCGGCGAGCGGACTGACCCGTACGGCGATGCCCGGCCTCGTCGAGGGCAGCGAACCGGCGGGAATCCTGCGGCCCGCGGTGGCCGAGGCCTGGGGCCTGGCCCGCATCCCGGTCGCGGGCGGAGCGGGCGACCAGGCGGCGGGCGCCATCGGGGCCGGTGTCATCGACGGCCGGCGGGCGTCGCTGTCGCTCGGCACCTCCGGCGTGCTGTTCGTCGCCGACGACGAATACCGCGCCGACCCCGAGCGGGCCGTGCACAGCTTCTGCCACTGCCTGCCGGGTACGTGGCATCGGATGTCCGTCATCCTGAGCGCCGCGTCCTGCCTGGCATGGGCGGCGCCGCTGCTCGGGTTCGGCGACGTTCCGGCCCTGCTCGACGCCATCGAGGCCGAGGACACGCCGGCCGACGTCCTGTTCCTGCCGTATCTCTCGGGCGAGCGGACGCCGCACAACGACGCGAGCGCCAAGGGCGTCTTCTTCGGTCTGCACCACGACACCACACCGGCCACCCTGGGACGGGCCGTGCTGGAAGGCGTGGCCTACGCGTTCGCGGACGCACGTGACGTGCTCTTCGACCGGGACGGGGCCCCGGCGGAGATCGCGGTCATCGGCGGCGGATCGCGCAGCGGCCTGTGGGGACGCATTCTCGCGAGCGTGCTGGACCAGGAGCTGACCTACCGCACGGCGGCCGAGGTCGGCCCCGCGCTGGGCGCCGCGCGGCTGGCCCGACTGGCCGTGACGGGGGAATCGCCGTCCGACGTCGCCACCCCCCCGCCCGCCACCGACGTCGTGTCGCCCGATGCCCGGTTACGCGCGACGTACGCGGAAGGCTTGCCGCGCTATCGCGCCCTGTACGCCGCCCTTCGCGACGAATTCAGGAGAGGAGTCAGCTCGTGAGCGCACCGTTCTTCGACAACGTCGACCGCATCGTCTACGCAGGGCCGGACACCGCCGACCCGCTCGCGTTCCGCTACTACGACAAGGACCGCGAGGTGCTCGGCAAGCGGATGGAGGACCACCTGCGGCCGGCCGTCTGCTACTGGCACTCGTTCAACGCCCCCGGCATCGACATGTTCGGCGGCGGGACGCTGGACCGGCCGTGGCTGACCGGGACCGACAGCCTGGAAGCCTGCGAGCACAAGCTGGATGCCGCGTTCGAATTCTTCGAGAAGCTCGGGGTGCCCTTCTTCTGCTTCCACGACCGCGACATCGCGCCCGAGGGCGCCACCCTGGCGGAAAGCAACGACTACGTCTCGCGCATCGCCGACCGGATGGCGGCGCGTATGGAAGCCACCGGGATCCGTCTGCTCTGGGGCACCGCCAACCTGTTCAGCCACCCCCGCTACGCGGCCGGCGCGGCCACCAATCCGGACCCGGAGGTCTTCGCCTACGCGGCCGCGCAGGTGAAGCACTGCCTGGAGGTGACCCACCGGCTGGGCGGGGCCAACTACGTCCTGTGGGGCGGGCGCGAAGGCTACGACACGCTGCTCAACACCGACCTGCGGCGCGAAGCGGACCAGCTCGGGCGCTTCATGAGCCTCGTGGTCGAGCACAAGGCGCGGATCGGGTTCGACGGCGTGCTGCTGATCGAGCCCAAGCCTCACGAGCCGACCAAGCACCAGTACGACTACGACGCGGCGGCGGTGCACGCGTTCCTGCAGAAGTACGACCTCGACCGGGCGATCAAGCTCAACATCGAGGTCAACCATGCCACGCTGGCCGGACACAGCTTCCAGCACGAGCTGGCCTACGCCATCGCCAACGGCCTGTTCGGCAGCGTCGACGCCAACCGCGGCGATCCCCAGAACGGCTGGGACACGGACCAGTTCCCCAACAGCGTCGAGGAAACCACGCTGGCGCTGTACGAGATCCTGCGCGGCGGCGGCCTCGGCGCCGGGGGCTTCAACTTCGACGCGAAGCTCCGGCGCCAGAGCGTCTCTCGCGACGACCTGTTCCACGGCCACATCGGCGGCCTCGATGCGCTGGCGCAGGGGTTGCTGAGCGCGGCGGCTCTGATCGAACGCGGCGACCTGGCCGGCTTCGTCGAGTCCCGCTACGCCGGCTGGAGCGGCCCGCTGGGGCAGCAAATCCTGGACGGAGCGACCCTTGCGGATCTGTCCGACCACGTCATCGCCAACGCCGTCGAGCCCAGCCCCCTGTCCGGGCGCCAGGAACTGCTGGAGACCGTCGTGAACCGTTCCATTCTGCGCTGAGGTGTGCAAGACACGGCGCCGACCCGCTGCCGGGGCAGCGCCCCGAGCCGCCTTTTTCGCGGGGCTGCCGGCGGGAGGGCGGCTTGTGCTTTAATGTCTCTCGAACGCGATGCGGACATCCCTCGGGCGCGTGCGCATTTGGAGCCGGCTCCCTGCGATGCTGGGACTGGTCGTTGCGGTGACGGTTGCGCCGCAGGCACAGCCGCCGCGCAGCGGTACCAACCAGCCACGCGTCGCCATCACACCGGACGACGCCGCCCTGCTTCTCCCTCTCGACGACTTCTCGCCGCAGTTCCTTGGCATGTACCGCAAGGCGATGACCATCGAGGACGAGATACGGGGGTACACCGAACGGTACGACGTCGACTACGACCTCGCCCGCGCGGTGCTGATACAGGAATCGGGAGGCAACCCCGGCCTGACGTCGGTCGCCGGGGCGAACGGTTACTTCCAGGTGATGCCGGCGACGTTTCGCGGTCTGCAGGTCGACACCAACATCGAGGCCGGCATCAAGTACATCAGCCAGATGATCCGCCAGTTCGAGCGCGAGGACTACGCGGTCGCTGCCTACAACGGCGGTCCGGGACGGGCGCGCGGCGGACGCCCGCCACTGGAAACCCTGCAGTACCTCCTGTCGGTCGGCGCCTACCGCAACGTGCTCAAGCTGCACGAGGCCTCCGTGCGGAGGCACGCGGAGGGCATCGGACTCGAGGCGGTTCAGGAAGGCGACGACTGGTGGTCCCTCTCGCAGCGCACCGGCCGCTCCGTGCCGACGCTACGCATGCACAACCCGTTCCTGTCCACGCGCCCGCTGCGGACCGGCCAGTTCGTCGCCTATCCGTTGGAGCCGCGGACCGGCCTCCTGACGCCGGCCGGGGACGATCGGGTCGAGTACTTGACACGTCTCGGTGACAACTACATTCACCTGGGGTTCCTGCTCGACATCGATCATGACGCAATGCGCGAGACGAACGACCTGTGGCATCTGCAGGATCTGCCGCCGGGACAATTGCTGCGCCTGCCGCTCGGGTGGGAGGGCGAGCACGAGGAGTACGTCGTGCAGGAAGGCGACGACCTCAAGGCGCTGGCCGACCGGATGGAATCGACGCCCTGGCGGATCATCCGCGACAACGGTCTCTGGGACCAGCAGTTGACGCCGGGCAGCGTGCTTCGCGTGCGTTCGGAGCAACCGCGGGCAACCACCGTCACCCACCGAGTGGTCCGCGGCGACACGCTCATCGGTCTCGCCCAGCGTTACGGCACCACCGTGCGCGCGATCCAGGAAGCGAACTCGATGGGGCGGCGGACAGCAATCCGGGCCGGGCAGCAACTGCTGATTCCGACCCGCAACTAGCGCCCCGAAACGCCTCGCCGGCTCGGCGTTTCGGCCCATCCCCCACGCTCCATGACCTTACGCCTCAGCACTCCGCTTCGCTCCGTTCTGCGACGCAAGCTGCCAGCCGCCCGCCAACCGCCGCACGGGATGTGACCGCGGGACCGCTATCCCGCAGCTTCACCTGTGTCGGTATCCGCCGTCGCGTCACCCGCGGACGGCGCCGCGGCAACGGCGTCGCGAGCGAACGCCGCGGCCCGCTCGGCCGCCAGAGCCTCCAGACGGGATCCCGCGTGGCTTGCCAGGATCTCGATAACCGCAATCCAGCGGGCACTGTCCACTCCGGTCCCTTCCGATCCCTCGTCGGCGTAGACCGCCACCAGCGGCTCGCCTCCGATCAGCACCGGCACGGCGACGCCCGACCGATTCTCCGGCAGCATCATGCAGGCGGGAGGCCGATCCTCGTCGGCCTCGACGCTGCCCTGCTTCACGGACACGCTCCGTCGCTCGCCGAGCGCCCGTGCCACGACACCGGCGTCGGTCGCGGTCAGGACACGCCGCTCTGCATTGGCCGGCGCATCCGGTCCCACCACACGCCAGATCCGCGGCCCCTCGTGCGCGACCACGAACAGCGCGGCCCGGCCGGCTTCCGCGGCCGCCAACTCGACGAACGCGTCCAGTAGACCGCTCAACGTGGCCTGCTCGTCCAATCGGCGGACCGCATCCAGCAGACGCGAAACCACGCCCAGTGCCGCTTGCTCCCGCGCCACGGCCACTGCCGCGGAGACCGCTTCGGCCCGCTCCGCCATCGCCCGCTCACGCTCGCGGGCGAGCGAAGCTTCGTGCTCGGCGTCCGCCTCGGCCCGCACCGCGTCGGCGCGGGCGGCCAGCTCCTGAGCCAGATTCCGGATCTCCGACGCAACCGCGTCCTGCAGGCGTGGGACGACCACCTGCACCACGTCGTCGACGCTGCGCGTTCCAGCCATGCCACCTCGGATTATAATGGCTTGGATGTTCGCCGATGGGGGCGACACGGCTTCGACGGGGGTCATGGAACCGCGGGATGCATGCCGAGCACCATCGACTCGTTAATCCGATGGAAAACCAAATGTAACTGCGGACACGCAGCTTCCTCTCGCTGCCTAATCAGACAGCGCGCCTGTCCTGACCACGCCCGCGGGCCGGGAGTCAGGTGTCATACAGTGGGCTGGTCGTAGCGCGCGGCACCGACACGCAACGACGAGATTTATCGGGGCTCGGCTTCCGGCGGTTTCCGCCGCCCTTCGACGCCGGAAGCGACACAATCAAGGGCGGATACGCATGTAGATTCCCTCGGCGCTGGATCTTCGGACGCGGGTTCGACTCCCGCCGCCTCCACCATCTATCTCCGTAAGTTATTGAAGAAACACCGCCCTGAAGGCGTTATCACCAAGCCTATCAGCAGCCCCTCCCCCCAATGCCCCCCGCCGGAGAAGTGCTCCAGGCAGTCCTGGCGTTCTTCACGTTGCTCCTGCCTCGCGCGCCTGTTCGACCTCCGTGCCGGCGCTCGCCCGCCTCGCGAGTTCCTGGCTGTCGCGGCTGCTTGCTCGTCGGGTGGTGTCCGGAAGCGGCCCGAGCGCCTTGCGACTGCGGCCACCGCAGCGCCGTCCACTGAGGCCGGCGACCGGCTCAGAGAGGCGCGGGAGCCGTGAGGACGCTCGAAGGAACCGCGACGCGGTGCATCCCGCACAGCAAGGGCCTCACTGAACCCTACGCGGCGCACCGTACGAGGCCCGGCTGCCGGCATGAATCTCCTGCACGCGGGCCGTCGGCTCCGCATCGGCCCGCGCGCGAGCCGAAGGCGGACGTCGACGCCACGCGTAGTACCCCCTCGGGGAGACACCGAGCACGCGGGCCATCGTGGCGACGCCGAAACGACCCTGATTCGCGCTCATGAACCGGCATCGGACCGGCACGCTGGACACTGGACTGTTCAGGCGTCCAACGGGACGATCCTGCTCAGGGCGACGAGCGTGAGCGGCGAGAAGACGCTCGACCGAGATGGGCGGCACACGTACGCGACGCGACGGCCGAGCTCAAGCCGGTAGAGGTGCTGAGAGCGGAGGGCGAGCGCAGCCGACGCTACCGCGCCGAGTGGATTCGAAGCGGTGCGCCGCTGACCGGCTCGACCTGAGCCTGACCGACCCGTCAAGCGCCGACGAGGAGCAGAGCGCCCACGAATGGGTGCTGCAGCAGACGACTGGCGACGGCGTCGTGCGCAGCATCGAGCAGGCGAACGAGGTGATCAACCGCTACGAGCAAGACGCCGCCGGTCAGGACTGACCAAGCGGGGATGAACCCCGAAATGGCGCGTGATCCAATTGCCGGAGGGAGTTCCACCCCGCTGCTCGGGGATGAACCGTCGGGAGTTGCGGTCAAGAGCCCGGTACCGTCGAACGCGGACAGACCGCGAATCCAACTGTCGCCGTCCACCCGTACTCACTTGGTGGGCCGCATGCATCCGCAGCGTTATGCTTTCAACGCACGCGTTGTCCGGGGTTATGTTTCGACACGGAGGGCCTACAAACATGGCGAGCATCACCATTCGCAACCTCGACGACGACGTCAAGACTCGGCTGCGTGTGCGGGCGGCGGACAATGGCCGCTCCATGGAAGAGGAAGCGCGACTGATCCTGCGCGAGGTCGTCGGGCGCAAGCCGAGCTCCCGGAATCTGACGACCATCATCCGCTCGCACTTCGGCCCGGCCAACGGCTTGGCCCTGAAGTTACCGCCGCGCGAGCCCGGGCGCGAGCCGCCGTCCTTCGACTGATCCCACGGCCATGACTGTGCTGCTGGACACGAACGTCGTATCCGAACTGATGCGCCAGGCGCCTGACCCGACCGTCGCCGCGTGGGCAGCCGGCCACCGCCTGGAGAACCTGTTCTTCTCCGCGGTCGGCGAAGCAGAACTGCGCTATGGGGCCGCCATCCTGCCGACAGGCCAGCGCCGGGAGACACTGGTCTCGGACATCGAGAACATGCTGGGCGAAGCTTTCGAGAATCGGGTGCTGCCGTTCGACAGCGGCGCGGCGCGCGCATACGCACATCGCCGCCAAGCGCCGTTCCGCCGGCCGGCCCGTCGCACCCGCTGACTGCCAGATTGCGGCAATCGCCCGCTCCCACCGCATGGCGATTGCGACGCGCAATGTTCGCGACTTCGAGGACGCCGGCATCGAGGTCGTCGACCCTTGGGCGGCGGCATGATCGCGACCCTCGACACGGCAGGCAGTCTTCAGTGGAGCAAGAACACAATCCTCAGCGGCGGAGGGACAGGTGCGTCCGATCAGAAATGGTCGGGCGCGCCAGCGCGCGGTGATAGAGTGACCAGTAGCCATTCGGCTGCGGTCAGGCCGGGCGGGGGAGACGCTCATGAACGAGCTGCCATCGGTCGCCTTGACGCGGCGATTCCTGGTCCAATGCGGGAACCACGGGTCGGAACGTCTCGCGATCCATCTCGTCGCCGCGGGACGGAGCACAGGAGTACCGGGGTTGCCTCCCGGCGACGACTGGACGGCGTGGAACGCCGACGAGGTGCGGGCAGCGGTCGACTACCTGGAACAGATGGAAAGACGCTAGAGTCTTCCCCGCCTGGGGCGGCGACTCGATGAGCGGCGCCGACGCGCCATGAGACTGCGAACATCCTCGACGGCGTGTTCATTCATCGCGAGGGCGCCGATCGTCGCGAGACACAGCGCGATAGTCGTCGCCCTCATCTGGCTACGGAGAGGCGATCATGCAGAACATACGGCTGCTTCGCGCGGTTCTGATAACACTGATCGTGAGCGCCACGGTCACGCCCGCATGGCTGTCCGGTTCGGCCCCGGCCGCCGGGACGGCGACTGCGCAAGGCCGCAGCCTGCCCGTCTTCGAAGTGGACGCGACGTGGCCCACGGTGCCGGCCGAGATGAAGCTCGGAGCTCCGTCCAGCATCGCGATCGATGCGCAGGACAACGTTTGGGTCCTGCACCGCCCGCTGACGCTCCCGCCCGAGGAGGCCGCGATGGCCGCGCCGCCGGTCGTCGTGTTCGACGCCGCAGGCAACTTCATCAAGGCCTGGGGCGGTCCGGACGACGGCTACGAATGGCCCCAGCGGGAACACGGCCTCCACATCGATCACGAGGGGTTCGTGTGGCTGGGCGGCAACAACTGCCCCACCAACGGCGTGCCCCGGGTCGAGCCGGTCAACGACGACCAGTTGTTGAAGTTCACGCAGGACGGCACGTTCGTCATGCAGATCGGTCGCAGCGACGGGAGCAGCGGCAACGCCGACATGATGAACCTCCACCGGCCGGCGGACCAGCAGGTCCATCCGCCAACCAACGAGCTGTTCGTCGCCGACGGGTACGGCAACCGCCGTGTCGCCGTATTCGACGCACGGACCGGCCGCTTCAAGCGGAGGTGGGGAGCATTCGGCGACACGCCGGTGGACGACGACCAGTGTCAGGTGCAGAACCCGACCAGCTTCTCGGATCCGGGTCCTCCGTATTTCAACGTCCTCCACGCCATCCGCGTGTCGGACGACGGCATGGTGTATGCGGCCGACCGCGAACACCGCCGCGTGCAGGTGTTCACCCTCGGTGGCACGTTCGTGAACCAGGTGGTCACGCCCGACGCACCCTTCGCGCGGAATCTCGAACTGTCCGCGGACCCGGAGCAGCAGTTCCTCTACGTCGGCGGCGATGACGGCATCGTCGTCGTCGATCGCGCGACGCTCGAGGTCCTCGGAACCGTCCGCCCGGAGGGCATCCTGGGCGCCGGCCACCATATAGCGACCGATTCGCGGGGCAATCTCTACGTGGCGGCGACGGGCGCGGGCATGCAGAAGCTGACGTTCAGGGAAATGTCCGGCGCACAGTGACAACCGGACGCTGCCGAGGCGTCGACGACGGCCAAATCGTCCGCCACGGGGGCGCGTATACTCCGGAAGGCACCGGCAGGACCGCCGGCCGCGAGTGATCGTTCCGACGGCGCCGGATCGGCTTGCCCGACCGGCGCGAGAGGACAGGGAAACCAGATGCAGCGTTCCGCGACCGGCGGTGGGTTGATCCTGTTGGCGGTGGTCGCGCTGGCGCTGTCTGTGCCCGCGGCGGCCGGGGCGCAGGCGCTCGGGCGGCTGTACATCGAGGCGCTGGATGCCGATGGACGGGTGGTTCCCGGCCTGACCGCGTCGGACTTCATCGTGCTGGAGGACGACACCCGGACGAGGATCGTCTCGGTCGAGCCGGTCGGGCCGATGAAGGTGGCGCTGCTCATCGACAACGGCGACCGGATGTCCCAATTCAACGCGCTCAACCCGCTGCAGGACGCGATGGAAGCGTTTCTCGACACGCTCGCGCCGGAACACGAGGTTGCCGTGTTCACGATCGCCCGGAACGTCCAGCGGCGGGTCGACTTCACGACGGACCGCGGGGAGCTGAAAGCGTCGGCCGAGGAGATCTTCCTGGATTCGGGCGCAGGCACCTTCCTGCTCGACGGCATCAAGGAGATCTGGGAGCGCCACTACGAGGGCGATGAGACTCTGCCGGTGATGGTGCTCCTCCTGACGGACGGCCCCGAGAACAGCAGGAACTACAGCGATCGCCAATATGCCGAATTCGTCGAGGCGCTCATCGCCGACGGCGTCACGGTGAACATTCTGCAACTGTCGGGCGGCAGCCGGGGCAACAGCGTCAACAGCAGCGTCATGCGGGGGTACGCCCGCAACATCGCCGACAACACGGGCGGCGTGTACGAGACCTTCTCCGCCGTAACCGGCATGCCGGAATGGATGCGCAGGTACGCAGCACGCCTGAACGCCCACTACGTGGAAGTGTCGAAGCGGTACCGCGTGCTGTACGAGCCGCCGGATCCGCGCGGCGCGCAGATCTCCGCAGGCGCCCGCCCCGGCGTCAGCATCCGTCTCTTCGTCGACCTCCACATGGCGGAGCAGTAGCTGCGCGGGCGAAAATTGGCGCGCCCGGCTGGACTCGAACCAGCGACCCTCGGTTTAGAAGACCGATGCTCTATCCACCTGAGCTACGGGCGCGTCCCGGTCCGACGCACACCAAGCGTACAGCAGCCCCGGGGCCCGCTGTGGCGCCCCGCCCTGCAGCAACCCATTGAACGCGATGCGCGTCCCGGCTAAGCTGCCCCCATGAAGCTTCAGCACTACGTTTCCACATCGGCGTCGTTCCTTCTTCTCATCGTTGCCACCGCTACGCTCCTTGCGGTGCCCCTGCAGGCGCAGCAGGGCGACCGCGAGTTCGTTCCGGTCACCGACGCCATGCTCCAGGATCCCGATCCGGACGACTGGCTGATGTGGCGCCGCACCCTGAACACCTGGGGCTTCAGCCCCCTCGAGCAGATCGACCGCGACAACGTCGCCGGCCTCCGGCTGGTCTGGACGCGTCCGCTCGGCCCCGGACTGCAGCAGGGAACACCGCTCGTATACGACGGCGTCCTCTACATGCCGAACCCGCGCGACATCATCCAGGCCATCGACGCGGTGAGCGGCGACCTCATCTGGGAGCACCGCCGCGAGCGCCCCGACGATTTGGCCGACTACATGATCGGCAGCCTGATCGACACCAACCGCAACATCGCCATCCATGGCAACTACCTGTTCGACAGCACGTCGGACGACTGGGTGATCGCCATCGACGCGCGGACCGGCGAGGTGGCGTGGGAGACGATGGTGCTCGACTACACCGTCAACCCGGCCAACCAGACCTCCGGCCCGATCGTCGCCGACGGCAAGGTGATCTCCGGGCGGAGCTGCTCGCCGCGCGGCGGCCCGAACGCCTGCGTCATCGTCGCGCACGACGCCGCGACCGGCGACGAGCTGTGGCGCCGCCGCCTCATTCCCGGCCCGGGCGAGTTCGGCGACGAGACCTGGGGCGGCGTGCCGTTCGAGGAACGGAAGCACGTCGGCGCGTGGATGGTGCCGAGCTACGACCCCGAGCTGAACCTGGTCTACATCGGCACCTCGGTCACGTCGCCGGCGCCGAAGTTCATGATCGGCGGCGTCGAAAACACGCACCTCTACCACAACTCCACCCTCGCCCTGAACGCCGACACCGGCGAGATCGAGTGGTTCTACCAGCACCTGAACGACCATTGGGATCTGGACCACCCCTACGAGCGGCTGCTGGTCGACACCGCGATGACGCCCGACCCCGAGCATGTCGCCTGGATCAACCCGCGGCTGCGCCAGGGCGAGGTGTACCGGGTCGTGACCGGCATCCCGGGCAAGACCGGCGTGGTCTACACTCTCGACCGCGCCACCGGCGAGTTCCTCTGGGCGACGCCGACGACGGCCCAGAACGTCATCACCCACATCGACGGGGCGACCGGCGCCGTCACCGAGAACCCGGAGCTCATCTTCACGCGCGAGAACAACGAGATGCTGATCTGCCCGTCGTTCGTCACCGGCGGCAAGGACTGGGAATCGGGCGCCTACAGCCCGCTCACCAACATGATGTACTTTCCGCTGCGCAACGCCTGCGCCCGGATGCTGGCGATAGCCGACGGCAGCCTCTACAACCTCTCGCAGCGCATCGTGAACGCACCCGGCACGGATCAGGTAGGCACGGTCCGGGCCATCGACGCCTCCACCGGCGAGACGACCTGGCTCTACGAGCAGCGCGCCGGCACTACGTCGCTCGTCGCCACGGGCGGCGGACTCATCTTCGGCGGCGACAGCAACGGGCGCTTCCGCGCCATCGACCACGAGACGGGGGAGGTGCTCTGGGAAGTCAACCTCGGCTCGCAGGTGACCGGCTTCCCGATCACCTACGCGGTCGACGGCACCCAGTACGTCGCCATCAGCACCGGCTCGTCGCTCAGCACGCGGGACAACCTGCGCCTGACCACCGAGCTGCAGCCGGGGACGGGAAACAACCTGTTCGTGTTCGCCCTACAGAACTGAAATCAATGGAACATGTTGTTATACAATAGGTTAAGAAAATATAAGAAAGGCGCTTACCACTCACGTTACCACGATGCCTGGATCGCCGAGCTAAGGCCCGGATTTCCGGAATTGCGGGTAAGCGTTCGGTCAAGCCGGTATCCGGCGTTACGGCAGTCGGGCAAGCATCGTCGAACAGCGAGCCGATCCGGTCCGGGCGCCCTCCCTGCACACGGGACATCGAACGGTACTGGCCGTCGACAACGCCAGCGTCCGGTTGGCCCGGCCGCACGTCCATACCGGGTAGAGTCGACGACTGGCGCGGTGGCGGTAGGCGGAAGGGGGTAGCTGTTCCCGGCGGCTTTCGCCAAGTGCCGGTGCCTCACTCCCCGCCGTGGCTCCGTTTCCAGTCGCCGCTCATCGAACCGGACGTGCGGATTTCCCGCATCCGGCTCTCGGACGAGATCATGCCTTCGCCCACGGATGGCGCGCCGTTCGCGCGGCAAGGCGCGTGAGCCCGTACTCCGTCCAGAGTCGCTCGTACGGGAAGCGCATAGACTTCCCGTCTCGCACCTTGTGCTTGCGGCAGAGCCACTGGCGCAGCCGCCGCGCGGCGTGCTGGTCAACGGCGCGATACGCGGGGCTGACCTGCCCGAGGGTGAAGTAGTTCGCCCAGCCGGTAAGCAACCGGTTCAGGCGCGCCACCACTTCTCCCGGCGGCAGGAGCTCGTCACGCCGCGTCGTCAGCTCGCTCACTCGACGGCAGATGCTCTGGACGCTCTCCCGACTGGGACGCGTGCCGATGTAGGCGGCACCCGTAGACGGCCGGTAGTTGCGCCCAATCCGGTAGCCAAGGAACGTCATCGGCTCCTCCGGCACCCGGCAGCAGCGGGTCTTCTCAGCGTTCATCGGCAGCTTCAGACGCCGCATCAGCCCTTCGACCGCCGTCAGCATCTCTGCCGCCGACGCTCGGCCGAGCACCGCGAGGTCGTCTGCATAGTTGACGATTTCCGCCTGGAAGCGCCGGGCGTAGCCCAGCACCTTCCAGCCCTGAATGAAGCGACGCATGTAGACGTTGCTGAACAGCGGCGAAATCGGTGACCCCTGCGGGGTGCCCTTCCGCTCGCGACGCGCCCGGTTCGTCAGGCGGCGACCGCCGCGCCCATCGTCCTCCTCCACCGCCATTTCCAGCCACGACTTGACCCAGCCCAGCAGCCGCCCGTCGCTCACGCGCCGCGCGATGGACCGGAGCAGGTCCGAGTGCGGGATTTGACCGAAGTAGTCCGACAGGTCGGCGTCTACCACCTCCCGATGGCCCGTCGTCAGCAGCCGATGCACGCGCCTGACCGCGTCCTTCGCGTCTCGGCCCGGCCGGTACGCATACTGCTCCGGTTGCAGGTCGGCCTCGAAGATCGGCGACAACACCAGCATCGCCGCCGTCTGTGCCACCCGGTCCCGGAGACAGGGAATACCTAACGGCCTGAACTGTCCGCGTTTCTTCTTTGGGATGAGGACCTGTCGCACCGCTCGCGGCCGGTAGGTCCCCGCCTTCAGGTCCCGCGCCAGTGCTCCCAGCCACCGCTCCACCCCGAACGACTCGATGTCCTCGACCGTCTCGCCGTCCACCCCGGCCGCGCCGCCGTTGCGACGAACAGCCTGCCAGGCGACCACGAGCACGTCGTCGCGCCACACCTTGTCGCTCAGCGAGTAGAATCGGAAGCTCGGAGCTTCCTTCGCTTTCGCATGTAGCGCCGTCTGGAGTCGCTGAACTCTCTCTGAGGCTGATAGGCGCTCGCCAGTCCTCACGTCCCGTCCCCCGTCATGCGCTGCTCTCGAACTGAGGCCCCTTCCCTCCACCGGCATTACCCGGCTTCCTCGGTACTACTGGCCTCTCCGCCACCCTGACCGGCCCGACCTGTCCCTCGCGGGTTGTCGGTTGGCGTGTGCCACGCCACCGGCAGGGCTTCCCGTGTTGCGTCCATCCCCCTCTTCCACGCGTGCTGTCGCCACTACCCCGGCGGAGGCGGTCGGTGCTCGCGTCGCTCGCTTCCCGACCGCTGGCAGCCTTCCCCAGGTAAACGGTGGGTCGGCTTCCGCATCACCGGTTTCGGGGCCTGCTCGGCGTTCGCGCGCGCTACGGCCCGCGTGGTCGCTGACCACCTGACGTGGCCTTTTCGTCGGAGTGCTTCAGCCGATGTCGTTACCTCCTTCGTCCGCTCCGACTGCTACCGGCTGGAGCGACAGTTGCCGGGCGGGATTCGCACCCGCTGAGGAATGGCGCCTTTCACGGCGCACGAAGACCGAACGGTTACAATTGCGGAATTGGTGAATTGGTCGGAATTGGTCGGAATTCGGAGACCACCCGGCACCCGGAACCGGGATTTAGGGATTTCCGGATCCCGGATCCGCTCACGGGGCGGCTTGGTAGCCGTTCGGTCCAGCCGGTATGGACATGCGGCTGGCCCATCCAGACGCGCCGTCGGCGTCCAGAGAATCCGTGCCGACTGACCAGCTCGGCCTGCGGGACCAGTGCGTTCTTCGCCGTGCGGCTATACCGGGGGGCGCCGGCCGATAGCGTGTCCCGCTTCGTGCTGCTGTTCGAGCCGCTCGCCGGGGCGATCGCGCGCACCAGCACGCGGCGGGACTACGGCACGCCGACGAGACTCCGTGGCGCGTGCAGGTCCCGCGCGCGCTCGTCAACCCGCGAGGGGCTCAGTATCGATCTCCTCCGCTGGCTCGAAGCGTGCTTGGCGGCGAGCGCTCACAACGGCGGCTGGCCGCTGGACGAGACCGCTGCGTGGCCGCCTTGGTCGATGGACGCGGCGCGGCGGCACGAACTGGCGGCGCCGACATGACCACGCCGGTCGACTGCCGTTACTATGGCCGCGACTTCACGACAGCGGAGATGGCGGTGCTGCGCTCGCTGATCGCCGGTCCGTCGGCGCTCAACCGTCGCCACGCACCGGCACGACCGAACGGTTAACCCCGGATCTCGGCTTGGGCTTGACGGCATTGGCCCCGACGGTGGTGACCGGCGCGAACTTCCGCTCCCAGGTCGGTCCAGGATCTCTTACATCTGGCCGATGGCAGAGCGCACGGGGCGGGGTCGATTGACCTTTGTTCTCCGGCAGTCGCTTGGATTGTCGAGGAGGCGTCGAGGGGGCGGGGCGCCGCGAGGATGGCCGGGCTGTGGTGGCGGTCGTTGGGCAGCGGAGCCGGTAGGATGGTGCTGGCCCGCGCCGTGCCCGGGACCGGCAGTTGACGCTGGGTCATCGCGGCGCGAGGATGTTCAGATGCTCTGTCTACACTCCGGTCTCGACGCTTCAGACATGCGGGCAGCGGTGGAGGCCGGGTTCCGCGCGTCAGCGTCGGGACCGTGCGATGAAGGCGGGCTTGGGGCGGGCGAGTTCAGTGGAGAACCGAATCCGATGCTGCCCAAATGGCTGAGGAAACTGCGACGCTCGGAGGTGACGGATCGGGTGATGAACGATCCGCGAACCACGATGGGAACCGTCCTGGGAGTCAGTCCTGACGAGGCGAAGCGCGGAGCCGCCGGTTGGGGCCAGGCGGATTTCGACGAACCATGGGGGGAACTGTCTCCCGACGATCGGGTTCTTCTCTACGCACACTTCTTCCAACTCGGGCATCTCGAAGAACTGGTCACGGCATTCGGCCGGTTGTTCGGCGGCGCCGACCGGCCCCGAGACCTCATCGTCGTCGATCTCGGCTGCGGACCGTTCACGGGTGGGCTGGCCATCGCAGGCCGGTTCGATGAAGACGCGCGGTTGGACTACGTCGGAGTGGACCGGTCACAAGCGATGCACCGGCTTGGAGCGCGGCTTGCACTCGCTGCGGAGCAGGTTCATGAGTTGCCGCGAATCCGTTGCCGTTGGGCGACAAATATCCAGACCGTGCCCTGGGACGATCGGCCCGGCTGGCGTCCGGTTCTCGTCATCGTGTCCTATCTCTTTGCGAGCCCGACGTTGGACGTCGAAACGCTCGTTGCTGATCTGGACGAACTGCTTCCGAGGTTGGGGCGTGGTCTCGTCTCGGTCCTGTACACGAATTCGGCCAGACACAATGCGAACCGCCAGTTTCTGATCTTCTGTTCGATGCTACACGACCGCGGCTTCGAACTGCAGGTCGACGAAGTGGGTGACATCGACGTCGAAAGGGGGCCCGTGGTGAAGAACCGCCGGCTCCGGTACGCGTTGTTTCACCGCCCGTCGCGAAAGACTCTGAGACTCGGTTGAATGGAATGCGGCTTCCAACCTGGGACGAACTTGCGGCGGAATCGGAACAGCTTGAAGTCCTGGAGTACCCACTCGACCAGTCGCTGTTCGTAGTGGGACCTCCGGGTTCAGGCAAGACGGTCCTTGCCGTGCAGCGGGCGAGGACAGCAATGCAGGACGGCGACGTGTCGTCGGTGGCGATCGTCACTTTCAACCGCATGCTCCGACGCCTGCTGAACCTCATCCGCGAGGACGGGGCAGAGGAATCTCTCGTCGACGGTGGCGGTGACCCGGACGCGTTCACGATGCACAGCTTCGTCAGCAAAGACTACAGGCGCCGCACGGGCTCTCCGCCGCCGAATGTTCCTCATGACCAGTACGCGTACGATTGGGATGCCATGTCGGAGGTGCTCCGTGAACATGGTCACGCTTCGCCTGACAGGGAGCACTTGGTAGTGGACGAAGGACAGGACCTTCCGGCGGGGTTCTTCGAATACGCTGCCCGGCATGTCTCCAGGATGATGACCGTGTTCGCGGATGATGATCAGGCGGTCGGCGATCGACGTACGACGCTTGAGCAGATCAAGAAGGCCGCAGGTCTGCCCGACCCGATCATCCTGACGCGGAATCATCGGAATACGCCCGAGATCGCCAGATTGGCGGAGCATTTCCACGACGGTCGCCTGCCCGTTGCTACCGTGCTCCGGCCTCCGTCCGGTCAGCCTCCGCGTCTTGTTCTATCGCGGGATCTCGAATCCACTGCGGCTTTCGTGTCGAACTGGTGCAAGACACGCGGCGGCAGTGTGGGCGTCATCGTTAACCGCAATCCGACCGGTAGTGACTTGTGCTCCAGATTGTCCAGGATTCTACCGAGCAACAGCCGCGTCGATATGTACGAATCGTCGCGGGGAAACGACGACGAAATCAGCCTGCTCACACCCGGCGTGACGATATTGAACAAGGAATCGGCAAAGGGGCAGGAATTCGACACCGTATTCGTCCTGGAGCTGGACAACTTCATCCCATGCACGACGGACGCGGAGCGGCGTGCCATGTACATGATGTGCACCCGAGCGCGAGACAACCTGTTCCTCGTGTACGGTCCGCACGATCTGGTGCCCGCGGCCGCCAGCGAGTTGCCGGGTCCGGACATCCTGGAGAGATCATGACTCTTCCCGACGGCCAGATCGCCATGCCGTTTCCAGACGCCGGAGCGTGGGAAGGCGGGTCGCGCTGGTTAGGACTCGCCACCGACCACCGGCGGTTATTCGGGGCGCTGGCCGATGGCTGGCTGCGTCCTCTGCAGTCAACCGCCGGCGTACTGATTGGTGTCGGCACGTACGCCGTGGAGCAAACCGACGCACCGGGTGGTCATCCCATCGTTGTACGCATCAGGCTGGATGCCGCGAAGCTGCCGGCTCTTGCGGTTTCGGTCCGTCGGGGCCAGAGATGGGTGTCTTGCTGCCTCAGAGAGATCGAGGCGACGGATGAAGCGTTGTACTGGCCGGGGGCGCTTCCTGCCTTCGCCTTTTGCGGGATTTCGATATCGACCGAGGAGGAGCGCCAGCGTCTCGAAGGGTTGGCTCGGAGCGTTTCGAACGTCGATCTTGCCGCAACCGCACTCCGGGTTGGTGCTGATTCAGAGGAAGCCGTCGAGTTTGCGGATGTACTGCCCGAGGTGTCGTCCACGTTCGTCGTTCCGGGGGACGAAGACGCGATACACGGCGCCATGAGCATGGCCGTATGGGCCGTGCCACGGATCGATCCGTGGCTGGACGTGCTCAAGGCGAGCCTGGCGTCCGATCGGGCACGACTGCCGGAAGCTGCAGCGGAAGTCGAAGCCGGATGGTGGAGAGGCCCGCCCTGGATGCGGCCGTCGGACGATCCGCCGCCGGCCGGCGTCGACGAGTGCCTCTGGCGGGCGGCCGTGGACGTTTTTCGGGATCGCTCGGCCGAACGTCCCATCGGACCGCGCGAGCGCGCGGAGCGAATCAAGACGGGAGCACTACGATTCGGAGGACTCTCGGCCGCGTCGGAAGCGATGTCCACTTGGCTTCATGACACGCACCGTGTCCTGCGTGCGGAGTCGACGATTCACTTCGACGACTGGCGGGCAGGTCCGGTGGGAGTTGCACTGCAACTGGTGCTGACCCGTTCGGAGCCGGGCGCCTTCAAGACCTGGTTCCGGGACCGACCGGACCTGCCGCCCGCCGTGGCATGGTCGGCCGCTGCGTTATGCGGGCTTCTCCACGGGTACCGGGGGCTGGACACGCAGTTCCGCGGCGGCGCTCTTCAGCGCGAGCTGCTTTCGATACTCGCCCTGCGCGCTTGCGCTGGCGACGGACAGGACATCGACTGGCCGTCCATGACCGCGGAAGCGCCGGAGTGGCGCAGGGACAGCGGCGAGTTCGTCCTGTCCTGGGACGGCCGGGAATTCGCTCGAAAGCCGGAGAAGGCGCGGGGGAAGTGGTTCACGGCCGATTTCGACGACGCAGCGGTGAAACGAAAAGCGCAGGCGGTCGCCGGGAGGATGGCGTGGTCCTGTGTGCACCGGGAGATTGTTCTGGCGGATGCACGGATTCCGTTATCGGGTTCCGGCGTCCTAACCGTTCTGGGCGATTCCGAACGGCGACTGGATGTTCGGGGACCGGTGCGGATGCGCGTGCCGACCGCAGCCGTCTGCGAAGAAGTTCTCGACGTGGAATCGTTTCGACGCGCCGTGGCGGTGGAGGCCGGAAGGCTGCCGGACCCGCCAGTCGCCAGGGGGCATGGCCAGACCGTCGATGTGCCCGGCCTCCGGTACGTGACCGACTTCTTGAGTGAAGGCGAAGAAGGCGACGTCGTCGGGGTTATCGATCAGTCCGATTGGAGCTCGGAGCTGCAGCGTCGCGTTCAGCATTACGGCTGGCGGTACGATTACAAGGCGCGGCAGATCGATTCTTCGATGCGCCTCGGTCCGCTGCCGCCATGGGCCGCCCGTCTGGCCCAACGTCTAGTCTCGAAAGACATGCTGTCCGACGTTCCGGATCAGGTCATCGTCAACGAATACGTCGGTAACCAGGGCATCAGCCGACATGTCGACAGTGAACAGAGTTTCGCCGACGGCATCGCCATGATCAGTCTGCTGGAATCCTGGGAAATAGTGTTTCGCGAGAAGAAGAAGCGGGGACGCAAGGTGCTCCAGCGGCTTGAACGGCGCAGTGCGGCGATAATGACGGGCGACGCACGATACGACTGGACGCATGAAATACCAAAACGAAGGCATGAGCCAGGCCGCGTGAAGCGCGGACGCCGCATTTCGCTGACGTTCCGCAAGGTGCTCGTTCGTACATGAGCAGTTGACCCTGGAAGGCCACGGGCCGCCGTGCTTCCCGCCGATCACGTGGAAATGGCAACTTGAAAAGGCCCCCGGTTTCGTCAGTCTGTTCGGCCTCCGCCTGCTTGCGTCATTTCTTCGAGATTCTTCTCGGGCGTTTGTCATCGCGCGTTTGATGCCCCGCCTTCTGACCGAGGACGGGAGGACGGCCCGGCGGTTTCCGCCGCCGCATAGAGGCTCGGGGCTGAACGGAGCCCAGCGGACGTTCGAGGTGCTGGGCGTGCTGGGCAGTCCCCGATTTACGTTGGGGGGGACAGCATAGAACTCTTCGCAGGGGCTGGATGAGCGGGGCGAGGATATGCGTAGTAGCGCCGTTCTCGGTTCAGGCAGGTTTTGGGGGCGCTGTCTGGGCGCTGTCAGGTAAATTGCGGGATGCCTGTTCGGAAGGCCCCTGCCGTCGAGAGTCGTCGAGAGCATTATCTGCCGCCGTCGGTGCGCCACACGATGTGGCGATCCGTGGGAGTTCGGTGCGGACGGCCTCAGCGACCACGGCCTCTTCGCCGGCTGGCCGGGTTCAGTCGATGGGCCGCGTGCGGCCACAGGCGTCGGCCTTGCCGTACCGCCAGCAGCCCCAGAAACGCTTCTGTGTGCGCTTCTGACGGCGTACAACCATAGGTCTCGGGGGGCGGCAGCGGCAGCCCGGCTGCTTCGACCGGCACGACGGGTCGGAGCACTCGAAGAGCCCGCCGGGAGCCTCCACCAGCATGCCGGTGCCGCAGGCGCCGCAGGCGGGCTGCGTGTAGTCGCAGCCCTCGCCGCCTTTCCAGTTCGTGCACCCCGCGAAATGCCAGGTCCCGCCGCTCATCCCCCGCAGGCGCAGGCGCCCCGTGCCCCCGCCGCCGGGACTGCAGCACGGGCACGGCACCGTCTCCCGCACCCGCTCGAGCCAGACTTCGAGCGGATGCGAGGCGGCCATCAGC
Source organism: Vicinamibacterales bacterium (assembly GCA_958296065.1). GTDB lineage: Bacteria > Acidobacteriota > Vicinamibacteria > Vicinamibacterales > UBA8438 > WTFV01. Next base: position 143,155 of record CATQHX010000003.1, on the reverse strand, counting down.
CGCGGGCTCGCGCTTTCGATAATTGCCCGAGTCACCGGCGACGCGCAGCCGTCTGGGTCGGACACCACGATCAGCGCCGCGTAGCGGGCGCGCGTCAACGCCACGTACCAGAGCCGGTACTCGTCGTCGCGGCCGACGCCGGTTTCGGCCGCGATGGCACGGTCGAGCGCGAGCTGGGCGGGCGTGGTCGCCGACCTCGGCACCCCGGAGTCGATCAGCACCGCGTAGTCCGCCTCGGTGCCCTTGGCGGCGTGTATCGTCCGGAACCCGACCTCGCGGCCGTAATGACGCGCCGCCGCGTTCAGACGGCGGCGGTCGAGCCCCGGCCCGTCGCGGCCGTCGGGCGGCGGATCCGACACATCGATGTTCCGGCGGCCCAGCACGAGCACGGTAACGGGCTCGGTCACCTCCTCCTCGCTTTCCGCCTCGTGCTCCGGTATCCAGTATGCGAAGGCGGCCAGCACGGCCGCCTTCGTCGGCGTCGCCGTCGGCCCGAACTCGGCCGCGAGGGCCGGCGTGGGTCTCGCCCCGGTGACCGACACCGGCGGCACCCCGCCGACCGGTTCCGGCCCGAGGCCGCGGAGCCGCCGGTCGCGGGCCTTGGGGTCCATCGTCACGACGGCCCTCGAGGCGGCGGCGAGCCCCTGCCCGAAGCGGTACCCGTTGACGAGCGTGATCGGTTCGCAGAGCGTCCGCACGACCCCGGCCGGATCGGCGGTCGTCCGAATCAGGGAGGCGTCGCCCCCCTGGAACCCGAAGATCGCCTGCCAGTCGTCGCCGACCCCGATCAGGGTGGCGCCCTCGCCCCCGGGCCCCGGGCCCTTCGGCGTCGTCAGGGCGTGGACGAAGGCGGCCTGCGCCGGATTCACGTCCTGGTACTCGTCGACGATCACGTGACCCCAAGGCAGCAGGTCCGGCCGCCGACGCGCGGCGTCGGTGGCCTCGAGGATCGTGCCGTCGTGGTCGGTGGTGCTCGTGTCGGCGAGTTCCTGCTCATAGTGCCGTCGCACGGCGCGGCCGATGCGCCGTAGCGCCTCGACGTCGGCGCGCCCCGTGGGCGGCGGGCGTCCGGCAGGCCGTCGGCGCACCGCGCCTATCCAGGCGTCGACCTCCAGCGTCAGCGGGCCGGGCCCGGCGTCCGGGCCGTCGCCGACGTCGTCGGTCGCTTCGACCGTCCACCGTTCTGGATCGTCGATCTCGACGCCCGTCGCCCTCAGCCGTTCGACGAGTACCTCGGCCATGCCCGGTCCGTCGCCGTCCCAGGCGCGCTGCAGGTCCCCGAAGGAGGTTTCGACATAGCGCGTCGAAAGGTTCTCGTGCAGACGCCGCTTCCAGGCGCACGCCTCCTCGTAGCCGGCGAACTCCGCCGGCGCCCGGCCGTTCCGGTCGTGCGCGTAGTACTCGAGCCAGACGCCGCCCTTCGCCGTCACCGGCGCCTCCGGGTCGTCCGGCAGATAGAAGTCGGGGCGGTAGCCCCTCAGATCCTCCGGTGGGGCGTCGGCCCCCGGCGCGCCCCCGGCCTTCCCGGCCGGGAGTGGGAACGACGCCTCGTAGACGAAGGGCACGCCGGCGGTGTGCAGCAGGGTTCCGATCACGACCTCGCCGTGCGACTTCACCTCGCGGCCGTCGGGGGGGATGCGGTGGCGTTCCACCGGTTCACCGTCCTTCACCGCAGCGGCGCGAGCGTTGCGGCGTAGTTCGACGTCGGCGGCGAGCCCCGGGTCGCAAGCGATCTCCTTGCGGATCCAGCCGGCGATCCGTCGCCGCCTCAGGCCGTCGTCCTCCGCCATCGCCGAGAGCTGGACGGTGCGGCCGTGACGAGCTTCAGCACCCGGCGCGCGAGCTGGTGGATCGTGCCCACCTGCAGGCCCGGCAGGCGTTCGCGCGTCCGTTGCCGGATCTCCTCGGTCGCCTTGTTCGTGAAGGTGATGAAGGCAATCGCCTCGGGCGGCGTGCCGAGGCGGCGGGCGGCGTAGCCCGCCCGCGCCACCATCGTCCGGGTCTTGCCGGACCCGCGCCGGCGGTAACCATCGCCCGGTCTTCGAAGCACGCGGCGGCCTGCCGCTGGTGGGGGTCGAGGGCCGACAGCAGCGGGTCGGCGGCGGCGGCGGCCTCCGCGCGCCGGTTCCACCGGGCCCGTTTCGCCGGCGAGAGGCGGCCCGTGGCGAGCCAGATGCCCGCGAGCGGGTTCTTGACCTCGTGCGCCACCATCGCCGACATCTGCCCGAGCTGGGCCAGGGAAAATACCCATTTGGTCATGCACTTACCACTTGAAACCCCTCTTCTAACATCCAGCGATCACAGGCTTGTGACACAATCCATTGGTGAAACGCGGATCCTGAGGCATTCGACTCGCCGGGAGGTGCTCGCCGAGAAGATGAAGACGATGGGTCTGTTCGTGTGAGGTCGGTGCACCTCGCGCGGTCGGGTTCGGTGGTCAGGACAGGATGCGCCCTCTCGCCCGTCTTCTTGTCCTGCCAGCAGCGCCGGGCTGCTAACGGGTGGTTGCAGCCCCGGGTAAAGTGGACTGCTTGACCCAGATAGGAAATGGAGGAGGCTGATGGCAGTTGGGGACAGCGGGAGTTTCATAGGAAGGGCTCTGAGACACCTTACAGAGGTCGTCATAACTAGTGTCCGCCAGAAAACCCCGTAAGTGATTGATTCTACGGGATCTCTGTCGGATTTCAAGTGGCGGAGATCGTCGGGATGTCGTATTCTTGGGAGTAGTTTTCCGAGAATCGGTCCACTTCGGGCACATCTTCGCGGCATTGACATCATGAGAGAAGTTCACAGGTCGCAGCTCCAGCTCGGTGAGGTAGCCATCGACAAGGTCTGGATCAACCCGAAGTCGCGGGACGATATTCCCGCGGTGTTGAAGGGGCTTCAACACATCTGGTGTGACGAGGTGTCGCGCGAGCAGTTGTATGCGCTGCTGGACGAGCATATTCTGCCGGAGGCGGACCGCACGGTTGGGCGGCCGGGAATGGACCTGTGGCAGGTCCTGGTGCTGGGAGTCTTGAAGCAGGGGCTGGGCTGCGACTTCGACCGTCTTCATGAATTGACGAACCATCACGATACGATACGCGCGTTCCTGGGCCACAGTGACTTCGGCGACAAGACGCACTACGAGTACCAGACCGTGGTGGACAACGTGTCGTTGTTGACGCCGGAGTTGTTGTCAGCGGTGGGGCGCCTGGTGGTGGAGAGCGGTCACAAGGTCGCTAAAAAAAAGCCTGGCGAGCCATTGCGCGGGCGGTGTGATTCGTTCGTGGTCGAAACCGACGCGCATTATCCGACGGACGTCAACCTGTTGTGGGACGCCGTGCGTTGTCTGGTGCGGGAGACTGGGCGGGCGGCTGAAAAATACGGGATGCATGGTTGGCGTCAGTGGCGCCATCTGACCCGAGAGGTCAGGAAGCTGTTCAACAAGGTGCGCTCGACACGGCGGGCGAAGCGGCATCCGGAGCGGGTGGAGGCGTATGTGGAGCGCTGCCGGGCGCTGGTGGAGCGGGCAGATTCGACGCTGGACGCGTTGCGGAAGCAGGGCGCGGCCGAATTCACCTGTCGCTCCATCGCCGGCTTTGTCGCTCACGGCCGGCGCCAGATTGACCAGGTGGAGCGGCGGCTTCTGCGTGACGAGACGATTCCTCACGAGGAGAAGGTCTTTTCGATCTTCGAGGAGCACACGCGGTGGATTTCGAAAGGCAAGGCGGGCACGCCGGTTGAACTCGGAGTTCCTGTCGCTCTTATCGAGGATCAGTATCAATTCATCCTTCACCACAAGATTCTATGGGAGGGCGAGGACGTGGACGTGGCGGTGCCGATGGTGCAGGAAGCGCAGGCACTGTATCCGGAGTTGCGGGCGTGCAGTTTCGACCGGGGCTTTCACAGTCCTGCCAACCGGGTCCGGCTCGATGGGCTGCTTGATGTCAACGCGTTGCCGGGCAAAGGATATCTTTCGAAGGCCAACCAGGAGCGGGAAGCCGAAGAATCTTTTGTGGCGGCGCGGCGTGCGCACCCGGCGGTCGAGTCTGCCATCAATGGATTGGAGCATCGCGGACTCGACCGTGTTCGAAGCCATGGCGCGGATGGGTTTGTGCGCACGGTTGCCTTGTCGGTGCTGGCGGCCAACCTGCATCGCATCGGGTTGCTTCTGCAGAAGCAGGAGCGCAAACGACGACAACGCGTCGCCTGACTCAGCCGGTTCTTGCAAGACCACCGGGTCGCGAGCCGTCGCAAGACGGCACGGTGTTAGTGTCCTTGGAATAGGGCATCCGGGCTGATCTTCTGCTCTTCGCTGCCCGCAGCTCGCCGGACTGCCTCCCTCGCGATCGGATTCGCCCCCCGAAAACATGTCCACGATCAATGAACTCGTCTCAGAATTCCGCTCGAAACGGGGGTTTTCTGGCTGGCACTAACTAGGACCATCACGGTGCTTGTGGGCATTGGTGTCGGCGGCACCATCATAGGGGTCTTCCGGGAATCGTGTGGGTAGGTCAGGCTTTGGGGTAGCCTCTGCTCCCGTCGAGTCAAGTCGCCTTCGCGCCTCCTCCGCTATCGCTTCGGCCTTTCAGGTGACTCGCCGCTCGCGCCGGCTCAGAGCTGGTTATGGCCGGACGGCTTCGTCCGGCCACTGAAAACACTGGCCGGATCGCCATGAGGACGCTGCGCGAAGTGCCCGTCGGTATTGCTCGAGCCAGACGGATGCACGACGGTGGAGCTGCCTGTCCCAGGGAGATGGGTGAGCGTTCCGACGTCTCCGACCACGCTGGCACCCACACGAAATCCTGAAGCGCCCATCATAGTAGCAGTACCTACTGCCGACGAGTTGCAGGAGGCCATCCGTGGGGCACTAGAGGAAACCCTGCAAGATGGCGAGACTCAGAGGATAATCACGGAAGCCGCGCAAGGTGCCGTCCGAGGTGCCTCGCAGGAGGTCCTCAAGGGGACCGAGCAGAGGATGATGGCATGTGCGGCTGCCTTGGTTGAGCACTTGTATGCCACCCCACGCAGGCCAGGGGCTAACTTCACTCCCCCACCAGCGTGTGGGGATTGAAGAGACACCATGAAGCGGACGACTGCTCTATCGGCGGCGCTCTTGCTGCCTGTGTTGCTCACGCTCGGTTGTGATGACACTCCCGCGGAGCCCTCGCCGCCTGAGCCCGAACCGGAGCCGCCTGAGGCCGCGGTATCCCTTGAATTCGAGCCCCTGACGGTCAAGGCAGGGGAGTTCGGATATATAACCTACCGCCTCTCCACGCCGCTCGCTTACGTCGTGGAGATCACCGACGACGTGACCCCGCCAGCCACCTACAGCAACAGCTACGAGACCACCGTCGATTTTCCAATCGGACAGACCGTCCGCCTATTCTCCAGCGGCTATTCCGCGGACACCGTCGGAACTTGGACGGTCCGGATCCTCGAAGACCGCCTGCCCGAAGGGGTGATACTCGGCAGCCCGTCATCCGTCACGTGGTCTGTTGTTCCTTAACAGAGGCAGAAGTAGACAATGACCCGCCGGCTCTTCAGGCTTGAGGTCCACAGCGGCATCGAGCGTGCCCTCGACGTAGCAATCCCGTAGGACGATCTCGCTGCCCACCCACATCCCGTCGACACACACGATGCCCAGGCCCTGCGCCAGCGCGATCTCCACGGCGCTGATGCTCACGCCGAGGCCCAGGTACGCCCGGCCCACCGGCGCCGGCAGGTCGAGGAAGATCTCGTCGTACTCGATCCCGAAGCGCTCGATGCCGTCCCGGATCGGGACACCGACGTAGGTGGCCAGCACCTCGGTGCGCTCGGCATCGAGCAGCGCCTCCTGCCGCTCGCGCTCGACGCGCACCGCCTCGACCGGATCGAGAATCCACCCGCAAGCGTTCGACACCACGGACAGCCGCTCGTAGGCGAGCGCCGAGACCACGAACTCGGCGAACACCGCCGTGCCGCGCCCCGACACCGTCTGGACCGCGACCGAATCGGCCGCGACGAAGTCGCGCAGAAACGCCAGCGGCCGGTCCACAACCACCGAACGGCCCGCCGCCCTCACCTCGAAGACGAGCGAGCGCATGTCCCGAGGCACGAAGCGCACCAGCACGCGCTTGGTACGCAGGTCCCCGTCGGTGACGACGTCGTCGCCCAGCGCCACGCCCATGTCCAGCTCCACCTCGCTGCGGTCCCCGAGACAGCGCGCATGGAGCACCACGTCCGCCGAGCCGGACACATCGTCCGCCGACCGGTAGACGACGACGTTCTCCAGACCGTCCAGCGCACGCCGGCCGCGGGAGACGTACCAACGCACATCGCGTCCGGCGGCGCCGGACACCGGCACGCTCGACAGATGCGCCCCATCGGCTTCAAGCGCGGCGTCGGGTGCGGAAGCCGCGGGCATTGCATGAAGCCCCCGTAGATCTTGATGGATTGCATCCGCGATCGTGTGAGTCGTACACAATTTCGTATGCAATCGGCGCTCGGATTGAACTGGACTCCATGGGGCGACCTTGTCACCTTGTCTCCATGGGGCGACCTTGTCTGGTCCACGCAACAGCCTCACGTCTGCAGTACGAACACGCTCGCCTACGAGCCGGGCGACGCCGACGAGTGGCGTGCGGAACCGGATCTGATCGTTGGTCGACCGTCGCCGCAACGATGCTGGCACCAAGGGGCGGTTGCACCGATGGGGGCGATTTCCGGAACGATGGGCGCAGGAGGGCCCGAGGCGGGCTCGGTTCCGATGGGCGCGGCAGCAGGACCTGCCGGCGGCCTCTTCAACCGGGCGGGCTGCGCGGTCGGCGGCAGACCGACGAATCCCTCGACGGCACCGAGGAAAGATGCAGTCACGCGCTGGCGCGCAAACGGCCGCAACTTGCCGCGATCCGTGGACCGATCGACGGGTGCGGCTACGTCGGCAGGTCCGACGGTCTGGCTGTTCCCGCTCGATCAACCCTGCGGCGTCAGAAACGGCCCGACGGTGCGGCGCCTGCGGGGCCCCCAACGCCGCCGGCCGTCGCTCCGCCGACCAGGGCGATGCCGGCGCCGCCGAGCGAAGCGCGCTGCGTCCGCTCGAACTCGATCCGCGCCCGCTGGTAGTCGAGAATCGCGCGCAGCTCGGCATCCTGCGCCGTGGCCAGATCGCGCTGTGACTGCAGGACGAAGAAGTTCGTCGACAGCCCGACCTCGAACTTGCTCTCCTCCGCCTGGAGCTGTTCTTCCGCCAGTTCCCGCGATGCCGTCGCGGCCTCGATGCGCTCGCGGATCGACTCGATGCGCAGCGCGGCGTTGGTGACCTCACTGGCAATCCGCAGCTCGATGCGGCGAATCTGCGCGCGGTTCTGCTGCAGCTCCAGCCGGGCCCGTTCGTACGCGGTCCGGTCCGCACTTCGACCGAGCGGGTAGGTCATCCGCAGCTGGACGCTCCAGATCGGGTAGTCGGCATTGGCGATGCTGTGAAGCGCGTCCCGGTAGCCCCCCGGGATCACGCCGCCGGCGCCGCCGAAGATGTCCTCGAAGCTGTTCCCCGCGGGAAGCAGCCGGGGACCGCCCTGACCGGTCAGTTGGTAGCTGCCGACCAGGTCGAGCGCGGGCAGGGTGCTGTTGCGGAGATTGTCCACGGTCGCCTCGTTGACGTCGAGCTGGCGTCGCGCGCGGGAGACATCGGTGCGGCGGTCGAGCGCCCCGCGGATCGCTTCCTGCAGATCGATCGGCGCCGCCTCCATCCTCGGCTGGTCCGTGGGGTGGATCCCCAGGTCGTAGCTGCCCCGGTCGTTGACGATGGGCTGGCCGCGAAGCCCGCCGCCGTCGAATATCGAGCGGTTGGGAAGGGTGGCCTGGTTGAGGAAGAAGCCGGACGAGGCGAACGGCAGGAACGCCGCGCCGGCGGTGGCGACCACCATGTCCTGCACGAGCGGGTCGATGCGTTGGACGGCGATGTCGAGGTTGCGTTCGAGAGCGCGCTGGACCGCATCGTCGAGTGTGAGGTCGAAGCGGCGGGCCGGCTGGCCGGACGGAGTCGCTTGCCAGCCGATGCCGGCAACCCTCTCGCCGGCAACCGCGTCGAAGGTCTGGGCGTGCGTCGTCCGCGCCGCCGCCGCAAGCAGCAGACCGGCCATGAGTGGCCCGAATGCGAAGACACGAAGATGAGTAGACACGATCACCCTCCAGTCTGGAAGTCCAACCCGGTAGTGGGGTGTCCTGGGTGTCCCTAGTCGCGGGCCGCGGCGGTGGAATGCGGGCTGCACCTCCCGTCGAACAGGTGAATCTCCCTCCTGGCGTGCTCCGCGTAGCGCAGATCGTGGGTCACCATGCAGACGGTCGAGCCTTCGTCGTGCAGCGCCTGCAGCAGCTCCATCACCGCCTCGCCGTTCTTCGAGTCGAGGTTGCCCGTGGGCTCGTCGGCCAGCAGGATGGACGGCCGCCCGGCGACCGCCCGCGCCACGGCCACGCGCTGCTGCTGGCCCCCGGAGAGCTGGCTCGGCAGGTGCTGCGCGCGGTGGGCCATCTCCACCTTCTCGAGCGCCTCGGTCACCCGTTCGCGGCGTTCGGCCCGCTGCATGCCGCGGTAGGTCAGCGGCAGCTCGACGTTCTCGTAGACCGTCAGGTCGCCGATCAGGTTGAAGCTCTGGAAGATGAACCCGACCTCCCGGTTACGGGTCCGCGCCCGCTCGGCCTGGCTGAGCTGCGCCACCGGCTGGCCGTTCAGCGTGTAGTCGCCCGTGGTGGGCGAGTCGAGCAGGCCGAGGATCGACAGCAGGGTCGACTTGCCGCAACCCGACGGACCCGAGATGGCGACGTACTCGCCAGGGTGGATGGACAGATCGACGCCGTCGAGGGCATGCGTTTCGACCTCGTCCGTGTAGAAGATCTTCGAGACGTTCTCCAACTGAATCAGGGCTGACGCTTCGCTCATCTCGACCTCCCTCCCTCCGTTCACAGGTGACCTCGCCCCTTTGCCCGACGCGGCAGAGCGGCCCTATTCGATGCGCACCCGGTCGAACTGATCCCAGGTCGACATGTCGGACAGAACCACCTGGTCGCCCGGCTGCAGACCCTCGAGCACCTCGATCGTGTTGACCGAGGCCCGGCCCAGACTCACGCGCGCGCGTGATGCGTGCGTACCGTCCTCCTCCACCTTGAACAGGCTGACCACGCTCTGCCTGCCAGAACGAGACTAGTGTCCGCAGAACTCCGAGCCACTCCGTAAAACGCCGCAACATCCCAGTATTATTGGGCTAGTCATCGGATCTGTCTTCCGCGGGCTTCCGTCCCCGTGGCCCCGGTTCCGAGTCATAACGTGGTATATACGTGGTATCCTGAGGGTGGGGAGATCCGGATGGGTGGACGACTCAGAGCCAAGCAGATCGGAGCGTTGCGACCGGGACGGCACGGCGACGGCGGCACGCTCTTTCTCGTCGTCGAGCCCGGCGGCCGGAGTCGCCACTGGGTGCAGCGGTTGACCGTCCACGGCAAGCGCCGCGACCTCGGTCTGGGCGGCTACCCGTACGTCGGGCTCGCCGAAGCGCGCGCCGCCGCGTTCGCCAACCGTCAGCTGGCGCGCCGCGGCGGGGACCCGACGGCGGTCCTGCGGCAGTCGAGGGCCCCGACGTTCCGCACCGCGTGCGAACGGGTGGAGGCCGGCGCCACGTGGAAGGGCATGGGGGCGGAGAATCGGCGGCGGGCTCTGGAGCGGTACTGCGGCTCGATCATGGACCGGGGCATCGACCAGATCCGTCGTGCCGACGTGATCGCCATCCTGTCGCCGGTGATGGCGGAGAAGCGGGCCACGGGCTCGAAGCTGCACGGGTGGATCCGCGGGGCGCTGGCGTGGGGGGTTGGCGCGCGAGCACATCGAGTTCAACGTCGCCGACGGCATCGGTGCGGCGCTGCCCTCGGCTCGCAAGACGAAGAAGCACCACCCGGCGCTGCCCTACTCCGAGGTGGGGGCGGCGTTGGAGACCATCGCGGGGTGCACGGCGAGCGAGGCGGTGAAGCTGTGTCTTCGTTTCATCGTCCTGACGGCGGTTCGGTCGGGTGAGGCACGCGGCGCGATGTGGAGCGAGATCGACGTGCCCGGGGCGGAGTGGCGCATACCGGAGGAGCGCATGAAGGTCGGCATCGAGCATAGAGTGCCGTTGTCGGCTGCAGCGATGGACACGCTGGAGCGCGCCCGTGGGCTGCACAGTCCGGCCGGCTGGTGCTTCCCGGCGCCGGCGCGGGCCGGCAGGCAGATGCACGCGTCGACGCTGGCGCAGGTGGTGCGGACGCTCTATGGTGGCCGCTGCACGGTGCACGGCTTCCGCTCGTCGTTCCGCGACTGGGCAAGCGAGCAGACCAGCGTGCCGCATGCGGTAGCCGAGGCGGCGCTGGCGCATCAGGTCGGCAGCGCCGTAGAGCGGTCCTATGCCCGCTCGGACCTGTTCGAGAAGCGGCGCGGCCTCATGGATGGGTGGGCAGAGTTTGTGACCCGGTAGAGGAAGCCGGCCTGCCGGAGGCGACCGTAACGCCGAGGCCCTGGTGCGTCGAAGTTCAGCCCTTGCGCGTTTCCGGCGATGGCCGCTTTGCGGATCGCTCCGGCCGGCAACGATCCGGATCAGGCGCGGGTCCTGGTCTGGCGTTCCTGGCGCCGTCCTGACGGACCGACCGACGCTCGTCGGCCGAACGGGCGTTGGGATCCGATCGGAGGCCGGTGTCGGCGTCATGGGTCTCGAGCCGACCCCGTACTCGATGTCGCAGCTTCAGTCGTCGTCGGCGATTGTCGCCCAGGGGTAAGGCGCAGTTGGCCCGCGTGCTGGCGGAGCGTGCCGGCCTCCACGCCGAGCAGGGCATGGAGGGCGACGAGTGCCTGTACCACGAGCGCGAGCGTGACGGTGAATCCAACGAGCCCGGCGACGCGAAGTGTTCGTGGAGCACGACGAGCGGCGGTCGAGGCGGCGCGTCGCCTCAGCCACGGGATGGACGCCGCTACACGGCGTCGACCCTTTCGCGCACCGCCGCCGTCTGAGCGACAGGAGCCGGCGGCGATGCGACTTGCGCCGCGGCGAGCAGGCCCCCGCCGTGAGTCCAGTGAGACACTGCCGGCGCCGGGGCTCCTGCTCCGGCGCGCTCGACCGGAGCCGTCGTACACGAGCCTCTGCAAGTGCAGCCGGCCGGCCTGCTTCAGTCTGAGGTTCCGGCTACTAGCGGCTCCGGGGGCGCGAGTCGATGTAGTCGAGCACTTCATCCAGATGCCACCTGACCGCGTGAGGCCCGATCTTGACGGGCTGGGGGAACTGGCCCAACGCCTTCCGCTTGTAGATCGTGGACCTGCTCAGCCCGGTTAGCTCCTCTACCCTGGGCGAGCCTGATCAGCTGCCGCAGAAGCGAGTTCTTCGGACGGTTGCGCGTGGCCATCGTGCGTCTCTCCTCCATTGACTTGCCATGGAGAAGTGTTACCAACCGCGGCCGCGGGAACGGGTCGGGGTCCACAAGCTGTGTCTCGCGGATGGTCCGGCGTTGCTGGTGCTGGGCCGCCCTTCAACTCGCGCGCATTGGTGGCAGCGGCAGGATGAAGAGAACCCCTGAGCACTCAAGGAAGAGCGTGCCTACGGCGATGAATCGATGGGACGAGACACGTTCGTCTCGTCGACATCGCCAGGAGGACGCGGAGGTGATCAGGATGAGTCAGTGGGCCGAGATTCGCCACCTGATCTGGTGGAGGGAGCACCGAAGAAGGAGATTCTGCGGCGTCTCCAGTTGGACGTCAAGACGATGCGCCGGGCCGTAGACCGGCCGCCGCCGCCGGCGCGGGTGTCGCCGCCGCGGGCCAGCAGCCTGGACCCGTGGCGGCGACCGGATCGAGCAGTGGCTGCGCGAGGACCGGAAGTTGACCGCGAAGCGGATCCGCCGGTTGCTGTTGCCGTTGGCCGGCGCGGTCTCCCCGCGCACGGTGCGCCGCTACGTGGCGGCGCTGTGCAGGAGTGTCACGTCGAAGGAGTGAGGTTGACCCGATCTCATGGGCGGGTTTGCGGAAGCCGGATCCCTTCGCCGCGATGTGAGCCCGTTACGAGTCGTCCGGCGGCTTCGCGATGCGGTAGCCGACGCCGCGCTGGTTGAACAGGTAGGCGGGGCTGGCCGCGCTGTCGCCGAGCTTGCGGCGGAGGTTCCTGACGAAGATGCGTACAAGGTTCGCATTGGCGTTCTCACGCTTGGCCCAGACCCGGCGCTGCAGCGTCTCGAAGGTTACGACGTGTCCCGCGTCGAGCGCGAGCACGCGCAGAAGCTCGTACTCGGTGGCGGTGAGGTCGACGGCCTCCCCGCCGACCGTCACCCGGCGCTCGAGGGCCTGCACCAGGTGGAGCAGGACCAGTTGCGGCTTCTCGGTCCCGGATGGCTCGGGGAGCTCGTGAAGGTAATGATATCGTTGACTCATCCACCAAGCTCGCAAGATCCCGTCCCGAATGGCCCCGGATTATTTCAACCTCGGTGTGGAGCGACGGGTCCGCCTTTTAATTCTGCATCTGCTTCTTCGAGCGTTGCGACGTGGTGGACTTCTGGCGTCGAACTGGTAGCCCATCCGTGCTTTTCTGCAAGGGCGTGCTGTACGAGTTGTTGAAGTCGGCCGAGGTCTCTATGCGTTCCGAACTCGTTCTTGTGGCTAATGGCGGGGTGAATGCTGGGCTCGGCGAACCACTTAACGAACCAATTTGTCTCGATACCGATCATCTTCTCTAAGGTAGCTTCGTGTACATTGTCGTGGAAGACATAAATCTCCAATGATTGCCGGTTCGGATTTGTACTGGTCTTCTGTGAAGCAGGAGCACTGTAGACTACGCGAGGCATCTGTGGTTTGAACCCGGTTTCACTCATGACGCATCCTCCTCAACGACGGTGACCGGTGTCATCAGCGCGCGGGCCAAGTCCTCGGGCGTCGTCCCCGGCGGGAATACGATCGGCTCGTTCAGTTCGGCGGCCGTCGGCTGGTAGCTGTGCGGCTTCACGCGGACGACCGGGCGGTCATGCTTCTCGGGCATCGTGTTGTCTCCAGACTATCAGGATGCTTCGCGACCAGTGGATGTGGCGGTCACCGACCGGGTGAACTGTCTTCCTCTGCCGCCTTGTCGATGGCGGCGTTGATGTCGGAGATCAGCTTCTGTACACCAGTCGAGTGTTCCACCCACAGCTTGCGCTGGAGCCATTCGCGATTGTCAGAAGGACCGTTTTCTTCGACGATGCTGACTGTGATCAGAGCGGACATGATGAAGGGTCTCCGTTGATTTCGGGTTGAGGTTTTCGGTCAGGACTGCTGCTCGCCGGCACGTGTTCACGTCACCGAACAGCACGGCGAATCCGGCCCGCTCGTCCCGGTCGCGTTGCGACTCGCCGGTCCCGCGGTCCGGCGCCGGCAGCTCGTCACGTGTCGCCGGGCCGGCAGACGTTGGCAGCCCTCGCCGGTACCGTTGCTGTCCGGTTCGGCCGGGCAGCAGTACACGCAACAGCCGGGATCGTGGTCGCACCGGGGCATGGCTACCTCACAGCATGAACACTGACTGATTCTACCCCGTTGACCCTTCATCTGTGCACGGGTTAACCTGACCTCGCCAGACAAGATCCGCGTGGCCCGACACCGGGCCGCCCGCTGACTGGAACACCCGCGCCAACGGGGATGGACCCGGGTGCCGCCGGCGTTCGCGTTCGGCGAACAGGGCTACAGCCATGGCACGCGGTCAACGGTGGCATCGTCGCGCCGGGAGCGTCCGCGTGTGCTCCCCGCCATTGAAGGCGCTCCGCTCCGTTAAGCGGGTTGTCGGCCTTGACGTCGGCTCCGCGCACGGATCCCAGAGCGGCTCTTGTCCGACGATACCGAATCACGGCCCCGCCTCACGCCAACCGCGCCTCCGGCATCACGGTGGACGCGCGACCGATTCGAGCAGGCGATCATGTCTGGCACGAAGACAACAGCGCGCCAGGATGGACCGGTCAGGGCCTGTTGCCGTCACGCCGATCGGATCTCCGAGACCACCCTCGCGAGGCTGCTCGACAGCTGGTCGATGTGGCGCGCGGCGTCGTCGTAGCTGATCGTTCGGGCGTGGTAGTACGGGGTGGATACGTCCTTCGAGAAGTCGTAGCTGGCAATCTCTTGCATCCACTGCCGGAGTGCCGCGTACGCCAACCGCTTGTCGTCAGGCAGCGACTCCTCCGTGGCGGGTAGGTCCATCGATATCCCGAGTGAGAGGGCGGTCAGTCCCCTCAAGACCGCGTGGCCCCACTCCGACGGCGCAAAGAGCCAAGCGACGCCGACCGGCTTTTTCCAGTGGGAGCAGGGTATCCGGACGCCGAGACCGTTGGCGTACCGTTCCACGATGGCACCGGACTCATCCGCAACGCCAAGGAGACGAACGGCGACGCTACGATGTTCGGGATTGTCGAAAGCGTTCAGAAACGACTCGCGGTCGAGCTTTGGGCGGCGCGCACCCTGACCGGCATGGGAGCGCGGTGACGCTGCGGTTCTTCCGATCACCCGCGGCACCAGGGTTTGCCTCGAATCGCCTTTGAACTGCTTGATCTCCACCGCGAGCACTTCGATTCCCGCCATCTGCGCGTTGAGAAACTCCACGACGCGCTCAAGGGGATCCGGGATGTCGTCCGCGACGAATAGCAGCCGCAGACGAGCCGCGGCGAGGTTTGTGGCCACGCGCTCCCAGAAGCCGTCGGCGTCCGCCTCTTCCTCTCCGTCCGGCTGCAACAGCTTCTGAAGCTCTTGGCCGGGGTCGAGACCTCGGGCGTCCGTTGACTCCTCGAACGCATGGCGCAGGCTGTCCGCCGTCCACGTCCGCGCAGCGTGCGCCGCGTACTCCAGCATCTGCCCGACGATGGTGCGGCGGATCTCGGGGCTTGACCCCCTCTTGACCTCGACCAGCGTCGGCACCGCGTCCTGGTCAACGAGCAAGTGGTCGACCGCCCATCGTGCAGCCGCATCGGACGATTCGGCGATTCCCTGCTCTCGGGCGATGAGAATCCAGCGCCTGGGAGCGTCCGGCCGCATTTGCGTTCCGTCGAGCAGTTCCGGATGCTCGGCGATGAGGGCCTGGAGTTCGTCCTCCTTCCCAAAGCGCTCTCCTTCGAGCGGTTCAAGCCGTCCCTGTTGATCCCGGGTGTAGATGCGCTCGGTCATACCTGCGGTCCATCTTGCGGTTCATGGTCGCGTTCAGGGTAGCGATCGGAACCGTGACCGGCAGTGACCGGCCACGCCTCCGTGCCTGCCGACGTGGCGCGACGGGGCCGGCCCCGCCGCCTTGTCAAGGGTCGAACCGTACCTCGCCGACCACCTGCGCCGCAGGATGTCCCCGAAGATGTGCTCGTCCTGTAGAGTCCAGTTCACTCCGAGCGCCGATTGCATATGGAATTTTTGTAGCGTCAACACGAACACCGCTGTAAATACCTGAATACGCATATATTTACAGGTACGTGCTGAGACAGAATACCACGGTGTACCCCACAACGTCGGGAAGGTGCTGCCGACCGTCGTCTCCGCGTCGCTGGCGGTAACCGTTCGGCCAAGCCGGTATAGCGGACCGACAACTGGGCCATCGCGTTCTTCGCTGCACGGCGCGCTTCCTGGCGCCGCCCACTTCAACTCGTCCGCGCTCTCTCGGCTGCGGGGTTCACGCGTCGGGCCCCGCAGTCCGAGTTGGTCAGTCTGCACGGATTGCTCCAGAGGCCGACGGCGCGTCTGGCTGGGCCGGCCGCATGTCCATACCGGCTCCACCGAACGCTTACCGCTGGCGGTAACCGTTCGGCCATACCGGTATCCGGGCGTTACGGCAGTCGGGCAAGCATCGTCGAACAGCAAGCCGATCCGGTCCGGGCACCCTCCCTGCGCAGGGACATCCACCGGTGCTGGCCGTCGACAACGCCAGCGTCCGGTTGGCCCGGCCCCATGTTCATACCGGGTTCACCGAACGCTTACCGCTGGCGTCGCTGTG
Source organism: Vicinamibacterales bacterium (assembly GCA_958296065.1). Lineage (GTDB taxonomy): Bacteria > Acidobacteriota > Vicinamibacteria > Vicinamibacterales > UBA8438 > WTFV01. The sequence continues at coordinate 127,202 of CATQHX010000003.1, read as the reverse complement.
TCGCTGTGTCGCTGTCACGCAGGCAGCTGACGGGCCGCTCGTTGCGCCAGTGTCCAGAAGGTCCTTGCGTCCTGAAGTCGGAGGACCGTGACGCGTGAGCTAGACGTAGGATTCGCCCCCTCCCGCAAACAACCCGACGTTGCGGTTCATCGTGGCTCGTATCCTGCAGGAGCGGATCGAGCTGGCCGAATGTGGCGAGGACGCGGAACTGGTCGACGCGTTGCACGACGCGCTCGATGTGGCGTCGCCGGTGCGTGGGCTGCAGCACTGAAGTGCAACGGCGTCGACGACGAAAGGCGTGAATGAGGGACTCGCGGTTCCGGTCCGGGCCATCGCCGGCTGGGAATGTTCCGGCGGAGCCGAACGGCAGGTGGGACCGGGCCGGAATCGCGATCGCTGTTGGAAAGGATGCCTGAACGTCGCTGGCGCGTGCTCGGCCGGGGCCGCGGGCTGTTCGCGATCGAGGTGGACGACGGCGGCGGGTTCCGCGCGGCGACGACGGCCGAGGTGGACGCGGCGTTGCGGCAGCGGGTGCTGCTCTGGGCGGAGTACCCGGTGCAGTGCAGCGCGGTCAACGCGGACGATGGTGACGAGTCGCCGCGGGGTGACGGCTCCGGGAAATCCTGTTGATGAGCGCGTTGTACGCGGTGGGGTGGCGAGTGCGGGGCCGGCCTCGGCAGTGGGTGTGGTCGGTGTTTCCGTCGCTGGGCCTGGCGATTGACGTGGCGCGCGGGTATGCGGCGTTCGACGGTGGTGGTCGGTGGCGGGTCTACGGCACGCGGGTGGCGGCCGTCGGCGACGGGCCGTTCGAGGCGGTCTTCGGCCGCCGGCTGGCCGAGGGGCTCGAGACGCATCGACAGGCGTGATGCCGGAGCAGAAGCTCGTGGTCCCGGCGTGCCCCCGGCGGTCGCACGGTCATCTGTGGCGGTTCGACCGGGAGCACTCGACGCGGGACTGCCAGGCGGAGGTGTGCCGGACGTGCGGGTTGGTGCGGCTGACGTCGTACCGCACGGGTCAGGTGGTGCGCTACGAGGGTTCAGGAGCGCACGACGGCGCATGACCTGGGCGAGGACCTGGGCGAGGACCTGCGGTGCGCGGTCGAGGTGCACTACGTGACGCGGGTAGACGAGCTGCTGGACGTGGCGCTGCTGCCGCAGGGCAGCGCCGGTCGGCCGGGTGTCCTGAGCCCGGCCGCCCGTGATACGTTCGCTTCGGAAGCGAGGAGGAACAGCCATGAAGCCCATTGCCGGCTCGGCTTTCGTGCTTCTGTGCGCCGGTGTTGGATGGCGTCGTCCGCCGCCGCCCGCATTGGCCGGATCAGCCCAGGGCGCTGCCGAATCAGGAGACTTTCGCATCCGAGGCGGTCCTGAAACTGCTGTTCGACTTCGAGCACGCTTGGGGCCACGGTACGCTGCTGGCCGTTGACGATCCCCCAGGCCCTTGGGAGACGCGCTACGGCGTGGGAGGTTCGTTTTCATGCACAGCTCTGCTCGATCCGCGATTGCTGCGTGGTGCCAGTTGTCCCGGGATGTATCCGTCCGTGGGATCGTTGCGCTCGGTGTGATCGCAATTGGGTGCGGCGACGACCCGCCGCGCGCGCCGACGCAGCCGACGCCGCTGGCGCGGACGGTCAGCGCTCTCGTAATCGAAGCCCCGTCGACGATGCTCGAAGTGGGGCAGACCGTCATGCTGACGGCGCGGGCCAGCTACAGCGACGGCAGCGACGGTACCGTAGTGGCGGGCTGGCAGTCGAGCGACCCCGCCGTGGCGACCGTCGATGTACTCGGACTCGTGACCGCGGTCGGGGCAGGCACGAGTAGCATTACCGCCACGTCCGGCGGTCACATGGCCGCGGTCGATATCCATGTGGAGGAACCGCTCGGCCGATCTACGGCAGACCGCCGGGACGATATCGGTGGCAGTCAGCTTCACGTCATGTACGTGCTGCCGAGCAATGGAGAGGACCGGCAACTCGACATGGACCGGACCATCGCGACCTCGATCGAGGCCATCCAAAACTGGCTGTCCGGCGCAACATCTCGCGCGTTCAGACTCGACACGTTCGGAGGGCGGCTCGACGTCACGTTCTACCGGCTCGCAATGTCGGACGCCGAGGCGGCCGGGCTCGGGGCGTTCCTGGTGCGGGACATCGAGAGGGAGCTCTCGGCGGCCGGGCGGCTCGCGGGCAACAAGATCTACCTCGTGTACTATGGCGGCAGGAACAACCAGTCCTGTGGCAGCGCGGCGTGGCCCCCGGCCGTTCCGGGCTCGGTCGGCGTGTTGTACATCAACGGCGAGCCAGCGGGAGCGCCACCCTGCAACACGAATCCGCTCGGGGCGAGCCCGACGCGGATGGGCTACTGGGAGTACAGCGGCGCGCACGAGATGTTCCATGTGCTCGGGGCGGTGGCCACCTGCGCACCGAACCATACGCTCGCCGGGCACGTAAGCGAGGATCCGACCGATCTGATGTATGCGGGATCTCAGCCTTGGCAACCGCAATTCGTCGACATCGGACGAGACGATTACTTCGGGCACGACAACGGGGCCTGCCTGGACATCGAGGACAGCCCCTTCCTCGAGCCGTCGCGTGGGTCCATGCAGGTACGGTCGTCAGGTGGTCCGTGGAGGTCGCTCAGCGATACTCGTTGAATCGCGGTTAATCGGTACCCGCGACCGGTGGTGACGGCACCCGGCGGAAGCGCAGGTTGCCGGGTCGGGCTGTGGTGGATCCACGGGTTGTTTGCGGGAGAGGGCGAAATCCTACGTTAAGTGTCGTCACGTTGGGCGCGGGCCGGCACCCGGCCACCGGTATTCTCCGGTCAGGTTGATGTGTTCCCACCCGAGCGGCGAGACGTGGGTCAGGAATTCGGCCGGAGTCTCGAGGTCGGCCTTCTGCCTGGCGAAGACGGCCTCGCTGAGCTTCTGCGTGTTCCAGTAGATGATGATCGCGGCCAGCAAGTTGAGGCCGGCAATCCGATAGTGCTGTCCTTCCCCGGTTCGGTCTCGCAGTTCGCCGCGTTGGTGGAAATTGATGGCGCGCTTGAGGGCATGGTGCGCCTCGCCCTTGTTCAGTCCGACCAGGGCGCGGCGGCGCATGTCGGGGTCGGTGGTCCAGTCGAGCATGAACAGCGAGCGTTCGATGCGGCCGACTTCCCGCAGGGCGGCCGCCAGCTCGTTCTGACGGGGATACGCGGCGAGCTTGCGCAGGAGCTGGCTCGGCCGCATGGTCCCGGCAGCCATGGTGGACGCGACGCGCAGGATGTCCGCCCAGTTCCTGTCGATCAGGTCCGCGTTCACCTTGCCGCCGACCAGTGGCCGGAGTTGAAGTTGCCCCAGCTATGCGGAGCTCCGCATAGTCGGGGCAACCTCACACCTGCGCTATCTGGTGTTGGCGTCGCGGCCTCAGCGGGCGGTGGTCGGCTGCCTGCAGTTCTCCAGTCCGGCGTGGCGCATGGCGGTCCGGGACCGTTGGGTCGGCTGGGATGATCGGACTCGGGCGCGGAATCTGCAGCGCGTGGTCAACAACAGCCGCTTCCTGTTGCTGCCGTGGGTCGGGGTGAAGAACCTGGCCAGCGCCGTTCTGGCGCGGGGTCTCTCGCAGTTGGCGGTGGACTGGCCGCGCCGTTACCACGTCGAGCCCTGGCTGGTGGAGACGCTGGTGGATGCGCGCCGCCACCACGGGGGTTGCTACCGCGCCGCCAACTTTGTCGTGTTGGGCTCGACCAGCGGTCGCGGTCGCATGGACCGGCACGGTCGCCGTGCCGGTGAGGCGCCCAAGACGGTCCTGGTTTATCCTGTGGTCCGGCATGCGCAGCAGCGGTTGCGGGAGAGCTGAGCGATGCGAGCCGTTGTCCCCACTCGCCCCGCCCCGGCGCCGTATGCGGCGGCCGAGGCCGCCTTCGCCGAGGCCAAAGCCTACCTTTCTTCGCGCGAAGCACAACAGATGAGCGAGAGCAACCTCGAACGGGAGTTGCAGCGGCGGGGGCAGGAGTTGATGCGCAAGCTCCTGCAGGAGCACCTCGAGCAGCGCAGTCCGGGGGAGGCCGCCGGTCCGGTCACGGGGGCCGACGGTGTCGAGCGCTCGCAACGGCGCGTGCACGAACGCCGCATCGAGACGACCTTCGGCACCGTGGCGGTCGAGCGCGTGGGCTACGCGCGTCCCGGTCATGACAGTCTGCATCCGCTCGATGCCGCGCTGAACATGCCGCCGGAGCGTTACTCGCTGGAGGTGCGCCGGCGGGTGGCCGAGGCGGCCGCCTCGCGGTCGTTCGACGAAGCGCTGTTCGATCTGTCTCGCAGTACCGGGGCCGAAGTGCCCAAGCGTCAGGCGGAACAGTTGGTGGCTCGTGCGGCCGAGGACTTCGACGCCTTCTACGAGGCGCGCCGTGCGGCGACGGGCGAGCCGCCCCCCGAGGGGTCGGTCGTCGTGCTCACCTTCGACGGCAAGGGTGTGGTGCTGCATCGCGACGACCTGCGCGAGGCGACGCGGCGGGCGGCCGAGAAGCGCCGGCAGCAACGGGAGCCGCTCTCCCTGTTCCAGCGCCTGAAGCCGGGCGAGAAGAAGAACGCCAAGCGCATGGCGACGGTGGCCGCCGTCTACACGACGGCGCCGTTGGTGCGCAGCCCCGAGGAGTTCCTGCGGAGCCTGATGCCACGACAGCCGGGCGCGAAGCCCCCGCTCGTGCGGCCCCGCCCGGTGGCCAAGCGGGTCTGGGCGAGCCTGCAACGCGAGCCCTGGGAGGTGGTTGCCGAGGCGACGCTGGAAGCCGAGCGCCACGACCCCGAGCACGTCAAGCGCTGGGTCGTGCTCGTCGACGGCGCCGAGACGCAGCTCGACCTAGTGGAAGCGAGCGCTGCCGCCTACGGCGTGGACGTAACGGTGATACTCGACATCATCCACGTGGTCGAGTACGTCTGGAAGGCGGCGCATGTGTTCCATCGCGAGGGGAGCCCCGATGCAGCGCATTGGGCCTGGACGCGCGTGCAGAGCATTCTCGAGGGCAAGGCCAGCCGGGTGGCGGCGGCGATGCGGCGTGCGGCGACCGTCGCCGGCCTGTCGAAGGACACCCGCAAGCCGGTCGATACGTGCGCCGACTACCTGCAGAAGTACGCGCCGTATCTGCACTACGACCGCTACCTCGCGGCGGGCTATCCCATCGCCACTGGCGTCATCGAAGGGGCGTGCCGGTACCTGGTCCGCGACCGGATGGATTTGACCGGTGCCCGCTGGCGTTTGGTGGGAGCCGAGGCGGTCCTGAAGCTGCGGGCGCTACGAGCCAGCGGCGACTTCGATCCGTACTGGGACTTCCACGAAGCGCGCGAATACGAACGGAATCACGCCCAGCGATACGCTGCGCGGACAGCCCCGCCGGTCAGCGAGCCGCCCCCGCCGCCCTCTCCACCACGCCTTCGACGCGTCAAGTAGCTCTTGCCATGCCGCTCGCAGAAGCCCCCTGGGCCGTCGACGAAGAAGAGCCACACCCAAATACTACGGCTCGCGGGCAAGCTGTCTAGCTCTAGCGCAACTGTTGGGCAGGAACCGCCGGCTCATCGTCACCGTCGGCGGTTGTCCAGGAAGGGCGTCTGGATCTGCTGCCGTGACGGCCGCCTGTGTGTCGATAAATACGCGTGGGTCCTCCAGGTCGATTATGCAGTCGGTCAAAGCGCCGGTCAGTTCGTTGGAGGCCTCGACTTCCAGCGACAGGGCCGCCAGATCCTCTCTCGTCGCCAGGGGCGCGATAGCCTGCGTGATGCCGATTCTGACAGCCTCGGCGACAAGAGCGGCAACTTCGTCACTCGTTGGCAACTGGACAAGATCCTCTTTGATGCTGCCGACCTCGCGGGCGACGTCCGCTTCCGTTGCTAGCGGCACGATTCCGGCGGTGACTGCCTGTCTCACCTGGTCTTGTGTTGCGAACGTGGTTCCCAGAATGAAGGTACCCGTGATTGCCCCGACGAACAGGGTCAAGATGAACCCAGCGACGGCACTGGCGGCGATGAGTCTCTCCGTTGTCATGGTGGCTCGCACGATACCACGGAAACTCAACAACCTCGTTGCGGGAGGAGGAGTGCCGGCCGTTCCGGCCGGCACTCCTGATGATCGGTCCCGAGGCGAAGTCCAGCGTCCGCGAGTCATTCGGACCTGAGAAGTCCCCAGACCGGGATGCGGACCGCGCGCACGGCGGGCACGAGGCACCCGGCCGCCACGGCCGTCAGGACGACCAGTACCGCCGTGCCCAGCACGACCCAGTCGTGCGGCGACACTTCGTAAAGCAGCGCCGCCAGCGCCCGGCCCGCCACGGCCGAGACGCCCAGGCCGAGAACGACCCCGATCGCCGCCGGCCGCATGCCCTGCCGGAGCACCATCGCGACCAGGCGGGGTGCGCCGCCGCCGAGGGCGAGGCGAATCGCGAATTCGGTCCGCCGCCGCGCCGCCCACGTCGCCACCACCCCGTAGACCCCGAGTCCCACCAGCAGCACGCCCGCCAGCGCGAAGGCGGCGGTCAGCGAGAACTGGGCGCGGCGCAGGGCGACCGCGCGCGCCAGGACAGCGTCCATCGTCCGGAAGTCGTGCGCCGCCGCCAGCGAGTCGACTCGCCGGACCGCCTCGGTCATCGACGCGGCCATCGCCGTCGGATCGATCGCGGTCCGCACGACGTAGGTGCCGCCGGCTATGGGCAGATCCCAGTAAGGGACGTACGCGACGGGACCGGCGTCAAGCTCCATGGAACGGATTCGCGCGTCGACGGTCACGCCGACCACTTCACGCGGGTCTTCGCTCCCGCGACGCACCAGCCGCCCGATCGGATCCTCCCCGGGCCACAGGGTCCGGGCCGCGTGCGCGCTGATCACGACGGGACGCCGTCCCCGATCCCCCTCGGTGAACATCCGGCCGCGGCTGACGGCGATGCCCATCGTCCGCAGGTAGTCCGGGTTCACGAAGCGGTAGTTCGCCGACGGGCGCTCCCCGCTCGGCCGCTGATCGTCGACCCGGGCGAGCGTGTCGACGAAGAAGGCGCCCTCGAGCGGCAGGCGCTGGACGAGGCCGACCCCGCGCACCCCCGGCGTGTTCCGCAGCTCGCGCAGGACCTCGTCATGGAAGCGGGTAACGCGTTCCGGGTCCTGGTAGTGCGCGCGCGGAAGCATGACGGCCGCAGCAAGCAGGTTCTCGACTTCGAAACCTCGGTCCGTGTTCAGCCGCGCAGGAAACTGCCGAGCAGCAGTCCGGCGACGATCAGCAGTCCCGTTCCGAACGCGACCTCAAGGGCCACGAGCGTGCCCGGCCCCGTTCCTTGGCGCCGCGCGGCGGCGTTGTCCATCTTGATCGTCTCCATCGGGTCGGCGCGGCGGGCCTGCCACGCCGGCGCCAGCGCGCACGACACCCCGCAGACGAGCGTGACGCCGGCCGCCGCCGCGAGCACCGACCCGTCCATCGCCACCTCCTCGAGCCGCGGCAGGTCGGCCGGCAGGAACGCAAGCAGCGCGCGTAGCCCCGCGTGGGCCGTCACCAGGCCTCCGACCCCGCCTGCGGCGGTGAGCACGATGCACTCCCGCAGCACGAGCAGTATCACGTCGCGCTGCGGCGCGCCCAACGCCCGCCGCAGCGCCACCTCCCGCCGGCGTTCCAGCCAGCGTGCGCCGAGCATGCTGGACAGGTTGTTGGCGCTCGGGAGAAAACGCGTTTTTCTGACAAGCATCGACCGGTCTCATTGACGAAGTGAGGGTCGCGGTCATTTTGCTGCGTCATCGCGTTGCGGCCGCTGGCGGTTGCGCTCCTGTTGGCTGAGCTCGGCCTCTCGTCGGCGATAGCTGCGGCCTTCGATGAGAAGGATCTCGACGTGGTGGGTCAGCCGGTCGATCAGTGCGACGGCGCACGAGGCGTTGGGGAAGACGGTGTCCCAGCGCTTGAAGGGCAGGTTGGTTGTGATCAGCAGTGAGCGGTGCTCGTAGCGGCGGCTGACGAGCTGGAAGTGAGGTGGCCCCGCTTTTTCGGACCAGTCGCTAAGGTGTATTCCAGACCTCCGGGAGGCACTGGAATGACGACGAAACGGCGACGGCAGTACACGGCGAGCTTCAAGAAGCGGGTGGCGCTCGAGGCACTGCGGGGCGACCGCACCGTGCAGGCGATCGCAGCCAAGCACGAGATCCATCCGAACCAGGTAGGCGTCTGGAAGCGCCAGGCAATCGACGGATTGGAGGAGGTCTTCGCGGGCGGCAGAGCGTCGCGCGACTCCGAGCACGAGGCGACAGTCCGGGACCTGCACGCGAAGATCGGCGAGTTGACGGTGGAGCGGGATTTTTTTCTGCGCGGCTTGCAACGCTGAGCCGCGCCGCACGCCTGGAGTTGGTCGAGCGGGACGGCGCGTTGAGTGTCCGGCGCCAGTGCGCGTTGCTGGGCATCAACCGCTCGTCGGTGTACTACACGCCGCGGGAAGAGCCCGCGGAGAACTTGGCCTTGATGCGGCGGATGGACGAATTGTCGCTGCAGTACCCGTTCTACGGCAGCCGGCAGATGGCGCGCCACCTGGGGCGCGAGGGCGTGTCGGTCGGGCGGCGCCGGGTCCGCCGGCTGATGCGTCTGATGGGGCTCGAAGCGGTCTATCGCAAGCCGCGCACGAGCGCCGCGCAGCCGGGTCACCGTATCTATCCGTATCTGCTTCGGGAGCTGACAATCGACCGACCGGACCAGGTTTGGTGCGCCGACATCACCTACATTCCGGTGACGGCGGGCTTCCTGTACCTGGTCGCGGTCATGGACTGGGCCAGCCGTCACGTGCTGGCCTGGCGGCTGTCGAACACGATGGACACCGGCTTCTGCATCGAGGCGCTGGAAGCGGCGCTTCGGACGGGCACGCCGGAGATCTTCAACACGGATCAAGGGGCGCAGTTTACGAGCACGACGTTCACCGAGCGGGTGCTGGCGGCGGGCGCGCAATGCTCGATGGACGGCCGCGGGCGGTGCCTGGACAACGTCTTCATCGAGCGGCTGTGGCGGTCGCTGAAGTACGAAGCGGTGTATCTGCACGAACTGACCGACGGGTTCGAGGCCGAGCGGGTGATCGGGGCGTGGATGACGTTCTACAGCGACGTACGTCCGCACTCTGCGCTCGGGGGTCGCACGCCGGCCGAGGCCTACGGCGAGAAGCGGGCAGCGTGACCCATGCGAGCAGCGGGAAGCAGCGAGCTGGCGGTCATGCCGGCGTTCGGCTGGCATCCGCAGCGTTCCGCCAGTTGCACGGCGTTGCGGAGCGGAGGATTCGCGCGCGGCCGAGCGTCAACGCCCACCCGGACGTGGTCCGCGCGCGCGCGCGCGCGATAGCGCCGCCTCCAGGCGCGCCTGGCGCAACTACCGACTCCCCTCGTCCCCACGGTTGCCGCGTGCGCCAGACGAGCCTTCCGCGGCACTCGAGTGGTCGCTCGACGGAACGCCCTTCCGCTTCGTTGTCGTCGACCACACCGTTCGGCCCAGCCCGGCCGTTCCGTCTCGCGAGGGTACCCCGACCGGGCATGACCAACACCGACGTCCGGCCGTTACGTAACGGTGCAGGATGGTCGTGTGGCGTTGACGAACGCGCAGCGGCAGGCACGTTGCCGGGAGGGCGGAAGGCCGGCAAAGTAGTTGACGCCGACAACGACCACCCGGTCGCACGTCAGACAGATCGAGCGGTCGACGAGGCGGACGGGACAGGTCTGGCGGCGTCGAGGAGGGCCACACCCGACCGGCAGAGCAGGCAGGCCCGCAGGTGCATCGTGCGCCAGTCGCCACGGCGCTTTCGACCCCTCCCCCGGACCCCCTCCCGGGGCCTCGCGGCCGCGCTTCGCGGACTCACTCATGAGGACCTCATCATCATCTATGATCAGATCCAGACAGACGACGAGGGCATGGTTTCGCAACCGGAATACACCTTAGCAAAGCCCTCGAATGGTCCAAACGACCGGGACCACCTCAAAGATCAGGTCGGCGGCGCGTGCGTCATAGGCGAGGTATCCGAGCTCGTCGACGACCAATAGTGTTGGGCGCGTGTAGTGACGCAGGCGGCGTTCGAGTGCGCGTGCGGTCTCCTGTCCATTGAGGTCGAGCAGCAGGTCGGCGGCGGTGGTGAAGAGGGCGGAGTGTCCGGCGAGGACGGCCTGGTGGGCGATGTTCTTCGCCAGCATGGTTTTTCCCAAGCCTTGCGCGCCGACCAGGATCACATTCTCGCCGCGGGCGAGGAAGTCGAGCGTGAGGATGCGTTCGAGGGCGGGTCGGTCGAGCGCGGTGGGCCATTCCCAGTCCCAGTCGGCGAGCGGCTTGAAGCGCCCGAGGCGGGCGCGTGTGAGTCGACTCTCGACGCTGCGGCGCTGCTTGTCTTCGAGCTCTGCGGCGACGAGGTGCTCGAGCAGGACGGTAGCGCTCCAACGCTTTCGAGTAGCCTCGGCGATGCGGTCGTTGAGCTCATCGGCGGTGCGGTTGAGGCCGAGACGCCGGAGGTCAGTCGCCAGCGTCGTCAGAGTTTTTCTGTCCGAGGGCATCGTAGGCCTCCAGGTCGTGCGGCCGGACATCGAGGTCTCGCAGTCCGGGTCGGTCGGGCAGCGTGAGCCGCAACGGGGGTTTGAGGCCGCGCTGTCGCCGACGAGTTTCGAGGATGTGGGCGATGGAACCGGCGCCGAGGGCGTCGCGTTCGAGGGCCAGGTTGACGGCGGCGGCCAGCTCCTGCGGCCCGTAGTCGTCGAGCAGGGCGAGCAGCCGGGTGGCGTTCGGGCGCAGCGCCTCTCCGCGTTCGGCGAGCCGCTCGAAGAGCGTGGCGGTGGCGGGAACGGCGGCGCGGAGGCGGTCGCGGGTGGTGTGGGCGTTGGTCTGGCGGGTGGCGACGATCAGGTTCTCCACATGGGCGGGGTCCTCGACGGTCAGTCCGGTGTCGTAGGTGCGGTGATGGTCGGTCAGCTCGGTCTGTTGGTCGAGAATGCGGACGCGGGTGGCTGAGGCGATCAGGGTCAGCGGCTTTCGAACGTGGGTGTGCGGGATCGAGTAGTTGTTGCGGTCGAAGCGGACGTAGGGGGTCTTGCCGGAGCGGACGACGCGCACCAGGTCGGTCTCGAAGGGATGGGCGGGCAGCGGCAGCAGGCGGGGCTTCTCTTCGGCCCAGACGTCGGCGACACTGCGGTCGGGGTGGTCGGGATGACGCCGCCGATGGGCGACCTCGTCTCGCCAGCGGCGGAACTGGGTATTGATGTCGTCGAGGTCGCGGAAGGGTCGGGCGGCGAAGAAGGCGTGCCGCAGGTATTGGATCTGCCGTTCGATTTCCCCTTCTCATTTCCGCGTCCGGGTGTACAGGGGCGCGGTGCGAAGTGGTAATGGCCGGCGAGGTCGAGCGGGCGCGGATGAAACTGCACGGCGGCGCCGCGGCGGTCGAGTACGGCGCTGCGCAGGTTGTCGTAGACCAGGTTGCGGGCACAGCCGCCCAGCGCCTCGAAGGCGTCGACGTGTCCTCGGAGGAAGCTCTCCAGCGTCTGGTCGTAGGTGAACAGCGCGGCCAGCGCCCGTGAGTAGCCGAGGACCATGACGAATCCGGACACCGTGCGTGTGCCCTGCCCGATGCGGACCTTGCCGAAGGCGCCCCAGTCGACTTGCGCGGACTCGCCGGGCAGGGTGACGACGCGGCGGTAGACGGCGCGGTTGGTCTCGGGCCGCAGGCGCCGTACGAGGCGACGGACCTGGATGACCGAGCCCGAATAGCCGCGCTGGCGGACCATCTCGTAGACCCGCGTGGCGCGCAGATGCGGATACTGCGCCAGGGTGTCGCGGATGAACGGCAGATACGGGTCGAGGATGCTGGGCCGACACAGGCGCGGGCGGACGCCTGCCGACTCACGCTCCACCGCGGCGCGGACCGTGTCATGGTGGAAGCCGAGCTGGGCCGCGATGGTCCCGATCTTCCAGTGCTCGCCGTAGAACAGGCGTCGGATCTCGGCGCGCTGCGCGGGCGTGATCATCGTCCCTCCTTTTCCGTTCGACGCGGGGCTCCCGCATCGGGATGAGCCACCGGCTCGTCCGCCCGCAGACCACACAGCGCGTGGGAACGGGGAACCGAACCGCGGCGACGTCAGGGACGGCGAGTCTCGTCGATCGCGGTGCCGCGGTGGAAGACTGATCCGTCACGCGGCGGCGGTCGCGGTACGCGCGCTGCCGGTCGCGATGGTCGAGACGGCCCTCGGAACTCTGCTGATGGCGGGCCCGGGCAGCCCGCACCGACCGGCGACGACCCGCCGCCCGGCAGCGCGGCGTGCAGTAGGCATGGCCGCGATCACACGCGGCGCAGATGGCGAACAGGCGGCTGCAGTGTCGGCAGGTCTTCTGGCGTAGCGGCAGGTCCACGGCGTCGGAGCGCGCGGGGCGAGCTCCGACTGGACAGCGAGAACGAACCGTGGCACAACGGAACCGACCGGCTCGGTCTGTCGGAGCTCGGGGCGGTCACGAGGGTCCGGTCGCACCCGGGCCCTCACCCCCGTCTGAGTCCGCTTCAACGGTATCCGAACGCCCCGTTCCTTGCGAGCACCGGCGTCGCCGTGACTCCGTCCGCTCAGGCACGGGCGCCGACGACGATGTTCCGTCCAGCCGTCGTCACCGTCTCCACCGCCGGTGTCTCGTGGACACCACCGGGTCCGCTGTTGCTGGCGCCACCGACCCGCTGCTTCCTTAATTAAACCTGTGTGGTCCGAGACATCGGCCAACTGCCGGTTCTGCCGGCGTTCCGCTGCCGTCCGAGAGGCGTCGCAGCGTTCCGTCAATTGCCCCGGCCCCGCGGAGCGCAGGATTCGCGCGCGGCCAAGCGTCAACGCCCATCCGGACGTGGTCCGCGCGCGCGATAGCGCCGCCTCCAGGCTCGTCTGGCGCAACAACCGCCACCGATCGTCCCCACGGTTGCCGCGTGCGCCAGACGAGCCTTCCGCGGCACTCGAGTTGTCGCTCGACGGAACGCCCTCTCCGGTTCGTCGTCGACCACACCGTCCGGCCCAGACCGGCCGTTCCGTCTCGCGAGGGTACCCCGGCCGGGTATGGCCAACACCGACGTCCGGCTCAGAACCCCACCGTCCGCAAACGGACCTTCGTTCCGCTTGGTCTTCTGCTTCTTCAGAAAACAGACCTGAACCGACTTGCGGTCACTTTCCTTCAGATCTCAGTGACCGTTGACACTGTCAACGGTCGTCGGAACGTGAAGGAAGTGGACACGTCGTCGACCCGAGCCGCGGCCGTGCATCCAGGAAGTCGAACAGCGCCCGGGACGCAAAGCCACCGTGCGGCCATGCAGAATACAGTGCCCGGACCGTTGATCATCACTTCGGAGACCGCTCGTCGTCGAGCGCGTCTTCGAGGCCCGGCAGCAACGGCTTGAGGTCGGTGATGGTCAGCTCCATCTACCAACTCTCCGGCCTCGCGGGCGCGGCGGTAGGGCCGCGCCCGCGGGAGTGAAGTCGAGCTTGAGGTAGCAGCGCCTCGCCGCATCGAGCACGCCCGGCAGGTCCGTAACCACGTTCCCCAGCCGAGGGTGGCCATCCTGGTGGCCATCCCCCACCCATAAGCAAGAGCGGCAGATACAGAAGCACGGTCGTAACCACGTTCCCCAGCCGAGGGTGGCCATCCCCCCGAAGATCCCCTGCCCGCCAAGCTGCTCCCGCCAGGCGGTTCCGGCAAGGGTGAGAACTGCTCCAGCATGGCGCTGCCGGCGTCGGCGAGGATCATCGTCTGGAGCCACTCGCCCATCCCGGTGTACTAATATCAGGTCCGGGACGCTGCGGCCGGCGGCCGGGAGGGGAGCGGTGTAGAACTGGAGCATCCCGAGCGGGAACGACAGACCGATGGTCCGCAACCCGGTCGAGGCGGCCTACGCGAGGTCGGACCTGTTCGAGCGCCGACGGCGGCTCATGAACGACTGGGCCGAGTACATCGAGAACACCAGCCCTGCGCAACCTCCCGACGCCGAACCAGTACGACAGGGAGTCGGAACGCAGCACCGTGACCCGCGCTGAACCGACCCGCTCCCCCTCCGCTTGTAACACCGCCCCCAACGAGTCAACTGCTCATCTTGAGGTCTGTCGATGCTCCTCTCTCTAGTCGTCGCTGGCTTCTTTCTCCAATTCCGGTCGTTCCGTGTAGTCGGCTCGTTGCTCTTCCGTGATGATGTGCGGTGTAGTCTCGGGGTCGACCCGCAGCATGTCCCATTCTTCGATGGGTGCCCGGATCCGGTGGCGCATTCGCGTCCAGCTCTCGGCCGCGTTGCGTAGCGGCGTTGCCGGTGGCGCGTCCCAGTCGTACGCCCGACTGTAGATGCCCCGCAGCCGTTCCTGGATTTCCCTGGTGCCCTCTTCGTCCGACTCCCCGAGTTCGATGCAGGTCTGCTCGATGAACTGCAAGCCCGCTTCGCACGCGGCCCGGAGGTGCTGATGGCGCGGTCGCTCGGCCAGCGTAGCAGGTGCGGCGGTTTGGTCGCCGCCATCATCTTCGGAACGGATCTTGGCAGCTGCGTAGTCGTCGGTTATGGCGCCCACCACGACGATCTCCGGGGCCGGCGCCGACCCGTCGATCCCCATCCATCTGGCCAGTGCGGCGTACGAACGTGCCCGTTGGAGTCGCGAGTACTGTCCGATCAGCTCCAGTTCGTCGAGCAACAGCACCCATCCTCGATGGCGTGCGCGGATGAAGTCGGCCGCGAAGCGTGTGCGTTGGCGCGGCAGTTCGTGCGCCTTGGGGCCTCTGCACGGCACGTCCCGGTGGTCCGGCATCCGCTTGAGGGCGTCTCGCACGTCCGAGACTCGGAGCTTCTCGCCACTCCACCATCCCTCGATGCTCGTTCGCAGGGCGGCGTCCCACTCGTCCTCGTACACCCGTAGCGTCGCTGCGAACATCGTTGCCAGCTCGCCGCGTTGTGCCTTCTGCTCGGTGCGTCGCAGCAGCTCTCCAGCCGCGGCCTGCTGCCACCAGTTGCCGCTGCAAAGCTCCTCGAACAGTGGTCCGGCGCGCCTCGGCACCTTGGCTCTGCGCGCAGCCTCCTGGAAGACCCGTGCGTCGTCGTAGAACGGCGTTTCCTTGCTGATCGTCACTCTGCTGCACACGAAGCCCTCGTTGAGGGCGAGCTGTTCAAGGTAGTTCAGCAGGTGCGACTTGCCGCTGCCGAAGCCCCCGGACACCAGCATTCCCCGGCACCTTGGCCCGTCATTCGGAGCGGGCATCCCCGCTTCCTTGGAGAGCAGGCTACGGAAGTGCTGCTCGGCGTCCGGCTGGTTACAGCCGAGTTCCGTGACAACCTCTTCGTTAGGTACCCCGCATCGTAGAGCCTCGATCGCCTTGCGGGCCTTGATGTCCATGACGCAGGCTGTTCCCTCCCCGTCGCTTTTCGTACCGACCTCGTCAGCTCACGTTCACCAGTGCGGCTGCCCGGTTCTGTCTCTGTTCGTCCCTGACGTCGTTCATGATCCGCATCGCGAGGGCCTGGTACTCGCGGTAGCTCCGCTTTCCAGCTTGTACGAACGCGGAGTCCGTCGTCACGACGAGCAGCAGTCCCGGCAGCCGGTCGATGTCGTCGATCAGTTCGCGCAGGACTTCGTAGTGGTCGAGGACCATCATGCGCGTGTAGTACTTGAGACCGTCCTTCGGGTTGGGCGTGGTCAGTACCCGCCGGTTGTCGAGGAGCACGATCAACCCAGCCTGTCCGCAGTCCCGCAGCCAGTGCAGCGTTGACTCGAACATGCCGCGCGCGGTCGTCCGGTCGATTGTGCCGTAGATGAAGAAGGGCCGTACGACGCTCGCCCGCTTCTCCCGCCCGGTCAGCCAATCGAGGACGGGACCTGCGTTGTAGGGGGCGCCGTCGGTGGCGTTCTCCGCCCTGCAAAGCTCCGTCATGGCGACGCGGAAGTTGCGCGTCATGGATCTGCGCCGGTAGACCTGCGCGGAGATTTGCTTCTGCACTTCCTGCACGACTTCCTGCCGAGTGATACGGTTCTTCTTCGTCAGGGATCCGAACAGGTCGTCATTGCCCACCGTCGCGATTTCTTCTGTCGCGAGGCTGGCGTCGGCGGCGAGCCGCAAGATCCGTTCGCGGACGAAGCCGCGCCAATCGAGCTGAGCAGCGATCTGGCAGTACAAGTCCTGTGGCATGTGCGCCCGGAAGTCCTCGGCCCGCAGCGTCACGGCGGCGTAGTTGCGCCGTGCCCCGGCCGCGAGGAGCGACGTGGCCAAACGGTCGGCTGCCTCTGCTTCGCATACCGCGAACTTGACGGCGCTACCTCCCTGCGGGATGTACTCGCTGAGGTACTCCCCGTCCAGGAACTCTGTCCATTCCGCCGCGGGGATCGTGCCACCTGTCATGCCGGGTCTCCGAAT
Organism: Vicinamibacterales bacterium; assembly: GCA_958296065.1. Taxonomy (GTDB): domain Bacteria; phylum Acidobacteriota; class Vicinamibacteria; order Vicinamibacterales; family UBA8438; genus WTFV01. The sequence continues at coordinate 110,842 of CATQHX010000003.1, read as the reverse complement.
CGGATTCCGAAGTACGTGATTTCGCGCCCTCCAGGGGCTATGAACGTCAGTACTCGAGAGCGGTTCTTCGTTCCGGTGGATCCGACCAACCGCATGCGATTGCCCTTGCGTGTCTTGGTTGTCCCGGAGGTATCCAGGCGGTACAGATCGCGCGCGAAGTCGATCCGCTGGTAGTCGCGCTGGGTACCCGGCAACGCAGTCATCAACTCGTAGATGTCGGCCAGCGATACCACCGACACAGGAGCGCCCCCCGCTGCCAGGCTGGATCCGTCCCGCCTGACGATGCGGCGGTACACCTTGTGCAGTGCTTCGAGGAACGCCTCACTCTTCGACGCGGACGCGACGGGACGTTTCTGGCGCTTCAGCAGTTCCGCCGTCAGCGCGCTCGGACGGATCGACTTCCACGCCCTGCCGTCGATCGTTACCCGGCGCGTTTCGGTGTTTACGCGCACGATCGACGGGTGGCACAGTAGCTGTCCCTCGTGCGGCAACGCTTCGCCGCCCGCACTCGTGACTTGTCGCGTAATCTCTTCGAGGTACCCGCTACCCAGCCGATCGCCAACGGTCTTCTCGCATGCCTGAACCGCGGCGACCAGCGCCTCGCCTGTGCGGTCGAGATCCCGGCGTGCCGCGCGGAGCTTGTCAGTGGCCGTGTTCAGTGTCTTCAGGTCCCCGGACGCGGCCGCCTTGGTCGCGCGGCGGGTTTCGGCGGCGACGGTCCTCGCCACCCTGTTCAACGCTTCCGTGCCGGCATCAAGCGCGCGGAAGGACTCTTCGATGGTGGCGGTTGTCTCTTCCACTTGGCGCCCTCCCTGGGCACGGACGGCGAGCACTGGTCGTCACAGATATTGCTCCGAACACGGGCCGGCTAGAATCGCCGCCCACAGGACGCATGCGCCAGCACCGATACACCGCCATTTAGAGCATAACATGTCGCTGCCACGCGAGGTGGGGGAGGGCCTGGGTGCACGACATCATTGTGAGATGAGCGTCAGGCGGCACTTGCGGCACGTCGCTCCCAGAAGTCCTCGAAGCGTCCGCTGAGGATGCAGCAGGGCAGGGCGATGATGGCGTTGGCCCCGGCGACGGTCCAGCGCATGCCGGCGCGCTTGAGCCGGTCGCCGAGCTGCTTGCATCCGGCCTCGACGACGCCCGACGAGACGCACAGGCCCTTGGCGCGGAACTGCGGATAGCGCATCCGGTGGCGGTTCCCGAACAGGTAGTGAATGCACTCTCGCGCTTCGGGCGTGGTCTCGACATGGATGCGCAGCGCGGCGACGACGGGCGCACAGCCGGCCGGCGTCCAGTTCGGCGCGCCGGTCGCTGACTGAGTTCGTTCTCCGCGATGTTCAGCCAGCTCCCGTGTTTCGGCGTGTAGCAGAACTCGATGCGACGGACCAGTTCCCGTGCCCGGGTCGGCTCGAACACCTCGTAGAAGGCACCCTTGGTGTGCGTGTTGAGGTTGTCGCACACCAAGGTGACCTTCTCGCATTCGGCGTAGCGTCCTTCCAACAGGCCGGCGACCTCTATTGCCCAGTCCGCCTTCGTACGCCGGGCCCGGGCCGTCGCCTGCCGCCAACCGGCCAGCGGCTCGCAGAACAGGAAGACCGAGGCCGTGCCGGCCCGTTCGTACTCGTAGTCGACACGCTGGGGATGCTTCTTCGTGGCTGCCATCGGCGGACGGGTTTCCTTGACCAACTGCACCGGCTGCTCATCCATGCACACGACGGGACGACCCGCAGCGTAGGGTTTCTGATACACGTCGATGACCTGTTCCATGTTCGCCACGAACTCGGCATCGGCTTGCGGCGGGATCACCCAGTACTCGATCTTCCGCTGCGTCATTTCGTTTTTTTAAGCGTACGCCGGATGGTTTCGCGGCTGATCGACCCGACGATCGCCAATTCGACGACCCGCCGCGCCAACAGCCGCAACGACCAGTTCGCGAAACCCTTCGGGGGCGGTCCCAGACGCAGCGCGATGACCTGCGCCTCCTGTTCGCCGTCGAGCAGTTTGGGGACCGGCGGCGACGCCCGCCGTTTGCGTTCCAGCGCCCGCTCGAAGCCTTCCAGCACGCAGCGTTGGCGAATGTTCTCGACCGTCTTGGTGCGGCACGAAAAGGCGTCGGCGATCCGCTCGTCGGTCCACGCCGGTCCGTCCGCATCGGCCTTCAGTAGAATCTGCGCGCGGCGCACCTTCTCGCCGCTCCCCTTGAGCTTGCCGACCGTCTGTTGACAGACCTCGCGTTCCTGAGCGGTGAGTCGAACAATGTACTTTTTCTGCGGCATGAGAACTCTCTCGGTTCGAGACGAGTTCCCCGACAGTCCTAATGTTTATTGATGCCGCAGCACTAGGGCGATGAGTGACTTCAAGCAGGTCAAGATGGGCGTAACGGAGCGCCAGCTTGACGACATGCGCTTCATCAAGGAGGTGTACAGCCTCCCCAACGAGGCGTCTGCCGTTGGTACGGCGCTGGCTGTCACGCGAGCGCTTGCGGAGCGCGTGAAGCGGCGGCATGGCCGACTAGTTCTCCACAACAACGACGGGACGCGGCAGGAGATCCGCATTCCTGCCGGAACGTGATCGATGGCCGCCGACGACGAGCAGAGCCTCGGCGATGCGACTGAGGCCGCAGGGCTAGAGTTCGTCGACGCCTACAGGGGTGATGCGCGATTCTACCGGATAATCGCATACTCCCTCGGAATCGCAATCTCGCTCTCCATCGTTTGCTCGCTGGTGGCTGTGCTTTGCGGCAACGCGGTCCCCAATGGCATCACGGCAATCGGTTCGGCAGCCGTCGGCGCGCTGGCTGGCATATTCACAGCCACGTCTCGCGGCTGATCGCCCATGGAGGCCTCGTGCGATAAAGGAAAGCGCGCGCTGAGCGATGGCTCCTGCATCTGGAACGGCTAGGCGCCGGCATCGCACCGTTGCCCCCTGACGCGGCCGGTACGGCCCCCGTGGTCCTGCGGGTGGCGTCCGCGTCTCGACCAGCCCCACGATCCACCGGACGTCCCGTAGCGTGTCCGTGACGCCAGCCGCCATCGCCGGCGTCATCCGTAGCGTCTTGTGGATCCGGCAGAAGTTGTAGAACACCGTGTACAGGGCCACCTGGTACGCGTGGTTCGCCAGCTTCTTGCTGAACGCGTTGGTCAACCGGGTGAACCGCCCGTTGCCCATCCTGAAGTTCAGGTTCTGACGCTCCACGTACGACGTGCTGACGTGCTTTGGGTTCGGGTCGCCGGTGACCCGGTTGAGTGAGGCACCGCGCAGAAACCTGCCAGCTAACCGTCAGGTTCCCGCTCGGAGTCGAAGGTCAGGTACCACAGCGCGACGGTCGACTGCAGACCCGGCAGCGCGACGGTTCGCAGGCCGATCTCGGCTCCGCGGGCGGGCACGAGCGGGTCCTCGCTGTCCACGCGCTCGCCGCTGACCGGCTCGACCATTGTCGTTGCGGCCCGCGGGTCGTTGCTGTGGAACCCGTGGCCGGTAGTTCAGGTAGAGCTCGGTCCCCCGCCACGGACCCAGCACCGCGGTCAGCTTGGGACTGATCAGTCCCGACGTGCCCGAGCCGGTGTTGAGGGCGCGCAGCGCGTCGACCGAGATAGCGGCAGAAGTCGCCGCGGACGCCGAAGGTGGTGCGCAAGAACCGGGTCCACTCGATCTCCTCTGCCCGAACAGCCCGACCGTGCTTTGCCGCACGGCGTCGTTGGGGATGGCGCCGGTGCGCCGCCGGCCCACCGTCCGGTGCAGGCCGACCGTGCCCACCGCGTCGTGCCGGAACGACGCGCCGGCGGCGTACTCCGTCGACTGATTCGAATGCGTTTCCGAGTCGCCGGTGCAGCAGCCGCTCCCCGGAGACCCACCGGCGGCCCTCCTGCTCGATCTGGTCGCCGTCGATCGGATTCTCTAGGAAGTAGTTGACGTTCTGGAACAGGTTCAGCCCGCCCTGCAGGGCGTAGGCGGTCACGGGGGTCGATGCCGCCCCGCTCGATCCAGCCCGTCGAACGCCAAGCTGTAGCGGGAGGTCCGGCCGGCGTCGGTGTCGTCGATGGCGCCGAACCGCGACAGGCTCCCCGCCTCGACCGCGCGCAGCGGGATCTGGTCGGTCGCGTTCCAGTCGGCCTTGTATCCCATGCCGGTGATGGAGAACCCGTTCGTCAGGTCGTCCTGGCTGTAGCGCACGACGGTGTTCACCTTGCGCATGTTGTCGGGCCGCTTCCACGGCCCGTCGTTCGTGCTCGCTTCCAGGGCCATCAGCACGTTGCCGGCGCCCACCTGCGGAGAGACGGCCCCGAAGAAGACGCGCCCCATCGCTGGCCACCGCTGCTCAAGCTCAACAGCGGGCGGTCGAGCACGTTGACGTAGCTGATGTTGGCCGACCCGGCCGCTGAGAAGTCGCCGTGCTCGGCGAAGTACGGCCCCTTGGTGTACTGCACGCCGCTCACCAGCTCCGGGATGAGCAGGTTCACGTCGCTGTAGCCGTGCGCGTGCGCGCCGGAAGACTCGTTCATGGGCACGCCGGCAAGGGTGGTCGCGAAGTCCGAGCCGTGGTCCAGGTTGAAGCCGCGCAGGTAGTACTGGTTGGCCTTGCCTTCGCCGCTGTGCTGGCTGGCGATGAAGCCCGACACCGCTTCGAGCACCTCGCCGGAACGCATGAACGCAACGGCATCGACCTCGTGTCGTTCCGTCGGGGCGAGCGCAAAGATGACCGTACGCAGGAGTACCTGCGCAAGTGGCCCGGGGGCGAGGGTGTGCTCTACATCGGCAAGGCGCAGGAGAGGGCGCGCGTTTTGCGCACCGAGCGCTGCCAGCGCTGCCACGACCCGGCCACCGGCGCGCCACACCTGCGCACAGCGCTTGTGATTGGGGCAACCTTGGTCGCTTGGTGTGTCGCCAAGGTAGTCAGTCTCCCATGTGCCCCGCCGCGCATCGAGGACGGTGGTATCGGTCGATGCGCGACGAAGGCCGGGGAACGTTCCCCGGCGACATGAGGCCGCGAGTGAATGCAGAGCATCATCCATCAACACCGCTCAACGAAGGCCGGGGCACGCACCCCGGCGACACGGCTCGCAGCACACGGACAGGGTACTTCCCGTCTACGCTCAATGAAGGCCGGGGCACGCACCTTGTTGGCGAGCTCGAGGATCCGCCAAATATTGGAGTTCCGCCAACCGCAAGCTGTTGTGGTGCCGGCGGCCTCGTCAAACGAACAGCGTGCGCGTGTGCTCACCGGCGTCAAGGCGCTTCGCTTCGCTCCGCCCCCGCTTCGCGGGGCTTTCGGCCCTGCCGCCGGGGGCACGCACCCAGGCGACAGGCGCAAGATCGTAACGTGCACTGCATGAGCGATGAGCGCTCAACGAAGGCCGGGGCACGCACCCCGGCGACACTGGGTGGGTTCCTTCGCTGGTGGTGGTGGCGTAATCCGCTCAACGAAGGCCGGGGCACGCACCCAGGCGACACCGGAGCGGCGCATGCTGTTCGCGGACGCGACGACGGCGCTCAACGAAGGCCGGGGCACGCACCCAGGCGACACTCCGTGGGCGAGTCCTGCACGCGGTCCACGCCGTCCTGCGCTCAACGAAGGCCGGGGCACGCACCCCGGCGACACGCGGTCGAGTGCGAGCTGTGTGACCGGCTGCGCGTCGCTCAACGAAGGCCGGGGCACGCACCCCGGCGACACGCCCGGAACGAGCGCAATGTATTGCCCGCCCGCCGCCCGCTCAACGAAGGCCGGGGCACGCACCCCGGCGACACCCGGCCAGAGCGGCGCCCATGATGACGCCCAACACCCACGCTCAACGAAGGCCGGGGCACGCACCCCGGCGACACGGGCTGTTCCGCCCGGCGGACCTCGCCGTGACCCGCCAGCGCTCAACGAAGGCCGGGGCACGCACCCCGGCGACACGTGGACGGTGCCGCGCGGTACCAAGCGCCTCGAGCGCCGCTCAACGAAGGCCGGGGCACGCACCCCGGCGACACCCATCCGCGCGGACCCACGTGGGAGCCTTGTCCCCCGCTCAACGAAGGCCGGGGCACGCACCCCGGCGACACCCGGCGCATGACTTCGTTCGCCGGCCGGCCGCGCCGCGCTCAACGAAGGCCGGGGCACGCACCTCGGCGACACCCAAGGCACGGTTCCCTGAGCCGGGAATCGCGCGCTACGCTCAACGAAGGCCGGGGCACGCACCCCGGCGACACAGCCGCCTCGCGCGACGTCGACGGCATCGGACCCCGCGCTCAACGAAGGCCGGGGCACGCACCCCGGCGACACGACTCCCGCTCTATGGTCGGCCCTATCTGCCTCCACCCGCTCAACGAAGGCCGGGGCACGCACCCCGGCGACACTTCAATCAGGCCGACAAGGCTGGTCAGAACATGACGCCGCTCAACGAAGGCCGGGGCACGCACCCCGGCGACACTCGCCGCGATCACCGACGGGGAGACGCGGCGGACCGTCGACGCTCAACGAAGGCCGGGGCACGCACCCCGGCGACACCGGCGCTGCTGGCAGCGCTGCACGGCGCGGAGGCTCGCCGCTCAACGAAGGCCGGGGCACGCACCCCGGCGACACGCACGCGGGCAGTGGCGCAGGGGATTCAGGGCGAGCGCTCAACGAAGGCCGGGGCACGCACCCCGGCGACACACGAGCGCGTACCCGGATTCGACGCCCATCGCCTTCGCTCAACGAAGGCCGGGGCACGCACCCCGGCGACACCCCGTCCGCCAGCGGGTGCTTGTCGATCCAGTCGCCCGCTCAACGAAGGCCGGGGCACGCACCCCGGCGACACGTGCACCCACTTCTCGACAGCACCCGCCGCCTGCCGCGCTCAACGAAGGCCGGCGACACCACGCGGCGTCTGTCGGGCGGCAGCGGTTTGTTCTTCGCTCAACGAAGGCCGGGGCACGCACCCCGGCGACACGCACCCGATCACTCAGGCAGCCGCCCCTGTGAGTGATCCCCGCTCAACGAAGGCCGGGGCACGCACCCCGGCGACACGATGCTGTACGTGCCGCCCGCGGCGGGAGCCTCCTTCGCTCAACGAAGGCCGGGGCACGCACCCCGGCGACACTCTTCATCGGTCCCGACCACCCTGCGCCCCATGGCCGCTCAACGAAGGCCGGGGCACGCACCCCGGCGACACCCGTCATCACCGTGCTGGGGGAGACGTCCAGCAGCTCCGCTCAACGAAGGCCGGGGCACGCACCCCGGCGACACCCGCCTCGGCCGACAGGATGCGGTCGCACGGAGCGCACGCTCAACGAAGGCCGGGGCACGCACCCCGGCGACACGCGCCGCGTGCTCTGTCGTCGTCATCGCTCTATGGCGCTCAACGAAGGCCGGGGCACGCACCCCGGCGACACATGGATCCGCGCCATGTTACGAGCGTCGGTCACCTGCGCTCAACGAAGGCCGGGGCACGCACCCCGGCGACACGTAGCGCGTCGGGCCATCCGCTCGGCTCGGCGCCGCGCTCAACGAAGGCCGGGGCACGCACCCCGGCGACACTGCGCCCGGCCCCGTCCAGAATTCGCACCCTCATGCCCCGCTCAACGAAGGCCGGGGCACGCACCCCGGCGACACGTTTCGGGTCCGGGTCGGGGACCGCGGCACGGTCTGCGCTCAACGAAGGCCGGGGCACGCACCCCGGCGACACGCGCCGGCGTCGGGTGAGCCGACCACGCCGGGTACTCGCTCAACGAAGGCCGGGGCACGCACCCCGGCGACACCGTAACGGAAAGCGAACCGTCGGCCTGGCCTTCGATCGCTCAACGAAGGCCGGGGCACGCACCCCGGCGACACTCACGAGCCGGTCAAAGTCGCTCCTCCGGGCCGAGTCGCTCAACGAAGGCCGGGGCACGCACCCCGGCGACACGGCCCGGCGCCGCTGTGCGCCCTGTGGCGCCCGCCTCGCTCAACGAAGGCCGGGGCACGCACCCCGGCGACACGTGGGCGGATTGCGTGGCGTGGACACCCGAGGACCCGCTCAACGAAGGCCGGGGCACGCACCCCGGCGACACCCGCGAGAAGGTGCATCACCGACCGCGTGTATGGGTCCGCTCAACGAAGGCCGGGGCACGCACCCCGGCGACACCTCCTCGCCGTCCGCGCGGGGGCAGAGGCCGATCTCCGCTCAACGAAGGCCGGGGCACGCACCCCGGCGACACCTGCGTAGACGAGAAGTCAACAGACCAATAGTCCTTCGCTCAACGAAGGCCGGGGCACGCACCCCGGCGACACCGGGATATGCCGAGCCGTGGCGACGTTGTCGCGCATCGCTCAACGAAGGCCGGGGCACGCACCCCGGCGACACCCGAACTGTTCGTCGGGGAGGCCGCGTTGGAGCTCGCTCAACGAAGGCCGGGGCACGCACCCCGGCGACACTGATGCCACCGATGGCAACGGCTGCGAGTATGCCTACGCTCAACGAAGGCCGGGGCACGCACCCCGGCGACACTCGAGCGTCAGTCTGCGCGCTCGAAGCTCACGCTCCGCTCAACGAAGGCCGGGGCACGCACCCCGGCGACACGTCAACACCGCCCTTGACGCGCGCCCCTGGCTTGTCCACGCTCAACGAAGGCCGGGGCACGCACCCCGGCGACACGTAACCAGTCACCTTGTTCCCGGCACGCAGCGTCCCCGCGCTCAACGAAGGCCGGGGCACGCACCCCGGCGACACTCGCTGTCGGGCTACGTGCCTCGCGCGGCGGCGGAAGCGCTCAACGAAGGCCGGGGCACGCACCCCGGCGACACGCGGAGGAAGGAGCGGCAGGTTCGCCCCTTCACTGCGCTCAACGAAGGCCGGGGCACGCACCCCGGCGACACCGCGTCGAACTCCAGGAGGCTCACTGCACTGCCCCCCGCTCAACGAAGGCCGGGGCACGCACCCCGGCGACACGCCTGGACCTCGCCGAGGCTGGTAGCGGCAAGATGAAAAGGGACCCCGTGGCCACTTGAAAAGGGACCCCCTGAGCACGCGGAAACAGCGGATTCCCTGGCGATGATCCGACGCGACGAGACAGGGTCGTCTCGTCGACAGAGTCAGGGAGGACGCGGAGGTGATCAGGATGTCTCAGTGGGCCGAAATCCGCCACCTGCATCTGGTGCAGGGTGTGCCGAAGAAGGAAATCGCCCGGCGGTTGAAGTTGGACGTCAAGACGGTCCGGCGGGCCATAGCCCGGTCGACACCGCCGGTGCGCGTGTCGCCCCAGCGGGTCAGGAGTCTGGACCCCTGGCGGAAGCAGATCGAGGAGTGGCTGGGCGACGACCCGCGGTTGACCGCGAAGCGGGTTCGGCGGTTGCTGCTGCCGTTGGCCGGTCCGGTCTCCCAGCGCACTGTACGCCGTTACGTTACGGCGCTGAAGGGGGACATGAAGCCGACGAAGGAGGCCTTCGTGCACCGCAGCACGCTTCCCGGTACGACGCTGGAGGTCGACTTCGGCGAGTCGTGGGTCGACATCGCCGGGGCGCCGTGCAAGGTCAAGTACCTGGTGGCGACGCTGCCGTACTCGAACGCGTACTTCGCCAAGGCGTACCCGATCGAGCGGCTCGAGTCGCTGCTCGACGGCATCGAGTCCGCCTTCCTCTATTTCGGGGGCGCAACGGCTCGTGTCGTCCTCGATAACACGTCGCTTGCGGTCAAGGAGATCCTGGCCGGCCGGGACCGCGTGCTGACCGAAGCGTTCGAGGCGTTCCGGGGCGGGTATCCGTTCGGGGCCGACTTCTGCGCGCCGGCCAAGGGCTGGGAGAAAGGTTCTGTGGAGGGAGGCGTCAAATACGCACGGAATCTGGTGTTCCGGCCGCGGCTGGCGGTCGACAGCTGGGCGGCGCTCAACGCGACGATCCTCACCGAACTGGAGGCCGACCTGCCGTTGCGCCACCTCGACGACGGGCGCTCGGCGCAGCAAGCCCTGGCGTTGGAGCGGCAGCATCTGCGGGCGTTGCCCGAGCATCTTCCCGCCACCTGCCGCGTCGTCGCGCGGGGTGGCCGACAAGTTCGGACACGTCCGCGTGGACCACATCACCTACTCGGTGCCGATCCGCCACGCCTACCGGCCGGTGTGGGTGAAGCTGTACCACGACCGGGTGGCGATCGCCGTCGGCGCCGAGGTCGTGGCGCAGCATCGCCGGGTGTTCTGCCGGGGCGCGAAGGTCCTCGATGCGTTCCACGTGCTGCCGTTGCTGGAACGCAAGCACCGGGCGGTGGCCGAGGCGACGGCGCTTGCCGACTGGCGGCTGGCGCCGGTGTGGGAGCAGGTGCGGGCCGAGCTGACCAGGCACACGCGCAAGCCGGACCAGGAATGGGTCCGGATGCTGCGGCTGATGGAGACGCACCCGGCCGCGGCCGTCGAGCGCGCGGTGGCCGCCGCGCTCGAACAGCATTCGCCGCGCCTGGAGACGGTGCGGCTCATCCTCCGGCAGCAGCAGACCGGCCCGCCGCCGGTGTGCCCGCCGGTCACAGGGGTGCACCCGGAGTTGGCGCGCATTGCGGTGCCCGCCCCGACGCTGGCGGCCTATGACGCGCTGGTGGGAGGGGATTGCTGATGGCGACTGCCATTGTCCAGCCCCCGCATCTGGAGACGGACCTGAAAACGCTGAATCTGTCGACGGTCGCCGCGCAGTGGCGACCGTTGGCCGAGCAGGCCGCCCGCCAGCGCCAGGCGCCGGCCGATTACCTGGCGGAGCTGGTACACCTGGAGGTGACCGGACGTCGGGAACGCCGCATCCAACGCCGCATTCACGACGCTCGCTTCCCGATGCTGAAAACCCTCGACGCCTTCTCCTTCGAGGCGCAGCCGGAGTTGGACCGCGACGCAATCCTGCAGGTCTTCGACTGCCGCTTCGTCGCCGACGCCGCCAACGTCGTGTACGTCGGCGGCGTCGGCACCGGCAAGACGCACTTGTCCATCGCCCTGGGGATGGCCTGCTGCCAGCTCGACTACCGGGTGCGGTTCGTGACCGCAGCCGAGTTGGTCACGCTGCTCGTCGAAGCGCAGCAGCAGGGCCGGCTCGCCCGCAAGCTCGCCCAGCTCGCCCGCTTCGACGTCGTGATCCTCGATGAGCTGGGATACGTTCCGCTCGACAAGGTCGGCGCCGACCTGCTGTTCGGCTTCATCAGCCAGCGCTACGAGCGCCGCAGTCTCGTGGTGACGACGAATCTGCCGTTCGCACGCTGGTCCGAGGTCTTCCTCGACCCGACGGCCGCCGCTGCGGTCATCGACCGGATCGTCCACCACGCGACGGTGCTTCAGACTTCGGGCAGCAGCTACAGGCTGGCAGCGGCGAAACGGAACCAGGCCCCGACGGCCCACGAGGAGGGGGAAACACGTTGATGGTCCGGGACCCTGCTCGGAGAATCGGCTGTGGGTTGCCGGATCGCGCCGAGCACCTGAGCTCGGCAACTCGGATTGTCGGGCCGCCCAGCGTGACCGTGTGCTCGCCGGTGCCGTGCGTTACGTAACGGTGCATGGTTGAGTTGGAAACAATCGGGGGAAATGGTGGCTGACAGGTACACGACTCGCCTTCGGCTTCGCGAGGCAAACCGCTGTTGCGGGACCGTGTGCCGTCGGCCCGTCCGTCCGCAGACCACGCGCCACTCTGCCCCGGCCTCGCGGGGCCGAGCGGAGGATTCGCGCGCGGCCGAGCGTCAACGTCCATCCGGACGTGGTCCGCGCGCGCGAGAGCACCGCCTCCAGGCACGCCTGGCGCAACAACCGATGCAGACCAACCCCACACTCGCCGCGTGCGCCAGACGAGCCTTCCGCGGCACTCAAGAGGTCGCTCGACGGAACGACCTTTCCGCTTCGGCGTCGTCGACCACACCGGCTGGCCCTGCCCGGCCGTTCCGTCTCGCGAGGGTACCCCGGACCGGCATGACCAACACCAACGTCCGGCTCGAAACCCACCGTCCGCACACCGACCTGCGCTCCGCCGATCAGGGGCAACCTCAGCGCGGCCGAGGAACAAGTCTTCCAGAAAGGAGGTCAGCAACTGACAACAGACTGACGAAACTGGGGGGTCCCTTTTCACGTGGCCACAGGGGTCCCTTTTCAAGTTGCCATTTCCACCGAGGCCGTGCGCCGCGGCGTTCGCTCAACGAAGGCCGGGGCACGCACCCCGGCGACACCTGCTACGGCGACGATGCCCAGGTGACCGACCTACTGCGCTCAACGAAGGCCGGGGCACGCACCCCGGCGACACGAACGGCTCCAGCCAGAGGGAGTCGCTGCTGAGCAGCGCTCAACGAAGGCCGGGGCACGCACCCCGGCGACACTCATGCGAGCCAACTTGCGCAGCGGGCGGCTGCGGCTCGCTCAACGAAGGCCGGGGCACGCACCCCGGCGACACAGCCGATCTTGCTCTCCGCGGATGACGTCTCGGTCCTCGCTCAACGAAGGCCGGGGCACGCACCCCGGCGACACCCACCGCCCGCGAGCGGTTGATCGCGCCCAGGCGCGCTCAACGAAGGCCGGGGCACGCACCCCGGCGACACCTCCGCTGGTCGATGCCGGCGCAATACGCCGCGGTGCACGCTCAACGAAGGCCGGGGCACGCACCCCGGCGACACGTCGGTCGGCAAGCCGGCGCCCTTCAGGCGCTCACGCGCTCAACGAAGGCCGGGGCACGCACCCCGGCGACACAGTTGGTTACTTGCGGGAAGAGCGTAAGGATGTCCTCGCGCTCAACGAAGGCCGGGGCACGCACCCCGGCGACACGAGCGGCGGTGGTGTCAACGGCTCAAGCCTCGCTCGCCGCTCAACGAAGGCCGGGGCACGCACCCCGGCGACACTCGGGGAATCCGCGGGTGGCCTCGTTCGCGCCGATCGCTCAACGAAGGCCGGGGCACGCACCCCGGCGACACAATCCTGCGCGGTCGACCGCCTGTTCCCCGGCGCGTGCCACGCTCAACGAAGGCCGGGGCACGCACCCCGGCGACACATCGTGCTGCTCGCGGCTGACGGCACGATACGCCACGCTCAACGAAGGCCGGGGCACGCACCCCGGCGACACGGGGCGTCAGTCAGATCGGCCTTGTTCCACAGCCCGATCGCTCAACGAAGGCCGGGGCACGCACCCCGGCGACACCTGGCTGTCCGCATCGGCTGGTGGGCGCGGCTGCTCACGCTCAACGAAGGCCGGGGCACGCACCCCGGCGACACGCCGTCTGCTCGACGCTCGGCATCTCCGAGGACGCCGCTCAACGAAGGCCGGGGCACGCACCCCGGCGACACACGTCCATCATCAACGCGTACCCGGGCAGCTTCCGCCGCTCAACGAAGGCCGGGGCACGCACCCCGGCGACACGCCGACGGCGTCACCCTGGCCAGCGCACGTGAGCTCCGCTCAACGAAGGCCGGGGCACGCACCCCGGCGACACATCGACACCAGGGCGGTCCGCTCCATGCGCCGGGCCGCTCAACGAAGGCCGGGGCACGCACCCCGGCGACACCAGCCTGTCGCTCATCGCGGGAATCCCGTGTCGCGGATCGCTCAACGAAGGCCGGGGCACGCACCCCGGCGACACATCCGTCAGATCCTGCACGAAGCCGCCCTCGTTCACCGCTCAACGAAGGCCGGGGCACGCACCCCGGCGACACCGTCGCGTCGGCGGCGATGTCACCGGCGCCGATCCGCCGCTCAACGAAGGCCGGGGCACGCACCCCGGCGACACGAACGGATCTTCGAGCGCGTCGCCGCACCACGCACAGCGCTCAACGAAGGCCGGGGCACGCACCCCGGCGACACCTGGATGGCCTCGAGGCGGGCGGCGGCCTTCGCCGCTCAACGAAGGCCGGGGCACGCACCCCGGCGACACTCGGCTCCGGGTCGACGGGCCGCAAGTGCGAGAGATCAGCTCAACGAAGGCCGGGGCACGCACCCCGGCGACACTGCGTAAGGCTTTCCGGATCTGCCTGGGCCGCGGCTAGCTCAACGAAGGCCGGGGCACGCACCCCGGCGACACTCGGCGCACTGGCGCCGGGGCCGGGCCTTCTTTCGTAGCTCAACGAAGGCCGGGGCACGCACCCCGGCGACACTCGTAGAACGTCGCCACGATGCGGCGTACCTGCTGGACAGCTCAACGAAGGCCGGGGCACGCACCCCGGCGACACTCGTCCACTGGGCCATCAGGTCGGCATCCTCGGGGCTAGCTCAACGAAGGCCGGGGCACGCACCCCGGCGACACGCCGCTCGGATGAACGCCGATCCGTTCATGGTCGAAGCTCAACGAAGGCCGGGGCACGCACCCCGGCGACACCCTGGTCGACGCGGACGCATCGGGCATGATTCGCCAGCTCAACGAAGGCCGGGGCACGCACCCCGGCGACACGTCCGTTCGGCGACGCGCCGGTCGGACACATCTGCAGCTCAACGAAGGCCGGGGCACGCACCCCGGCGACACCCCCCTCGACCTGGTGGCCGGCCCCGGCACCCTGCGCAGCTCAACGAAGGCCGGGGCACGCACCCCGGCGACACGTCCTCGTCGGCGTAGGTCTCGCGAAGCGTCGCGTTAGCTCAACGAAGGCCGGGGCACGCACCCCGGCGACACAGCCGTCGCGACCAGTTGCACAACCTCGCCATCGGAGCTCAACGAAGGCCGGGGCACGCACCCCGGCGACACGTGAATACGATCGCCCGGTGACGTTCGACCGTCTTAGCTCAACGAAGGCCGGGGCACGCACCCCGGCGACACTCTCAAATCCCTCCCGAGGGCCTTTGACGATACGGAAGCTCAACGAAGGCCGGGGCACGCACCCCGGCGACACTTCCGAGCACTCGACGAACGCCGCTTTGTTCCCCTGAGCTCAACGAAGGCCGGGGCACGCACCCCGGCGACACGATGGCCCGCTCAAGGGTCACCGACGATTGAAGGACAGCTCAACGAAGGCCGGGGCACGCACCCCGGCGACACGCGAGACGGACGACGCGCTTCGCCTCGACCATCATGACAGCTCAACGAAGGCCGGGGCACGCACCCCGGCGACACGCACGACGCGACAGGGCCGAGCACCCGCCTCGTCATAGCTCAACGAAGGCCGGGGCACGCACCCCGGCGACACGCGGTTCTCGCGGATCGTCGACGTCGGGGTCAGATCAGCTCAACGAAGGCCGGGGCACGCACCCCGGCGACACTCGACCCGCCCTACCTCGGGTTCACCGACGAGTTCATAGCTCAACGAAGGCCGGGGCACGCACCCCGGCGACACTCGCGGTAGTGGTCGACCGACAGGCCCTTGACGTTCTGAAGCTCAACGAAGGCCGGGGCACGCACCCCGGCGACACCCGGCGCCGCTTCCAGGATGATCCGCCCCGCCCCAGCTCAACGAAGGCCGGGGCACGCACCCCGGCGACACGCGAAGGTCGCATCCCTGGAGCTGCAACGCGGGTCTAGCTCAACGAAGGCCGGGGCACGCACCCCGGCGACACCCAACCTCGACGTTGTAGCGCTCGATGTAGAGCTCCCACAGCTCAACGAAGGCCGGGGCACGCACCCCGGCGACACTTGATGCTGGTAGTAGATTCGCGACCAATCGCCAGTCAGCTCAACGAAGGCCGGGGCACGCACCCCGGCGACACGTCATCCCGCGATGCACCAGCTTGCACCTTCTCTTCGAAGCTCAACGAAGGCCGGGGCACGCACCCCGGCGACACTGCCAGCCGCCAGGCGGAATCGGCGCGCTCGCCTTAGCTGCCTTGTCCGGCCGAACTGCGGATTCTGTACAAACTACGTACTCGTTGGCGGCGCGACTTGCGCCGCTTTCAGGTTTACCTGGTTAGCTGCCTTGTCCGGCCGAACTGCGGATTCTGTACAAACTACGTACTCGTTGGCGGCGCGACTTGCGCCGCTTTCAGGTTTACCTGGTTAGCTGCCTTGTCCGGCCGAACTGCGGATTCTGTACAAACTACGTACTCGTTGGCGGCGCGACTTGCGCCGCTTTCAGGTTTACCTGGTTAGCCTTAGCTCAACGAAGGCCGGGGCACGCACCCCGGCGACACATCCGCTGGGCCGTCCAGGATGCCGGCGCGGTCATGCCAGCTCAACGAAGGCCGGGGCACGCACCCCGGCGACACCCCGCCGCGTTGATGGCCGCCTTGCGCTTCTCGTAAGCTCAACGAAGGCCGGGGCACGCACCCCGGCGACACGTTGGCGCGTTCGCGGTCGGCTGCGAGCTTGGCCTAGCTCAACGAAGGCCGGGGCACGCACCCCGGCGACACGAGGCAGAGGAACGGGCCGCAGGCGCTCCCTTGCACTGAGCTCAACGAAGGCCGGGGCACGCACCCCGGCGACACGTCGGCCTGGTCGTCGACGACGCGGCGCTGGCCGGAGCTCAACGAAGGCCGGGGCACGCACCCCGGCGACACGCGAGGGTCGCGTGCTGCTCGTCGTCGTACTCGAACGCAGCTCAACGAAGGCCGGGGCACGCACCCCGGCGACACCGCCGATTCCCTTGCGCATAGCAGCTGAGTAGTGGTAGCTCAACGAAGGCCGGGGCACGCACCCCGGCGACACAACCAAAGTCGAAGGTCCCAACAAGTGGGTCATCATGAGCTCAACGAAGGCCGGGGCACGCACCCCGGCGACACACCTGCGCGACGGCTCGCCGGAGGTCGCGAACCTAGCTCAACGAAGGCCGGGGCACGCACCCCGGCGACACGCGCCTCCGCTTCCAGCGTGAGGTCCGCAGCCTTGAGAGCTCAACGAAGGCCGGGGCACGCACCCCGGCGACACCCGAGATGGCCGCCGTCTTTGTGCGCCGGTGGCATAGCTCAACGAAGGCCGGGGCACGCACCCCGGCGACACTCGACCCACGGAGCGCGTTGGCCGTGCCATCCTGCCGAGCTCAACGAAGGCCGGGGCACGCACCCCGGCGACACGTCGGCGTCTTGCCGCTCCCCTTGCCGGTCTCGACAGCTCAACGAAGGCCGGGGCACGCACCCCGGCGACACCCGACGCCACGAACGCCCGCATCGACGAGGCCAAGCGAGCTCAACGAAGGCCGGGGCACGCACCCCGGCGACACTGCTAATTTGACCAAGACAACCGAGATCGGCCAAGACTGTCCGATTTGGTGGACATTCGATGCCTCACAGCGCAGCAGCCTACGCCATTCTGCACCGCTATCGACGATATTTGCCTGATCCGCCACCGGATTCGGGAGGCAACGACGGTTCGTCCCTTGTCACGGGCCGGAATCATCGGGGGTTCGCAGGCGCGTCAGAGCACCCAGGGCTGCCCCAACTCGCGGTGCTGCTTTCGCCCGAAGCGAAGCGCCGCATCCTCGATCCGGCCGGGGAAGCGATACACACTCACCGAATCGCGTTGGCGGTCGATCGCGTCCTCGACCTCACCGATCAAGCGAGCGAGCCGGGCGGGAGAAAGCCGACACTCGAAGACCGAGAGCTGCACCCGTTGGCCATACTTCCCGCAGATCTCGGCGACACGTCTGAGCCGCGAGGCACCAGTCCCCTCCGTGTCGGCGATGTCGTAGGCAATGAGGACGTCCATCGCCTCAAGGCAACACGAACGGTGGATACGCCGGAAGATCCCCACGCAAATGCCGGGCAAGCAGCGTTGCCTGAATCGACGGCAGTGCCCACCGGCCGACCGGGCGACCCAACACCTGATGCTGGATCTCGCCTTCCTTGTGTTCTTCCCACGCCTTGAGAAGATGCGTTCGTCCATCGTCACTCAGGTAAACGGCGCCTCCGGGCATGTGGACGAAGCTGTCGGCACGGATTTGGCGACGGCGAATCATCGACACGACGAATCGGTCCGTGAGGGCGCGCAACTCCTCGGCAAGGTCGAGGGCGAGCGAAGGGCGGCCCGCGCGCGGCCGATGAAAGAAACCCATCTGATGGTCGAGACCAACGGTCTCCGTCGCGCCGACGCACTCGGTCACCAGCAAGCCGTAGCAGAATCCGAGCATGGCGTTGACGGGATCCCGGGGTGGTCGCCGCGTTCTCGCCGAGAAATCGAGGCCGCTCGACGCGACGGCCTGACCGACAGCACGGAAATAGATTCGCGCGGCGTCGCCTTCGATGCCCCGGACGTGATCCGCGGTGTCGGCGTCGGCGAGTCGAGCGATCCGGTCCCTGATCTGCGCACCGCGAGTCGCAAGCCAATCACGCTCCGTTGCCTTCTGCTCGTCCCGCGACCAGCGCTCGACGATCCGCCTGCTGTTCTGGAGCTTCGCCGCGACAATGGCCTTCGACAGGACGAGTGCTCGGGCGTCGTCCATGGCTGCCCGAAACAGCGCGGTACGCAGATGCACGTTCCCACCGGTCCTGCCCTGGACGACGAACCGGACGGCTCCGCTCATCTGGAGTGCTGCGACGCGAACGCCGCGGCGCACGCACGCTTCGAGCGCCTGTGTCGTGACCTGAGCGCCG
Source organism: Vicinamibacterales bacterium (assembly GCA_958296065.1). Classification (GTDB taxonomy): domain Bacteria; phylum Acidobacteriota; class Vicinamibacteria; order Vicinamibacterales; family UBA8438; genus WTFV01. Next base: position 92,451 of record CATQHX010000003.1, on the reverse strand, counting down.
CCCAGAAGGATGACCGCGTCGATTGCCTCGAGCGGAACTCGCTGACTACCCTCCGGCAAGCGCACCAACAGTGCGCCCCGGCGGTGCTGCACGCGGGCGCGGTGGTTCCGAACGTAGACGGTGCTCAAGTAGCGCATTCGAACACCACGCTCGCCATGTAACGACTCACCCTGCGGGGCGCACTCGTCAACTCGGGAACACAGTGCTGCAGGAGCTGACATTCCGCGCAGCGAGGATCATTCGGCGCATCCGGCAACTCCGCCGTTAGCATCTGCGCCCGAATCAGGCATATCACGTCCTGGACGTCGCAACGGATCGCCGGCGTGAAATCGACTTGGACGCGGCGTCTTGGCCCCCCGTACCACACATGCCCGCAGAGCACATCGACGCCAAGCATCTCCTCCAGACACAGCGCCTGCGCGCACAATTGCAGATCCGCCGCCGTGCCATGGCGAACGCCCGACTTGTACTCGACCGGACGCACCGCGCCGCCTTCGATTTCCACGGCATCGGCGCGTCCCGATAGTCCCAACGCCTCGGACCACAGCGGAATGGCCCGAAGCACCTGCCGTCCTCGTTCACGGCGATGGCGCCCGCTGTCGACCCGCCGATGCGCGCGCGATCCCCTGACCGTATGCGCGTTGTCGCTCCAAACGCCATCGCAATGAATGAGGGCGCACTGCCGCGGGCAGTACACGAAATGCTCGATGGCGGAAATCGGTACGATGGGATCGGGCTTCACAGCCGTTCGGCTCCAAACGCCCTCGTCGTGTCCGCCGAGCCCCTGGGCTCGAAACGAACGCTGCGCCATGCGGCGTGGACCCCCACGCGCTCCCACACACCCTTCTTGTCGGGCGGGTTCCAGACGTCCATTAGTGCGTCGATTCCCGCGCTATCGAGCGGCTGGCGCCATGCCGGCCAGTTGAAGCCGCGTGAACGCCGATTCTCGCGAGCCTCGCGCCAACCCCTCTGCCTCTCCTTCACATCCGCGGATCGGTCAAGCCGCCGATCGGCTCCCTGGCCCCGGACCGGCAGGACTGCGAGACCGAAGAAGGCGAGCTCTTCGATCACGGGATCGGTCCACATCGACGTCGAATCCGCCAGCGAGCCCAGTCGAGTCTGGTCGAACCCCAGTCCATTGCCCTCCGCTCGGACAGCTCGTCCCGCAAGTGAATCCCGAATCCGGGTCGGTGAAGGCTCCACCTGCCCATGGATCCTCATCAGCCGATGATGCAGCCACTTGATCGTCCCCGGACCTGCCGGGTCGAACGGCGCATGCGCAACCTCACCGTTCTCGTCGACGCACAGATCCGTCATCGTCGACGAGAGAGTCCACGAATACGGATGGCCGCGCGCAACTCGTGCTCGCTCAGCGAATGCTTCCACCGCGACCCTTCGTTGCAGCTTGCCGGCTCTCTTCCAGTTCTCGGCGATCGGCAAGTCGGCCACCAGCGCCTCGTCCGGCCACGACTCGACAAGAATCGTTAGGGGCTCCGCCTCGGCGGCCGAGAGCACCGCCACGGGCGTGCCCCCTGTCGTCCACTGCAATCGGATCCGCGGATCCAGCACCGTGGCCCCGACCGCCGCAAGCCAGGCGTTGATCCAGGCAGCCGGCAAGCCGGGACACACCATCTGCATCATTCCGCTGCCTCCAGTTCGACCTCTGCTCCTCCGGATACGGCATGGTCCGCCCGAATCACGAGCGCTTCGAGCAGCGCCAGTCCCCAGGCTCCGAAGTGTTCGTTGAGCCGCCTGAAGCGGGCAGGCTGCTCCCAGTCGACGACAGCCAGGTCCGCCAGCGCCTGGACGCTTGCTCCTGCGATGTTCCTACTCACCACCGCCGGAGTACCGTCCACGACCGGTCGCACGAGAGGTCTGCCCTTCCCGTGGTGGCTGACCACCAGATGGACCAGCAGATCCCGGCGTATGGGATCGCCCCAGGCGGGGACCTGTGCCAGCCATGCGCGCACCAATCGAGCCGACAGGTCTTCGTGTCGGCCGCCCCGCGGCCATCCAGCAGCGATGCGCATCGTCTCCCATTGGTCACGCGGTGCCTCCGACTTCGCTACGAGTACACCTCGCTTCCCCGACGGATCGAGCCACCGCTGGAAGCGCCGTTCGGCCTTGCCGATGTCGTGGAGGGCTCCGGCGCGCTCTACGACGTCGATCAGCTCCCGCTCTACACCAATTCTCTGCGCAATTCCCGCGGCCCGCGCCGCCACTGCCTGACCATGTCGATCCAGTTCTACCGCCGCTCCGAGCGAGGTCTCGTCGAAGTCGCTGGCATGCCTCTCGAGCGCCTGCTTCCTGACCTGCAACCGCGGTACCTCCTCGCGAGGCTTCACCATGGATGGCGTCAGCGACTCGGTGAAGCTGGCCCACTCGGCCTCATCCCAACCATTCGGTGTCGGGGCGGTTCCGACCGCAGTCAGAATCGCCTGAACCGCTTCGCGTTTCTCCTCCTGATCGATCTCCTCGCCATCCTCGTCGGTGATCCCCAAGGCTGTCTTGATCAGCGCTTTCTCGAGTTCGACCCCGCACAGTCGTTCGACTGCCGTCGCATCTAGCGGCAATCCCTGTCTGGCGATGGACACGTCAACGACGGGATCGGAAGCCTCCGGATTCCAACCGAATGGGTCCAGCAGGCCACGATCGCTCGGCAACACGATCTGATCACCCGGCCGCAGTTCCGCCGCCTCTATTTCTTCGACCGTCACTCCGTCCGGCCCCAACCGACGGATGTTCTCGTCTCTCAGCACGCGACGCACCTCTTCGACCGAGACACCTACCGCTTCGTGATCTGTGGCGCGCGGCCAGAGCCGGTCTCCCGCTTCGGGCACGTGGACACGCCAGATCAGCGACACGGAGTGATCCGCCCCGCCTATGCCGCTGAAGTACGGCTCCACGGGCGCTTCGCCACGCGGTGGCGTCGTCGTCTTCGTCCACTCCCACAGGATTCCCGGCAGAACCTCCGGCGCCCGACTTAGCACCTCATCGGGCGTTCCCAGAACGGTTGCCACGCGCCTGGGCGACAGGTTCACGACGGTGCCTCCGACCTCGCCACCAGCATCCTGAAGCCTCCTGAGCAAGGTGGCGGGCTCGGCGCCGTAGACCGGCCACGTGTCCGAATCCTGACTGCCACCCTTGCGTGCACTCCGTGACTTCGGTGGCGGTACATGGACGTAGACCGCGCGCGCGTGCTCGTATCGCCCGAGGCGGTTCAGTCGACCCAACCGCTGCGTGAGCGCTCGGACGCCGCAAGCCTCCGTGACCAGGTACTCCGCGTCGATGTCCGCGCCCACCTCCAGGGTCTGCGTCGCGACCACGATCAAGTGGCGCTCACGTTTGGCAGCCTCGTCGCGCACCGCCGCCATGCCATCCTTCTTGTGGAGGATTCGCTCACGCACCCGTTCCGCCTCCCGTTCCCGCAAGAGACCGGTCAACAGCAACAGCTCGGCCGCACCCTCCGCGTACTTCTTCCGCAGGCGGTCGAACGTCTCGCGCGCGGTCTTCGGCGTGTTGGCAAAAACGACGCACGCTGCCCGCCCAGGCGCTTGCCCGACGAGATCGAGCGTCGCGTCCGCGAGTCGTCGAGCGGCCTCGCCCGCCTCCATGCGCAACTCCAGCGGCTTCACGGCGTCGAGACGCTGCAGGACGATCGGGTGCGCTCTGTCGTCCTCGTCGAGTTCGAACCGTTCGTTGTCGGCGGCGTCTCCGGTCGCGGTCAGCGATACCAGCGTCGGCCTCGCGCGGGCTTGTGCCAGGATCGGCTGCGCTCCGGGAGTGCACGCTTCCAATGCAGGGAGCAAGGTTCTCAGGTGCGGGGCCAGATGGGCTTCGTCCAACAGCACGAGACTGTCGGTGCCGGCCATTGCGGCATCGACCGCGCGCCGTCTTGAACTGGATCCGTAGCCGCGGAACAGCAGCCGCGATCCGTACATGGGCAAGGTGCACAGCACGATTGCTGGCTGGGCCGGATCCGTCGGAGTTTCAGCGGCGACGCCGCCGCGCAGCCGGATAACTTCGAGTGGCACGCCCTGCGGATCGGCGGACAGTGCACGCAGCCGTGCAGCGACGGCTTCCAGGGTCTTGCGCGCCGTCTCGGGTCGGTCGGCTTGGCTTGGTGCTTCGAGCAGCCTGGCGATTGTCTCCGCGTGTGCTGCTGTCGAGTCGACGAGCAGTCGACGGTTGACCACCCACCAGATCCGCGTCGGCGCCGTCCGCTCGGCCGGGCACCGGTGGGCTTGAGAAGCCAGCCACCACACCGCGATTTCGAGGCAGGCTGTCTTTCCCAGTCCTGTCTGTACGCCGATTTCCCTGCGCCACTTCTCGTCGCGGGCCACTTCTTCCGCCAGCCTCTTTTGCCATGGAAACGGATCGCGGCACGTGTACCGGTCCGGACCGTTCTTGTGCGGATTCACTCGCGTGTTGACCGCGCGATAGAACTCGTTGAACGTCGCCACGGGTGCCGCTGGCACCTCGGCTGCACGCTGTGTGATGGTCATCGCCTCGCTCTCATCCTCGGCTGTCGATCAGTCATGAACAGGTATGCAGAGACCGAAGCCCCGCTGCCGACCGGAGCCGATCACCACCGGTCCGGTGACCGGTCGGTCGAACAGAAGCTCGACGTGCGAGTAAGGAAGTGCAGGCCGACCTGGTCGGTTCACTTCCACCGGCGCCAGATCCAGCGCGCCGGCGGCAAGCGGGGTGCGCGCCGACCGAAAAGCCACGGGCTCGGGCAGGCCCGCATGACGGCACCAGCGGACGACTTCCGCCAGGTCGACCGCACGCCGTCGCTCGTGTATTGCCGGAACCGCCGTCGCCCAGCGGCGCGATTGCTTCTCCCAACGGGCCGGATCAGCCGCGACCGGGTACTTCTCATCGTCACGCGGCGCGACGGACACGTCGACGTTGCGACCAGAAAGGCGGGGTATGGCGAACGCGGCGTCACGCGCCTTCTGGCGCTCGACCGCGGCACATCCTGAAGGCATCCACAGGGCCAGGCCGTGAATGCGTCCTCGAGACCACTGGAAGCCAACGTCGGGAAGCGCCAGATAGCGAGCTGTTTCGTAGCCCTTCGTGTTGAACCCGTGGCCGTGCAGCACCGGCGGCGGCTCGCCGTGGATACTCTGGTGGCGGCTGAGGACTGCCTCCTTGAAGAGCGCGGTGACCGTGGAGATGCGGCGTCCCGAGACCGCCGTACCGAGGCGAAGCCACGCCACCACTGTTCCCTTGTCGATCGGTTCGGCCCTTCCGGGTGAGCGATACGGCACTCCATGGGCGAGCGCGGGAAACTGCTGTCGGCTCACTGCCGCGCCGCGCTCACGCCACGCGTCGTACATTCGATCGAGAACGTCCAGGTGTCCTCTCCGGGTCACGCTGATCACGGTGTCGCCTCGCGGGTCCGGAATGAAGGCTCCCTTCGCGACGACGTCCGGGAGCACCCGCGTAGTTACGGACACCCGCACCGGCGAGTCGGAAGCCCCGAGGTACCCGACCCGTGCGGCGCGCAGGCGGAGCGCATCCAGAATCGCGTGGCCCGGTGACTCTGCGCCCCAGACGTAGACGACGAAGGGATCGCGCGGCGAGACCCGCACCCCGCTCCGGTTGAGTGCGCCCGACCGTCCGACGTACTCCTGATGCGCCGACTTCGACGTGCTCCCGCCGTGTCTGACGACGTATCGCGGTTCGAGCCGTTGCTCCCACCGTTGCGCGTCGGCGTAAATCACCGGCGGGTCCAACCGCTCTATCCACGTCAGCTCGGTGCCGTCGGTCACGCGACATTCCTGCCGTGTGCCGTCCGCAGCGACCAGCGCAGCGAACACCCGCGCAGGGGAAGGCGGCCACTCGCCCCGGATCTGGCGACCGGTGGCGGCTGTGCCGTCGGGATCGCCGCGAAAGGTCCCGTGAAGCAGCTCTACGGAGATCGCCAGCATCAGTCTTCCAGCTCCGGCCAGGTCGAACGGATGGCCGAGAGGAGATTGTCCTTGGGCAACAGCACCGTGGGCTGTTCATTCCAACCGTCCAGAGGTACGCCGCTCGACTGAGCCTGTTCCTTGGCGGATCGCAGCAACTCACGCGTCGCTTCCGCGCCCCCGAGGTCGCACGCGTCCTCGCCCGCACTTCCGAGCCACGTCACGGTCGTCGCCTTGGGTCGCAGGTCGGCTCCAGAGCGGAGCGCGAATCCGCGCCCGAAGGCGAGTTGGTGAGCATGCAGCCCAAGCGCCACCAACAGAGCACGCGCAGCCGTGTCCGCCTCGTCGGACCGATCTCCGAGGCTGACTCGTCGAAGCTGAGCGAACGACACGGTCGCTCGCTGGGTCACGCGCGCGAACGACACGGACGCGGGCGTTGCGTCGGTGCCCTTCTTGAACAAGATCTGTCCGTGGCCGATTTCGGAGAGGTTCTCTCTCTTCTGGCCCTTCACCTTCTGCTCGTCGGTAGCGCTCCACTCGGTAAGGTTGTTCTCTGAGAAGGCCACCTTCTCGGAGATCGACAGGTTCAAAGGGTCACCCTTCACGCCCAGAACCCTGGTCTCCGTCGTCGCCGGATGCCAGCCGATGATCTCTGACACCCACGCCCGGGCATGCTTGCTGTTGTGTCCCTTCTTGCCCAAGTGCGACTGCCAGAACCCGTACAGCAGCGCCTGCGGAAACCACGCCATCAGGGGTCCGCAGGCCTGCGCGGTCGCCCCGAAGATGGCCCGCCCCAATTCCGTCCTGATGAAGTCCTGGTCGCCCAACCTGGCATCTCGAAGATAAGCATCTGCGGAACGATGGGGGAACTGCAGGCTCGACAGGCGTTTCGGAAGATGCGCCGGCAGATGCTTGAGCTTGGAGAGATCGAGCACCAGTTCCGGTATCGAGGTCGAGTCGCGATGTCGGCGCAGCGCATCCTCGAGGCGGTTGGCCTGGGATGGAACGTTGTCGATCACGATGACCGGGATAGCCTCGGCGTCGCCGGGCGCGGCCCATCTGCGATCCTGCTGGTAGACTCCGCCCTCGTAGACCGCCGGCTTTACCGGGCCGCCAGGACCCGCCAAGGGCACGAGTTCCGTGTCGATCCGGATGCCGTCGTCGAACGAGTTGTGGGCGCAGCCCGCGAGCAGCGCCTCGAGATTGATCTTCCGGGCCATTCGGTTACTCCCAATTACGTGTTAATGGATGATGCGTACACAGCGCGGCAAGAAGAAACACCCTACAGGAATCCCAGGCGAGCCGTCAAGACCCGAGCAATGACCCGCTCAGGCGTGGACGGACCAACGCGTTGGAAGAGAGCGAGGGGACCACGAGCATGAGCGGGACACCGAGCGGACGAATGCGGGCGGGTCGACTCCGGCGGGATGGAGAAGGTGACGCGGTTCTTCAACGCGACGATCGCCGACACGCTGCCTGCGGGAGCTGTTCCAGAACGCGCGCCAAGCGGGCGTAACCGCTATCGAGGTGACGCGCGCCGACCGCTGGGTCGTCATCGGCGCCGACGGCTGCGGGATTGCCCACCCCGAAGCGCTGTTCGCGTTTGGGCGCAGCAGACATGGCACGAGGTGCGCACCAGGCGTGAGGACCCGGCCGGCATGGGTTTCGCCCTGGCGTCGTGGCGGCGCGTGCGCATGCGAATCGCGAGCCCGCGTTGAGCGCTTCGTCGCGGGCGCGGCCACTTGGGCCGCGGGAGGCCGAGTTGCTGCCGCGCACTTCACCGGCCAGGACGCCGCGGCCATCTACACGCTGGAGATCAAGACCGCGTTCGGCACGAGCCCGTCATCGTCGAGTGCGAGATCGCCGCTGGCGGCCGCGTGAAGCGCTTGGTGGACGAAGAGCATCCGCATGCGGTTGCTCGCCGGGGGCCGCGAGATCGTCGTCTACGACGCCGCTTTCGGCGACCGCCGCCACGACGCCCCGTCCTGCAGAGACCCCATCGTCACCCGGGCGAGCGACTGCACGGTCATGGAGCTCAGTGAGCTGATCTTCAAAGCCGTCTTCAATCCGAACGAAAACGAGTGGACGAAGGTCGACTGCTGGGAGCGGTGCGACGAGGTCGCATGCAACGTCCTGCTTGACTCGGAGAGGGCGCTACGCGATACGGTGCGCGCCGCCATCGGTCGGCGGCTTGAGACCCTGGTGCCCGAGGGCAAGACGGCGACCATGATCGTGGTCGGCAGCGAATCGACGAAGGTGACCATCACCGACGGGGCGCAATAGCGGCGCGAGGCTGGACTTCACTGCAGGCTATCTCCACCGGCGTTCCGGTGGTCCGCGACCCGTGAGTTGCGATCTCGGGGGCGCTTCACCCACCTGAATCGAGAACTGGGGCCATCGCACGGCCTGAACTGGGGTCATGGCATTGAAGTGCACCAGGGCCATGCTTTCGGCCGATCAGGGCCATTGCATTGCACGGTGACAGCGTGACCGCCGAAACGGCCTTCCCGCAGGGAAAAATACTGGGTGAGCGACCCCGGAACCGGGGTCGCTCACCGCTCAGGTATCCGGTCTCTGGTGCGATTGCGCACTTCTGTTGCCTGTCTGGAGGAAAAATCAACGATTTCGGGGTATGATTAGAATCGCTGGCACAGAGCAGTACGTACTACTCGGTACCCCCAGATCGGCCGGATCGTCACTCGCCGCCTTGGTGGCCCCTGCAGTGAACTCGATCACCTTCCTCAGTGCGACAATCTGTTGACAAGTCGTGGTTTCGGGGCGTTCTGGCGGCTGACCACAAACAAGCGGCAATCTGTTGACAGCCTGTCACCGGGCTTGCGATGCTACACGGCATGAACGAGGGCACGATCTCCACACGGATTTCCCGGCGCGCCAACGAGCATCTCAAGAACCTGTCCGTGTCGCTCGGGATGGTGGCTACCACTCGTGGCGCCGTTGTGGACCTGATGTGCCGGGCGTTTCCGACGGCTACGATGCTGCTGGCCGCCGTGGCCCGTCAGACGGGCGGCGCTCCGGCCGCGGCTGCCGGGGCGCCGTCGGCGACAACACCGGACGGACACGAATCCGACACCGGGGCGATGAACCGCCTCCGCGATGCGCACGCCGCGGACGTCAAGCGGCTACGGGCTGAGCACGCGGTGGAGCTGCGGCGCCTGGCCGCCGAGCACAAGGCGGCGCTGGAAGTCGCGGTCGATGAGGGTGTGCGCCGCGGCCGGCGAGAGGATCGGGAATCCGGGCGGCTCGAGCGCGCCGTACTCGAACGCCTGATCGCCGAGCGGCGCGATGAGGTCGTGGCCGTGCTGCGCAAGATGCACGTCGAGCTGTACGAGGTCGACGGCGAGCCGTGGCGTCTGATTCAGTACGGCGCAGGCTAGGCGTCTCCTCCGGCGTGTGCACGACCTCGGAGTTGGAAGTCGAGGTAGGCGGCGGTCAGCATGGAGGCGGCGACCGCCACGATCGCCTTGGCGCGACGGACTCAAGGCGGTAGCGGCGGCGGTGTTCGATCGGCACGATATCCGGGCGGCGGCGCAGGCGGTGGCCGAAGTCGAGCGATGGATCGACAGGCGCCTCGGCCGGCGTGACGATGGCCGCCGCGCTGGTGTCCGCCTTCACGCGGCGTCCTGTCCGTACCGACGTGGCCCGATGACCGGCGAGAGCACCCACGGCGGACAGGCGCTCCCGGTCGGCGGCATCGCCGAGCACCGTTGATGTCCGGCCAGGGGAACTTTCCCCGCCATCAGCTCGACGAGCCGGCCGGTGATTTCCCGCTCGGCCCGGTACATGTCCGAGCAACGCGCACGGCGCGTCCGCCACGGTGTCGGCGACGATGGCGCCTTCGGCCAGTTCCAGCTCGAGACCGGTTCGGATCGCATCGCCGGACACGTCGAGCAGCTGGACCGCCAGCGGCCCGAGTTCGTCGGCCGGCAGTCCGCAATGGCCGTCGTCCGTCGCCTCGGCCAGCGCGTAGCCGATACCGGGCGCGCACCCGGGGTCATCGCGGGTCTCGCTGATACCCAGTTTCATCGCGATCACGTCGGCCACCTTCGACGTGGTTGAGCAAGCGGCGGGAGGTTGTCGGATCCGGCCGGATTCGGGTTGCCGGTACCGAGAGGTGTACTTCTCGGTGCCGCACGGGCTATTAGACGGCGCAGAGGCGCGTCTTGTTCCCGGCGGGCGGAACGTTTTCGCCTGTTCCGGATTTCCTTCCGGGGGACAGCCGGCAGCCGTGAGTGCCGGCTCGTGGAAACGACACGGTCTCCGGTGCGTTGCCCTCCCGTCAGGTTGCATGCCGCCTCCCGTTTCCTGGGCGGCCGTCGCTCGCTGCGTGGCGGCGCGTCTTCCTGACCGCCTTCACTCGGTGCGTACCTGGCAGGTTCCCGGGGCCGTTGCACTCGGCGGGTACTGGCAGGTTCCCGGCGCGCCACACTCGGCGCCTGTCCGGAGATTGGCCCGTCTCGGTGGGATGCCGGGCGGCGTACCGCTCGCTGGCCGTGGCGGACTCGGTGCGTTCGGGCGGTACGTTGTGCTCGGTGCGAGGACCGCTCGGTGCGCAGGCGTTCGGGGGCATTGCACTCGGCGCGTGCTGCCAGCCTTTGACGTCGCTGTACTCGGCGGGTTCCTGAAGAGGGGGCGTCTGTGTGCGTGCAGGGCGCTTTGTCGGTGGTCCTGGCGTTACCGTCTTGAAACACGCGCCGCACTGGGCTGGAGTTCAGTAGAGGTGCCCTGCTCGGTGTGGACTCGGTCCCTGATCGGCGTGCTGCTCGGTGCGGTCGCCCGAGTAGCGCACTGCCTGGTGGCCCGGGGCTGTTGCTCTCGGTGCGTGCGGACGGGGCGTCGGCCCGGAGCGCGCCGCCTTGTGCGCGCTTGCCGGCGTTGACGGCAGGCCGCCGGGTGCGCCCCTTGAGGCGGTATCCGGTTGCGTGCCGCCTCGCTCCCGAGAGACGTTCAGTTCAGTGCGGGCAACCTCGGGCGGCTGTGTGCGGAGGAGGTCGTCCTGCTCGGTGCGGCCGCCGCGCTGACCGTCGTGGTGGTCGATGCCGCTCCTCAAGGACGTTGGCGTCGACGATGGCCTCGGCGGTCACCAGGTCGTGATGCTGCAGGATCGCGATCCCCTCGATGCGGCTGGTGGCCGTCAGGGTCATGCCGGGCAGCCTCCGGCAGTGTGGCCGGCGGTTCCTGCTCGGCGCCTGTGGGCCTTGCGTTCTGCTCGGTGCAGGGTCACTGAGGGACCGGCCGCGCGCTGCGAGTCGACGAGGTCACGGTCGATGCGGGCACGCATGTGCGCGAGGCGATTGACGAGGCCATCGTCGATGACCATGCGGAGCGCCTCGGCGAGGGCGTCGGGTTTCCTGCCGTGGTCGTTTCCGCGACGGGCTCGCGCTGCTGCCTTGCCGACATCTCGACTGGCTCGGCCACGCTGCAGCGGTCACCCTTCGCAGCCCGCGGCGCCTGCGGCGGTCACCCGAAGACGCGCCGTTGCGCCCGGCCGGCGCGTGGGTCAACCGGACGTCTCCGGCGGATTACAGAATTACTGACCCGCGGGTCAGTAAGGACAGTGACGGAAACTACGTTGCCACGTTCGCGGGCGCGAGCCCTGGAATCACGGGTCTGCGGCGTCACGCCAGTTGGCGAAGTTGTATCGATCACTGCCCTAGGACAGTGACGGAAACTACGTTGCCACGTTCGCGGGCGCGAGCCCTGGAATCACGGGTCTGGGGCGTCACGCCAGTTGGCAAAGTTGTATCGATCACTGCCCTAACCGCGCGCACCGCCGGTCGTGCCTGCCGCCGGTCAGGTGTCACGTTCCGGGACGAAGACAACGGCGCAGGCTCATAACGCGCGGATCTCCGAGACGACCTTCGCCAGACCGCTCGACAGCCGCTCGATGTGGCGCGCGGCGTCGTCGTAGCTGATCGTCCAGGCATGGTAGTACGGCGTGGAGGCGTCCTTTGCGAAGTCGTAGCTGGCAATCTCTTCCATCCACCGCCGGAGTGCCGCGTACACCAGCCGCTTGTCCTCAGGCAGTGACGCCTCCGTCGCGGGTAGGTCCACCGATATCCCCAGCGAGATGGCAGTCAGCCCCCTCAAGACCGCGTGGCCCCACTCCGACGGCGGAAAGAGCCAGGCGACTCCGACCGGCTTCTTCCAGTAGGAGCAGGGTATCCGGATGCCGAGGCCGTTAGCGTACCGTTCCACGATGGCGCCGGATTCATCTGCCACGCCAAGGAGCCGAACGGCAACGCTTCGGTGTTCGGTACGGTCGAAGGCGTTCACGAACGACTCGCGGGCGAGCTTCGGGCGGCGCGCACCCTGACCCGCGATTCTTCCGATCACCCGGGGCACGAGGGTCTGCCTCGAATCGCCCTTGAACTGCTTGATCTCCACCGCGAGCACTTCGATTCCGGCCATCTGCGCGTTGAGAAACTCCACAACCCGTTCCAGCGGATCCGGGATGTCGTCCGCGACGAACAGCAGTCGTAGACGAGCCGCGGCGAGGTTGATGGCTACGCGCTCCCAGAAGCCGTCGGCGTCCGGTTCTTCCTCTCCGTCCGGCTGCAACAGCTTCCCAAGTTCCTCGGCGGGATCGAGACGTCGGGCGTCCGCTGACTCCTCGAACGCATGGCGCAATGTGTCCGCCGACCACGTCCGGGCAGCGTGTGCCGCGTACTCCAGCATCTGCCCGACGATGGTGCGGCGGATCTCGGGGCTCGACCCCCTCTTGACCTCGACCAGCGTTGGTACCGCGTCCTGGTCAACGAGCAAGTGGTCGACCGCCCATCGGGCCGCCGCGTCGGACGATTCGGCGATTCCCTGCTCACGGGAAATGAGGATCCAGCGCCGGGGGTCGTCCGGCCGCATCTGCGTTCCGTCAAGCAGTTCCGGATGCTCGGCGATCAGGGCCTGGAGTTCGTCCTCCTTCCCGAAGCGCTCTCCTTCGAGCGGTTCAAGCCGTCCTTGCTGATCCCGGGTGTAGATGCGCTCGGCCATAGCGGTCGTTCCTACTCGGTTCATGGACGCGTTCAGGGTAGCTGATCAGGACGTGACCGGCCACGCCTCCGAGCCGCCGACGAGGTGCTCTATGGCGCCCGGCCAATGCGTCTGCGCCCCGAAACGTGTCCTTCCATCCTCTGACGAGGTCGCGGGCGAGGCGAGCACGGAGGCCACCGGCGAGCTGGTCACCCGGGCGCACTTCGACACGGCGCTCGCTCAGCTCAAGTCCCGCCTGGCGTGGCACCTGGTCACGGCCGGCATCGCGATCGCGGCCGTGGTCGTCCCGGCGCTGCGGTTCCTGGGCTGAAAGTGGGAACGGGGGGGAACCGGAGGAAGTCCGTTGGGAGAGTTCGGTGCACGGATCGGCCGTCACGAGGCCGATCCCTCAGTCTGGATCCTGGCGTGCGAGGCGTGCCCAGCATCGCTGCCGTCGCGGCGGCGGCCACCGGCCTGGGACCGGGGGGTCGGCATAATCACGACTCCCGGATCGGACCCCCCTGTAAACGCTGGCCCGAATCGGGTTGCCGAAGAGCCGTTATCGGACGCAGCAGTAGATCATCCTCTGATGCACGCAAGGTTGCGAATCGCTGCCCCGGACCCACGCAGGCTGATTGTTTCGCCGACCGGCGCCGACCGGCCGCGGCGACCGACTCCGACGGTCAGTTGCCCCGATCGAATGAGCAGTTGTACGAAATCGCGAGCGGGTCCGTTCGCGACGACGGCGTTGAGTTGCCGACCTCGGTTGGCGAACTCGAGGGATCGCGCCTCTCGGCGTTCAGCCTCCTGTCATGATCTGTCGCCGCCAGCGGCTATGCTGCTCGCGAGCTTGGCGGTGACGAATGTGACGAATCGAGTGTCCCGGTCGCCCCCGACGCAGACGCACAGGTTCTCAGAGACTGGCAACGGGTAGCGCGACTCGGCGTCGACGTCTTCGACGTCGTCTGCCCGGCTAACCGGCTAACCTCGGGCTGAGGACGAGTCCCCGCACGAGTTGCCCGGTAACCGGTCATCGGGTGCGTCAGGACACAGACGCATGGGAGTCATCATGGACAGCAGTCGCAAGCCGCAACCTGCCGGTCATCGGGCAACTCCGGACACGCCACCCTCGCCGGCTATCGGCGGACCCATGGAGCCGCGTGCGGCGCCCGTCCACGTCTCGTTTCTCATCGACCGCTCGGGATCCATGGACGGCCTGGAGAGCGATGTGGTCGGCGGCTTCAACCGATTCGTAGTCGAGCAGCGCGAGAAACCAGGCGAGTGCACCCTGACCCTCGTCCAGTTCGACAGCGAGGACCCCTTCGAAGTCGTGCACGACGCTGTCCCCGTCCAGGAGGTTCCCGACCTGACCGTGGAGCGGTACCGGCCCCGCGGCGCCACTCCGCTGCTGGACGCTCTCGGTCGCCTCGTCGAGCGTGCGGACGCTCGCCTGAAAGGGCTCGATGGCGAGGAGGACCACATCATCGCCGTGTTCACCGACGGCCTGGAGAATGCGTCCCATCGCTGGACCCGGCAGAGGCTCTTCGACGTGATCACCGAGCGGAAGCGGGGCGGTTGGACCTTCGTCTTCATGGGCGCGAACCAGGACAGCTACGCCGAAGCCGGGCGACTGGGGCTCGACGACGGCTCCGTCCAGGACTTCCGCGCGGACAAGCAGGGTGTCCACGCGGCCTTCGGGAGCTTCAATCGGGCGGTGCGCGAGTATCGGGGCGCGGCGCGCGGAGAGAGGCTGCGCAGGAAGAAGGGGTTCTTCGCAGGCAGGAAGGAGGCCGAAGTACGCCCGGGGGACGCGCGCGACCCCGACGACAACCGCTCGCTGCTGCACGAACTCGTCGCCGCCGGGCGACTCTCGTGTACGCTGGGCGATCTCTTCGAGCAGCCCGCCCCGTTCGGAGTCGGATCGGTCTCCTGGAGCCGGGTGCGCGGCATGATGCTCGGCCTTGCCATCGGTGATGCTCTGGGCAACACGTCCGAGGGCCAGCTTCCGGCGCGGCGGCGGCGACGATTCGGAGAGATTCGGGACTATCTGCCGAATCGGCATGCGGAGGATCGGACGGTCGGGCTCCCGTCGGACGACACCCAACTTGCCTTCTGGACGCTGGAACACCTGATCGAGTGCCGCGGACTGCACCCCGAAGGGCTGGCGCGCGTGTTCGCCTCGCGTCGGATCTTCGGGATTGGAAGCGCAGTACGGGAGTTCCAGGCCGGCATGCACGCCGGATTGCCGTGGTGGGAGGCGTCGGCGAAGTCCGCGGGGAACGGCGCCCTCATGCGGATAGCGCCGGTGACGGTCGCCCATCTCGCGATGGCGGATCCGACGTTCTGGAGCGACGCCGCCCTCTGCGCGGCGGTTACGCACAACGATTCAGGTTCGATCGGCGCCTGTGTGGCGTTCGCCGGCATGTTGGGTGAGCTCCTTGCCCGCGATAGACCGCCGACTCCGGAATGGTGGGCGGGCCGCTACGCGGACCTCGCGCGCGGTGTGGAGGGCGACGACACGCGGTACGCGCTACGCGGAGGCGAGTGTGTCGGCTACTGCGGACCTGTCTGGCGCTTCGTGCAGGAACAAGTTCCGGTTCGGGCTGCCCGGCAAGAGTCCGTCCTCCAGGCGGGGAACGCTTGGTATTCGGGTGCCTATCTACTCGAGACCGTGCCGACGGTGCTGTTCATCTTGACGCGGTACGGCGACGATCCGGAAGAAGCGATCGTTCGCGCCGTCAACGACACCAAGGACAACGACACCGTCGCCGCCATCGTGGGCGCAGCCGTGGGTGCCCTGCATGGCGAGGCCCTGCTGCCGCACCGCTGGCGGACGGGCCTCTCCGGCAGGACCGACGCCGCTGACGACGGTCGCGTCGGGTACCTCCTGGACCGCGCGGAAGCGCTCTGGGGTCGCCATTGCGGCGAGTAGAGCTCCCGGCAGCACTCTGCCCGTACCTGCTGGCGCGAGCGAAGCGGCGAGTGGGTCTGGACCGTGGCCTCCCCCTTCACCCTGGATCCAGGTCCGATCTACGCGGCCGCCTGCCACGAGGGCAACTACAGCATGTCCCTGATGCTGAGCGTCGCTCGTACCCAGGAACGTTCGTCACCGCGCAGGGGAGCGCGCCCCGCCCCGGACGACGGAGAGCTGGCCCGGTGACGACGGCTCCGCAGACTGACGCAGCAGTTGCTTCTCTGCCAGAATTGGCTGAGAGGCGTCCGTAGCTGCTGAACGCGCAACTTCGGGGGCGGCAAGACCCACTCGATGCTCGCGCTCTACCACCTCTGCTCGGAGAATGTCGCTCCGTTGCAGCGTCGACGGATGGCCGTGGCGAATCGACTTCTCACGCGCCGACGCCGCGTTGATCGCGTCGAGCGGCAGCGCCACCTCGATCAGCTTTTCCTCATGGCACGACGTTTAGATCACTGGCGTCTCTCGGACCGCCCTCTTACAGCTTCATGAGCACGCGAGGCCTCCGGCCGGCGCCTTGGGACAGTGATCCCGTGGCCCGTAAGGGCCGTGTGGGTTCGATCCCCTCCCTGGCGCCAGTATTCATGGTTTACGACGCGTCCTTCTGCTCCACGTCGTCCAGGGTCACCGCCACCGACCGAAGGTGCGCCGCCAGCGCATCCGCCTCGACGCGTTCGGCGAGGCGAAGGACCGCGCCGCCGGAATCGACCACCGACGCCCGGACCGGCTCGGCCCCGTCGACGGCCAGCAGCACGTCGACGCCGAAGAACTCCTCCGGCGCGAAGACCCGGATCTTCTCGTCGCGCGCCGCCAGGATCGCCAGCGCGGCCGACTGCACCCGGCCCGCCGAGAGTCCCGCGCGCAGCCGCCGGCTCAGTAGCGGCGACACCGTGAACCGACCACCCGGTCGAGGAACCGGCGCGCCTGCTGGGCGCGCACCAGGTCGTAGTCGATCCCGCGCGGACGCTCGAACGCGGCACGCACCGCCGCCGGGGTGAGCTCCGAGAAGGTGACCCGGCGGAAGCGGTCCTCGGACCCGCCCAGCAGGTCCCGCAGGTGCCACGCGATCGCCTCTCCCTCGCGGTCGAGGTCGGTGGCCAGCCAGACGCCGCCGCCGCGGCCGATGCTGCGCAGCTCGCGGACGACCTTCGCCTTCGAGTCGATGATCTCCCAGGTCGGCTTCCAGCCGCCCTCGATGTCCAGCCCCAGGGCGGTCTGCTGCCGCGGCTTGCCCGCCGAGCGCCCCGTCGCGCTTCGGCTGCGGCAGGTCACGCACGTGCCCGAGCGAGGCCCGCACCACGTAGCCAGACCCGAGGATCTGGTTGATCTTGCGCGTCTTCCCGGGCGATTCGACGATTACGAGGTCAGCCATAACGCTGGCGAGCGTAACCGTGCAAGGCCACGCCAACGAAGAGCAGTCATCGCGTGCTCCCCGCCGGATGCGCTGCCCAGTCCCCAGCGGGACACCCTGTTCCAGCGCGATCCCGTCACGAATCTGCCCGCGATGGAACTCGCCATCGCGCACCCGTCCCGGCGCAACGGTCGCGCCCGCGGATGGCGTGACAGCGCCAGCCTGAAACAGGCTCAGAAACGGGTGTCGCAAGGAGGCGAAAATGTATGCACGTGGCCCACGTGCCTGCGCTATATATTCGTCATATTTTCGCTTTTTCTACTTGCCGATTCCAATTCCTTGGATTGACTCCATGGATTCAACCTGTAGACGACCGACAAGGCCGAAAACCCACATCCATAGGGTGTCAATATAATGACGATCGGCAAATGCACCAGGTCCGGTGCAATTTCTACTTGCTCTTTCATTTCCAGAACATCATCCGGAATTGGACACAGTCCAGAGTTTTCAAAAGCGAAAGTCCGCCCCGAAAACACCCTCCGGCCTCCCGACGCAACGCGCCGATCCGACAGCCGGAAAACGTCCCGTGAACACCTGCGCCGACTGCCGCCGCCGGCGGCCCCGCGCCGGCAGCCCGACCAGCATGATCCGCGGCCGCATCCGCAGCGCCCCGAAACCATCCCACACATCATCCTCGGCATCATGCGGCAGAAAGCAGCCGACTGCCCCATGGTACTCGCAACGCCGAGCAGCCTGGACGCTCGCTGCACGAGGACCGGCCGCCGCGCGCGGAACGCCCGCAGGACCGGGCATGACCCACCCTGCGCCACGCAACAGAGCGCGTCGAGCCAACCGGGCCGAGCGTCCCGCGTCGCACACACTCGTCACCGCCGCCGACCGTGACGGCAGACCCGGACGGACCGGACCGGAGACGTGATGCCAATCCCTCCGTCACGGACCCGCCGGCCCGAGCGGGGACACGACCGGCGGCCGTCCCGCAAGAAACGCCGATGACGCACGAACGCCACTTCTCCAACGAAAACCCGGCAACGACCCACGCGCGCCTGAGCGCCGCCGTGGTGGGTTGCGGTAGGGAACCGGGTTACCCCGGTCCCCCCGCGCAGATCCGTACGTGCGCGCTAACGCATACGGCTCCTACCTCGGGTGGTTGACGGCAAACCGCGTGTCAGGCCAAGGGTGCCGAACCCTCACGGGGGGCCAATATATCGCTGCGAGGCGCCTTACATGAACTATCGTCATCCGTGTCTTCTGTGACCGTCGACGCAAGGTCGTGAGCCAAATCCACTCAAGACGCCGTACGAAGCCGCGAGGGGCCTGGGCGCTAGTCGGGACGGCATAGTAGTTCAGCCTCACGTTCAACGGTCGGCCGCTATCGGCCAAGGTCGAGGTCTGGACGTTGCAGGAGCCAACGGCACCAGCACCGGACGAACCGAAACCCGCACGGCAGGGAGGCAGGCCTATACTCATTGGCGTGGTCGCGGGGGCATTCGCCGGTTGCATCGTCGGCATTGTCGTCGCGGCGGATGATTCGGGCGGCCCCGGAGCGGCGCCATTGTGCGCTGTGGGCGGATTGATCTGGGGAGGCATCGGGGCTGGTATCGGCTTGGTCGTGAAGACGATCAGAGGCCGTCTCTCACCACCAGCGCCGTGACCACCGATCGGACACGTTGGCTGAGCCGGCGAGTGACCAGCAGCGGCCCGACCATCAGCAGCACCCCAGGGCAAGTTGCGCGACCGGGCGACGAGGCGACCGTGCTGCGCTGTGCTGCGGTGCTGGAGCAGGCGGACCCCTGGCGCCATCGACGCCCGACCGTTACCTGATCATCGACTGATTACCCGGCGTGTGCGCACTGGCAGGTGAGAGGAAAGAGCCGAGCATGAGCAATCCGGAGAGCCTTCAGGTTGCGTGGCGCATCGACAGCTGGATGGTGTTCGCGCCGGAGGCCAAGAAACATCGGGAGTTGCAGTACGAGTTGGAAGACGGCCTTGACAACGGAACGTTGAGTCACCAGGACGCCATCACGCGACTGACCGAGGCCCTGACGGCCAGTCCGGACTGGCTCGAAGGGTTGCTGCTGCGCGCCGCGCTGCATTCCGAGCTCGACGAACATGCCGATAGCGCGCGCGACTACAAGCGCGCTTACATCCGATGCATGGCGGTGCTGCCGAAGAGCTTCAAGGGACCGCTCCCCTGGAGCATCCTGGACAACCGCACGTTCCTGCGGACCGTGGCGGCCTGGGGACTCGAACTCGTCGGCCAGCAACGCTACGACGACGCGATCCCGGTGCTCCGGAAGCTCCTCGAGTGGAACCCGAACGACAACCAGGGGATCCGCTACGTCCTTGGACCGACGCTGCTGCGGGCCGGCCGCCGCCGGCAGAGCATGAAGGCGCTGGCGGAAACCGCCGGCGAGAACCCGGCCATGCGCTACGAACTCGGGCTGGCGCAGTTCGAGGACGAGAAGTACGTCGACGCGGCGACCACGCTGCGCCATGCCGGGATCGAGAACCCGTACATCGCCGAGCATCTGACGGGCACCCTGTCCCCCGAACCGATGCCTCTATGGCTCGGAAGCAACCTCCACGACTACGAAGGCGCGTACGACTATGAGGAGCACTGGTCGAAGCGCTGGGAGGAAAACGGCGAGGCCACCGACTTTCTCCGCTGGCTGCACACCCACCCTCGGGTGATGGCGGAACGGGCCGCGGCACTCGCACCGGTCGAGGAGCTGCTCTGGGAGCAGGATGTGCCCCGCCGGCACGCGCTCATCGAGAAGCGGAACGCAGTACGCGCCGGAATCGACGATGCGCTGTCCAAGGAAATTGTCGTCCGCCGGGAACTGCACGGACACGGGACCGACTATCCCTGGCGGCTCTTGCGGGCGAGGCGTGAGGAAGCACGCGAGCAGGGAGGGCCGGTGCATTGACGGATTGGATGCGGCGCGGCTTACCCACGACGATGACCACCCCGGCACTACTGCCGTCCGTGCAGCGTGTCGCCGATACTGGCCTGAGTCAGGCGGAGCGGCCGCGGTCTCGCGGCGGTTTCCGTGCTCACGCCGCGGAGTCGATTTCCGGTGCGGATCCGCGTGAACACGGGCCCCCGACCTCGTTAATCTGAACTCGGCGTTATCGGACGCCGGACGGGAACGCCGAAGCTCGGTCGCCGCCGCCAGGCATCCGGATGGACGACGACGCCGAGGGGATGGCGGTGGTTCGATCGGGATGTTCGGTCAGGCGTTCCTTCAGATAGCGGCCGGTATGGCTGGTCGCGTGGTGAGCGGCGATAGTCTCTGGCGTGCCCTCGGCGACAATGGCGCCGCCGTCCTTTCCCACCTTCGGGTCCCAGGTCCACGATCCAGTCGGCGGCGGCGATGACATCGAGGTTGTGCTCGATGACGACCACCGTGTTGCCGCCCGCGATGAGCCGGTCGACGATGGTGAGCAGCCGGTCGATGTCGGCCGGGTGGAGGCCGGTGGTCGGCTCGTCCATGACGTAGACGTTGCCGGTCCGGGTCAGCTCGGAGGCGAGCTTGAGGCGCTGCGCTTCGCCGCCCGAGAGGGTCGACAGCGACTGGCCGAGGCGCAGGTAGCCGACGTCCACGTCGACCAGGAGCTGCAGGCCTCGACCGATGCCGGCGCTTCGTTTCCGCGGATTCTCGACCGACGCGAAGAAGCCGGGGGCGTCGGCTACGCGCCGAGGCCTGCGGCGGGCTTGTCCCTCGGGCGTCGTACTCCCTGGAGAACTCCCTGGGTCTCCCCTGCCCGGATCCTTACCTCTCACCTTTGTTGCTGTTCCGCATCCGCTCGAGCGTCTCGTCGAGGCGCCGGCGTTCTTGCTCGTGCAGCCGCCCGTCGAGTCCGCCGGGCCTCCTGCCCGCGACTTCCTCGACCTTCAGCAGCCACTTCAGGTCCACGTCCTCGCCGTCGAGCTCCGCCGCCTGCTCCCATTGCGCATCCTTGCGCAGGATGCGGCTGATGTCGGCCGGCGTCCCGTGCTGTTCGTAGCCCGCCTGCGCCTCGGCCGTATGCCCCCTGGCCTCGTCGAGCCGCGCGAGCAGCAGCCGGTTCCACCCGCCGGCCTGCAGCAGGTCCTCGGCGTGGCCCAGCAGCATCTCGCGGGCCGCGCCTTCCAGCTCGATCCCGGCGGCGTCAATCAGCGTCTCCGTCGCCGTGGCGCACAGCGTCCGGGCCTTCTCCCCGGCGTCTCCCTGGTAGCCGGTGACTCCCAGCCAGTCCTCGACGTCGTCGGGGAAGTAGTGGCGGGCTGAGCGCGGGTCGCGGGCGCCGTCGGTCAGACCCTTGCGCAGCCTCTGCTGCATCTGCGTCAGGGCCAGGTCCGGCCAGTACCGTTCCGGCGGGACGCTGGCCTTGAGTGCTTCGAGGCCCTCGAGCAGCTTCAGCCTCGCCGGGTCGTCCGGCGATTCCCGCCGCAGGCAGTCGACGACGTTACTCTCTATGGAGCGGATGATCTGTTCGCTGGTCGTCTCCTCGCTGTCTTCGCTGCCGCCGTCCTCGCCGTCGACCATGAGCGCCAGTTGCAGCGAACGCTCCAGGTGCGCCTTGTCGCCCTCCGACCTGCTCGTGGTCAACAGCAGGGTCACCATCCGCATCGCCGTCGCGCGCGTGGCGCGCCGCACCGTGGTGTCGGCGACCCCGTTCGGCAGGTGGGACTCTCCCATCTCGGCCATCGCCTGGCAGGCGATCTCCCACGCCCGCTCCGGGTCTTCCTCGGCGACGGCCTCGGCCCGCCGGACGGCCTCGTTCGTCCGCTCTTCCGGCGTCGCCGTCTGGTCGCCGAAGCGCTCGATGAGGTCGTCGGCCCTGTAGCGGCCGGTTCCCCCCACCAGCGCCAGCGTGGCGAGGTCCTCCTCGGTGGTCGGTTCCACGTTGACCACGGCCAGCGTTTCGGTGGCCCGGCTCAGCGCCACGCGCAGCTGGTCGATCGCGGTCCGGCGGCTTTCCTGGCGCAGCGCCGTCCGCTCGTCGTCCTGCGAGCGGTTGAAGCTCTCGATCGCGGCCCCGGCATCGAGCACGCACACCTGCTGGTACTCCAGGCCCTTGGCCTCTGCGGGCGTCAGGACCAGCTTCCGGCGCCTCTCGTCCAGCCATGCGGGCGGGTCCTGTGCTGCGGTGATCACCGCCGTCCCTTCCAGTGCGGCGAGCCGCTCGACGAGGTCGCGGGCCTGTTCCCTCTCGTCCACGCGCACCGAGATGGCGGTTCCGGTGACGTGCTCGGTCTCTTCCTGGCGCTGTTGCTTCTCGGGCCGGCGGTTCTTGTCGACCAGGGCGTAGAAGATGCTCGACCGGTTGACGACCGCCGCGATCCGCGCCGGACAGCGCACGTGGTCCACCAGGTCGAACGTGGCCGGCTTGCGCCAGCGGCTGCTGAGAAGCTCGGTGTAGCGCCCCCACTCGAACCCGCTGGCCTCGACCCGCTGGCCGGCGTCGCCCGCGACCAGAAGCCACGGGCTCTTTCCCGTGCGCTGGCGGCATGCGCGCAGCAGCTCGAGCAGCATCCAGAACTCGGTCAGCGTCAGGTCCTGCGCCTCGTCGACGACGAGGCGGTCGAACTCCATCCCCGGCGGCAGGCCGTTGGTGGCCAGCAGGCGCGCCGCGGCGGCCGCGGCCGCGAGTTCGGGGAATATCCCGACGCGGGTGGTCTCTGGGACCTTCTCCCACACCCGCAGGAGCGCCTTCGCCGTCGCGCCGCCGATGCCCTGCTCGTGGCCCCGCTGGCGGCGGTAGGCCTCCGGGCGCAGCGCCGCCAGCTTCCCGCCGGCCTCGCTGTCTGCCTCCCCGTCGACGCCCCGGCCGAGCAGGCGTCCGCGGACCTCGGCGTACACCGCCCCTTCGTGGCCCTTCCACGGATGCCTCTCGTGCCCGACCGCGCTCTGAATGGCCTCCGCGAGTCTCGCGCGGCTCTCGGCGGGTGGCATCCGCCGCACGTCCTCGCCGGTGACCTCGCCGGTGAGCGTCCGGAAGTCGGTTGCCCGGATCCGGCTCGCCGCCGGCGCGAATGCTCTGAGCCGCTCCTCGGCGCTGCGTCTCAGCCGCGCCGACCAGGTGACGTAGAGCACGCTCTCGTCCGAGCGGGCCTCGATGGCCCGCCACAGCGCCGTCGTCTTGCCGCTGCCGGGGCGTCCCCGGAGCACCCGCACCGGGCTCTGGTCGGTCTCGAACGCCGCCTGCCGGCTGTTGCGCGGCCGTTCGGCGATGTCGCCGTCGATCTCGGTCGCCTGCGCGATCGGCAGGTAGTCCCGCCTGCGCCCCGCCCAGAGCGGCCTGTGGTCGTCGTGGTGCCGCACGTCGCGCACGACGATCGTCCCCGGCCCCGCGCCGCAGTTGTCGGCCGGTCCGCTACTGCCGGCTATCCCCCACCAGAGGTAGTACTGGTTGCCGTTGGCTCCACCCAGCGGCGAACGGCGCCACCCGCGGTTCGGCCGCGCGCAGCCCTTGACGATCGCGGTCCGCCCGTGCGCCGCCAGCTGCTCGAGGATCAACCCCAGCCGCCGGTACAGGTGCGGCCACCCGCGCAGCGTGTCCGACACGCTCGGGTGGAGCCATACGGGGTTCGCGAGCGGCTTCGGCTCCGCGCGCCGCCGGGGCACGCTGTCGGGCCGGAAGCCGTCCTCACCCCCGGTCCCGGCCGGTTTCGCGCGGCTTGCCGGGTGCTTTCGGCTCCTGTTGCTCACAGGACCTCCTCCATCGCCCGGAGCCGCTTGCGGAGCACCCATCCGAGCGTCTCGCGCGCCGCCGGGTTCAGGGCGATGCGCTCGTCCGCCCGCGGCCTGTCGATCACCTCGTACGCCTTCTGGCGCCGGCGCCGGGCGTAGAGCCCCAGGAAGTGCTTCCGCTCCTTGGCTTCGCACAGCTCGGTCAGCGTGTAGTAGCGGTACGTCACGCCCCGGCTGGCCAGGGTCTCCCTGTCGACCAGCCCGTCCATCTCCTCCACCCGTCCCGGGAGCCACGACACCGCGCGCCTGCCGCCGCTCGTAGCGCTGCTGAACAGCAGAACCTCGTCGGTCCAGTCAGCGACGAGCTTCTCGGCCTCGCTCTGCCCGAAGCGGTCGTCGTCGTCATCGAGCACCCACCGCCGCATGTAGCGCCGGCCGACGGCGCGGATGAACGCCGGGCCCTCGAGTCCGTCCAGGCTCTTCCCCTCGTCGTCGAGCCCGGCCGGCCTCGTGCCGTCGCGCAGCCAGGCGTAGGCGCTTATCAGGTCGGCGGCGCGCGCCAGCGTCGCGTGCAGCTCGTCCGGGACTCTGCTGACCAGGGCGGCGTACAGCCGGTGTTCGCTCCATCGGATCGCGTTCATGATCGGTACCGTCCGGGCGCGGCGGGGCCGCCGGCCGAGCCGTCTCCGCGTGCTCTACTCTACGCCCCCGCCGAGGACGACTGGAAAGGCGCGGCGAAACCCGTCTTCGCCCGCGCGGGTTGTGCGACGCTCCCGGCGTTGGAAGCCCTGCGGGCGCGCGCCGATCCCCTCCTCGAGACCGTGTCAGGCCTCGAACGCCAGGCCGAGCAGGGACGGGCCCGCGCCGAGAACCTCGACGAGCTCGAACGCCGCGCCGTCGTCGCGAAGGCCGATGTCGAACAACGCCGGGCTGCCCTGGCGGAGCTGCTCAACGATGGCGAGTCCGTGGAAGAGCACGTCAACGGCCTTGGCAAACAGCCCCGTGACGAAACGTCCATCGACCAGAGCATTGCCCGGCTCAAGGCCGAGGTACGAGAACGCGAGGGGCTCCGCCAGCAGTTGGAGCACGCGATAGCCGGTGAAGAGCGGGAAGTCGCAAGTCGCCGCCGGGACCTCGCCGAGAAGCAGGCCGAGCAGCGCACGCAAGGCGCAAGATACAGGTGACTGGCGCCAGGTTCTCGACGGCGCGCGCGCCGAGGGTGATCGCCTGCGGCGGGAGCTCGAAGCGGTCAATGCCGAGTTGGCGAAGATCAGGATCGAAGCGACCACCGAAGTCGAGCAGGCGCGGCGGGCACTCGCCGATCTCGACGCTGAAGAGAGTCGGGCGCGGGAGACGCTGCGTGTGACGACCGGGCGATGGACCACCGCCCGAGACGGACTCGCCCGGCTCGAACGCGAGGCGGCCGAGCTTCGTACCACGACCGAGGACGAGGACATCGAAGCGGCCCGGGTTCTACGCGATCAGTATCGTGCCAACCTGGACGTGCTGCCGGCCCCAACCGACGAGGCCGCCGCTGCCGCCGACGTTCGGCAGCTGGAGATGCAGCTTCGCGCCGCGGAGGGCGCTCTGGAACAGGTCGGCGGGCAGTACATCCAGAAACGAGCCCAGCAGGCGCGGGAAGCCGTCGTCGCTCTGGAGGAACGCGAACTCGAATTGGACCTGGATTACGGTGCCTGGCGGCTCCTGCAAGAAGCGCTCATGGAAGCGGAACAGGAAGAAGCCGTGCATCTCGGCAAGGCTCTGGTGCAGCCGGTCAGCGAACGTCGGTCGGCACACAGGCGGCGCGTCGAGACGCCGGAGTCACCGTGGATGCCGGATCCCGCAGGGTGACCAGACCACCGTGGATCCGATAAGGGCGGATTACGTTTACGTCTGGCGACCGTTGGGACCGGCTTCCGCAGTTCGGGTGAAACAGCGGCCCTCATGAGGCGCCGGCCCGGTCGAACAGAGACCGGGGCAGACCAGACTGCCGAACGATCGACATCAACGTGCCGATACGGAGTACCCGGTGGTTCGGCACAGGTATCGTGATGGTGTCGCCGGCTTCGGCCTTCTGCATGATCACGTGGGATCCTTTGCGCCGAACCTCCACGAACCCGTGATCGGCGAGTACGCGACAGGCTTCCCGACCGGAGAGCACTCGGAGTCTAGCCAACCGCGACCTCGACCTGCGTGACGTACACCTCCTCGTGCAGCCGGCGCTGAAGCTCGGTGGCCGAAGCGGTCTCGAAGAACAGCTCCAAGGCTTCCTTCAGGTTGTCGCGCGCCTCACCAACCGTCGCGCCCTGGCTGGCGATGTCGACGTCGGGACACAGGGCGACGTAGCCGTCGCCTTCGCGTTCGATGATTGCCGTCAACTGTCTGACCATCCTGGTCTCCTGCCTGTGAACTACTACCTTGGGGATTGGAGTATTGTGCATCATCGGAGCAGAAGTCCGGCGGGGAGCGACCACTTCCCCGTGAGGCGGTGTTCGAAGCCCGCGCCGTCTCGCCGTGCCGCGAAATGGGTGCTATTGGGGTATCCATTTAACCGGAGTCAGGGGGGTAACTGGGGCCACGGATCGCCCGGCGAGGGTTGTTTCGGGGCTTGAAGTCGTGGTCGCCCACGAACCGATGCGCTACCGGGGCCTCATCGCCGCCGGACAGCCCCGCCAGCACCTCCACGGGTGCGTGGGCACCCGCCGAACCTCGCGTGTCCTTCAGCGGCCGCCCGCGGCGAGCACGGCGCCGGGCAACTCCGGTTACATGGATACCCCAGATGGGTGCTTATGAAGCCCTGTGGTCGCGGTGTCGCTGCGCATGAGGTCGTCGAGACCACCGGAGAAGACTACTTCGCCGCCGCCGTTCGCCGGCGCGCGGGCCGATGTCGACGATCCATTCCGCCGCGCGGATGACCGCCGGGTCGTGCTCGACGACGAGCACCGAGTTGCCGTGGTCGCGCAGGCGGCGGAGCATGGCGATGAGGTGATCCGATGTCCCGCGGATGCAGCCCCACGGTCGGCTCGGCCTCGATGTAGACGAGATCGACGAGGTCACAATCGAGCTGCCGGGCCATCTTCACCCGCTGGCTCTCACCGCCGGACAGCGTGGGCACGCTGCGGTTGAGCGACAGGTAGCCGACGCCGATGTCGATCAGGTGCCGGAGGAGCCCGCGCATCCGGGCGACCAGCGTCGCGACGATGTCGCGGATCGGTTCGTAATCGTTCCGCGCGACGAGCTCCTCGAGCACGTGGTCCAGTTCCGTCAGCTCGCAGTCGACGAGCCGGCCAACAGTCCAGCCGCCCGCCAGCTCCACCGCCCGCGCCGCGGCGTTGAGCCGAACCCCACCGCAATCGGGGCACGTCCGCTCGGTGAACAACCGCCGATAGGTCCTCCTTGCCCGCGCGCGGGATCTGGTCCTCATCCTTGTCGACGTGCAGACGCCCGAGCTTGCGGGCGATGCCTTCGAAAGTCCGCTTGTACGTCGCGCCCTGGTGGACCTTCTCGATCCGCACGTCGTCCGCCCACAGCAGGCGCTCCCGCTCGGCCGGGGTGAACCGGCGCAACGGCTTGCGGGGCGGGACGACCTCGGTCTGGACGATCTCCCTCCAGTACCACTTGCCGATGTCGTAGGCGGGGTGGCGGATGGCGCCCTCCTCGATGCTCCGGTCGAGGTCGAGCAGCTTGTCGACGTCGACTGTGATGCGCTTGCCGAGGCCCTTGCAGGCGGGGCACATGCCGTCGGGATGATTGAACGAGAAGCGGTGCGACCAGCCAACGAACGGCCGGTCGCAGCGCGAGAAGAGCATCCGCAGGTAGGTGTAGATCTCGGTGACCGTGCCGACGGTGCTGCGGCTGTTGGCCCCGAGGCGCTTCTGGTCGATCACGATGCAGGGGGAGAGGTTGCGGATTGCATCGACCGGCGGCCGGGTGAGCTGGGGCAGCCGCCGGCGGGCGTAGGTGCTGAACGTCTCGACGAGCTGGCGCTGCGCTTCGGTGCAGATCGTGTCGAAGACGAGCGACGACTTTCCCGCTGCCGCTCACGCCGGTGAACGCGACCAGCCGGTGCTTCGGAAGGTCGACATCGATGCCCTTGAGGTTGTGCGGGCGGGCGCTTCGGATCTCGATGGAGGTCATCGAGCATCTTCTTCTCTCACCGGCGCACTGGTCCAGCCACGTCAGTGGCCGTTCGGCGGCGCTGACGACGCGCATGCCAGTCCGGGGGCGCGGAACGGGTCGCTGGTTATCGGGCTTGAGGGCCGTCCCGCCGGGACGCCGAAGCAGCGATGGTCTGTGCGTTCCTGGCGCGCTTCCTTTCTGGGGTGCCGCCCTCATCTCTGAGATTGCTGCCGCCACATCTGTTGCACAGCCGCGGGCGTTTTGGGAACGCCAGCGCATAGCGCAGGCCGCAGGACTGACACCAGGTATAGGTCGGGGCGAGTGGGACCGGACCGGCGGCTGACATGGATGAAGGTTTTGCCCGCCGGCCCGACCCCCTCCCAGTGTGACGACTCTCTACAAGGACTCCAGGGGCGACCGGAATCTTTACCGGAGTCGGCCCGGAAGGATCTCGGGTTCGAACGCTGGCGAGAACTCCATCGAGAGCCGCGTGTCGAGACCAGCTATCTCGGCTCGCACCTCGGCGAGGGCGGCCTTGAACCGCTTGAAGGTGTACGTGGGTGCCGTGCTCGGGTACGACGCGTCCAAAACTGATCCAGCATCACGGTGACTCCGGCGTCTCGACGCGCCGCCAGCGGGCGACATCGCGCTCGTCGTCCGAATACACGCGGAACTGGTCGGGAGCCATCGCACCGACGACCAGGTAGTCGACCGCGCGGACGGTCGCCTCGGTCTCGGGATTCACGGTCGTGAAGGCGTTGACGATCGCCACCCGGATGCCGTTGCCGTCGTGCAGCGTGTCGCCGATGCGGGCCTGTGTCAGGCGGAGCGGCCGTGGTCTTGCGGCGGTTTCCGCGGTCACGCTGCGGACAGTAGCACGTCGACCGTGTCGAGCTTGCCGTTGACGATGAGCACGCTGGCCGCAACGACCGAACGAGGTGTGCGCCGACCGACGGCTGCTACGGCAAATCCAGCCGTAGCGTGGCGACGCTCGGTTCCGGGCGCCTGCAGGCAAGCTCGAGGACGTACGTCAGTCCCACGGGGGCGTAGTCGGTGTGCTCGACCGACACGTTGACGTGCCGGTCGGTCGGCCCGGCAGCCCGGTGCAGGTGACCGTGGACGTTGACGACCCCGGCCGGTACCTTCAAGCAGTGGTATGTGCGTCAGCACCAACGGCGGATCGGTGGCGCACAACGCGGTCCGGCAGGTCTTGTGGAAACCAGCTCGACGCAGTGCCGGAACGTCGCGGTCGTGATTGCCGAGGACCAGGAGTCGCTCGCCCGGGCATTCGGCCAGGTCGAGCACGAGGCGGTCGTCGCGCCAGGCATCCGGATGGGCGACGTCGCCGAGGCAGATGACGGTATCGCCGGCGTCGACGCGGCGGCTCCAGTTCCGGAGCAGGTGCCAGCGGAACCCGCATCGCGGACACCTGCTCCGCCTGCGGGGCCTCGCCCACCTCCGGCGCCGGCCGCGCCGGCTCCCGCTCCGGCGCCCGGCCGGCGGCGCCGTCAGGCCGCTCAGGCTCCGCCTTCTCATCGCCGAGGCTCCGCTCGCGACCGCTGGTCGGGCGCCAACCGTCGGGCACCGCAAAACGCTTAGAGGGCAGTGATCGAGTGCGCCGTGAAAGGCGCCGCTCCTCAGCGGGTGCGAATCCCGCCCGGCAACTGTCGTGTGTGGACGCCTCCCCGCTTGTCGAGCCTTTCTGAGTCGCATCGTTCTCACGTCCGTGCTCTCGAGGTTATCCGCGACAACGGCGCGGCGCGCCAGAGTCTTGCGCTTTGCTTTCGTTGAACGAGGGCCAGCCTTCCGGCTGGCCCGCAAGGGCTTCTTGGCACGGTCGGCCGCGGCAGTCACCCTTTTCATCTTGCCACTACCAGACGCGTCATCCTCTCCCGCGGCATCGCCGGCGCCCTATCGGTTGAAGGACAAGC
This sequence comes from Vicinamibacterales bacterium, assembly GCA_958296065.1. Lineage (GTDB taxonomy): Bacteria > Acidobacteriota > Vicinamibacteria > Vicinamibacterales > UBA8438 > WTFV01. The sequence continues at coordinate 62,479 of CATQHX010000003.1, read as the reverse complement.
GGAAGTCCGGGGTGGTCAAGCCGACGACAGCGGGAGCGTGGCCGGCCGGAAAGGCGGCCAAGTGACCGCCTTTCCGGCGCCCCCGCACCGCGGTCCTGTAGCAACCGGTGCGCCGGCGCAGGCTCGATGCGCGGTCCCCGCGGTCGAGCCCGAGCGATGACGCGGGCGGGCGTGCGCGGGAGTGACTGAACGCTTGCTGGGTGCCGGGGCGTCGCTCGATGCGTGGCCGTGGCCGCAGGCAGCTCAGCACGGGGCTGGACGAAGGCGCCCGCCTGGCGTCGGCGTTGTCCGCCGCGGCGGTTGCGTCTTCGGCGCTACCAGCGCAGGCAGGGATCGCCGAGTCCCGACAGGTCGTCGAGCAGCGGGACGGGGTGGTCGTCGTCGGGGGCACCGGCATCGGCCTCGGCGCGGTCGGCATCGACGCCGTCGAGCAGCGCGGACAGGGCGACCTCGACGGGGGTTGAGCGTGTGCCGGACGAGCCAGTCGCGCCGCTTGCGGCAGGCCATGCAGCGGGTGCTCTCGGGCCAGATCAGGCGGCCGCAGGTGCCAGCGTCGAGCGGCAGGTCGACGCCGGGACACAGCTGCAGGTAGTTGAGGTCGCTACGGTAGCGGCGCATGTTCTCGCGGTTGGCGATTCTCTTGCGCAGGCGCCGCAGCGCGGCGCGCTGGTCGGGGCGCAGCAGGTCGATCAGAGGCATCAGCCGTTCCGGGCCTGCTTCCGGGCGGTCCCGCCGACGCTTGTGCGTGGCCCTGTCAACGGTCATCCGAATCTGAACGGCATGACCAACTGGTCATACCGTTCACCTTCCAGTGACCGTTGACAGCAAGGCGGTGGAGCGCGACCTCGGGTGACCGCCGTTGCGCATACTTCACACGGCCGCCGGATCTGGCCGGGGCGATCAGAAGGAGGTATGGGATGACCAGGCGGGTTCTTCGGTTGAAAGACGTCAAGGAGGCGACGGGGCTGTCGCGTTCGTCGATCTACGCGCTGCGCAAACGGGGACTCTTCCCCGCGTCGGTCCGGATCGGACCCAAGGCGGTCGGCTGGTTCGAGGACGAGGTGCTCGGCTACCTGAAGTCGCGTCCCCGCGTCGGGGGTGACGCAACCACGAAGAGACAGTGAACGGCAGTCTGCGTGGCTCCAGGCGTTTCGTACGCTCGTTCGAGCGAGGTGCGGGCTGGAGCAACGCCAGCGCAGGTTGCAGCACTCGCTCCGGAACATACGCTGGGCACTCACCGCGGTGTTGTCGGACGCAGGCTGAGGCAACCCTCGGCGATGACCGCGACGTCGCCGGCAAGGAACTCGGACCATGCGTCAAGCAGCACCCGGCGCTTGCCGAGAAAGGTCGACCGCGAATAGCTCCGCTCGACAGCCGAGCCGACCGCATGCGACAGACTCGTTTCCATCACCGCGTAGTCCGCGTCCGCTCGCTCCGATGCCCACGTCCGGAACGTCGAGCGCCAGCCGTGAGGCGACCCCGCGCCGGCGAGACCGGCCGACCGCATGACCCCGGCCACGGTCGCCGCCGACAGCGAGCCGGCCCCCGCCTGCGGACTCGGGGAAAACCAACGCGTCGTCGCCGGCGTGCCGGCGCAGCGACCGCTCCGAGCCGAGCAACGCCAGGGCCGCAGGAACCAGCGGTACCACATGCTCGCGGTGCCGCTTCATCCGGCAAGCCGGGATACGCCACTCGCCCGTGTCCGCGGCAATCTCTCCCCACGTCGCCAGCCGTGCTTCGGACGGGCGCGCCACCGTCAGGATCTGGAACCGCAGGCAGGCCTTCGCCGACAGCGTGCAGGCTTCACTTCATGTTGCGGCCCGCGGACTTGCTCCCTCCGAAAAGGCTTCTGAACGCCCCGCTCGGGCCACGGCCGTCTCCGGACGCGCCTGGGGTCTGCTACTCGGCGCTCCGACGCCTACCGAGGCGGGACTTCCACCCGCTGGAGAAGAACAGCGTGACGCAGACGGTCGCCCTCCTGCGTCGTCACGACGCACCATGCGGCTCACGCTACGGGCCGCCCGGCCGAAGTGCCCGTGATATCGTCGGTTTCGGCACCTCTTCCGGGGGCCCGAACCGGCGCGGCGTGGTTCTGAGCTCGGATGTCCACCGTCTGCGCCTCTCAAGCTGGATCCGGAGATCGGCATGACGAAGGCACTATGGGACTCCTACCTCGCAGCCGCGAAGGACAGGTACGACGAGATCGAGCAGGGCGAGCGCTTCAAGCTCGATCTTGCCAAGGCGTTGACGAGAGCCCGTGAGGCGCTGCTGCGCGATGAACGAGACTGGCCCACGCTGGTCAAGGCAGCGATAGCGCACAAGCAGAACACCATCATCAACTGGCGTAATCACTCGAAGCTGACGGAGTGGATCGACGGCAACGTGGGCGAAGCGCTCGATGCGCTGTCGGGAATGTGGTCCGAAGACGACCGGACGCCCGGCGACCGTATTCGAGCATTCGATGGCAGTTTGCCCGAGAGCGTGTTCTCGCGCGCGGCCGCCGGCACTCGCCTCAATGTTGCGACGTACTTCATGATGGGGATCGACCCCCAAGGGTATCCGCCGTACCGGCGGAAACCGTTCCGAGTCGCGTATGAGAGGCTGGGCCATCCGCAGTCATCCGTCGCCGACTCGGGGGCTGAGTACGAGTACGCCCTGGATTTCCTTGATCGCGTGCTCGAGGAGGCAAGGAGGCGGGGCATGGATTGGCCGGACACGCGGCTGGAAGCTCAATCCGTCGTGTGGTGGTCCCCCGAGGACACCGGCTCCTCACCTTCACGCGGCGCACGGAGTCAGTCGAGGCACGCCCTGAACACGATCCTCTATGGTCCACCCGGCACCGGGAAGACATGGCACACCGTCACGCGAGGGGTGGCGATTGTCGAGAATCGGGAGGTGGGTGATCTGGCGCAGGAGGACCGCGTCGCGGTCAAACGCCGTTTCAACGAGCATCGACGGGCCGGTCGGATTGAGATGGTGACGTTTCACCAGAACACGACCTACCAAGACTTCGTCGAAGGCATCCGGCCCGTCCTGGCCGAGCGTTCGGGCACCGGCACAGAGTCTTCGGCTCAACACGGAGACGCCGGCGACATCGGGTACGAGTTGTCGCGCGGCGTGTTCAGGCGCATCGCGGAGCGCGCTGCGCTGAACCCGAACGGGCGGTACGTGCTCGTCATCGACGAAATCAACCGCGGCAACATCCCCGCGATCTTCGGCGAGCTGATCACCCTGATCGAGGACTCGAAGCGGATCGGCCGCGACGATGAGACGCGGGTGACCCTGCCCGGCTCGAAGACGGAGTTTGGCGTGCCAGCGAACCTGCACGTCGTCGGGACGATGAACACGGCCGACCGGTCCATCGCCCTGCTGGACACCGCGCTGCGACGGCGCTTCGTGTTCGAGGAGATGATGCCGGATGCGTCTCATCCTGGCATCAGTACGGACGCGGACGGCGTCGATTGTCGCGAGCTTCTCGCCGCAATGAATCGACGCATCACGGTCCTGCTGGACCGCGAGCACCAGATCGGACACACCTACTTCCTGGATGTCGACACACTGGCGGCGCTCGCCAGCACGTTTCTGACTCGCATCCTGCCACTGCTGCAAGAGTACTTCTACGACGACTGGGAGAAGATCCGCGCAGTTCTGAACGACAACGGGTTCGTCCGGGAGTCGGGGCCGCCGGGGGAGCTGGTCAGGGCGGATCTGGTGGATGCCGGCCGGGCCGTGTACGACCTGTCGCCCGCCGATAACGGCCAGTGGACCGCCGTAACCGCGTACCAGGCGATCTACGAGTCGAGGGTGTCAAGGGAAGACGGCAACGTGGCGCCGGGCGCCTGACCATGCCGACCGCGCGCGTGCTGATGGCTCGGGAGCACGAGCCGCTGACCGGACTGCGTGAGGACGAACAGCGTGATCTCGAGAGATTCGCGCTCGCGCAGCAAACCGACGAACGGGGCCGGCGCTGGCCCGTTCTCTCGCTCCAGAACGGTCGCCTCCACGCGCAGAACTACGTCGGGATCATCGAAACGCGGCGGGGAACCGTGATCGAGATCCTCCCGAAGGTCGATCTCTCGAACGACGAGGAGGGCACGACGATCAGCGGCCACGCTGGCGAGCCGGCGGAAGGCCGTTCTGGTTCCATGACCGACAGGCACGAAGACACCCGGAAGGTCTTCCTTACGATGCTGCGGGACTGGCGCGGCCTCGGGCAGGCACAGCTTGACGGTGCCAGCATCCGCGCGATCCGGCGCTTCGACATGTTCGAGGCGTTCGTCCATCTGTTCCTGGTGAGCGTCGTCCTGCTGACCCGGCGCGGTCTCGCCCGGACGTACCGGACGCAAGAGGCGAATCTGCCCTACTTGCGGGGCCGGATCCTGTTCCCGCTGCACGTCCGCGAGAACTTGGTCGACCGCTCCAGGTTCTACGTCGGCTACGACGAGTTCACGGCGGACCGACCCGCGAACCGTCTGATTCACCGCGCGTTGCGGCGGCTCGCGGGTGTTGTTCGCCATCCCGCGAACCGGCAGCGCGTCCACCAGCTACGCATCGTCTTCTCCGATGTGCCCTCGTCGACGAACCTCGACGACGACTGGGCACGGCATCGCGTGGACCGCTCGATGCGGCACTACGACACCGTGATGCCGTGGGTGGGTCTGTTCCTGTTCGGCCACGGTCTCGCCACGTTCGCCGGCCCGCACGTCAACCGTGCGCTGCTGTTCCCGATGGAGGAAGTGTTCGAGGATTTCGTCACTGCCGCCGTCCGCCGACACCAGCGGTGCTTCACGGTGGGCGCCCAAGGGCCGATTCGGCAACTGGCGACGGACGGCGCTGGCAAGGACGCGTTTCGGCTGAAGCCGGATGTCGTCCTGATCGAGCGCAAGCGGGTCCGATTCATCTTGGATGCGAAGTGGAAGCGCCTCGACCTCGGCGCGCCGAACCACGGCGTCAGCCAGGACGACGCGTACCAGCTTTTTGCGTACGGCAAGAGATACGGCTGCCGGCGTGTGGTGCTGGTCTATCCGAGGACGAAGGCGTTTCGCGAGACGCTCGTCTTCCGGTTCGTTGATGGCGGCGATCCCATCGTGGTTCCCGCCCGGCCCGTCTTGGGCGTCGAGATGGTCGGTCAGGGGAGGCAGGGCTCGGATCGGGTCCGCCGGGGGCAAGGGTGCTACGGTAGGGGGCATAACCTGGACGAGGAAAGAACATGGCCAAGCCGTCGAAGATCCTGGTTCACGCGGCTTCCGTCATCGGTCTGTACCTCGCGTTCTCATTCGTGATGTTCCTGGGACTCCAGGTCAGTCCCGTCTACGGCAACATCGGTCTCGTGGCGATTGCCGCTCTGGTCGCGCTCTACGTCTACATCGGCTTCGTCAGGAAGTAGCCGCGGCTGTGTCCGCTCTCCGCCGTCGGCGATGACCAGCGCCGGGCTGGGCTCCAACTCCGGCCTCCGCCGTCTCAGCGCTTCGGCGCCGGCCCGCTCAAGAGGTATGCTGTCGACGGCCCGCAGACCCAACGCCATCCGCCCTTCGGCGTCGGCGACGCAAGCAGCAGCCGCGATTGCGGATTCCAACCTTGTCACGCCGGTCGCCAGGACGCTCGCACGCCAAGCGTGCGAGCGGGCAACCTGTCGCGGTCGGCGGCGACGACGACCGGAGCGCGTGCAGCTTCTGCTGCCGACCCGCGACGGCCTCGAGCCGCTCGAGGACCGCCCGGACGGTGTCCGATGCGGCGGCGCGCGAAGGACATCATCCCGGATGCTGTCGGCTCTCCAGGCACAGCGCCCGCAAGGCTTCCCAAGGAGCGGCGTGCAGGTTGAGAGGTCCGGGCGTGCTTTCCCAGCGGCGCACCGTCGTCGGCGTGACCTCGATCAGATCCGCGAACTCGGCCACCGAGCAGCCGCACTGCTCGCGCAAGTCGCCGACCATCTCGCCCGTGGGCACGAATCCGGCCGCCTCGTTCGCAAAGTCGCTTCGCGTGGGGCGCTGGCCGGCGGCGGCTCGAATCGGCGGTCGATACGTGAGCGTCTTCTTGACCGGGCGCGATGAAGTCGCCGAGTCGGTCGACGTCGGGGCGCCGGCGGGCATCGCTTTCGAGTCCGCCGGGCCGGGTGCGTTCCGTGGTCTCGAGTCAACTGCGTGCGACGACGCCGCGCCGTTCGTTGCGTCAGGTTCGAGACCGCCGGCCGCCACCGTGTCGCGTGACCGAGCAGGTTCGCCGCCAACCAGCGCGGTCTCGTCGACGCCGCGCAGCAGAAAGAGCAGCTCCGGACGCTCGTCCAGACGAGTGCCGACGCCGGACAACACGGCTGCCGCATGCTTGCACAGCGGGGTTGCGTCCCCACATTCACACGACGCCACGATCTCGCCGGGTTGCGGAAACAGACCGCTGTCGCGATGGGTGAAAACCTCGGCGATGTCGTCCGACAGCTGGCCCTGATGCAACTCGACCAGCGAATCGATCCGGCCTGCGCACGCCGTCCCGATGGCCGTCCAGGCGGTGCTGTCGAGCCGCCGTATGCGGAGCGAGACCTGGTAGAGCGCCGAGCCGATCACCATCGCGTCGATGCCGCCCGGCTTGATTGACAGGTGACACACGCAGCCGTTGCGCAAATACGCCCTGCCGTGCGCCAGACGAGCCGCATACTCGGAGAACGACTCGACATGCTCGCACCAACGGCGGCCCCAGAAGTACCTGGCGACCGTGCGGCCCCGCAACTCCACCGGTTGCACCTGTACGCCGCAGGCAAGCAGACGGTTTATCTCCGAGACGGTCCGTGCTCGCTGCTCGTCGACGCGTACGTAGCGTGGATACCAGTGCACTCTTTCAACCTGTTGTTCCGTCCGGCAGGTCTCACACGCCGGGATGCGTCGCCGTCGCCGGACCCGATGAGGATGCCCGTTGTCTTGTGACCAACCCGGCCGACTGTCGTTTACACAGCCCGCGTATCGGACGTATCGGACCCTGCTCGAGAGAAGAGTTCAACCTCGTCTCGCGTCACAAGAATCGGTCTCCGGCCGCGCCAGCCTCCGCCGTCGACGCGAACTTCGTACAGTCCGCTCGAATCGTTGATGAACGTGACCGTGCCCGTCAGTCCTTCCAGCGGCGACGGCTGGATCACGCGTACCTGGGAGCCGACCGACACGCCAGCGCGTGTGGATTCGCTCATGAGACTCCCTCAACGGTGCCCCGCTCCCCAGGAGGGCACTTGCGAGATCCTATAGCACATCGTCTTGACAACCTGAACACGGGTCAGATCAAGCCGCCATCCCCAGAAACTGTGGAAAACCCTGTTGACGGATCGTTGCCGAACGCACCCGCCGTCCTGCCCCACCGGTGCTGTTCAGCGGTTTGCACTACCACGGGGCAGGAGCCTCGCACCTGTCCGCCGTGCGGGCCGCGCGGGATGCCGTCCGCGGACCGTCGGCAAGATCGACTATTCGCAAACTCGAGCCTCGCGCCGGCGGCCTCCGGGAGATGCTCCACGTCCGGATGCCCGGTCGTCACTGCGAGTAGCGATCGCCATTCAGCAACCCGACGGTCAGGCCGTCGCGACGCTCCACGCGCAACACCCGATTCGAGCGGGCTCACGTTGCCAGCCGATCGCGAGCCGACCGAAGCCGCCAGACGCCCGGACCATACGCGAACTCGACCGGTACCGGCGACTTGGTGGGGACGACGAGTCGGCTGCAGATCGCCGGTACTTTCGCTTCAACACCCAAGTGGAAGACCGTGCTTCCAAGCCGCCCCGCCGACGTCGAGCGAGATCCAGACCCACTTCGGCAAGCCTGCAGGGCGTGGTACGCTGCCGGGTTGTGATGCTCCCGGGTGAACGGCGCAACGGCGAGGCGAGGCCCGGGGCACGGTGTCGACGGGGCCGTGCCGGACTGGCGGTAGCGAAGCCCACTTCGCCACGTTCCCGCGCAAGCTGGGTGGGGCACCGTCGACGGGGCCGTGCCGGACTGGCTGTCGTCGCTGACGGGTCCGGAACGCCTCGCCAACGGTCCGGCGTGTGGTTGCAGCGGGTCGGTCCGGGGCGAGGCGTCCTGGCTCCGCTCGAGTCGGACCGCAACGCGTTCCCGGCTGGCGATGTCGAGCTGCTTGCGGGAGCTGACGTCGGGGAAGGACGAGATCGTGCGCCTGGGGGTGGACAGATGAGCGCCCGCTGGCTGTTGGGGGCGCATTGGCGGCGGCGTCTGCCCAGCGGCGGGAGACGATCGCAGCCGAGTGCCTCGCTGTGCGAGCAGTTCGCCAGCCGGCAACGAGAACGCCCACTTGAGCCGGTCGCGTGTCGCGGCGTCGGCGAGGGTCGTCGAGTCCGGACGCTGGACAAGCTCGCCCGTGTCGGCCGAGGCGTTGACCGTGCACGTTAGGTTCATCGCCCGCGGGACCGGCTCGGCCAGGGCGGCGACCGACTACCCGCTCGGCGAGCGGGACGCCGCCGGGAACGTGCGCGAAGGTATCGAGGTCCGCCGCGGCGACCCCGAGATGGTGGCCGCCGTCGCCGACGCGCTCGAGTTTGAGCACAGGTACACGTCCGGCGTGATCGCGTGGGCGCCGGACGACCGGTCGACCGACGCGCAGATCGAGGCCGTGCTCGACAAGATCGAGCAGACGGCGTGGGCGGGACTGGAGCCGGACCGCTACGCGTGGACGGCGGTCGAGCACCGCGAGCGGGTCGGCGGCGTGCACGTGCACATCCTCGCCGCCCGGTGCGATCTGGAGACGGGCAAGAGCCTCAACATCCCGCTGCCCCTACTGGCAGAAGACCCTTGACCGCTGCGCGACGCCTTCAACCACGAGCACGGCTGAAGCCGGTCCGACGACCCGGCGCGGGCCAGGGTACAGCAGCCCGGCCACCGCGCCTACTTCGACGCCGCGAAGCTGCGGGCCGGGTTGGCACTGGAGGCCGACCCGCGCGAGCTAATGCTAACCAGGTAAACCTGAAAGCGGCGCAAGTCGCGCCGCCAACGAGTACGTAGTTTGTACAGAATCCGCAGTTCGGCCGGACAAGGCAGCTAACCAGGTAAACCTGAAAGCTGGGCTGGAATCGGCCCACGGGAGCAGCGTGTCGGTCCGGTCGTGCTGGTTCGCATCGGGCGAGGGCGTGACGGATCCGGCCCTCCTGCGGTAGGTTGGTGTTCAGTGACTAACGCCAACACGCAGACAGGACCGGATCATGGACCGATTGTTGCAGCTTCTCGGCCGGTTCGTCCAGTTCAGCTACGCCTGCTGGGACCGCATCGTCCTGCGCGGCTACTACCCGCGCCTGCAGCGCCCGGCGAACATCGTCCATCTCTTCCGTGACATCGGGGGCGAGGCCCGGATCACGCCGGCCGTGTTGGCGCGGCGGACGGCGAGCTACCGCGCGTTGCTGGAGAGCTATGCGGAGCAGCAAGCGATTCCCATCCTGACGGCCCCGAAGGGCGCCCGCAAGGAGGAATTCGTCGCGCCCTACTACCGCGCGTTCAGGGGCGAGAAGGGCGTGGTCGTGATCCTCAAAAGCATGGAACAGAGCTCGACCTTCATCTCCTACGAACCCCGCCACGCCCCGCCGAGCGGTGACGACTACCGGATCATCACGCGTGCCAACAAGCGCTTCCTCCACTACTACTTCTACATCCTGGATCCGGTCATGGGGCCGATGAGCCTGTGTGTCGCATCGTATCTGCCCTTCACCGTGAGCTGCTTCATGAACGGACACTCCTACGTCGCACAGGAACTGTGTCGCGCCGGCGTTCGGTTTCAGAAGGACGACAACGCGATCGTCCGCTGCGCCGACCCCGACCGGTTGACTGCCGTTGCCGAGCGCCTCGACGAGAAGATCTTGCGACAGCGCGCCGATTACTGGACCTCCCGTCTGACACCCAGGTTCAGTCCCCGCGAGCGCGCCGCGTGCGGGCTCGACTACCAGTGGTCAGTGGCCCAGATCGAATTCGCCCGCGACGTGATCTTTCATCGCCGGGCGCGGCTGCACGACCTGTTCCAGCGCGCGGTCGAGATCGGGGTGGCGCTGGGCGGAGCCACCCAGACGCGGCACCTCTTCGGGCGGCGCATCAACTGTCGCTACCACGGCAAGCTCGAGACCATCCTGGAGCGCCGTGATGAGGGCTTCCCGGTGCTGCGGGCGTACTACAAGAGCTCCTACGTCAAGCAGTACGAGAAGGGCGACCGGCTGCTGCGCACCGAGACCTGCCTGAACGACACCTACCATCTCGCCATCGGCCGCAAGCTCGACAACCTGCCCGCGATCAAGCAGCACTTGGCCGCCACGACCGACCGCTACCTTGCGCAGCAAGCCGAACTGCTCGATTCCACCGTGGATCGCGGCGCGCTGGCGGCGCTGGCCGCCCCGGTGACGACCGGGACGCGCCGCGTCCCCGGCATCAAGCTGCATGACGACCGCCTCATCCGGCTGCTCGACAACCTGCTGTACACCGGTGGCCTGCTCGGGGACTGGACGACGCGGCAACTGCACGAACGCATCGTGGCTCGGCACCGCCTCGACGAGGACGACTACACCCTCGGTCAGCTTCGTTACGACCTGGGCAAGCTCCGCGCCCATGGCTTGGCGGAGCGCGTCGGTCGCACTCGGCGTTATCGACTCACCCCGGACGGCGTGCGGCTCGGCGCGTTGCTCGTCAAGATCCGCACCCGTCTGCTCGGCCCCATCTTCGCCGACCCGACCCTGGCTCCCAATCCACGTAGCGAGAACCCGAGCACCGTGGAAGCCGCGCTGCGCACCGTCGACCGAGCCCTCGACACGCTCTGCTCAACCCTCGGACTCTCAGCCGCGGCCGCCTGATCGCCTGCAACCGTGGCCGACGACGAGCACCGCGCATCGCAACGCGCCCGTAGTTTGTACAGAATCCGCAGTTCGGCCGGACAAGGCAGCTAACCAGGTAAACCTGAAAGCGGCGCAAGTCGCGCCGCCAACGAGTACGTAGTTTGTACAGAATCCGCAGTTCGGCCGGACAAGGCAGCTAATCCGGGACTAGCCGGAAGTTTCGAGGTCGATCGCGCATAAACCACTGTTGATGTTTGAGTTATAGGTTTCGAGGTGTTGGGTACTGGCTACATTTGCGGGGAGACTCCCAGCAGCTCGAAGCTGCGTTGCTGCCCAGGTGTCGGCTTGGTGAGCATGGTGAAGGTGGCGTCGCCGTCGACCACCCGCATGGTGTTGGCGGTCAGGGTGCCGAGGTCGGCGAGCAAGGTTCGGAAGCTGTGCACGGGGAGGTCGTCGGCTGTGCGTTTGCGGGCGGCCTTGGCGCGTGCCGCGGGCGAGCGCTTGGCCTTCTGGACCACCGAGGCGCGCTCTTGTTCGGCAGCGGCCGGGTCGTGGTCGTCGAACAGGAGCGGCTTGAGGGCCTGACGCATGTGCCACTCGACGTAGTAGGCGAGCATGCACAACAGGACGTGAGCCCGCACCCGGTCGGCGCGGCGGTGGTGGATCGGCCGCACCTTCAGGTCGACGGTCTTGAGGGACCGAAAGGCGCGCTCGACCTTCGCCAGGTCCTTGTAGGCGCGCACGGTCTGGGTGGCATCGAACTGTTCGGACTCGACGTTGGAACGGACGATGTAGAGCCCGTCGAGTTGCTGCTCGTCGGCGATCTTGTCTTCGTCGCGGGGAAAGGTGAAGGACTCGTCGGTGATGGTGGTGACGAAGTGCTTGGCGACCTTGTAGTGGTTGATGACCTTGCCGACGCGGATGCCGATGTCGGCCGCACCGCGTAGGGGGTCGTTGCGGCGCCGGGTGGCGGCCACGATGGGTTCGAGTTCTTTCTCGGTGGCGGCCAGCAGGTCGTGTCGCTTGCGCTGCCGCTCGGCGGCGAGCAGGGGATTGCGACAGACGATGAGCCGCTCGCCGGGGAAATCCTCGCTGGTGACCTCGGCGAGGTCGCGTTGGTCGAACAGCGACGGGGTGACGGTGCCGGCAGAGACCAGCTTGCGGATGGTCGGTGCGCGCAGCGTGGTGATCCAGCGCAGCCCGTCGACGCTGGCGAGGTCCTCGCGGATGCGGGCCGCGGTCAGCATCCCGCGGTCGCCAACGAGCACCACGCGGTGGAGGCCGAATCGGGTGCGGATCTTGTCGACCTGCGCGGCGACGGTGTTGGGGTCGCTGGTCGAGCCTTCGAAGACCTCGACGGCGACCGGACACCCGGTGGCCGTACAGAGCAGACCGAAGACGATCTGGAGCGTGCCCTTCTTGCGGTCGCGGCTGTGGCCGCGCTGGGCGAGTTCGCAGTGCGTCCCCTCGACGTAGCTGGAGGTCAGGTTGTAGAGCACCAGGGTGTGTTCCTGGAGGTGGCGCTTGGCGAGGCGCTGCTCGATGGCTGTCTGGCGCTCGACGAGCCAGTCCATCGCGGCGTACAGCTCCTTCGGGTCGACGGTGCCGAGGTCGAGCATCTCCCCGAGCGTGGAGACGGCGCTTTCGGGCGTCAGGGCGCGGGCGGTGGCGAGCTTCGACTGCGCGTCGATGACGCGGGCGACGAGCAGTGCGAGGACGAGGTCGCGGTGGCGGCCGGGGCTTCGGGCGAGCAGGGCGGGGAGTCCGAGCTTGCGGACGGTGGCGAGCACGGCGGCGACGTGGCCGTGGGGTAGGCTTCGGAGGCAGGAGAAGGCGTCGTCGGGACTGACGAGTCGCTCGCCACGGAGGATGCGGCGCAGGGCGTTGATGGCAACGGTGGGGAGCTTGGAGAGGTTGGCGAGGGTTCGCTTCTTGACGCGGCCGCCGTCGCGGAAGGACTCTCGGAGGAGGATGGCGGGGGAGAGGCGCGGTTGGGGACGCTCTCGATATACATGGATACCATTATCCCGCTACGGAACAGACATTACAATGGAAAAACAACATAAAAACCTGCTATCACATGGCTACCTTTCGCCGGATAATAGCCGCCAAGAACCCCGTAAAGCCTTTAGAATCTATGAGTTCAGGCCAAATGACCGCTGAAACTTCCGACTAGCTGGCGCAGCGCGTCGAGCACGGCGTCGTTCGTGACCGCGCCGACATCGTAGCCGCGCTGAGGGATGCGGGACTCGACGTGCCCCGGCAAGGCAAGGCAAGGCAAGGACTACATGACCGCACCGTCGGTCATTCCGTGCAGGCGGCTGAGTACGGCCATCCGCAGTACGGCTTTCCCCATCCGATTTCGTAGGCGAGTCGCGCGGGGTACCCGCTCGGCCGGCGTGAAATCGTCGCCGGGGACGCGACCCTGGCTTACCCGCAGCGGTTCCGCTCCCTCTACCGTCGGTAACCCCGAATATGCTTGGGTAGCTCTTTCGCGTCAAATAGAAAGCCGCACACATCAACGGTCGGCCTCGCGGAACAACCGCCAGCGTTGTCAATCGGCCAAGTCCTGACCACGGGGTCAACTCTGAGCTTGACCTCATCCGATTCGACGCTAATGCCGTTGATCGCGGAGGCCGGGATGGACCCTCGTATGAGAACTTCGGCCTGAGGATCGGTCGGACAATTCTTCAAATGGAAGCGGCCACGGCGCCGTTGATTCTGGAAGCTGCCCGGCGACCCAACGCACGGCGCGAACATCGCCTCCAACCCTTCGATACCGCTCAGCGTATCTTCCCTGCTGGCTGCATTGACTGGTGAGAACCTTGTTGACGGCCATTCGAGAAGCTCTGGAGTCAGGGAAAGAACGACCCAGTCCTGTGCCGAGTGACGTTTACGGTATTGGTCGAGCAGAATCACGTTCGGGTATTCAATAGAACAACATACGTAGTCCAAGAGGCCGTCCATTCGCCAGTGATCGTTCACCAACGCACGAATACCGCGACCGCGCAAGGCTCTCGTGGACTGGATCTGGCGGTCGCAGATGATCCCGCGCAACGATTCGACGCGCGTAAAGTGCACGACATGAGTGATCGCATGATCCGCAACTCGTCGTCGAATCGCGGCCGCTGTCGCTGAAGACGTCCCGGTCGTTGGACGCCGCCTTGGCCATCGCTCGAACAACCGCTCGTCAGTCATCGGTCTTCGGGCAGACCAGCAACAGATCCACGCCCGTGCTCTTCGGATCGCAATGGGGACAGCGGCGTTGCCAGCAGTCGGAGCCGTTCGCACCGTGCGTCTTCCCGCACGCGCCGCAGTGCATCTTGTGTATGGTCTGATTGTGATCGGTGCCCGGTAACCCTGTGTCCGCGATCACTTTCTGCCCATGCCGGTTCGTATAGTCGGGTTTCGTGGTCCCTTTCCCCACAGCCCACCAGTCCTCGTCATCAGGGATTTCGACCGAGAACCAATAGGGGTACCGTAGCCCAACCCAGGTTCCGATCACGAATAGCCAGCCCGCAGCAGCCGCGACCGTCGTAGTCGTATCAATGTCCAGAACCAGACCACACACTGCCCGGAAGAACGCTGCACCGCCCAAGCCCCAGTACGCCAACGAAGCCAAGACCGACAGGTTTCCACCAAGTGGATTCGCTCTTGGATCCTTGGTACGCTTCCAGACCCATCGAGAAACACCACCGAAGACGACAATGCCGAGGATGATACGAAAAGCATCGTCGCTCATCTTTCGCCGCGATTCTAGCTCGGCGAATCGGGGCTGTCCACACAGGCGGTAGGGCAATGCAACGGGGAGTACCCTCCAAGCTACCTCCGTCCCGCCCGTTTGGGGGCTGCACGTGGCTGCACGAGGACTTGAGAGCATCCTCCGCTCGGCCGGGCGGCCACCAGTCCGGCGGCCGATTCGTGCGCGAGCACGGGACGCAGATCTTCTGTGTCCTCCTCTGCTGACATCCTCGTCGGCGCGAAGGTTTCGCTCGCACGCTGTCGACCTCGAAACCTGCGACGCTGTCGAGACGCTGGAGCGAGCTCGCGCCGAACCGCGATTCGGCGAGCCGAAGATCGCGCGCAGTCGGCGTCTGATTACCGTGCCGAGCACGGTCGTCGCGACCCTGCACTGCGTCCTGACGGCAGAGCTACGCTCGGGGTCGCGGAAGCCGTTCTGGTCGCTTGAAGCGGTTACCTCCTGCGGGTACGCCACCCGCTCTGGACAAGGGCTCGCACCCACCCGTCGGAACGTGATACGCTACGCGCTCCGCGAGCCGAATGTCAACGGCGCGACACGTCGGCTCGTGACGTGGGCAAGTAGCCATGACACCAGACCCGTACGAAGTGCTCGGCATACCACGAGACGCATCGCCGAAGGACATCAGATCTGCGTACCGTCAGCTCGCAATGAAGCATCATCCTGACAAGAATCCAGGAGATGTCGCGAGCGCATGGATCTTCAGACAGATCAGCTGGGCGTACAAATGCCTACAAGAAGAGGAGGAGCACCAAAGTTACGGGCCAGCGAGACCGACCGCGCACGAAGAGGAAAGGACGAGGACCGAAGCGCGGAACCAAGGCCAAAGAGCCCAACAGGATAGACAAGAGCGGCAGGAGCGTACGAGACAAAGCGGCAGCCAGGAAGGCCAGGAAGAGCAGTACACAAGAGACCAGCGGCACGGACGTACGAGACAAGGCGGCAGCCAGGAAGGAGGAAAGCCTCATGAGACAGAACCAGTAGCACCACCGAGGTGGGCGTGGGCGTTAGCGGTAGTCTGCACGGGTATTGTGTTTGCGCTGATGATACTGGATGGAATAGAACAAGCTCGTTCACGGCAGACCAGATTGCCCGCCGACAACGGCCGGTCCGGAGTCAGCGAGAACGGCACACCGGCAGGAGTCGCAGGCGACGAGACCCGACAGCCTGGATCTCCACCTGAAGTCGAATACCTCAAGAGTATCGCAGCAGAGGTTAACAGCCGAGCTCCAGTGATGATCGACCAATACACGGAGCTCAGTGGAGCAATGGCGTGGGAAGACACACTTCAGTACGTGTACCGGCTACTGTTGCCGGCGTCGGAACTGGACAGGCAGACTTTGAACGATATTCACGCAGAACTGGAGCTGGAAGTCCGCAACGGCGCGTGCACGACGCCAGGAACAAGAGACTCTCTATTGGACAGAGGCGCCAATATGCGTTTCGTGTATTATTCGCAAGAGAAGCGATACCTCTTCGCGATCTCCGTACGAGGAGAGGACTGCGGACAATAATCGGATTAGGACAGTGATCGATATAAAGTCTTCAACTTCATAGGGGTAGCAGTTTGTAATTCCATTCCCCGTGAAACGCATCGGGAACCAGCGCGAGTGCGTCCATCTGTTCCTTGGTCATTTTGACGCCCGTAGGATACCCAGGCGTCGAAGTTGGGCTCGGACCTGAAAAGCCCGGTTGCTGTCCAAACGTTCCCGATGCGGTCGACGATGGTCTCGTGCGTCGTCAGCGGGGTGCCGCGCCAGTTCGCCGTGATGTGACAGAAGAGCCGGTGCTCGATCTTGTTCCACTTGCTGGTGCCCGGTGGAAAATGACTCACCTTGATGGTCAGGCCGGTCTCGTCGGCCAACTGCTGAAGCTCGTGCTTCCAGGCGCGAGACCGATACCCGTTGCCCCCGCCCGTATCGGCCGTGATGAACAGGGTCGTGGCGTCGGGGTAAACGTCGCAACCCATCTGATGCCACCAGTGGCGAATCGACGCCACCGCGAACGCCGGCGTGTCGTGGTCCCAGCCCACGCTCACCCAGGCTTCGTTGCGCGCCATGTCGTAGACGCCGTACGGAATCGCCTTGCCCTCGGCGTCGGTCGGGAAATCATGCACCAGCACCGCCGGTGGCGTGCCCTTCGGCTGCCATTCCCGCCCGCCGTTCTTGAAGTTCCCGACGAGCTCCTTCTTCTTCGTGTCAACCGAGATCACCGGCTGGCCGGCGGTAAGATGCTTGTCCGCGGTCTGGTTGATGTGCTCGAACTGCGCGTTGCGGTCCGGATGCGTGGCGCCTTCCCGCCGCTTGCGCGGCGACTGCAGCCGGTAGCCCAGGCGGTGCAGCAGCCGGCCCACAGTGGTCGAACTCACCCGCCACCCCTGCTCGGTCAGCGCCGCCGCCAGCTTCGCGCGATTCTTGCCGGTCCAGCGCAGCGGCGAGGTCGGGTCGCCGCGCGTGAGCGGATCCACCAGCGCTTCGAGCGCGGCCTGGATGCCGGGTTGATACTGCTGGATGCGGGGCCGTCCGCCTCCAGGGCGTCGGATGCGGTCCGTCGGCGCCTCGTCGCGGGCAATCTCCCGGCGTCCCCTGCGAATCGTCTCCCGGAGCCAGACCGGTAGCCGACGAAACCACCGCGTCGCCGCCGTAGCCGATGGCGAGCGACTCGGCCGCCGCCCACCGCCGGCGACTACGCTCGTCCAACACGGGAGCAACCACGGCATACTTCGCAACCAGGGCCGCTTCCAGCTTGATGTCTCGCTTCATGCCTCCAGGATGGCTGGAAAGCCGACAGGTGACAAACTAGTTGAGGGCAGTGGCCTTAGTTAGTTAGTTAGATGGAAGTTGTGGGTCCGCCCTTGAGATCCCTGATGACGACACAGTTAGCCATTGAATCGTGCCATCCCTGCTTGCGCTGCGACCAAGCGACACTCAGAAACCCGAGACCAAAGGCAAGACCAGAAAGGATTTTGCCAAAGTAGCGTCCCGAAGCCCGACCGAAGCCGACCCGATTACCTGATTTGTCGGCAACGCGAAGGCGGAACAACTTCTTTCCAAGCGTGGCTTGAAGAGGAGATGTTTCCAGCACGGCATAGTAAATCCAAGAGGCGAAGAAACCGAAGACATTCGGAGCCCCATCCTGTTCAAGCCAGTTGAAAAACGGCAACGTTAGAGCAGGGCTAATGAGAGTGGCGGCAAGCAGAAGAGAACCCAAAGCGACGAGGAGAATCACTTGGTCAACGACCCAAGCTGCTAGGCGGAGCCAGAACCCTGCGTAGACCATCTAGTCAGTCTCCTTTCGAACGATATTCACACAACGGGGAGTCCAAGACGCAGCAAGTGTAGCAGACATGTCACGGAGTGACCGGTCAGTTTGCTCGTGGGCCCGCGTCGCAAGCGGTAGAGCACCCGGGCACGCACCACGCCGGTCCAGTTCACCGCGATTGGTCTCTCAGGTGGCGCCCGCAATTCAACGAACCCCACGCGGGTTACGTTCGGCCATGTGGTCGGAATCTCTTGTGGATGTCGCGATTCCTTTCTCGACGTTCGACATCAGCCGGTGCTCACCGATCCGGCCGGTGATCAGTCCGGCGGCGGAGCGCGACTGAAGTGGTCTCGGTTGTTTGGACAGTTCGAGGGCTTCGATAAGGTGTATTCCGGTTGCGAAGTCACGCCCTCGTCTTCCCGATTGATCATAGCCAAGATGACGATGGCTGTGGGAGTGTGGGAATCTCGCAGCCCCCGGCGCGGGCATAGTCGGCAGCGATCGCCCGCGAGATTTCCGACGCTATGCGGAGCTCCGCATAGTGCAGTGCAGAGCAGCTTTCGGTTGGCGGCGCGGCAGTGACCGCGCGACGGTGGCAGTGCGTTCACCGCGCCGGTGACCGAAAGCTGGATTGGACGAAACCGTCCCCCGCCGTTGGACTTCTATGGGCGTTGCATTGCGGGCAGACGGCACTGGCGGCGACCGGGCCGGGCGGTGCAGGCAGGTTGCCGGCCGCCCGCGGTCGGTGGCGATGGCCGCGAGGGTGGTCGTACAGCGCGTCGGGAGGACCGCAGACGCAGGTCGACCGTCCCGGCGACTCCGGGAGCGGCGGAAGTGCGCCTGGCGGACGTGGATGCGCCTGTCACGACGAATCCAGAATGGCCGGACACGCCCAGGCGCCGGCGGGGTGGTCGATCAGTTGCATGTTGCCTGCGTGGCAGCGGGGGCACTGGCGCAACGAACGGCCGGTCAGCGCCTCATAGCGATCCCGATAGTCAGCGACCGCGGCGTCCTGCTGTGGCACTGGCGGGGGCGGCGCGCAAAGCGCCCGCCGGCACTCGGCCAGTTTCTGCTGCCGGGCGCGATTGGCGAGGAAGCCGTAGTAGCGGATGCGATGAAAGCCGGGCGGGAGCACGTGCAGCAGCATGCGGCGGATGAACTCGGTCGCCGCCAGCGTCATGGTCTTGTGGCGGGCGGCGCCGTTGCTGCGGTAGTCGGTGTAGCGAAAGCGCACCGAGCCGTCGTCGAGGCTGCGCAGGCGCT
Source organism: Vicinamibacterales bacterium (assembly GCA_958296065.1). Taxonomy (GTDB): domain Bacteria; phylum Acidobacteriota; class Vicinamibacteria; order Vicinamibacterales; family UBA8438; genus WTFV01. Next base: position 43,406 of record CATQHX010000003.1, on the reverse strand, counting down.
GGTTGCTGATGGCGATCCGGTGGGTGTAGCGGCCAAGGTAGTCGAGGACCTGTTCGGGACCGGCGAAGGGCCGCTTGGCGTAGACGACCCATTCGGTCTTGCGGGCCGGGCGCAGGTGCTCGGCGAAGCGGCGGTGGTCGGAGAGGGGCTGCAGCCGGCCGGCGAAGTGCAACTGTCCGGACTCGAAGGCGTCTTCCAGCGCCGCGAGCAGGACGCGGCGGAAGTAGCGTGAAAGGACCCGGACCGGCAGAAAGAATCCGGGGCGGCAGGCGACCCAGCCGCTGCCGTCGTTGGCGAGGCCCCCACCCGGGATGACGCAGTGCAGGTGGGGATGGTGGACGAGCGTCTGGCCCCAGGTGTGCAGCACGGCGAAGAAGCCGATCTCGGCGCCGAGGTGGCGCGGGTCGGCGGCGATGGTACGCAGCGTGTCGGCGACGGCGCGGAAGAACAGGCCGTAGACGACGGCCTTGTTCTGCGCGGCGATCTCGGCGACGGCCGGGGGCACGGTGAAGACGACGTGGAAGTACTCGGTGGGCAGCAGGTCCGCGCGGCGGCGTTCGAGCCACTCGGCGCGGGCCAGCGACTGGCAGGTCGGACAGTGGCGGTTGCGGCACGAGTTGTACCAGACGCGCCGATGGCCGCAGTGGTCGCACTGCTCGACATGGCCGCCGAGCGCGGCGGTGCGGCACTGCTCGATGGCCGTCATCACGCGGTGCTGGGCCGTCGACAGAACGGTTCCGACCTGGGCTCGGAAGGCGTCGCCGTAGCGGCGGAACACTTCCGCCACCGAGAGCGTGGCGCGCGGCATGGCCGTCGCTCAGTCGACGGGCTGGGTGCGTCGTGGCGCCGGCCGCGGGAGCAGGTCCAGCGGGCTCGCGGTCGAGCAGACCTTGGTGGTCGCGACCCGCAAGTAGCGCGAGGTGGTCTGCAGACTCCGATGCCCGAGCAGGAGCTGAATGGTACGCAGGTCGGTGCCGGCCTCGAGCAAGTGGACCGCGAAGGCATGGCGAAGTAAATGTGGCGTGACGGCCTTGGCAAGACGCGCGCGCCGGGCGGCGATGCGGCACGCAAGCTGGACCGCGCTACGCGTGATGGGCGCCTCGGGGCGCTCGCCGGGGAAGAGCCAGTGCCGGGGCCGTTGGACTTTCCACCAGGCGCGCAGAACCGCCAGCAGCTTCGGCGAGAGCATCACGTAGCGGTCCTTCTGACCCTTGCCCTTCGCGATGCGCAGCACCATCCGTTCGCTGTCGATGGCGGACACGGTGAGGGCAATGGCCTCGGAGACGCGCAGGCCGGCGGCGTAGCAGGTGGTCAGGATGGCGCGATGCTTCGCGGGCTTGACCGCGTCGAGAAACTGGACCACTTCCCGCGGGCTGAGCACGACCGGCAGAGACTGCGGCTTCTTCGGCGCGGGGATCACGTCGTCGAAGGGCCACTGCTTCTGAAGCGTGACCCGATAGAGGAAGCGCAGCGCCGCCACGGTGACGAGCAGCGAGCCCGTTGCCAAGCCGCGTTCGGTGGCCAGGTAGACCTGGTAGGCGCGGATCTGCTCGGGGCCGAGGCGCTCGGGTGACCGGTCGAAGTAGCGGGCGAACCGCGCGACGGTCTCGACGTACGTGCGTTGGGTGAACGGCGACAGCCGCCGCACCTGCATGTCTTCGAGCATGCGTTGACGAAGCGATGTCATCTGACGCTCCTTTGCGAAGGGCCTGGGGGATTCCAGGCGCTCGCCGAGCAGCGTAGGTGAGGCTCACGAGGAGCTGCGGCGGTCGAACGATCTGGCCGGACGCGTCAGTGGCGGCGGGTCGACTGAGCGCCTACCGCCGTGGCGGTTTCGTTCAGCGTTGGCTATGCGGAGCTCAGGACTATGCGGAGTCGGTTGAGGGTCTTGCTCTCAAGTATCTGGCGAAACGAGGGTTACGTGAGCTGACCGGTTCGAGAGACTCCGCATAGTCGGGGATACTCTGACCGGCCTGATTGGCCGGAGAGGAGCATTCCATGACCGTTCACGCCTCGTGGACCGTCGACCGTCTCGTCGATGCGTACACCCACCACCAACGTCGTACGCGCGGCTTGCGCCCTCAGACGTTGCGCAACCGCGCCTGGCTCGCCCGGATGCTCGTCCGCGCCGCTCTCGGCACGGACCCGATCGACCCACGCCGCCTGACACCGGCCGACGTGGTGGCGTTCATCACGTCGTTACGGCACCGGTTCTCCCCTGGGTCGATGCGGACCGTGCGGTCCTCGTTGCGGTCGTTCTTCCGGTTCCTGCGTGTCGAGGGATTCTGCGGCGACACACTCGAAGCGGCTCTGCCGACCGTTGCCCATTGGCGGCTTGCGACGCTGCCTTGTTCGCTGACCGAGCAACAAGTCGAGCAGGTGCTCGCGTCGTTCGACGACTCCACTCCGTGCGGGCAACGGGACCTGGCAATCGTGCAGTGCCTGTCGACCCTGGGGCTGCGGCCCGGCGAGGTGGCCGACCTGTGTCTGGACGACATCGACTGGCGCGGCGGCACCCTGCAAATACGCGCCCGAAAGAACCGTCGAGGGGCCGTGTTGCCGTTGCCTCGCGTGGTGGGGCAGGCGCTGGTCGCCTACTTGAGCGGGGAGCGCCCGGCGACCGACGAGCGCCGGGTGTTCGTCGAGCACATGGGAGAGCGTCGCGGCAAGCCGCTCACGAGCCCTGCTGTCTCGCGTGTCGTGGCCCGCGCGCTTCGCCGGGCGGCAATCGACACGCCGCTCACCGGCGCCTACGTCTTCCGGCACACCGCGGCCAGCCGCATGGTGCGAGAGGGAGCCAGCCTCAAAGAGGTCGCTGACGTGCTCGGCCATCGAAGCCTCGACACCACCACGGTCTACGCCAAGCTCGACCTGCCGCGGTTGCGGGATATCGCGCTTCCCTGGCCGGAGGTACGCCCATGACGCCCCCGAGCTTCCATCGTCTGGTCGACGCGTACCTCACCACGCGCCGCGGACTGGGCTTCGACCTCGAAACGGCTGAAGGATTCCTGCGGGCCTTCGCCAGCCATGCAGACCGGATCGGACACGACGGGCCCGTGACAATCGAGCTCGCGGTCCAGTGGGCACGATCCTCACGCTCCAGCAATCCGGCGCAGGCCGTACGTCGACTGGCGGTCGTGCGCCAGTTCGCCCGCTACTGCGCGTGCTTCGACCCGGCCACTGAAGTTCCACCGGCCGGACTCCTGGGGCGCGTCCAGCGCCGCTCGATGCCCCACATCTACAGTGAGGCGGAGACGGCCGCGCTCCTGCAGCAGGCAAGCCGCCTGCTGCCCCGAGATGGACTGCGGCCCGCCACCTATGTCGCCTACTTCGCCCTGCTGGCCTCAACCGGCCTGCGACTGTCCGAGGCCCGTCGTCTCACGACCGACGACGTCGACCTCGTCAACGGCATCCTGACCGTCCGCGAGACCAAGTTCCGCAAGTCCCGACTCGTCCCGCTTCATCCGACCACGACCCAGGCACTGCGCCGCTACGCCGATCGCCGCGACGGATGTCTTCCTGCGCCTCGGTCCCAGTATTTCTTCCGCACTGAGCATTCGCCCCGGCTCACGCGCACCGCCGTGCAGGCGACGTTCCGCCGGGTCAGACGGCGTCTGGACTGGACCGGGCACGGGCGCACGCGCCAACCCCGCATCCACGACCTTCGCCACACCTTCGTCGTGCGCCGGCTCCTGCGCTGGTACCAAGAAGGTGCCGATGTAGATCGCAAGATCCTGGCCCTCGCAACCTACCTCGGCCACGTCAGCGTCGCAGACACCTACTGGTACTGCACCGCGGTCCCCGAGTTGCTCGCCAACACCGCGCAGCGCTTCGAACGCTTCGCGCACCGAGCGTCAGCGCCCGTCATGACCTGCGTCGAGCGTGCGTTCCCCAAACTCCTGCAAGAGTTCTTTCATCGGCGCCTCATCGCACAACGGGGCGCCAGTGCGCACACGATCGCCAGCTACCGCGACACCTTCGCGTTGCTTCTCGGGTACGCTGCAGAGCGCACCGGTCGCACCCCCTCGGCGCTGACCCTCGCGGATCTCGACGCGTCCATGGTCCTCGACTTCCTCGACCATCTCGAAACCGACCGCGGCAATTCGGCGCGCACGCGCAACCTCCGTCTCACCGCCTTCCGCTCCTTCATGCGCTACGCTTCGCTGCGCGAGCCGACCCTGCTGCCCGTCGCGCAACGCGTCCTCGCGATTCCCGTCAAGCGCTTCGACCGACCCGTCCTCGACTACCTGTCCCGCGACGAGATCGTCGCGATCATCGACGCTCCCGACCGGTCCACTTGGAGCGGTCAGCGCGACGCCGTCCTCTTCACCGTGCTCTACAACACCGGCGCCCGCGTTTCCGAGATCACCCGTCTACATGTCGCCGACGTGCTGCTCGAGCGCGCCTCCTCAGTGCTTCTGCATGGCAAGGGACGCAAGGAACGTGTCGTCCCGCTCTGGAAAAGCACCGCAGCGCAACTCCGCAGGTGGCTTTCCCGAATCGACCGAAGTCCCGACGCCCCCGTGTTTCCCAATCGCGCGGGCAAGCCCTTGTCGCGCTCCGGCGTCGAACATCAACTGCGCGTCGCCTGCCGAAAGGCATCGGACTGCCACCCCTCGCTCGCGAAACGACGAATCTCGCCCCACACGCTGCGCCACACGACCGCGATGCATCTGCTCCAGTCTGGAGTCGACATCACCGTCATCGCCCTCTGGCTCGGCCACGAGGACACGGCCACCACCCACCAGTACGTCGAAGCCGACCTCGCCATGAAGGAGGCTGCTCTCCGCTGCGTCGACGACCCCGCACCTCGGCCACTCCGCTTCAAGGCCACCGATCGTCTCCTCGACTTCCTCGAAGCTCTCTGACTATGCGGAGTACCGCTCCCCGCAATCGCCCGCGTCCACGCGGGCCGCCGAGACAACTCCGCATAGTCCTGAACTCCGCATAGCCAAGGGCCTGTGGGCGCCCGCCTTGCCGACCTTCAGATTCAGCGCGACGTTGACCGGGCGGCGCACGTGTCGCTTGACACGCTGCACGCGATGACTCCGGCCTGGGGCGCCTGGGGCGCCGCACAGGATGTGGACGCCGGGTTCGTTTCGACCTACGCCCGTGACCATCCGGACCGGGAAGACTTCGCCGAGAGCGTTCTCCCGTGGTACGCCGTCCGCCGCCGCTCCGAACGGCTGGACGCCGCAACGCGGACCGCAATCCTGGAACAGATCCCGAACCGGCTGGAGTACTTCGACCGGCAACCTTGGCAACGCTCGCCTGCGCTGTGGCCGATAACTCCCGGACGTGGTCGGCACCGTGCCGTATGCGGACCCGGACCGGGAACGCGCCCGCGGCGCGTGAGACGATGCGGCGCCGCCGGAGGGGAGCGGCGCCCGCGGCGCCCGCGGAGTCTTCCGGCCGCCCAGGGCGCGGCGTCGCCCGGATGGGACCGGTCGCCGCATCGGGGTCTACCGGGCGATCCTGCGCGTCGCCCTGCGCCTGACGTGGAGACCGCGGCCTGTGGGCGGCTCCGCGTGGCGCCGGCAAGTCCTGGCCGTCCGGCCTGCCGGTGGCGCGGTCCTGACGCCGCACGATCCGCTGTTCGTCTCAGGCGTCGAGAACGCCCTGGTAGCGGCGTCCATGAAGCAAGCGCGGATCCTCTTCCGGTTCGCCCGCGCCCGCCTGGGCGGGACTGATTACGTCGAAGCGGGCGGACCGGACGCGCCTTGCGGTCCACGCCATGAAGGAGAACGGCGCTGGGCCTGGTCGGCTGTCGGCTGGTCATCGAAGACAAACCGGGCGCTTGGCGGCCGGTCCGACGTGGCCGGTCTCCGTGGAGTTATCGCGCCATGGGACGAGTTCCTCCCTTCCAGTTCAGGGACTTCCAACCGGAAGCAGGGCGGTGGAGCGCGGCCTCGGATGACCGCCGGTTTGCATACGTTCACAGAGCCGCCGGATCTGGCCGGGGCCATCAGAAAGAGGTATGCATGACCAGGCGGTTCTTCGGTTGAAGGACGTCAAGGAGGCGACGGGGCTGTCGCGTTCGTCGATCTACGCGCTACGCAAACGGGGACTCTTCCCCGCGTCGGTCAGGATCGGACCCAAGGCGGTCGTTCGAGGACGAGGTGCTCGGCTACCTGAAGTCGCGTCCGCGCGTCGGGGGTGACGCAACTACGAAAAAACAGTGAACGGCAGCGGCGTGGCTCCAGGCGTTTCGTGCGCTCGTTCGAGGTGCGGACTGGAGCAACGCCAGCGCAGGTTGGAGCACTCTGTCAACGGTCACCGAAAAGAGCGTCATCCTGGACAGGACGTCGACCACAACATGTAGGGGGTGTATTGAGTGGGCATCGTCGGCAAGAGCTAGTCTGTCCGAGCGTGCGCGGAGGCGGCGTCAAGGCCGTCAGCCCCGCGGAGCGGGGACGGAGCGAAGCGACGCGCCTTGACGCCGGTGAGCACGCGCTCACGCTATCGGCTTGACGATGCCGGCGGCCACCACAACATCTTGCGGTCGACCGGAGTCCAGTTTCGATCAGATCCTCGAGAGCGCCAACACACTCGCTCCGGAACATACGCTGGGCACTCACGGCGGTGTTGTCGGACGTAGGCTGAGGCGGCCGTCGGCGATGACCGCGACGTCGCCGGCAAGGAACTTGGACCATGCGTCGAGCAGTGCCCGGCGCTTGTCCAGAAAAGTCGACCGCGAATAGCTCCGTTCGACAGCCGAGCCGACCGCATGCGACAGACTCGTTTCCATCACCGCGTAATCCGCGTCCGCGCGCTCCGATGCCCACGTGCGGAACGTCGAGCGCCAGCCGTGAGGCGACCCCTCGCCGGCGAGACCGGCCGACTTCATGACCCCGACCACGGTCGCCGCCGACAACGAGCCGGACCCCGCCTGCGGACTCGGGAAGACCAACGCGTCGTCGCCGTCATGCCGGCGCAAGGACCGCACCGAGTCGAGCAACGCCACCGCCGCAGGAACCAGCGGCACCACATGCTCGCGGTCCCGCTTCATCCGGCAAGCCGGGATGCGCCACTCGCCCGCGTCCTCGGCAATCTCTCCCCACGTCGCCAGCCGTGCTTCGGACGGGCGCGCCGCCGTCAGAATCTGGAACCGCAGGCAGGCCTTCGCCGACAGCGTCGCGCGGCACGTGTCGATCCGCTTCATCGCAGCCGGCGCGTCTGCATACGGCACGCTGCGCATGTGCTCGCGCACGGCCGGCTGGGGAACGAGCGCGCCGGCCACCGCCGCGACCGGATCGCCCTCGATCAGCCCCGCCGCGCGCGCATGCCGAAAGAGGGCCCCGAGCGCCGTCCGCAGCTTCCGGCCGGTGCCCGGCTGCGACGTCCACACCCGTTCGAGGGCTCGCAGCACTTCCGGCTTGCCGACCCGGTCGACCGGCAGGTCGAGCAGCTCGGCCGCGTGCCGCTCCAGCGTCGCCGCCCGCGCCTTGTATTCGCCCGGCGACAGCCGCGCCCGGTTCGAGTCGGCGACCTTGCCGGCGATCTTCCGCAGCGTCGGCATCGTCGAGCGCCGCGGCCCCGCGAACGGGTCTTCGCCCCGCTTGACCGCGAGCTTGTTGTCGAGCGCCCAGGCGCGAGCCTGCGCCAGACTCACGACGTCCACCGAGCCGAGCCCGCGGTCGACCCTGCCGCGACCCGGGACCGTGAGCCGTTGCACCCAAGAGCGCGTACCGCTACGCTGCACGAACAGATGCAGCCCGTGTCCGTCCGAATACCTGCCCGGCTTGCGCAGCGTCTGAACCTGTCGGGCGGTCAACCTCGTCATCGCGTCCCCTGCGAAATCGGCTTACCACCAGGTTACCACTTCTTGCACGGGATTGGACGGGATTCCTCTGGCGTATCTGGGAACGTGATTTCTGAACTGACCCCAGTTGTATTGGTGTTTTTGGAAAACATCGGAACGATTGGGACTTCGCTATCTATCTTCGCCCTGCCTTAACACCGTTCGGAGGACGAAATCGCAACGACGTGAAGGAGCGACGCGGCGTCGGACATCGCGACCGCCGTCGAGTCAAGAGACGGGGTGCGCGGCGTCATCGGGTGCAGCAGCCCGCTGCACTCGATGGCGGTGCCGCCGGCTGCTACCTGCAGGCCTCGGCCGCTTCGGCGCCGGACGCGTGGCAGTGGCGGACAGGATACAGCGCGGCCGAACCGCTCCGGAACCTCGATTTGTCAGCGACACTGTCCGACTGACGCCCATCGTCCGATAACCGGCACTGATGCTCGAATCCCGGCAGCCGGTTTCCCTGAGGCCCCCGACGCGGCGATGGCGTTCGTAAGTCCGGCGGCGGCCGCAATCCCGGCCGCGATCTGCCTCGCCGTCGTGGCCTGCGGACCGGTGTTGGCGGGCGCGCCCGTACCGCGTCCGTTTCCCTCGCCCTCCGGGGTCGTGGTCGAGAACAACTCCGAAGCGAATCCTGTCGCGACCGTGGCGGGTAGCGGGGCCGACTTCCCCCGCTACCTGGAAATGCTGGAAGAGATCGAGACCGGCGGCGACTGCCTTGCCAGCCCCACCGGCAGCTCGGCCATCGGGTGCTATCAGATGACCAGCGCCGCCCTGATGGATGCCGGGTTCAAGGATGCCGACGGCGATTGGCTGGACAACCCGTGGGGCATCGATTCGGACGACGAGTTCCGCAGCAACCGCCACGCGCAGACCGCCGCCATGCTGCGGTATACGACGACGAACTGGCGGCGGGTGGAGCCGTGCCTGAGGGACGTGATCGGCAAGACGGTCGGTGGAATCGCTCTCGACCAGGGCGCTCTCGTGGCGGGCGCACACCTGCTGGGCCCCACGGGACTGGTCCGCTTCGTCCGCTGCGGCCTGCAAGCACACTGCATCCCGCCTCCCGTGGCGAACTTGAACGGCGGAGGGCACAAGCTCCGCGCGACCGCCATTCGGCGCATGAGCGCCGCGCAGGGGCTCCGTGTACTCGAATCACCGGGGGGCACGCGTTCCCGGTGCGCACTCCGAACCTGACCGCAGCGGAAGCCTGCCGACGCGACCCACCTGGCACCGTCCGATCGAGTCGCGGCACGAAACGGCAAGCCGAGGACCGTCTGCGCGAGCGGGGCGCGAGCGCGGCGGAACGCAGTCCACGGAACCGCCTCGCGGCGTATCCGCACGAAACGCTACGTTCCGCCGCTCCCGTTATCCGAGCGCGCCCTCGAACAGGGCGAGCAGACGGCTCCACGCCCGCTCCGCCTGCGCCTCGTGGTAGACCTGCGTATCCGGTGGGCACCAACCGTGCAGCGCACCCTCGTATACCTCGATCTCCGCCGGCAACCCTGCCTCAGCGAACGCGTCGCGCAGCACGTTCTTCGCCTCGGGCTCGTTCTCGTCGTCGTTCTCGGCGATCGCGAACAGGTAGTGCGCCGTCATCTGCGGCACCAGCAGGTGCGGGCTGTCCGGCTGATCGGTCACCAGACCGCCACCGTGGAAAGAAGCGCCGGCACCGATGCGGTCCGGGAGGGCGGCCGCCGTGCGCATCGTGATCGGACCGCCCATGCAGTAGCCCATCGTTCCCATCTTGCGGCTGCTGTCCACCGACGCTTGGCTGTCCAGGAATTCCACGAACGCCCTGGCGTCCCGCACGTGGGTCTCCGCGTTCAGCGTCGCCATCAGAGGCCGGACCGTGCTCGCCACCTCGGCGAAATTCGTCGAATCCACGATGGGCGCGCGCTGCGAGCGGTAGTACTGGTTGACCACCAGCACCGAGTAGCCGGATTCGGCGAGCCGCTTGGCCATCTGCCGCTTCGCCGGCCGCAGGCCGAAGGCGTCGGGCCAGATCAACACCCCGGGATGGGCCCCGCTCGCCGGATGCACGAAGTAGCTGTCCGCCACGCCGTCGGGGGTCGTAACGTCGATCTCCGATTCGGTGACGTCCTGGGCATTCGCCGCCCGGGGCAGCAACATCGCCAACCCTGCTCCCGCCGATACGGTCCCGAATTGCCGCCGCGTCATCTCGCGCGCGCGCAGGTACCTGGTGGTGTCGGCGCCGGTTCTCTCATCGCACATGTGAGCCTCCTCGCTGGGATCTCTCCCGGATCTGCCAATCCCTCCGCCCCGATTCTACGTGAATCCGTCCTCGAAGAACCGAATCGAGCAAACCCGAAGCGACACCGGTCAAGGAGGACACATTCGCGGTAGTCTTCTCATCGTGCCCGACACAATCCGTATCGATGTCGATCGAGAGAGAGAGACGCTCATCCTCATTCCCCGTGGCCGGCTGGACACCACCTCGACCGAAGACTTCGAGCGACAGGTGATGGGCCACGTCAGCGAGGGCACCACCCGACTGGCTCTCGACTTCGATCACCTCGATTTCGTCAGCAGCTCCGCCATCCGTATCCTGCTGATTGCGGCCAAGTCGATCCGGGCACGCGAGGGGCGCTTCGCCCTGTGCAATCTCAAGCCGCACGTCTCCGAGGTCTTCCGCATCTCCGGCATCCACCGCGTCATAGACATCTACGGCAGCCGGGGCGACGCTCTCGCGGCCATCGACGCCTGAACTTTCGCGCCCGCCGCACCGCGCTCCGCGCGCGAACGGCCTCCCGCCCCGTTCAGGAACGCGCCGGTGCCGTCCCGGTCTACTAACATTGCAGCGAATACGTGGCTGAGACACAGGCCCTGCCGGCGGAACTCGTCGAGATCGCCTACGGGACCATCCTCTTCGCTACCGGACTCGCCCTCGTCGTGCTGGGGCTGCTGTTCCGTTCCGCTCGCTCCTACGAGGTACCCGCCTTCGGCACGGCCATTCTGCTGCACGGCACGCGTGCGCTCGGCGGAATCGAAGCCGTCCGCCTCGCCTCCGGCCTGCCCGCCGTCGTCTTCGATTACAGCGGTCCCATCTGCCTGTACTTCGTCTCGGCCGCCTCCTACGTCTTCATCGAGCAATACTGGGGTGCCGGGCTGTGGAACTCGTTCCGTCGCATCTGGCAGTTCCACCTGGTATTCGCCATCGTCGCGACCGGCGTCGATCTGTACGCCGCGGATCCCGGCCGCTCGATGGAGCCCGCCGGCGTCCTCGTCGTGGTCTATCGCGTCGTCCTGCTCGTCAACATCGTGACCGGGTCGCTCAAGACCCGGCCGGAGGACATCCATGTCCTCTACGGTTTCGGGATCGTGGTGCTCTGCACGGTCCACGACGTGCTGGTCACCGCCGGGATTCTCGACTGGGCGATGCGCGCCAGACCCGTCGGCGTCCTGGCCTTCATGGCCAGCCTCGGCTACTCCATTCTGCTGCGCGCCCGGGCCAACCAGCGCCAACTCGGCACGCTCTCCACGCAGCTCCGAACCGCCCGCCAGATTCAGCAGTCGCTCCTGCCCCCCAAGAGCGTCCATCCGACTACGTGCCCGCATGCGGTCCGTTGTATCCCCATGGAGGCCGTGGGCGGGGACTTCTACGACTTCGTCCCGATCGACGACCATCGTTTCGCGATTCTGGTGGCCGACGTCACCGGCCACGGCATTCCCGCCGCGCTGATCGCGTCGATGCTCAAGACCGCGGCCGCCGCGCAGACGCACATCGCCGACCAACCGGCCAGTGTCGTCCACGAGATCAACCAGCGGCTTTACCAACAACTCGACGCGCACCTGGTGACCGTCGTATATGCCGTCGTCGATACCGAGGCAAGGCAGCTTGCGGTCACGAACGCCGGCCACCCGCCGCCCCTGCTCCGGCGTCGCGAAACCTCGACCGTGCAGGAGATCGGAACCGCCGACGCCTCCATCGGTCTCCTGGCCGACGAGCGTTACGGGGCAACGCGAATCGCGCTCGAACCGGGCGACCGGCTCCTGTTCTACACCGACGGTCTCATCGAGGCCGACTCCCCCGCCGGTCGTCACTTCTCCGTCGAGCAGGTCAAGAACACGCTCCGCGATCGACCCGATGCCGATATCGAGGACTGGACCGACCACCTGATCGAGAAGGTCCGTCAGTGGACCGGACGAACGACGCTCGCCCTTGACGACGACCTGACCCTGGTCGCCATCGATATCCCGTAGGGCCTGCGCGTTATCGTGAGCGAGCGCGGAGTCGGTCCCGGCGCCGCTGCCGGCCACCGAAGAGCCGTGCAGACGCTCCGGGTTCTCTCGTCGGGAACCGGCTCGACGGTGCGGCGCCGCACAGACGCCCCCTCCGTCGGTCAACGAATCGCGTCGGGTCCGAACGCGTCGGGCAGCATCTCGCCGAGAACGTGATGCACGTTCACGCGCAGACTTCGTCCGCCGGCTTCGTACAGCAGTTGTCGGCAACGGCCGCAGGGCTTGCCGGGCTGCAGATCGTCGAGATCCCTTCCCGCCACGACCGCGACCGCGACGAGCCTGCCCCCGCCGCCGGAGTGCAGCGCGCACACCAGGGAGCACTCCGCGCACAGCGCGAGCCCGTAGGAGGCGTTCTCCACGTTGCAGCCCTCGACGACACGTCCGTCGTCGACCAGCCCGGCCGCCCCCACGTAGTACCCGGAATAGGGGGCGTAGGCATGGCGGGCCACCGCGCGGGCACGCTCGAACAGGTGTTTCCAGTCCGGTGGCGCGTCGCTCATCCCGAATGGATCCTCGGCAAGAGGCAGGGGAAGGGCTCGCAGCTCTCGAACGCGGCGGAAGGACGGGCGCCCGGCACGGCACCGGGCGCCCAATGTTGAAGCGCGGCTCCTATTTGGCAGCCGCGGCGGCCGCTTCGTCGGCCCGCGCGCCGGTGAGCATCGTCTCCATCGAGTAGTTGCCCTCATGGCAGGCGTACTCGAAGAGCGGCAGATCGCTGCGCACCATCGGCAGGTTCACCGTCCACGGCGCAACCCAGGTCTCGGGGTCGGTCACGGTGTACTCGTACTCGAGGGTGTCCGCATCGACGCGGGTGAACCGCTCCTCCAGGCGCATGCCGGCGCTCGCGCCCCGCCAGTTGCGGTCGACGTCGAAGTTGCCGGTCTCGACCACGAGGGTGTCGCCATCCCAGCGCCCGCGGGAGACTCCCGACCACTGCGCGAGGTCCTCGTCGAGGTCCGCACGTCCGTCGATCGGCACGACGCGCACCGTGTGGACCATCTCGGTGAGCAGCACGACCTCGTTCGGAGTCTGGAAGATCTGCACGTTCTGGTTGTAGCCGCCCGGGGTGATCGGCGGGCCGGCATTGAAACCCATCAGGCAGCGGTCGGCGTTGCTGAAATCGGTGTACGAATCCTGGATCTGATCGCTGAAGGAGCCGCGGCCCGCCGCCCGGCGCGCCTGCCCCGCCTCGGTCATCTCCGGGAGCCGGCCGTTCGGCGGGTCGATGATCAGCGAGGTGCGCCGGGTGCCGATGACCCGCGTACCCCGATCCATCCAGAAGTTGTTGTAGCCGCCGACGCTGCCACCTGCCTCGGTGCGGCGGGGATCCGCCTCCCAGAGCTCGATGTCGCGCTCGACCGCTCTTCGCTCCCGCTCGGCCGCTTCCTCTTCGGTCAGGAACGCCTTGTCGGCCAGATCCTCGGGACGCTCCATCGGGGTGATGGTGCGAAAGTCCCAGACTCCCTGCAGTTCCGGCGCACCCCAGGTGGTCCGCGGCGCCTCGTCCTGCGCCAGGGCCAGAGCCGGCAGCGCCAGCAGACCGGCCAGCGTGATGAGCGCCAGTCGCGTCATCGATCGTCGAACTGTCATCGCAAGACCTCCACAGTCAAAACGGATTCCCAGTTGATCGCCTACCATAGCATGAGCAGGCGTGGCGAGAGCCAACCGATTCGCCCGTAGCGCGCGGGCCTCGCAGCAGACGGGAGATGCCAATGACGGAGAAGCAGATCGAAGGCGCCACGATCGCCGTGGTCGCCGCGATTATGGTGCTCATCTATGTGTTCATGACGCCGTACAACCGAGTCGCGGGGGTCCGCATCGGGGGGACCGCAACCTCTCCGCCGGCCGACTGGCGCACGGTGGACGACCACCGCGTTATTCAGCTCAAGACCGGCGGCTTCCCCCCGTTCGTGGTCAACGTCGTCTACGCCGGAGCCGAGGACGGCGTCATCACTGCCACCCGACCCGACGGCGGCTATTGGGCGCGGCAGGCGCGGGCGAATCCGGACGGCTGGCTGCGGATCGGTGACGCTGCCTATGCCATGCGGGCAACCGAAGTCCTCGGCGACGACCGCCTTCCACTGCTCGCGGCCTACGGCGAGAAGAACGGCATGCGCATGGACGCGGGGCCTTCGGGCGGCATGATTCAGGGCCAGGCCGAGCCGCTCAGCACCTGGGAGGTCTTTTTTTGGACGCCCCGGTGAACGACAACGCCGGCAGCGGGACGATAGCCGTCACCGGGGCCAACAGCGCCGTCGGCAAGGTGCTGCTTGCGCAGATCGCCGGCCAGGACGGCGTGCATGCGGTGGCCCTGGTGCGCCGGGAGGCGGCGCTGGCAGACCTGCCCCGCTCTCCCCGCATCGCGTCCCGCGTCGTCACGTACGAGCAGCCCGAACTACTCGTCGAAACGCTCACCGGCGCCGACTGCGTGGTGCATCTGGCGGGCATTCTGTTCGAGAGCCGGACGACCAGCTATCGAACCGGCAACGTCGAGAGCACGCGGGCGCTGGTCGCCGCGGCGCGCTCGGCGGGAGTGCACCGGATCGTGCTCGTCAGCTCCCTGGGCGCCGATCCGGAATCGCCGAACGGCTACTTCCGCTCCAAGGGAGAGGCGGAACGGCTGGTGATCGGCTCCGGTCTGAAGGCCTCGATCATCCGCACCCCGCTGCTGCTGGGCCCCGCCACCGCGGGGGGGCGCGCACTGCTCCGCGCCGCCGGCGGCAGATCCGCGCGCGTCCTGGGGGGCGGGTCGCACCGGCTGCGCCCACTCGACGTCGACGACCTGTGCCGCGGCATCCTGGGATACTGCCGGGAGTCGGGCGCCGGCGTACGGATCTGCGCCATGGTCGGGCCGACCATCCTCACGCAGCGCGAGCTGCTGCAGCGGACCGCACGCCTGCTCGGCCACGATCTGGCGGTCCACTCGACACCGGTGTGGCTGGCCAGGCTGATGGCCGGACTCGCCGGTCTGGTCCGCACCGGCGGCATGACGCCGGCGGTAATCGAGGTCATCACCTCCGACGAGGCGAATCTGTGCGTCGATCGCGCCCCGGCGGTCACCCTCACCCCGTTGTCCGACACGCTGACCAGGCTGTGCGAGACCCGAGCATCATGAGCGAGACACCCGTCAAGAACCGAGCCTCCGGCGCCCCCGCTTCCGGCGACTCCGCCCCGACCGCGCCCCCGAGCCGCGGCCTGGCGGGACGCCTGGGGTTCCTGGCCCTGAGCATCGCCTGTTTCGCCTATCTCTACTTCCGGCTGAACGGCGCCGCGGCGCGCGAAGGGCTCTCGCTCGTCGACTACATGGCGGGCGTCTTCGCCAACGTCGAATGGGTCCCCTGGATTGCGCTCATGGTCGCCTACTCGGGACTCTACTTCCTCATCGACACCCTGGTCGTCACCCGGGCCCTCAACTGGTTCATCTCGCCCATCCGCTACGGGGACCTCCTGCCCGTTCGCGCGAGCGCCTACATCATCTCGATCTTCAACGAGCAGATCGGCAAGGGCGCGATGGCCTACTACCTGAACCGACGCCACCGGGTCCCGGGCTGGGAGGTCGGCTCGGTGATGCTGTTCGTGATGTTCTGCGAGGTGTTCTACCTGCTGTTCTGGGCGACGGTCGGCTTCGCCTTCAGCGGCGGATCGCTGCCCCCGGCGTTCGCACTCGTTCCCTGGCTCGCGGCCGGTGCCGTGGGGGTCTTCGTCGCCTGGGTGCTTTACTTCCGCGGCACGCTGTGGCCGGGCAGCGGATTGCGCGACAGGCGCATCCTCCACGCTTTCAGGGTTGCCACCGTGCGGCACTATGCCCTGTTCGTGGCGCTGCGATCACCGGCGCTGCTGGCCGCGGTGGTCGTCTACACCGTCGCGCTGCGCCTGTTCGGCGTCGAGGCTTCCTTCCTGTCGCTGCTCGGCTACCTGCCGGTGGTCTTCTTCGCCGCCGCCGTGCCGACCCCGATGCGGGCGGCCGCCATCACGTTCTGGGTGATCCTGTTTCCCGAGAACGAGGGACAGATGGCCGCCTTCGGCTTCGTGCAGCACAACTTCTTCATCCTGTTCAACGCCCTGATCGGCGTGGCGTTCTGGCCACGGGCGCAGCGGGAGCTGTTCGGGTAGGTGGATCGCAGCCTGCGGTTCACGGCCCGCCGGAGGCTTGTGCCGTGATGGAAGGCGCCCTGGCGGCCGCTCGATTCAGTTCCGCCGCCAGGTCGCGATGGATCACGGAGCAGAATGCATCATCGGTGCAGGCTGATCCAAAATCTGATTTTGAATCAGCCTACCCAGGCGCCAAGAGGCGAAGAAATCCAATGGTAGTCCAGGCCCACCTGCTCACCGGCCTGCGGCTCGCGCTGGCCCTGCCGATTGTGATCGCCTTCGCGCGGCCGGACTTCCTGAGCGCCGGTCTCGTCGCCGTACTGCTGGCCGTGGCCATCGCCAGCGACTACTTCGACGGGGTCGTAGCGCGCCGATACGGCACAGCCTCGGCCGGCGGTCAGCTCTTCGACCATGCCACCGACTGCCTGTTCGTGACCGCCTGCTCGACGGGCGCAGCCCTGGCAGGCCTGGTCCCGCCGGTGCTGCCGGTTCTGATCGCGGTGGCGTTCAGCCAGTACGTGGTCGACTCGTACTGGCTGCACCGCCGGAAGCATCTGCGCATGAGCACCATCGGGCGCTGGAACGGGATCGGCTACTTCGTCCCGCTGGTCGTGCTGGCGGCCGCGCGCCTGGAGCTGGTTCCGGCCCTGACACCGCTGTTGACCTCGGTTGCCCGCCTGGTCGCCTACGTGCTGGTCGCGTCAACCCTCGTTTCCATCGTCGACCGTGCGACGGCCGCCCGCCCAGGGTACAGGCAGTAGCACTCCGCGATGAGGGGGCAACGACCGGCCGGTACGACCCTTTCGTCCGTACTGAGCGAGCAAACACACGACATCCGACTCGCGAGGTCCCGACTGAAGGCGCTTCAGTCGCGGCAACGGCGGGAGACATGACCATGGAGTCACACACTATCCGTCCCGTGCGCATACGGCTTGAGCGCGGCGTAGACGGTATGGTGAACCGGGGTCGGGACGCCATGCTTGCTCCCGAGGCGCACGACGGTGCCGGACAGCCATTCCAGCTCCAGCCGCCGTCCCCGTTCGAGGTCGACGAGCTGCGACGTCTTCCCGTTCGCGGGGCTTGCATCGAGGAGCCCGAGCACTCGTTCCTCCACCTCGTCGGGAAGCTGTACTCCGAGCGCGCGTCCCACCGCCGCCGCTTCGTCGATGGCCCGGGCAAGCATCCAACGGGAATCCGGATCACTGCGCACCGGCCCGACCGGAAGGCGTGTGAGCGCGGTGGCCGCGCTGGAGCCGGCGATGAGACAGAACTTCTCCCAGATCATCCGCTCGGTGTCCTCGAAGACCGCGGCTTCGACCCCCGCTGCGTTGCAGATGCGCGCGAATTCGCGGGCGCGGGGGCTCGAACCGCCCCCCGGCTCGCCGAAAGCAATCAACGGCTTGCCCGCCATGCGGCCGAGCCAGGCGATCTCTCCCGGCGCCACGATATTGGCGGGAAAGTAGGCGGCGCCGGCCAGCGCCCGCTCCGGACCGATGACCGCGGCGATCCGGGCCGCACTCTCGACACCGTTCTGCACAGTGACCACGAACGTATCCTGCCCGAGGAGCGGGCGGATCAGCTCGGCCGCCGCCTCGGTGTCGTAGAGCTTCACGCAGAACAGCACCGTGTCGACGGCGCCGATCTCCGCAGGACGATCCGTCGCCTGGAGTCCGGACACCTCCAGGGATTCAGCGCCGCTGATGCGCAAGCCGCGACGCCGCAGCGCCTCCAGGTGCGCCCCTCGCGCGATCAATGCGACGTCATGGCCCCCGCGCGCCAGCTTCGCACCCAGGTAGCCGCCCATGCCGCCAGCTCCCATCACCGCGATGCGCACTACATCATCCTCCTGCGAGTATTGTCCCGCCCTCGCGGCCTCAAGGCGGAGCCACCAGTGAAATCGGTCTGGAGGCAGAGTGTAGCCCGGTCCGTGCCAGGTGACCGATGCCCTACACTGGCTGCGGTTCCGGTTCGCGAGCTTGCGTTCGGACGACGTTGTCGGGACAATGCCAGTGATGCAGCCGCCGAAAGGCCGAGAGTGTCGACTGGACCGGGGTGCATCCCGACGACTCCCCGATCGAACCGCTCGATGGCCGGTCGTTCCTCGCGCGTCTGCGCATGCTCGGCGAACCCGCCCGTGACCTAGGTTGATCTGCTGGTCGGGGAAAGCGACGCTCTCGACGAGCTCAAGTAGCGAGCAGTCGAGGTGACCGTCGATCAGCGCACGTACTTCGTGGCATCGATCGATGATCTGATCTCCATGAAGCAGCGCGCCGGCAGACCACAGGATCTGCTGGACATCGCGGAGCTGCGAAGCATTCGGAACAGGCTCGGCTGAAGGCGCAAACGGACCGGCAACGCCCCAACAACGGAATGGGGCCGGCCGAAGCCGGCCCCGGCAATCCCCCGACGCCGTGCTCGATGAAAGCGTCAGCGCGACGCCCGCGAGCACTCCACGTCAGCGTCGTCCGCGCCAAACGCCCGTCCCTGCGGCGCGGACTGCTATGCGAACATCCCGAGCGTGTCGAACTTGCCGCCGAGCACGTTCTCGGACTTGCGGTAGCCGAGGTACTCCTCGATCAGCGAGGCGTACACCCGCCGGAAGTCCGTGGTGTACTGCAGGTTGTCGCCGAGCACGAGGTCCGTCAGACTGACCGGCTTGCCGTACTGTCCGCCCTTGACCCCGCCGCCCAACACGAAGGAGACGTTCGCCGTGCCGTGGTCGGTGCCCAGGCTCGTGTTCTCCGGCACGCGCCGGCCGAACTCGCTGTGGATGAAGACGGCCACATCGTCCTGCTTGCCGAGGCGCTTCATTTCCTCGAAGAAGCCCCAGACGGCGTCGCAGCAGTACTGCACCTGGCGGTTGTGCGGGCTCTCCTGGTTGACATGCGTGTCGAACAGGCTGTTGCGCAGCCGCACGTAGTAGAGCCGCGCCGGGAAGTCGTTCTCGATCAGCGCCACGACCTTGTCGAGATCGAGCAGGCGCACATCGCCCCGCGTGCTCGTGTAGTTCTCCCAGGCCTGGCTCACCAGGGCCGAGGCCTCGCGGGCGCTCTGGTTGACGTCGAGCAGGAACTTGTGGATGTCGCTGCGCGCCGCCTGCCCGTTGCCCAGCTTGCCGATGTACGGACTCTGCGGGTGGAAGAAGTCGCGGCGGAACGCGCCCGGATCATTGAAGACGACCGGGACGTGCTCGTGCGCCCGCACCGCAAGCGACTGCGCCGAGGCGATGTTCACCAGGAAGTTGGGCGACCCGGTCGGATCGAGGGCGTCGGCGGTGCGGCCGTACCAGCCGTAGGCCTCCCCGCTGTTGGGGGCGCCGGTGTGCCAGAACGAGCTGGACGCGAAGTGGGAGAACGAGGGCTGCTCGTAGCCGCAACCGTGGATGACGGCGCAGTTGCCCTCTTCCCACAGCCGTTGCATGCCCACCATCGACTTCTGGAAGCCGAAGTGCTCGTCCGCCTTGAGGACGTCCTGCTCGCGGACGCCGATGGTGGGCCGCCGCCGGTACAGCTCGTCGTCGCCATAGGGCACGAACGTGCTCAGGCCGTCGTAGCCGCCGAACCACTCGAACACCACCAGGATCTTGCCCTCGGTGGCGGCCAGCGCCTCCGAGGTCGCGCCGAACAGGGGCGGCAGGGGGCCGAGCCCGCTGCCGAGCAGGCCGAGGCCGATGCCGCGGGCGCCGATCTTCAGCGCCTGGCGGCGGGACACGCCACTGGAATCGCACAGCTTCTTGCCGCGGTTGGTCAGAGTCATGGTCATGCACCTCTTATTCGTGGACGGTCCCCGCCCGACAATCGTCGCCTGCGGCTCCGCTTGCCGCCCAGCCGGGCCTGACTAGAAGTCTACGCCGTTCTACGGCGCAGACTCTAGTCGATCTGATACTCGGGCGTGCTCATGATGATGTGCGTCACCATGCGCAACGGGTCTTCCAGGAAGGTTCGCGCGCGGTCGAGGTCCCGGGTTCCCAGCTCGCCCTCCAGCAGCTCCACCAGCGCATCGCGCAACTCGGCCGCCACCGGCATCCGCAGAAACCGGCCGAGCAGGTGGTCCACTGCTTCATCGGTGGTCGTCGCCCCCGAGTCCAGAACCATGCGGCTCATGTCGAACTGCGCCGCACCGCGCGGGGTCGGAATCAGCTTGCGCACAGCCTCGGCCCAGGCACGATAGCCCGAGACGCGGGTGTTGAACAGCTCGTCGCGCTCCAGGAGGGACAGGTCGAAGGCGGTCATCTGGCTCGGGTCGCCGTCGATGGAGATGGCGGCGCCGAAGTCGTAGCCGCTGCGCAGGCGCTCGCCCACGACACCGTCCCCGGTGCGCGCGAGGAAGCTCGGATCCCGGAAGTCGATGACGTCGGGAAACAGGTAGTTGAAGGCGACGTTGCCCCGCTCCTGCAGGAGCGCCGGCGTGATCCAGGAGCGGCCCTGCGCCCAGCCGGCGACCGACGGCGGATTCAGCAGGTGCTGGCCCAGCGCGATGGTCGTGCTGTTGAAGTCGGGCACGCCCGGCACGTCCGGGGCGCCGAGCTGCTTCAGCATCGCGATCAGGTGCTCCACCGGACCCTTGATGTGGGCGCCGTAGCTGGCCTCGCTGTAGAAGTCACGCGACAGGAAGATCGTGCGCAGCAGCGGCTTCAGCTCGTAGTCGTTGTCGCGGAAGACCGCGCCGAGCTCGGCCTGCAGTTCCGGCGACGGATCCTCGCGCACGAAGAAACGGTAAATCTTCGAGGCGATGTACTCGGCCGTGACCGGCTGCTCCAGGATGATCTCGAGCACGTCCACGCCGTCGAAATTGCCGGTGCGGCCCAGGAAGTCCTTGGGGCCTTCGTCGTGCTGCTCCTCGTTGACCACGAAGTCGAGGTTCACGAAGTTCCAGCCGGTGAAGGCCCGCGCCGCCTCGCGGACGTCCCGCTCCGAGTAGTTGCCCACGCCCATCGTGAACAGCTCCATCACCTCGCGGGCGAAGTTCTCGTTGGCCGCCCCCTTCACGTTCACACCGGCATCCAGGTAGTAGAGCATTCCCGGATCCTGGGCGACCGCGACGAGCAACTCGCCGAAGTTCCCCGCCGCGTGCCGCTCGAACGTGTCGATCTGCAGCAGCATCTTGCGGTAGTCGCGGACCTTGTTCTGGGCGGTGGCGAAATGCCCGTGCCAGAACAGCGCCATCTTCTCCTGCAGCGGCCGGTCGGTGTCGAGCATGCGCTCGGCCCACCAGTAGCCGACGCGGCGCGTCTCCAGCGCGGTCGCGCGCAGCCAGTAGAAGAAGCGGTCGGAGACCGGCTGCATGTGGCGGTTGACGAACTCCGGCTTGACGCGGATGCCCATGCTCCCGCCGCGCACCATGGCTCGCTCGGTCGCGGCGGGCCGGCTCGGCGGGAAGTTCATCAGCGTCTCGTCCCAGAAGCCCGAGTGCTCGAACGGCTCGAGATGGTCGTTCGGAATCTCGTCGTAGTCGACCAGCGCGCTGACCGCCTCTTCCGGCGTCAGGTCCGCCAGCCGCTGGACGTCCTCCGGCGTACCGCTGAAGCCGGCGCGGCCCAGCAGGTGCTCGGCGCGGTCGTAGCTCCAGTCCGCGGCGGTGATCGGGGCCAGGTCCCCCGTCCACGAGGCGGGTCCCGGCTCCCAGTCGTTCGATTGGGCCGCGACGGTGCCGCCGGCTACGCAGAGCGCAAGCACCGCGCCGGCCACCGTTGCAAATCGGTGGTATCGAGTCTTCATGGGTCGGTCCCCCTGCTGCTCGGTCCTATGCTTCGGGCAGTATTCCGCCCATCATCCGGATCGCTCCATTGTGGGCGTCTGGCCGGCAATGTCAAGTGCAGGGCGGCGCGCGGCGCGCCGGTCGAACGGGATAACGGTCACGGCTCGACGGCGGCGAGCGGTTCGGCCCTGCTCGTCAGGCAATCCCAACGCGACCGCCGGGTCGCGCCAGGAGCGGTGGGGGCTGGGGCCAAGCACGGAGACTTGCGACGGACTTGGCGGCGCTAGCTGCTGCGCGACATGACGCGGAACGACCACCAGCGGTCCGGCCGAGGGCTGCCGAGCGGCGCCGGCGGGTTGGCGGGCTCCTCCAGCGAGTGCAGCTTGTCGAGCCTGGCGACCCAGGCCGCGTCGAGCTCGTCCGAGTCCGTCGCTCGCGTCAGTTGGACCGGGTAGACGGTGCCATCGAGGCGCAGCCACGCCGTGCCGTCCTCGACCGCGAAGCCCGACCAGCGCTTGGTGTCGCAGTTCGAGCAGCTCAGGTAGAGGTCGCCGCTCTCGTTGGCGAAGCAGTTCAGGTTGATCGCGTGCGGCAGCAGGCCAGCGCGGATCTGGATCTGGCACAGGGTCACCTGGTTCGCGAACGTCCAGTCGCTCACCGGCTCCTCGTGCTCGGCGCCGAAGAGAACCGCCCCCGGCATGCGGTCGCACGGGCAGGTGGCCGACCACCCGTAGAACGCGATCACCAACACCACCAACACCGCCGCCGGTGCACTGATGGCCGGTCTCTTCAACGCCTTGTCGAGCAGGCCGCGGATGTCTACGCTCATCGATTCGCCTCCCTCTGTCTCGTCGCGCCTTCCGAACCGACCTCGCCGACGTCCGCATCGAGCCCGGGCCGGACCAGGGCCGGCCGCGCGCCGTCGCGCGCCCAGGCGGGACTCGGGGTCTGAACCACCGGACGCAGGTCCGCGGCCTGGAAGGACCGGACCACCTGCGCGGCCGCGGGCTCCCCGTACGTGGTGGAGCGTTGCCTCGGGATTCGGCCGGCCCCGCAGATCAGGGCCTCCATCTGTTCCGGCGACAGCTCCTGCCCGAACCCCGCGCCGGCCGCCCGCGTGATGCTCTCGTTCATCAACGTGCCGCCGAGGTCGTTCACCCCGGCGTTCAGGCACGCGCGCACGCCGCGGGGCCCCATCTTCACCCACGAGGCCTGGATGTTCGTCACCAGCGGGTGCAGCGCCAGCCGCGCAACCGCATGCATCAGCAGCGACTCGCGGAACGTCGGGCCGCGGCGCGCCTTCCCCTTCAGATAGATGGGCGCCTCCATGTGCACGAAGGGCAGCGGCACGAACTCGGTGAACCCGCCGGTGCGCGCCTGCAGGGCCCGGACGCTCGCCAGGTGCCGCGCCCAGTGCCGGGGCCGGTCGATGTGGCCGTACATGATGGTCGCCGTCGTCCGGAAGCCGACCCGGTGCGCGGTCTCCATCACCTCGAGCCACTGTCCCGCCGTCAGCTTGTCGGGGCACAGGTCCCGCCGGACTTCGTCGTCGAGGACCTCGGCCGCGGTGCCCGGCAGCGTCCCCAGCCCGGCTGCCTGCAGTTGCCGCAGGAAAGTCTCCAGCGACACGCCGAGGGTGGCGGCTCCCTGCCAGACCTCCAGCGGCGAGAAGGCGTGCACGTGCATGTCGGGCGCCGCCGCCTTGACGGTCCGGCAGATGTCCACATAGGTGGCCCCGGTGTACTCCGGATGGATGCCGCCCTGCATGCAGACTTCGGTGGCGCCGCGCTCCCAGGCCTCCACGCTGCGCCGGGCGATCTCGTCGAGCTCGAGGTCGTAGGGGGCGCCCCGCAGGTTCTCGCTCAGCTTGCCCTTCGAGAAGGCACAGAACTGGCACTTGAAATAGCAGACGTTGGTGTAGTTGATGTTGCGGTTGACGACGTAGGTGACCTCGTCGCCGTTGACCTCGCGCCGCAGCGCGTCCGCCGCGCGCACCACGCCGACGAGATCGTCTCCGCGCGCCGAGAAGAGTGCCGTGATCTCCGATTCGTCCAGGCCTTCGCCGCGCGCCGCCCTGTCGCACAGTGCCTGGACCGTCGAGGTCGGCGCCGGCGGGGTCTCGTCCTGGAGGCGGTCCAGCAATGCCGCCGGCAGTACCGCGTCGGGGTCGCCGGGCGACCAGGCGCTCTCGCGGGCGAAGCCTTCCGCGTCGGACGCCTGCTGGACGGCCGGCCGCAACGGCTCCGCCACCCAGCGGTCCAGATCCCGCACGTAGGCCGGATAGACCGTCAGCCGCTCGGTCAGCGCCTTGCCCTCGCGCTCGGTCTCGCGTGCCAGCGCCTCCAGGTGCGGCCACGGCGCCTCGGGATTGACGTGGTCCGGCGTCACCGGCGACACCCCGCCCCAGTCGTTTATGCCGGCGCGGATCAGGGCGCCGAAGCAGTCCGGGGTCAGGTTCGGGGGCGCCTGGATCGCCATGTCCGGACCGAAGATCAGCCGCGTGCAGGCGATCGTCCACTGCAGCTCTTCCAGCGGCGGGTCCGGCGCATCGGCCATCCGGGTATCCGGCTTGGCCCGGAAGTTCTGGACGATGATCTCCTGTATGTGCCCGTGCTGGTCGTGCAGATCGCGCAGCGCGAGCAGCGATTCGATGCGCTCTTCCCGGGTTTCGCCGATGCCGATCAGGATGCCGGAGGTATAGGGAATCGCCAGCTCCCCCGCCATGCGCATCGTCGCCAGGCGCGCGTCCGGATCCTTGTCGGGCGAACCGTGATGGGCCTGCCCCGGCTCCAGCAACCGCCGGGAGACGCTCTCCAGCATCATTCCCTGCGACGGGCACACCTCGCGCAGGGCGAGCAACTCCTCGCATGTCACCACGCCGGGGTTGGCGTGCGGCAGCAGGCCCGTGGCCTCGAACACCGCGCCGGCGGCGGCCGCCAGATAGGCGATGGTGGTCGGATAACCCAGTGCGTCCAACTCGGCGCGCGCCTGCGGATAGCGCAACTCCGGCTTGTCCCCCAGCGTGAAGAGCGCTTCCTTGCAGCCCGCCTCGGCGCCCCGGCGCGCAGCGTCGACGACCTCGTCGAGCGTCATGTACGCCCTCTCGCCCGGCCGCGGCGGCTGGGCGAACGTGCAGTAGTGGCACACGTCCCGGCACAGTTTCGTCAGGGGGATGAACACCTTGCGGGAGTAGCTGACGGGCCGGCCGAAGCCCGCGTCGCGCAACGCTGCGGCGCGCCGCATGAGGGCCGGCAGATTCGTCTCACGCGCGAGGCCTCGAGAAGCCGGTCGCGACGGTCTGGAGTACATGCTGATGTCGTTCATCGTATCCCGAGGCAGCGGCCGGGCGTCGTCGCCCGCAGACGCTTATACCACGTCGCGAGCGGGCCGGAAACCACAGTGGACCGTTGCCCGACCCTCGGGTGGGAGACGATCAGCCGCGCCACGGCGGCTCTCGGCGGGGCTCCGGAACGGTCGATCCATGCAAATACGACTCTTCGATCTACATTTGCATGGTTGCTGGCAAACTCTCCGCCCAACCACGGAAGCCCTGTCGGCGAACGTCCGGAGGCCACCCAATGCAGATGTCATGACATCACACTGCATGATGCTATCCTGCCAACATGCGCAGCACCGTGCGAATCGACGACGACCTGATGTTCGAGCTCAAGGCGCGAGCGCACGCAGCGTCCGTTTCGTTGACGCGCATCCTCAACCGCACGCTGCGTGCCGGGTTGGCCAAGCAAGAGCCCGATGGACAGCGCACCAGGCGATTCAAGCAGAAGACCGTTTCCATGGGGCGTCCTACGGTCGACCTCGACAAGGCGCTGGCCCTGGCGGCACGTCTTGGAGGATGAAGAAATCGCTCGCAAGCTGGCTCTCCGGAAATGAAGATCGTCGATGTCAACATCCTGCTGTACGCCGTGAATCCCGACGCGCCCCATCACGACCGGATCGTCGAGTGGTGGGAGGAACAGCTGAACGGCGACGAGTCCATCGGCCTTGCGTGGACCGTCATCGTCGGGTTCCTGCGAATCTCCACGCATTTCCGGATCTTCCCGTCCCCGCTCGCACCGGAGGAGGCCATCGACCACATCGACGCTTGGCTCCGATTCTTGACTCGGCCACTCCGATCCGTTCGGATCGTGTGGCCACGTTGGGTGGGCTCAAGGCGAACGGGATTGGGCCAGCTCTCCGGGTCAGAACCGCACGCTGAGCCCCACCTGCCCGCGCCGCGTATCCCCAAGCCCGCTCCGCAGGGTCCCGTCGAAGTTGAACAACAGCGATCCGACCGCGGTGTCGACGTAGTTGTCGGTGTTGGTCAGGTTGAAGATCTCCAGGATCGGCTCGACGACCGCACCGTTGCCGAGCGCGAAGCGGCGCGAGACGCGGATGTCCCAGGTGAAGAAGGCGTTGTCCCGCCGCAGCGTGTTGCGCGTCAGGATGGTGCCGTCCGCGCAGATGCGGTCCGTCGGCTGGGCGGCGCGCATGCCCCGGTTGGCGCACTGCTCGGAGACGGGCGAGGCGGACAGGTAGCGGACGACGTTGTTCAGTTGCATTTCGCCCGGCAGGGTGGCCAGGAGATAGCCGCTCACCTGGTGGCGCCGGTCGCGGTCCGACCAGCCGTACTCCGGGGCCAGGTTGCTCGCGTCGGCGTAGCGGAGGACGAACGGATCGCGCTCGTTGTCGTCGTCGGAGCGGTCGAAGGCGAGCGTGTAGTGGGTCTCGAAGGTGAGCGGCCGGTTGCGGACCGCGCCGCGCCCGCGCAGCCCGAGGGTCAGCCCGTGGTAGCGCGACCGCGCGCTGCTCTCGGCTACGGTCAGCGCGTTGATGCCGCCGCCGGCCGGGTGCGTGCCGACCCCGAACGGCGAGCCGAACACGGGATCGTTGCGATTGACGAAGCGGAAGAGGTCGTCGGTCCGCGCGTGGACGAAGGTGGCGCTGGCCGCCACGCCGCCTCCGAGGTCGCGGTCCAGGCCCGTGCTGAACGACCAGGTGCGGGGCAGCTCCAGGTTGCGTTCGGCGACCTGGATGTCCGGCAGGAACGGCGGCGCGCTCGACGCGTCGATCAGCTCGTCGATGGGCGGTACCGGACCGAGAGCCGGCGCGGCGGCGCTGCTGCGGAAGAGCACCTGCTGGAACGCGCCGTTGGTCGTCAGGTGCTGGGCGAAGACGAGCATCGGGATGCGGGCCACGTACGACCCGCCGTTGGCGCGCAGCACGGTGCGCCCGTCGCCGGCGAGGTCCCACGCCAGCCCGGCGCGCGGCTGGAAGTTGTCGAGGTCGTCCGGGATCCGACCATCGGACGGGAACCGGGGATCGTCGAGGTACGGCGCGAAGAACGCGTCCCGCGGCTCGATGAACACCTCCGGGTGCCAGGTTCCCTCCCAGCGCAGGCCCAGGTCCAGCGTCACCCGGTCGTGCGGATGCCAGGTGTCCTGCAGGAACACGCCCAGCTCGTGGGTCCGGAACTGCTGCCGTCCCAACTGCTCGGCCGGAACGCCGGGCACGGTCGCCGCCTGCAGGTAGAGAAGGACCGGCCCGGCGATTCCCGCTCCCGCCGGGCACACCCCGAGCGTGCTGGAGGACCCGTCAGAGCAGGTGACGTAGCTGCTCCCGTGGTCGGCGAAGCCGATGAAGCCGTCGACTGAGTCGAAGATGTAGCGGCCGTTCGCCAGCCCGATGAACTGCTGCTCGGCGCGGGTACGGTTGTATTCGATCCCGGCCTTGAACAGGTGGTTGCCGCTGGCGAACGAAACGTTGTCGACCACCTGCAGCCGCGTATCGAAAGACGGCTCTATCGGCAGGAAGAACGGCAGCCCGATCCGGAAACCGTCGGCGAAGTCCATCGAGATGTCGGGGAACGGCCGGCCGCCCAGCGCATCGAACTGCGGCGGACCGGCATGGCGCGCGCCGGGCAGCAGCGGTCCGTCGTACCAGCGCGGCCGGTCCTCGCGCGCCCACTGGATGCGCAGCTCGTTGGAGAGCGCGTTGGTGAGCAGGGAGCGCAGGCTGCCGTTGAACGCGTGTGATTCGTCTCCCTCGATGCCGTTCATCGACGCCCCCCAGGCATCGACGTCGAAGGTACCGTTCACCTGCTCCGCCCACGTGTAGTTGTACTTGAACGAGGCCTGGTGCCGGCCGTCCAGATTCAGGTCCAGCTTGGCGAGCAGCGAACGCGCGTCGTCGGTACGGCGGATCGGCCCGAACTCGTCGTCGAACAGCCCCGGCCAGCGTGTCTGCAGGAAGCTGTCGAGCCGCTCGAGGTTCGCCGGGTTCACGACGTGCCGGACCGCCTGCTTGGTCTCGTTCGATACCTGTTGGTCGTAGGCGAGGAAAAAGAAGGCCCGGTCGCGCTCCAGCGGGCCTCCCAGCGTGGCGCCGGCCTGGTTGCGTCCGTAGTCGGGCTTTCCGCCTCCCCGCGCCGTCGGAAACGGCGCCGCCATCTCGTCCCACTGGCCGAAGTAGTGCGCCGAGCCGCTCAGGTCGTTCGTCCCCGACTTGGTGATCACATTGACGAACCCGCCCGCCGAACGGCCGAACTCGGCGGTCGCGCCCTGATTCACCACCACGAGATCCTCGATGGCGTCCTGGTTGAACGTGAAGGCGGGCCGTTGCCCGCCCCGCTGCTCGCCGAAGAACGGGTTGTTGAAGTCCGCCCCGTCGACGATGAAGTTGTTGAAGATGCCGCGCTGGCCGCCGATGTTCAGCTCGTCGCCGTCCGGCCCCTGCGAGATCGACGCACCCGGCGTGAGCAGGGTCAGGTTCAGGTAGTTGCGCCCATTGCTCGGCAGCGCGGCGACGACGTCCTCCTGAATTCGCTGCGAGCGGGTCACGTCCGTGGCGTCGATCACGCGCGGCGCTTCGCTGACGACCGTCACCGTCTCGGCCACCACGATCCGCAGCTCCACGTCCAGGTCGAGCACGCCGCCCACCCGCAGAACCGCACCTTCGATGCGTTCCGTGCCGAACCCGGCATCCGCCGGCGCCACCGTCAAGTCGTAGGTGCCGGGCGGCAGCAGGGTGCGCGCGAACGTCCCGGACGACGCCGTCTCCACCGTCGTCAGCAGGTCGGTCTCGTGATTCCGGATGACAATCACCGTTCCCGGTACAGGATCGCCGGCCGGGTCGCGAACGGTGCCGCGGATGACGCCGGTGGTCATGCCCGCCTGGGCCGCCAACTCCGGCCCGTCGAGGCCAACCAGCGCCGCGAGCAGGATCGTGGCGGCAACGCCGCGGGCATCGCAGCGCGGCGAGATGAATCGGAATGCCTGCAGTACAGTTGGTGTCATTGGTTCATGTCGGCAAAGTAGGGACATTTTGTCAGCGCGAGGGCTCACCGCGGGCGCTTCGCTCCCGCTGGCGACCGCACACAAGTCTACATATTCGGGACAACACGTAGCTGTCCCGCACTATGAACAGACCCGAGGCACCCATCGATACGTCCGGCTGCGGTTACGAGCACTGGTGGACGCTTGCGGAGTGCGTGCGCCTGCTCCACGGCGCCACGGAAACGCTGCGGGTCGAAGCCCTCGGCGCCCGGCGCGCGGAACTGATCGTCACCGCGGAGGCGTGCCGGGAGTGGCATCGCGTGCGGCCCGCGCACCCGAACGGCGTATGGAGTCTCGCCGCGCTCGACACCGGCGGCGACGGTTTGCTGCAGAGCGCCGGCAACGGGTCGGCGGGCAGCGACGACCGTTGGGTGCTCGTATCCGGCAACGATGCGCCGGAGTTGACCAGTCTCTGCGCGGCGGCGCGGGAAGCGGAAGAGCTGACAGCCTTCGAGCGTGACTGCCTGACCAGCCCCCTCCGGCGGGGAGGGTTCGCGAGACTGCGCCGGTGCTGGGCCTGCGAGTCTCCCACCGCGTTCAATCGCCTGCAGCGGATTGACGTCCGTACGGTCGGAGAATGGGATCTCGAACGGCGCGTGCGATGGGGATTCCAGGCGCTGTTCGTCGCGGATGCGGACCGTGTGCGAGTCGAGTTGCTGGAGTTCCTGAGGGACTCGCCGCAGCGGACGCTGACCCGCAGGCAACTCGTCGAGAGACTCGCCCGGCGTGGCCTGCGGCCCCGGCGGCTGGACTATCCGGACCACGCCGCCGAAGGGGTGGCCGCGGCAACGGAGCGATACCTGGACGGTGCGCGACGCAGGCTCATCCGGGGATCGGTGATGCCGCGCCAGGCGGCGGCGACCCTGCAAGCAAGACTGGAAGGACCCGCCAGCGAGAGCGTCCTGACCGGACGTGCCGGCACCGGCAAGACCGCGTGCGCGCTAGAAGTCATCGACGCCATGCGTGAGCAGGGTGTGCCGGTACTGGCGTTCCGGATCGATCATGCGCTCTCGGCCACGACCACCGCCGACCTCGGGCGATTTCTCGAGCTCGAGGAATCGCCGGTGCTGGCACTCGCGGAAGCGGCCCGGAAAGCCGCACGTTGCGGCGTCCTCGTCGTCGATCAGTTGGACGCCGCGAGCAACCTGTCCGGTCCGGACTCGGATCCTTGCGCTCTCGTCGAGCGGCTCATGTGCGAGATGCGCGGCTCGGGCGCCCGGGCGACGTTGCACACCGTGATCGTCTGCCGCGCCTTCGACTGGAGAAACGATCCTCGCCTGCGGCGTCTCGTTCCCTCCGCGGCAGCGCGGATCGAAGTCGAGGAGTTCACCCGCGACGAGGTCGAGCGCGTGCTGAGCGCTGCCGGCTTCGACCCCGCGTCGCTCCGGACGCGGCAGTTGGAGATTCTCCGGCTTCCGCAGCACCTCTCGCTGTTCCTCGAGGGCGCCGCCGACACGTCCGGCGCACCGGCGTTCGCCAGCGGGACGGCACTCTTCGACCGCTACTGGATCGAGAAGCGGCAAGCCGTGGCGCGACGGGCCGCGCCGCTGCCGGACGAATGGATGGCGGCGGTAAGGACGCTTTGCGAAGAGATGGTCTCGACGCGGCAGCTCACCACCCCGCGGGAGAGGCTGGACGAGATCTCTCCAGCCTACCTGCGGCACCTGGAGGCCGAGGGCGTCGTCACCGCGTACGGGAGACGCTACGGGTTCGGACACGAGACCCTCTCGGACTACTTCACCGCCCGCGTGTGGTTCAACCGGCGCGAATCGCTGGTCGCATGGCTGACGAATACCGAACAGCACCTGGCCCGCCGCGCCCGGGTGCGTCGCACGTTGGCCTACCTGCGGGACGCGGACTCGGCGCTGTACGTGCGGGAGCTGACGGCGCTGCTCGAGGACAAGCGCATCAGGCCCCACATCAAGGACCTGACGTTCGCGGTCCTGGCCGAGAGCGCGGAACCAACCGAGCAGGAATGGTCGATCTGGGAACGGTGGCTACGCCCCACGCTGCAGGCCCTGGAAAAGGACACCGCGAACCCGGACCGATTGTCCGCCGTTGCCTGGCGTCGGTTCTTCGATTCCGACTCCTGGTTCGCCTTCGCGGACCGCCGCAGCGTCATCGAAGGCTGGCTCGCCTCGGACAACGATCGTCTCGGATCCGCCGCACTGAGCTACCTCGGGCGTCACGACGACCGGGCGCCGGACATGGTGGCGGCCCTCCTGGAGCCCTATGCCGATCTCGGAGGCAAGTGGACGGATCGCTTGCGGTTCTTCATGGAATCCGCGGATCACCATGCGAGCCGCCGCCTCTTCGATCTCTTCCTGCACTTGATCGACAACGGCACGCTGGACGAAGCACGCCGCCGGAGCGCGCCGAACGGGACGTTCTGGGGCATGCTTGCGAGCCTGGAGAAGCACCGTCCGGAATGGGTCCCGGAGGTTGTCGCCCACCGGCTCCGCCGCCGTCTCGCGGTCATGCGCTCCGCCGGCGAGGACGCGGGCAGCCAGGAGCTGCCCGGCTACGACGACGATGCAGTCAGGCTGTTCTTCCGCTCGGCGGAGCGCGCTCCCGCCGCGTTCGTCGAGCACGCGCTGGCCCCGGTGCTCGACCTCTCGGATGCCACGGTGACGGGAACGAAGCCGCCGAGGCACGATGCGGTGTGGCCGATGGCGGCCAGGACGGAGTATCCGGAGGTCGACTACGCTTGCCTCGCCGGGTTGTGCCGAGCCCTCGCCGTGCTCGCGGGCGACGGCAACCGCGACCTCCAGGAGGTAATAGCGGACCTGCGGCGGCGCGATACGAATGTCGCGAACCAACTGCTGCTGGCCCTGTATCGGGGAGGAGCGGCGAGCCACGCCGAGGAGGCGGTCGCGTTGCTGTGCGACGAGCCCTGGCGCCTCCAGTGCGGATTCTCCGACAGTCCGCAGTGGCATGCGGCGGAGACGATCCGGGTGATTGCACCCCTTTGCCCGGCCGAGAGCCGCGCCCGGATGGAACGCTTGCTGCTGGAGCACATCGCGCCTGACGAACGCGGGCTCCGCGGGTTTCGCCAAGCAGGACGGGCGCGCTTCACGCTGCTCTCGGCCATCCCTTCCGATCTGCGCAGCTCCCGTGCGAACCAGGAAATACGGGGACTGGAAGGCCGCTTCGGGCAGCCGGAAGGCACCCCGCCGGAGATCGCGGTCGATTCGGTGGGAACGCCGCTCGACACGGGCGCCGCGGACGCCATGACCGACGAGCAATGGCTGAGCGCCATCGCCAGGCACCGCTCGAAAGCCGGCATGCCCACCGCAGCCGAGTTGCGGGGCGGCGCCTGGGAACTGGCCCGGCATCTCGCGGCTCGCGCCGGGGAGGATCCGGATCGCTTCGCGCGGCTCGCTCTGAGGCTGCCCGCCGACGCGCACCCCGTCTACCTGGAGCGGACGCTGGTTGCCTTGAAGACCGCCGCGGTGGAATCCGACCTCAAGCTGCGGATCTGCCGCAAGGCCTTCGAGGAATCGCGCGGACCCTGCGGGCAGTCGGTGGCCGAGGTGCTCGGTCGGATCGAGGATCCCTTGCCCAACGACGCCGTCCGCATGCTGCACTGGCTCGCCACCGAGCACGAGGACCCCATCGCGAGCACCTGGCAGGCGGAAGACCTCGACACCGACACCGCGCGCGGGGGTGCGGCCGACGCCGTGCGCCGCCTCGTGAGCAGGGAGGCCGGCTATCTCAAGCGGTTCCGGGTGACTCTCGATCGGCTCATCCGCGATCCGAGCGCATCCGTGCGGGCGTGCGCGGCCGAGACGCTCCGCGCGGTGGCGGACCACGATCCGGTCCTCGGAATGAGGCTGTTTCAGGACATGAACCTGTCCGAGGACGGCCTGCTCGCGGCCCCCCAGGTCTACGGCTTCATCCGTGACAGCCTGCGTGACCGGTTCGCCGAAGTGCGAGCCATCATCGAACGCATGCTCGGTTCATCCGAACCCGAGGTCTGCGAGGCCGGAGCGAGACTGGCAAGCCTCGCCGCTCTTGAGCACGCCAGCGCCGCGAGTGTCCCGGAGGACGCCGCGCAACCCGCCGTGGCCGCGATGAGCGCGCAGCCCGACCACCGCAGCGCCGCGGATCTGGCTGCCGACGCCATGCGCGGCGGTCGCGCTCACCGCCTCGGGGTGGCGCACGTCGCAGCCGCCAATCTGGCGATGCCCGAGTACCGCGCCTGGTCCGCGGCAACGCTGACCGCTCTGTTCAACGATGACGACGCCCGAGTCCGCCGCCAGGCGGCAGCCTGCTTTTCGCAAGTTCGGGACGCGCCCCTGGACGCCCACAGCGGCCTGATCGAAGCGTTTTGCACGAGCAAGGCGTTCCGGGACGATCCGGCCTCGATTCTACGCCCCCTGGAAGCGACGAGGGAACGGCTGCCCGGCGCCACCTGCACCGTCTGCGAGAAGTTCCTGAACCACTTCGCGGTCGAGTCGCGCAACGTGGACCACCAACGCCACGAGGAGGCGCTTGCCGTCGCGACGCTCGCCTTCCGCACCTACCAGCAGCACCAGGACGACGAGTGGACGTCCCGCGCCCTCGATCTGATCGACCGGCTCTGCCTGGAGCGGATCGGCGACGCGCGAGACGCGCTCGAGCAGTTCGAACGCTAGCGGACCGCCAGACCGGTTGCGTACCATGGCAACGAACATACCTGCCCCATGCTGACGAGGCTCACCATTCGGAACTTCAAGCGCTTCGACGAGGTCGAGATCGAGCTCGGCGACCCGGTGGTCTTCATCGGCCCGAACAACTCCGGAAAGACCTCCGCGATGCAGGCGCTGGCGCTATGGGACATAGGGCTCAAGCGCTGGAACGAGAAGCGATCCGGCAAGAGCACGCCGGAAAAGCGCCCCGGCGTGACCGTCAACCGCCGTGACCTCGTGGCGATCCCGATACCCGACGCGAACCTGCTGTGGCGCGGGATGCACGTGCGGGACGTGCGGCGGGAAGACGGCCGGCAGACGACCAGCAACGTCCGCATCGATCTCGTCGTCGAGGGTGTGACCGCCGACGAACGCTGGATCTGCGGGCTCGAGTTCGACTACGCCAACGAGGAGTCCTTCTACTGCCGGCCGCTCCGCGAGACCGACGGCAGGACGCCCGACCGCATGCCGATGCCCGATGCGGCAGGAAGCGTCCGCATCGCCTTCCTGCCCCCGATGTCGGGGCTCGCGGCCACGGAGACGAGACTCGATCGGGGCGCCGTCAACGTCCGCATCGGCGAAGGACGCACCGCCGAGGTGTTGCGCAACCTCTGCTTCCGCATTCACGAGGAACAGCCGGAACGGTGGACCGGACTCGTCGAGCACGTTCGAAGCCTGTTCGGGGCGGAGCTCGATCCGCCGCGCTACATCGCCGAGCGCGGCGAGATCGTGATGAGCTACCGCGAGCAGGGAGTGCGGCTCGACCTCTCGTCATCGGGGCGGGGCCTGCAACAGACGCTGCTCCTGCTGGCGTACATGTACGCGAACCCGGGCGCCGTCCTGCTCCTGGACGAACCGGACGCGCACCTGGAGATTCTGCGCCAGCGCCAGATCTACCGGCTGCTCACGGAGGTGGCGGCCGACAGCGGCAGTCAGATCATCGCCGCCAGTCATTCCGAGGTGCTGCTCAACGAAGCCGCCGGACGGGACGTGGTCGTGGCGTTCGTCGGCCCGCCGCACCGCATCGACGATCGCGGCAGCCAGGTCCTGAAGGCGCTTCGCGACATCGGGTTCGACCAGTACTACCAGGCGGAACAGACCGGCTGGGTGTTGTACCTCGAGGGGTCCACCGACCTGTCGTTTCTGCGCGCCTTCGCTCGGCGGCTGGGCCACGACCGCGCTCTCCGGGTGCTGGAGCGGCCGTTCGTGCACTACGTCGGGAATCTGCCCACGGCCGTGCAGAACCACTACCACTGCCTGCGCGAGGCGCTCCCCGAGCTGCGCGGGGTTGCCCTCTTCGATCGCCTCGAAGCGGCTCCTCGGGACATCGCCCCGGTCGACTGCCTGATGTGGAAACGCCGCGAAATCGAGAACTACGTCTGCTCACGCGCGACGCTCGAAGCGTACGCGAACGCGTCGGCGCCGGAGGAGACCGAGGGACCGCTGTTCACGGCGGCCGAAGCGGATCGGCGCCTGGGCGTGATGCGCACGGCCATCGACGAGATCGCGTCCGCGCTGAACACCCTGGGCAAGGGCTCCCCCTGGGATGCGGACATCAAGGCCAGCGACGAGTTTCTGACTCCCCTCTTCGAGACCTACTTCTCCGGGCTCGGCCTGCCGAATCTGATGGCGAAGAAGAACTTCCACGTGTTGGCCGAGCGCATCCCGGACAACGAGGTCGACCCCGAGATCCGCGAGAAGCTCGACGCGA
Organism: Vicinamibacterales bacterium; assembly: GCA_958296065.1. Classification (GTDB taxonomy): domain Bacteria; phylum Acidobacteriota; class Vicinamibacteria; order Vicinamibacterales; family UBA8438; genus WTFV01. The sequence continues at coordinate 7,841 of CATQHX010000003.1, read as the reverse complement.
TCGTACGCGTCGCCGAGGGCTCAACGGCGGCCGAATAGCCCCAGAAAGCGACGCTTGCGACCTTCCGCGAGAATGCCGATGGAGCCCGCCACTGACGCTCGACTCGAGGTCAGTTCCCGCAGCCCAACCGTCACGGCCGGCCGCGACACCGACCGTGACAGTCGAGAATCCCTCCGGGCAACAGAGAGCTCCCCTACTGGCCGGCGCCGCTCCCGTACACGTCGTCGCCGACCGGCTCCAGCCACTCGATGGCCAGGTGCTCCCCGTCCTCGTTCGGGAAAGTGATCGAGACGTGCGTCAGCGCCTCGCCGGGGATCGCGCCGTGCCAGTGGCGGACGCCACGCGGCAGGTGCGCCGTCTCGTGCAGGCCGATGTCCCGGACCGGCTGGCCCTCGACCTGGTAGCGCAGGCCGCCCTCCTTCACGAACAGCAACTGCTGGCTGTGCGTGTGCCAGTGCGTGCGGGCGCCGGCCTCGAAGCCGCGCGACGACACGCGGACATCCCCCGCCTCGATCCGGAAAGAGGTGCCCGTGAAGGGGTTCTCCTGACCGGACGGCGCCTGCTGGCCGATCCAGACGACCGCAACCATCGCGACGACTCCCACCAACAGTCCGACGCGCAACCGATCCCGCTGCCGCTTGCCACTCATGCCAGCCTCCTCATCGTGCCCGCCACGGCGCCGGGACCGGCGGTCCCTCGCGGCCGGGGGCAGCCTCCGGCTATCTTACGACGATGCGCGTCCTCCACGTTGCGGATCGGCTCAGCGACCGCGGAGGCGCCGACCTGGCCCTGCTGGGGCTGCTCGACGCCTTGTCGAACGGTCACGAGCCGCATCTCGCCGTGGGCCGCGACGACGGAGTCGTGCGTCCGCCCTGCCCGGCAAGCGTCGTGCGGGAGCTCGATTCCAGGACACGCGCCGGCGCCGATCTCGATCCCCTGCTGAGGCGGCTGCGACCCGATCTGGTGCACGTGCACAACGTGGTGAACCCGGAGGTGCTGGAGTGGGCCGCCCGACACGATGCCGTGATGACGGTCCAGGACCACCGCTTCTTCTGTCCGGGACGGGGAAAGTGGACGTCGGACGGCCGGATGTGCGGCGACGCCATGGGGCGCGAGACCTGTGCCGGCTGCTTCGACGACCGCAGCTACTTCGAAGCTACCCTCCAGCTCACGACGGACCGACTGGAGCCGTTGAAGCGGATGCGGCTGGCCGTGCTCTCGTCCTACATGAAGCGCGAGCTGATCCAGGTCGGAGTCACGGCGGAGCGGATCGCGGTGGTTCCGCCGATCGCATACGGTCTCGACCTCCAAGCGCGGGCCGACGGTCCGCCCTGCGTCCTCTTCGTGGGGCGGGTGGTCGAGGCCAAGGGCATCCGCGATGCGATCGACGCCTGGCGGCGCTCGGGATCGGACCTGCCCTTCGTCGTCGCCGGAACCGGCCCGCTGCGTCGCGAGATCGAGAGCCAGGGCATCGAGGTGCTGGGTTGGCTCGACCGCCGACGCCTCTCCGCGGCCTACCAGCGCGCAACCGTGGTGGTGATGCCTTCGCGCTGGCAGGAGCCGTTCGGCATCGTCGGACTGGAGGCCCTGACCCTGGGCACGCCGGTCGCCGCCTGGGACAGCGGCGGGGTGCGCGAGTGGCACCCCGGGGGCGATTTGCTGGTCCCCTGGGGCGACGTCGACGGGCTGGCCCGAGCCATCCGTGTCGGGGCCGGCTGCCGAGTCAATCCTCCGCGCGGGTTCGAGCGTGACCTCCTCACCCGCAGGATGGAGGCCGTGTACGCGGCGAGCTGACGACAGCGCACACCGGATCGCTCCACTGCCTGCTCCGAACGCCCTTGCCCCACTCAATGCCGCAAAAACGACTGCGCGTTGCCGGAACGGGTGTATAAAGGCGTCGAGACGCTGCACGACGCGCACCCGGCTCGTGCGCGGACGAGGCGAGCGGGAGATCACGGCCATGCGCGTACCGGATCGACGTCGGCCCACCGATCGTGGTTGGGGCCTGGGAATCTTCCTCGGCGCGGTCGTCGCCTTCGCGTTCGTCCCCGCCACGGTCGCGGGCCAACAACAGCAGCAGCGGCGCACGCCGGCCGGCTACACCGCCGAGCAGGCCGATGCGGGCTTCGAGCAGTACCAGCAGCGCTGCGCCGTGTGCCACGGCGCGAACCTCGACGACGGCCCGTTCGCACCGCCGCTCCGGGGCGCCGTCTTTCGCGAGACGTGGCTCCCGCGCTCGGTGGAGGCGCTGTTCCGGCTGACCGCCGACACCATGCCGCAGGACCTGCCGGGCACGCTCGACGACGAGACGGTGACCGAGCTCGTCGCCCTGATGCTGCAGGAGAACGGCGTGGAGCCGGGCGCCGCGGCGCTGCCGTCCGATCCGGACCTGATGGCGGACCTGTCGCCGGGATGGAGCTCGCAAGGCGGCGGCCTCTCGCCCGGAGCCTCCCTGCCGCCGTGGCCCGCCCCCTGGAATCCGCTGGCAGCGATGCAGCCGGTCACCGACGAGATGCTGCACGACCCGCCGGCGGAGGACTGGCTGCTGTGGCGGCGAACCTACGGCGCCTACGGCTTCAGCCCGCTGGATCGGATCGACAAGGACAACGTGGCGGACCTGCGCATCGCCTGGTCGTGGGCGCTGCCGCAGGGCCCGAACGAGTCGACGCCCATCGTGCACGACGGCGTGCTGTTCGTACACGGCTACGGCGATCGGGTCCAGGCGCTGAACGCCGCCAACGGGGACTTCCTCTGGCAGTACGCCCGCCGGCTCCCCGGCGACGTCTCCCCCAGCCTCAAGCGCGGGATGTCGATCTACGGCGACCGCCTCTTCGTGCCGACCTCGGACGCCCACGTGGTCGCGCTCGACGCGAAGACCGGCAACGTCGTCTGGGATACGCAGGTCGGAGACCTCGACGCGGGCCTGCGGATGACCGGCGGCACGCTGGTGGCGCGCGGCAAGGTGATGGTCGGGACCACCGGCCGGCACGAGGGCGGCAACTACGTGGTGGCGCTCGACGCGCAGACCGGCGAGGAGGCGTGGCGCTTCGGGACGATTCCGGCGCCGGACGATCCCGGCGGGCACACCTGGAACGGCATTCCCCACGTCGAGCGCAACGGCGCATCGGTGTGGATCCCCGGCAGCTACGACCCGGTCAGCAATCTGGCGTTCTTCGGGACCGGGAACACCTACGACACCGCCCCGATCCGCGATCCGATCGGACCGCCGGGAACGAACAACGACGGGCTGTACCTGGACGCTACGCTCGCCCTGAGTCCCGACACGGGGGAGCTCGCCTGGCACTTCCAGCACCAGGCCAACGGGCAGTGGGACCTCGACTGGGCCTTCGAGCGGCAGATCGCGGAGCTGCCCTTCGACGGCGAGACGAAGAGCGTCGTCGTCACCATCGGCAAGCAGGCGATCTTCGACTTCGTGGAGACGGCGACCGGCAAGTACGTCTCGTCCATCGATCTGGGCCTGCAGACCGGCATCACCTACATCGACCCGGTCACCGGCCGCAAGACCCAGGATCCCACCCTGATTCCGGGCGACGGCGAGACCAAGCGCCTCTGCCCGCACGTCGGAGGCGGCCGTAGCTGGCAGCCGACCGCCTACGACCCGCGGACGAACATCGCCTACATTCCGATCATCGAGGCCTGCATGGATCTGGTGCCGGTCGGCGAGGGCGAGCGCGGCAGCCTGACCACCGGCGTGCGCTGGACGGTCCGGCCGCGGCCGGAGAGCGACGGGCGGTACGGGCGGCTGGAGGCGATCAACCTGGCGACCGGGGAGACGGCCTGGATCTCGCGCCAGCGCGCGCCGCAGACCACGGCCGCGCTCGCCACCGGCGGCGGCCTGGTCTTTGCCGGCTCCCTCGACCGGCGCATCGGCGCCTACGACGCCGCCAACGGCGACCGGCTCTGGTCGACCCGGCTCACCGAGATCCCGAACGCCCCGCCGATCACCTACGCGGTCGACGGGCGGCAGTACGTCGCGGTGATCGTCGGCAGCGGCGGGTACCTCACGCGCGCCTACTCGGCGCTCGCGCCGGAGATTCGGAACCCGCCGGACCGCGCCGCGGCCCTGTTCGTGTTTGCGCTACCTTAACACTCAGGCAAGATCCGGAGCTGTTCAGCACCATCCGATCAGGTGCAGTAAGTTGTTGAAATGAAATAATTTATTGCGATTTCACGGACCGCCATCCAACCAGCGGAGTCCAGGCCGGTGCGGCCCATTCCCGTATACAATGGGGGAATGGATGTTGTAGCCAAATCCGCCGCCAATCCGCCCAGAACCAAGCGCCGAGGACGCCATCCCCACCAGGCCCTCTCGGCCGCCTTCGTCCGTTCGGCCCCGCCGGGACGCCACGCCGACGGCAATGGCTTGTACCTCTTCGTTCAGCCCAGCGGAACCCGAAGCTGGGTCCAGCGGCTCGTCGTCCGCGGCCGACGCCGCGAACTCGGACTCGGCGCCGCCACACTCGTCCCGCTCGCCAAAGCCCGCGAGCAGGCCCTCGCCAACCGCATGCTGGCCCGCTCGGGCGGCGACCCCCTCTCGGAGAAGCGCCGCGTCCAGGGCGTTCCCACCTTTGCCGAAGCAGCCCGCCGCGTGCTCGAACAGAAGCAGGGCGGCTGGCGCGGCCGGTGGCACGCGCAGAACTGGATCCGGAGCCTCGAACGTTACGCCTTCCCGCGCGTCGGCAACCGGCCGGTTTCCGAGGTCAACACGGCCGACGTGCTGGAGATCCTCTCGCCCATCTGGCACGTGAAGGCGGAGACGGCCCGCGCCGTGCGCCAGCGGCTCCGGTCGGTGCTGGAGTGGGCCATCGCCATGGACCTGCGCAACGACAATCCGTGCGACCGGGTGCTGCCGGTGCTCGGTCCGCAGAACGACATCGTGACGCACCGGCTGGCGCTGCCGCACAAGGACGTGGCCGCGGCGATCGAGACGGTGCGGTCGTCGAACTCGGCGCAGCCCACCGTCAAGCTGGCGTTCGAGTTTCTCGTCCTGACGGCTGCGCGGTCGGCGGAAGTGCGCCTCGCCACGTGGACCGAGATCAACACGACGGACCGCGTGTGGACCATTTCGGCGATGCGGATGAAGGCGAAGCGCGAGCACCGTGTTCCGCTGTGCGGGCGGGCGATGGAGGTCCTCGCCGCGGCGCGCACGCTCGGCGACGGCAATCCGCTGGTATTCCCGATGCGGAGCGGGAAGGCGATCTCGGCGTCGACGCTGCCCAAGATGCTCCAGCAGCACCGGGTCGCCGCTGTGGCCCACGGGTTCCGCTCGTCGTTCCGCGACTGGGCGGCCGAGGAGACGGACCACCCGCGCGAGGTCATCGAGGCGGCGCTGGCGCACGTGGTCCAGAACAAGGTAGAGGCGGCCTACGCACGTTCGGACCTGTTCGAGCGTCGGCGGTTGCTGATGGACGACTGGGCTGCCTACGTCGGCCGCCAGCGCGAGTGCGATACAACGGATTCGTGAAGCGTTCGGCGGGACCGCCCGGAAGCAGGCCGGGACGGCTGCCAAGAAAGGCGAAAGCGACCACGCGCGGCGGTCTCGGAATACCGGCCATTTCCGCCGTTATTTCGCGTTTTCCACTTGCCGATCCAATTCCTTGGATTGACTCCATGGAGTCAATCCTCCAGGTTTCAAAAAGAAGTGTCGGCCAGCGTTCACAGTGTGTCAATCTATTGACGGCCGGCCGATGCACCAGGAATGGTGCAGTTTCTACTTGCTCTTTCATTTCCAGAACATGGTCTGGTCCTGGATGGACTCCAGAATTCCTGAAGGGGCGAAAGTCCGCCCGGCGCCGCTCTCCCGAATCCCCGGCGCGACACGCCGATCGCACAAGCGAGGAGCAACCCGTCCACGAACCCCTGCGCCCACGTTGCCGACGTGGACGTCGCGGCGCCGCATCGGCGTGCACTGACGGGCGGCCGGGACTGCGACGCGGAGGGCGCGGCGTGCACGCCGAACGGGCGTGCCTTGTCGATGACGGTGAGCGCAACGGTGCAGGGTGCGGTGGCCGTTCTTCCCGCCACGCCGTCGCTCGCTGCTCAGCCGCCGCGGGCTCCTCGGCGGTCATGACCCTCACCGTCGAGGAGTTCCCCGAGCCGCAGCCGACCAGCGCGGCGAGAACACCTACGGCGATGATCAGTCTGTGCATGGCGGAGACCGATAGCGACGACCGGCACGCCTTCTCCAGACCGCCTCACCGACACGCCGCCCGGCGCACCGCACCCGACGTCGACACCCTCCCTCGGCCTGCCGGCCCGGCGCGCCTCCCGGAGTCGGCGCGCGGACGAACGTACCCCGGGGAGAGGGAGCGGGGCGGGCGACAATGACGCAGATCCGAACGGCGGCCAGGGGAACGACGCGGGCGGGCATACCCACGCCTCGGCGTGCTGCATCCGGCCGCACGACGCCGCGTCCCTGACGCCGGCCTCGGCCACGCACCGGCCCTGCCGGGCCATCACCCCACACACGCTCGACGCCTGAAGCGGCTCGACGGCCGCCACCGCCAGCGGCGCACGACTTCGCCCAACGCCGCCACGCCAGCCGCCCCGTCGGGCCCATCCCCGGAGGAGACGATGACGCTTGATCGACACGCTCCGTCCCGAGCACCGGCGATCGCTGCGGCGCCTGCGCAAGCGCATCGCCAACCGCGAGAACATGCGCCGCTACCGCAACGACATCAAGCTACATGCAGTTGTGTCCCGGTGTCGACCTGCCGCTCGAGGCGGGCACCTGCGGTCGCCTGATCTGGCCCGAGAGCACCCGCTGCACCGCCTGCCGCAAGCGCCGCAACTGGCTCCTCACACACGCGTTCAACCCCGTCGAGGTCGCCCTGTCCGCGCTACTCGACGGCGTCGAGGCCGACGACGCCGAGCACGACGACGGCGCGGACGACGACTTCGGCCAAGCCGTCCCCCTGCTCGTCGAGCTGTCCGCACTCGGCGATCCCTGCCTGCGCTGGTAGCGCCCGAAGAGTCAATCTCCCAGCGTGGACAACGCCGACGGCATCGGGGCGGCGCTCCCAGCTCTGCTGTCCTGCCCGCGGTCACGATCCGCCGGCCCGCGTCATCCTCGGGGGCCGGTTGCGCGCATCCGAAGTCGCCCAGTCGCCGACCGACATTCTGTCCGGCCCGTTCGCCGGATCGAGCAGGCCGGTCGAGGTGCACGCACGCCGGCTGAGAAACTGTGGGCGGCGACCCACATTTTTCTGCTTTCTGCCGGCCAGATCCGGCGCGGCGATGCTAGAACCTCCGACAACCCGCCACGTCCGGCTACCGGCTGGCTCAAGAGCAATCCGCGGCCGAAGAAAATCTGTACGCGGTCGGGAACAAAAGCCGCCGCGACAACGTCTAATCGGGCACCCGGCCCCGAGAAGTACCCCTCTCAGTACCGGACCACCGCATCGGAGCCGGATACGGCATCCCCCGGCCTCGCCTCTCACCACGTCGACGGGCGGCATCGACCCAGCGATCCGATCGTTCCGAACCTCGACGACCTCTCCGACTCGGGCGACCCTTGTTTGCGCTGGTAGAGCTCTGCGGGCTGGCGGGCTCGGACCTGTCCGCAGCCCGACCGAGCGCTCAGCGTTTCTCGGCGCAGCACCCGACCTCCGAGGCGGCCGCAGCCAGTTGAACCCAGCCCGGTCCGCCTTCCGCTCTTCCCGCTTCCGGAGGCAACCCGCGTCTGTAGCAGACCTTTGTCTGTCCGGCGGCACACCGTTCCGTATACTCCCCGCCGCGACAGAGACGGTAGGAGCGAGATGCGGTTTTTGCTAGCGCAAACCGGGGCTGCGGCCCCTAACCAATCTCGGACAGAGAGCACC
>CATQHX010000002.1 GCA_958296065.1 Vicinamibacterales bacterium | reverse complement strand
GGTTCCGGTGACCGGGCTGACCACCAGCGTCAGCCGGCTCGTCCGCGCTGGCACCCGGGAGCGCAGACCCCTGGGAGCTGGCGGCCGTAGGAGTCTCGCGCCAGCGAAGACTCCTACGGCAATGTCGCGGTTACCCCGCCGCCCCGGCGGGCTCCGCCCCGCCGCTGGCGAGGCCGGCCCGCCGATCCGCCAGGGCCGCGTCGAGCGCCGTCCGCGCCTCGGTCTCCGTCTCGCTGTCGAAGCGCACCGCGAAGGCGAGGAACGCGGTGACCGTCACCAGCGCGCCGATGACGAGAAAGGCGGTCGACCAGGGGATGGCCCCGCGGAACAGGAACCCCGCGGCGACCGCGCCGGCGTTGCCGCCCGCCCCTACGATGCCGGCGACCGAGCCCAGCGCCTTCTTGTTGATGAACGGCACCACCGAATACGTCGCACCCTCGGACATCTGCACGAACAGGCTGAAGACGATGAGCGCGGGGATGGCCAGCGCCAGCACCGGCATCTGCGAGAAGAGCATCAGGGCCAGCCCCTCGAAAAAGAGCGCGATGAAGAGCCACCGCACGCGCCCGGAGAGCCCCCACCGGCGTCCGAACAGATCCCCGACCGCGCCGCCGAGGGTGCGCGCGAAGACGTTCATCAGGCCGAAGAGCATCGCCGCCGCGCCCGCCCACTGGACCGCCTGCACCGCGCTCATCGACGCGAAGAAGTCGAAGTAGTCGATGAAGTAGAGGGCGAGAACGTTGTTGACGGTCAGCTCGATGCCGAAGCAGGCGCCGTAGATGACGAAGAGCGCCCAGACCCGCGGGTCCCGCGCCGCCTTGGCGAACGAGCCCTTCACGCTCTGCTTGGGCGGCAGCTTGCCGGCCGCGCGGAGCTCCCCGTAGTTCCCTTCCGGCGCATCCTGCGTCAAGAAGTAGTAGGCCACGCCGACCAGGGCGCACATCGCTCCGGCGAGCACCATCGCCACCCGCCAGCCCGCCGCGTCGCTCAGCCCGAGACCGGGGAGGAGCTGGATGTTCGTGAACGGGATGTACGCCCCGACGGTCAGGATGCCGAGCACGATCGGCATGACGAGCTGCGTCACGCCGCCGCCCAGGTTGCCCCACCCCGCGGTGGTGGCGTTGGCCGTGCCGACCACGTTCGGGGCGAACATCACCGACGTGTGGTACTGCGTAATCACGAAAGACGCCCCGATGACGCCGATCAGCAGTCGAAAGACGAGGAAGGTCTGAAAGTCCTGGGCCAGGCCGATGCCCATCACCGGCAGCGACCCGACGATGAGCAGCCAGGTGTAGACCCGCCGCGGTCCGATACGATCGCACAGCCACCCGATGAGCAGCCGGGCGACGACCGTGATGGCGACCGACCCGATGACGAGCCAGCCGATCTGCGACTGGGTCAGCGCCATCTCGTCGCGGACGATCTTCATCAGCGGGGCGATGCCGAACCAGGCGAAGAAACACAGGAAGAACGCGAACCACGACATGTGGAACGCGCGCATCTGCGGCGTGTTGATGCTGAAGAGCCGAATCCGCGTAGCCTTGCTGGTGACTTCCATGTGAGCGCCTCCGACGCGCAAGCGAATGAAATGACTATGGCGACTGCCGGAACACCCAAACGACCGGGAACCTTGTGCGAGCTGTGCCGGCGCTTCCCGGCCTTCCAACGAGCCCGCCGTCGCGGCAGCGCCTCACGACTTGGCCACCAGACAGTGCAAGAGGTGGGCCAAGACTGGCGCGGACGCCGTCCTGATCCCGTTAACCCCTTGGAATCAATGGTTTGCGTCCTGTTCATATAGGGATGCACCAATGGGTCCCGTCGCCAGGGACCGACAGGAATGTAGAAGCCTTCCTTTCCGCTTGACACCCTTGTCGCTGCGGACGGCGGGACGGCGCATGCGGATGAGGCTTGTCTTCCTTTCCGCTTGACACCCTTGTCGCTGCGGACGGCGGGACGGCGCATGCGGATGAGGCTTCCAGAAGAACCCGCAACGTATTACGGCTGCACCGGCAACGAGTGACTCACAAGAATGTCGCTTGTAGCCAAACGCGCAACAGACCTGTAGTCGAGAGTAGCAAGTGAGACATCGCTCCGAAGAGGGCAGGGAGCAACCTCCGCGAGACCAGTCGGCGCGCGCAGATGGCGTTCGACAGAAGTGTGGGTGATAAGGCAGCGGACCGACAAAAGAGACGCCGGCCCGGAGATGCGGAAACTCGCCGACGGCGACACCGGAGGTAGTCTCGCTCCCCTGTCCATGGGCGCAAGTCGATGGCGCGGCGCCCGGCCTCGGGGCTCTTTCCGAGAAATGGCATGCGTCTTGAAGGCTACCTGGCGCATGGCAACGAACATCTTGTTCTCCGCACTCCTGCTCATGCGCCGTCACCTGGTCAATGTGACGGTTCTCACACTTTGTGTCGCCGCGCACGCCGTCGCGCCGGCTGAGGCCAACTCCGACGACGACGGAGTCTTTCAGTCCGCAACCGAGGCGGCCTCCGACGCGCCGTCATCCGGCTCCACTACGCGGGCGGAGGCCGCGGCGCGGACGGCGGCGGAAAAAGCGTCCGACTGGCGCGAGATCCTGCCGGGCCTCACGATGGGCTCGCAGATTCGCCTGCGAACCGAGAGCCGACGCAACGCCAAATTCGACGGCGAACGCCCCGGCAACGACGAGGACTACCTGCTCTCCCGGTTCCGGTGGGGCCTGACATGGGAGCCGAGCGACCGGGTCACCGGCATCGTCGAGCTGCAGGACGCCCGGATCCACGGCGAACAGGCGATAAGCGAGACACGCACGCCCAACATCTTCGCGGACCAGCTCGACATCCACCAGGCGTACCTGGACGTCGGATCGCCCGCGGCCGGCCCGCGGCCGGTGTCGCTGCGCATCGGCCGCCAGAAGCTCGTCTACGGCGCCCAGCGGATGGTCTCCCCGCTCGAATGGGTCAACACTGCGCGGGTGTTCGACGGCGTGCGGGTCACCGCCGGCGGCGGCCCCGGCCGCAAGCTCGACGCCTTCGCCACACGCCTCGTACCGGTAACGCCGACCGGCCTCAACGACCACGGCCCCACCGGGAGCCGGATGTTCAACAGCCAGCTCCACGGCGTCTACTACACCGACACCGCGCTGGTCGACGGCTCCACCGTCGAGGGGTACTGGCTGCTGCGGCGCGCCGCGCGCCTCGACGACGCCGTCCACACCATCGGGACGCGCGTGGACACCCGCCGCGGCCCCTGGGCGTTCGACGGCGAGCTGGCCACCCAGACCGGCAGCTACGGCGGCCTGAAGCACCGGGCCGCGCTGGTGCACGTCGGCGGTTCCTACACGACCGCCCTACCGGGCCGGTTGAAGCTTGGCGCGGCGTTCAATCTGGGCAGCGGAGACGACGACCCGGACGACGGCGTCCACGGCACGTTCGACCAGCTCTATCCGCTGGGCCACGCCTACTACGGCTACATGGACTTCTTCGCGCTCCAGAACCTGCGCAATGCAGAGGTCACGGTAGAGGCGGCGCTGCCTCGGCACACGACCCTGCGCGTCGCCCTGCAGGACTTCACCCTCGTCGCACCGGGCACGGATGCCTGGTACAACGTCGGCGGCGCCGTGGTCCACCAGTCCGCCGATGCGGCCTTCTCGTCCCACGTCGGCCACGAACTCGACATCACCGTCCGCCTCCCGGTCGGCCCGGTCGGGTTGGAGGTGGGCTACGGCCGCTTCTTTGGCGGCGCCTACCTGCGGGACGCCGACTTCAGGCTGGACACGGCGGACTTCTTCTACCTGCAGACGATGATCGGATTCTGAAGTCTCCCGATCCCCTGGGGAGTGCGACAGAGAATACACCCATGAAAACGTAATCACACATTGCTTTCAGGGGCATGTAAATGAGATTTGCGAGTTCGGCGGCCGCATCGTCCCGGTCGAGGTGAAGGCCGGACGCACCGGCACCCTGAAGTCCCTGCACCAGTTCGTGGCGCAGAAGCGGGTTCCGTTCGCCGTACGCTTCGATACGGACCTGCCGACGCTACACATGGTCGAAGCGGAAGTGCGCCACGGTCACGGCTCCGAACGGATCCGCTACCCGCTGCTTTCCCTCCCGCTCTACCTGGTGGAGCCGCTGCCCTGCATGGTGGAGGGCCTGGCCACCCGGATGTGACAGGAACCGCGCGTGCGGCGAAGATCTACGCGGCGGTTCTGTCCCTGCCGGCGTGGATAGTGCTCTGGGTGCTGAACCGGCGCCAACGGGTCAGTGCGTGAGGCCGTACATCATGTAGTTGATGCCCAGCTCGAACCCGGTGTTCATCGGTTCGATCGGGAAGAACCCGGTGCCGCCGGACTGCCAGAACTCCGCCAGGTTGGTGTTGTAGCAGGCGATCGACATCAGCCGGCCCTCGGGGTCGTTGCCCTCGAACAGCCCGAAGTACTCCGGAATGAGGCCGGCGAGGTGGTGGTTGTAGGGGTTCGGGAGCTTGAGCTCGTCCACGTTGAAGAACGTGTCGAAGATGCGATGGCTCGGGTCGAGCGGCAGCCAGCGGCCGTCGGGGATGACGCGGCGCATCTGCGCCTCGAAGTTCTCCCACTGCCGGCCCTCGAAGTCATTGAAGATGACGAAACCGCCCTTGAGCATGTACTCGCGGAGGCGGGCCGCCTGCCCGTCGGTCATCGCCCAGAAACCCGGCTCCTGCATCAGCGCGATCGGGTACCGGAAGAGCTGCGGATCGTCGAGCGGCAGAATCAGGCTGCCGGTGTCCTTGGCGTCGACAGTCGTGAAGTCGTTGAGCAGCGACATGATGTGCTGCTCGGCTCGCGGGAACTCGTGCGCCCACATCATGTAGCCGCGCCCGTACACCTGAGCGCCGAACTCGCCGCGGTCCCAGCGGAGGCGCACGAACGTGACCTCGCCGTCGTAGCGCAGGTTCGGGCGGCCCCAGGCGCCGAAGCCGAGAAAGGGTTGGGCCGAGACGCTCACCGCCAGCACGGCGCAAGCGAGCGCGACGAGGACGAACAACCGCGGACCGACGATTCGTCGGTGCATCTGAACTCCTGATGGTAGCGCGGCATCGAAACCCGCGCCAGCGGAACCCGCACCTCGGCGGCGACCGCGAGACGACCACTACTCGCCGGACCGGCCCGCCCATCGGCGGCCTGCTCCACGTGCCTGGCCCGGCGCGGACCATTCCGTGGATCGGTGATCGTGTCGGCCGCACACCGGCGAGACTTGATAGCGGCGCCAGGTTTGCTCGAACCACCACCCCTCGGTGCGTGATGCGTCAGTCGACTTCAAACCGACGCACCGCCCCTCGCTGGCTTGGCTTGACACCTGCGCCGACGCAGCCATAATCCCCGAAATGTCGAGAGCGACTCGGTCCACGGTGATGATAGGCGCCCTGCTTCTGGTGACCGCCCTGATGACGACGGCGTGGGGCGCCCGGCTTGCGGCGGCGGAACCCGGTGCCGGAGAAGAGGCCGGAGAGCAGGCGGCCGGGCAACCCCGGCGCCAGGGGCTCTACCCAGCGCTGCAGCGCCCGCCCGGGGATCCGGAGTTGATCGCCCGCGGCCAGGGGATATACGGCATCAACTGCCGCGCCTGTCACGGCGTCGACCTGCGCGGCGGCGACCTCGGCGGGCCCAACCTGCTGCGGTCGCAACTGGTGCTGCGCGACCTGCAGGGCGAGCTGATGGGGCCGGTGATTCAGAACGGCAGCACGTCGCCGGACGGCTCCGGCATGCCGGCGCAGCCGCTCTCCGACGAGGACGTGCGGGCCGTCGCCGAGTACATCCACGACGTGCTTTCCACCGCGACCCGCCAGGGCGGACCGCCGGAGGGCGACGCGGTCGAGCTGGACATCCTCGTCGGCGACCCCGCGGCGGGCCAGGCCTACTTCGCCGCGCAGTGCGCGTCGTGCCATTCGCCGGCCGGCGACCTGCGGGGCATCGCCTCGCGGATCGCCGAGCCGAAGGAGCTGCAGAACACCTGGGTACGCGGCGGCGCGCGCGGCGGGACGCGGCCCCCGGTGGACGTGACCGTCACGACGACCTCCGGCGACCGGGTGGAAGGGCGGCTCGAGCGGCTCGACGACTTCGTGGTCGTGCTGACGACCACCGACGGGCGCCACCGCTCGTTCAGCCGGCGCGGCGGCGGCGCGCGAATCGAGCTCGCCGACCCGCTGGCCCGCCACCGCGAGCTGCTCTCGATGTACAGCGATGCGGACATCCACAACGTGACGGCCTATCTGGTGACCCTGAAATGAGACGTGACCCTGCAACGAGACGCATACTGCTTCCGGGGCTCGCCGCTGCCGCAACGATCCTCGCTTTCGGTCCCGCCGGAGCGCAGGAGGGCGGGCTCGATCCGGCGTCGCTCACGGCGCCGCTCGAAGAGTCGTGGCCGACCTATTCCGGCGACTACACCGGCCGGCGCTACAGCAAGCTGACCCAGGTGAACACCGAGACGGTGAAACACCTGACGCTGGCCTGGACGGTGGAGCTGAACACCGGCATGCCGCCGCTGGCGGGACCCGGAGCCCCGGATTTCACCGGGGGCGAGAGCGACGTCGAGTTCACCATCGGCAGCCAGCGCATCAAGGGCGCCATCCTGCAGGTGGACGACCTGCTGTACGTCACCGCCCCGGACCACGTGTGGGCCCTCGACGCGCGCGACGGGACCGAGCGCTGGCACTACTTCTGGAAGACCCGCGGCGGCCCTCACATCGGCAACCGCGGCGCCGCCATCTGGCGCGACTCGCTCTTCTTCGAGACGGTCGACAACTACCTGGTGTCGCTCGACGTTCGGACCGGCGAAGAGCGCTGGCACACCGAGATCGCGAACTTCGAGGAGCAGTACTTCTCCACCATGGCGCCGATCGTCGTCGGCGACCACCTGCTCGTCGGCACCGGCAACGACCTCGACGCCCCCGGCTTCCTGCAGTCGTTCGACCCGGCAACGGGCGAGCGGCAGTGGATCTTCTACACGGTCCCCATGAAGCCGGGCGATCCGGGGCTGGAGACGTGGCCCGATCTGGACGCGGCCTCGCACGGCGGCGGTCAGGTCTGGGTACCCGGCGTGTACGACCCCGAGACCAACTACTACATCTTCGGCACCGGGAATCCGACGCCGGGCTACACCGGGGTGGCGCGGCGCGGCGACAACCTGTTCACCTGCACGCTGATCGCGGTCGACGTGGCGACCGGCGAGATGGCCTGGTACTTCCAGACCTCGCCGCACGACACCCACGACTGGGACTCGGCCCAGACCCCGATCCTGATCGACGGCGTCATCGACGGGGAGCCGCGCAAGCTGGTCTCGACGGCGGCCCGCAACGGCTACTTCTTCACCGTCGACCGCGTGACCGGCGAGCACATCGCGACCAGCCGCTACGGCGCCACCGCCAACTGGGCCAGCCATGTCCGCGAGAGCGGCTCGCCGAACCCGGACCCGCGCAAGGAGGCGCTCATCCCCGGCGTGCTCGTGTCCCCGGTCGAGGGCGGGGTCACCAACTGGCAGCCGCCGGCCTTCAACCCCGACACCGGCCTCTTCTACACGCAGGAGAACAACGGGTTCAACCTGCTGTATCTGACCGATCCCGACCCGCGCGGGTCGATGGGGCTCGGGGGGAAGGACCGCGTGGTGGTCGGATCGGGCGGCAACGCCTTCTCGGCCATCGACTACCGCACCGGCGACATCGTCTGGCGCCACGCCTGGCCGCCGGGCGGCGGCGGCGGCGCGGGGGTGCTGACCACGGCGGGGGGCGTCGTCTTCACCGGCGACGGCAGCGGCAACTTCGTGGCATTCGACGCGGCCGACGGCGACCTGTTGTGGCACACGCGCATCGGCAACATCTCCAACGCGCCCCAGACGCACCTGCTCGACGGCCGCCAGTACGTGCTGGTCGCAGTTGGCCAGCGCCTGTTCGCCTTCGTGATGTACTGAGGCCGCCGGCCAGCGGGGCCCGGCGCCCGTTCCAACGGACGTCTGGACGAGGACCTGCCGGGGCGGGAAATGGCAAAACTTGGTGACATTTGACGTCCGCTCTGAGACAGTAGGACTGGGACGCGAGGAGGTCGCCCCCAGTAGAACTGCGCATCGTTGACGACAGCCGAACAGCAGACGTCGGCCGCATCGGGACGGTGGCTGGTACACCGGCATCCTGAGCGCCCTCCGGGATTCGGACCGTCCCGGCTCCGGTGGGCGCGGCCGCGACATGAAGGGAGAGTACGCCTTGAAGAGCTTCTCTCGTTCGCGTCGTACGTGCGTCGTCGTCGGCGTCCTCCTGCTTGCGCCAGCAACAGCTTTCGCGCAAGGCATCTCCGGCACGGTATCGGACAATACGGGCGGCGTACTGCCCGGCGTCACCGTCACCGCCGCGAGCCCCGCACTCATCGAAGGCCAACGCGTGGCCATCAGCGACAGCCAGGGCCTGTACTCCATCGTCGACCTGCGGCCGGGGGTCTACACGGTCACCTTCTCGTTGCCCGGCTTCAGCACGATCATCCGCGAGGGCATCGAGCTGACCACCGGGTTCACGGCCAACATCGACTCGGCCATGGCGGTCGGCGGCATCGAGGAGACGATTACCGTCACCGGGGCGGCCCCCGTCGTCGACGTGCAGAACGTCCGCCGGCAGACCCTGGTGACCGACGAGGTGCTCTCGACGCTGCCCATGAGCACGAAGCACGTCAACAACCTCGTCACCCTCACGCCCGGGTTTACCGGTCTGGCCGACGTCGGCGGCCGCTATTCGTCGCAGGTGGGCGGCGAGTACCACGGCAAGGCCGGCACGAAGGTCGCGATGGACGGCATGGGCATCGAGAACAGCTTCGGGAACAGCAGCTACCAGATCAACTCGGCGGCGGTGCAGGAGATGGTGTTGCAGACGACGGGCGTCTCGGCCGACACGAACGCCGACGGCGCGGTGGTCAACGTCATCCCGAAGGAGGGCGGCAACACGTTCAGCGGCATCGCGGCCGGCTTCTTCGCCAACGACAGCATGGAGAGCGAGAACCTGACGCAGGAGCTGCGCGACGCCGGCCTCGACACGTCGAACTCGACGTTGAAGATGTGGGACCAGTCGCTGAGCCTGGGCGGACCAATCATGCGCGACAAGCTGTGGTTCTTCCTCGCCGGCCGGAGCTGGGGCTTCTCACGGAGGCACGCCGGGGTCTACTGGAACCAGAGCACCTTCCCGGGCGCGCCGCCCACCGGTCAGCCGCGGTACCTCACGCCTCCGGGAGCCGAGCGGAAGGTCGTGAACTTCATCCCGTACACCGACATGCCGGACAACCGCTACAGCGGGCGGCTGGAGTGGTACGACTCGTACCTGAGCCGCATCACCTGGCAGGCTGCGGACAACCACAAGTTCAACTTCACCTACGACGAGCAGCGCGCCTGCAACTGCGGCTCAACCAACGCCAACCGGATGCAGGAGTCGGCGCCCGGTTACCGTTTCGACCCGAACCGCCTGATGCAGTTCACGTGGACGTCGACGCAGACGAGCCGCCTGCTGCTCGAGGCCGGCGGCACCATCGCGATCTCGCAGTGGAACACCTTCCTGATGCCGGGCGTCGAAGCGGACGAAGTGCTGATCAACGACGTGGGAACGGGCATCACCTACGGCAACTACGGCTGGCTACGGGGCGACCCCAACAACACCGATCGCTACAGCCAGCGCTTCTCGGTGTCGTACGTCACCGGTTCGCACAACTTCAAGGCCGGCGTCCAGGCGGAGCAACTGGTGGACAACGTCTACCTCCTCAATGCCGCCGACAACGTGCACTACCGGTTCAACAACGGGGTGCCCAACCGGCTTACGCAGTGGTCGACGCCCTACCTCCAGCGGGATCGCGCCCGGGATACCGGGTTCTACGCCCAGGATCAATGGACCATCGACCGGTGGTCCATCAACATGGGCGTGCGCGTCGACTCCCTCTACGGCTACAGCCCCGCACAGCAGCAGCCGGACGACCCGAACCCGGTGAATCCCTGGGGAGACTTTCCGAGGGCCAACCCGTGGCTGCCCACCCGGAACTTCGACGCGCGGACAGGCACGCCGAACTGGTGGGACATCAATCCGCGCGTGGGGGTCGCCTACGACCTGTTCGGTGACGGCAGAACCGCCATCAAGGCCTCGCTGGGCCGTTACGTGGCCAAGATCGGCACCGAGATCACCAACGCAAACAATCCCATCGTGCGGTCGGTGAACAGCACGAACCGGGCCTGGAACGACGCCAACGGCAACTACGTTCCCGACTGCGACCTGGGCAATTTCGGAGCGAACGGGGAATGCGGCGCGATCGACAACAACAACTTCGGTCAGTTGAATCCGAACGCCATCCAGTGGGACCCGGACGTGCTGAACAGCCTGCGCGACAGCAACTGGGACCTGTCGGCCGAGCTGCAACAGGAGCTGGTCCAGGGCCTGTCGATGACCGTCGGTTACTACTTCAACAACGGCGGGTACAACCAGCAGAACGACAGCAAGAACCGGCGGACCGATAACCTGGCCGTGAGCGCGGGCGACTTCAGCCCGTACTGCGTCATGTCGCCCAGCCACCCGGGGCTTCCGGGCGGTGGGGGCAACGAGATCTGCGGGTTGTACGACCTCAACCCGGACAAGTTCGGGCAGGTCGACAACATCATCACGCGAACCGACGCGTTCGGAAACGACATTCGCCGGAATCACTTCTTCAACGTGACGCTGGACGGCCGGCTCGGCAACGGCATCCAGTTCGGCGGCGGGTTCGACACCGGGCGGTCGATCGACGACCAGTGCTTCACCATCGACTCGCCGCAGGAGATGCTGCACTGCCGGGTCGTGACCCCGTTCATGGCCCAGACGCAGGTCAAGGCGTTCGGGTCGATCCCCCTGCCCGGCGACATCTTCATCAGCGCGGCGTACCAGAACCTCTCCGGGCCGGACTACAACGCCGACATGCTGATCGCCAGCGGCGATGCCATGGGGCTTGGACGGCCTCTCTCGGCGGGCTGGGCGCTGGTGCCGCTGGTGGCTCCGCAGACGTTGTTCGAGGATCGGATCTCCCGGCTCGACTTCCGGCTGAGCAAGATCATCAACTACGGGCGGCTGCGGTTCCAGATCAACCTGGACGCGTACAACCTGATGAACACGAGCGACGTGCGTGGGGTCAACAGCTCGTTCGGCCCGCGCTGGGGAGCGCCGAACTACATCATCGACCCCCGGCTGGTGCAGATCGGGGGCCAGATCGACTTCTAGACGCGCGCATCCGGTCCCGGGCGGTCCGACTCGGCACGGACCGTCCGGGACTCCTCTCCAGTGAAGCTCACTCTGGCCCTCATCCCGCTGACCCTCGCAACGAGCGTTTGTTGCGGCGGCACCCCCACGGGCACCGCGGGGGAGTCCGGCGCAATTCCGGCCTCGGAGGCCGGCGGGGCCGGCGAATCGGACGCAGGCGCCGAGGTTGCCTGGCTCACCGAGCGCGCCGTTGACGCGGGGCTCGACTTCACTCACACCAACGGCATGTCGGGCCGCTACTACTTCCCGGAGTTGATCCCGGCCGGGGCCGGTCTGCTCGACTACGACAACGACGGCGACCTGGACGTCTACCTCGTGCAGGGACGCATGCTCGGCGACGGCTCCGTGCGGAACGGCGGCATGCCGGCCGCGAACGCCGCTGCCAGCGAGCCGGGAGGCCGGCTCTTCCGGAACGACCTGCGCGTGGAAGCCGACGGAACGCGATCGGTGCGCTTCAGCGATGTGACCGAACGGAGCGGGATCGACGCCCCCGGCTACGGCATGGGGGTGGCGGCCGCCGACGTCACCAACGACGGCTGCACGGACCTGTACCTGACGAACCTGGGCCCGAATCAACTGTTCCGCAACAACTGCGACGGTACCTTCACGGACGTGTCGGAATCGAGTGGCGCCGTGGGCGGCGGCTGGAGCGTATCGGCTGCCTTCGTCGACTACGACCGCGACGGCTGGCTGGATCTCTACGTCGGCAACTACGTGCAGTACAGCATCGAGACGGACCGCCCGTGCACCGGCCTGGCGGGCCGGCGGGACTACTGCACCCCGGAGGTCTACGCGCCACAGGCCGACCGGCTCTACCGGAACCGCGGCGACGGCCGGTTCACGGACGAGACCGCGACCGCGCTCTCCGGAGCCGCGTTCGGTCCCGCGCTCGGCGTGTCCACCGCCGACTTCGATGGCGACGGCTGGCTCGACATCTATGTCGCCAACGACGTGCACGCGAACCTGCTGTGGATGAACCGGGGCGACGGCACGTTCAGGGACGGCGGCCTGCTGTCCGGGGCGGCGCTGAGCGGAGACGGCGTGGCGGAGGCAAGCATGGGCGTCGACGCCGGCGACTTCGACAACGACGGGGACTTCGATCTGTTCATGACCCACCTGCCGAACGAAGGGAACAACCTCTACGAGAACGACGGCGCCGCGTTCTTCGAGGACGTGAGCATCCGGACCGGCCTGGGGCCGGCAAGTCACGGGCGCACCGGCTTCGGCGCCGCGTGGTTCGACTTCGACAACGACGGCTGGCTCGACCTGCTGGCGGTCAACGGCGCGATCGAGGCGATCGACGGGCGCGGCGACCATCCGTTCCCGTACGACGAAACCAATCTGCTCTTCCGCAATCTGCGCAACGGACGGTTCGAGGACGTCACCGACAGCGCCGGCGCGGCCCTGCGCCTTTCGGAAATCAGCCGCGGCGCCGCTTTCGGGGACATCGACAACGACGGCGACACCGACGTGGTCGTTTCGAACAACACCGGGCGGGCGCGCCTCTTCGTCAACGAGGTGGGAGACCGCAACCACTGGCTGGGTCTGAGGCTCACCGGGCGTGATGCGCAACGCGACATGCTCGGCGCGCGCGTCGCCGTCCTGCGAGGCGGCGAAGCGATCTGGCGGCACGTTCGCACGGACGGCAGCTACGCCTCGGCGCACGATCCCCGGGTACTGATCGGACTTGGCCGGTCGGCGCAGGCCCCGCTCGTACGCGTTCTCTGGCCGAGCGGACGGGTCGAGGAATGGCACGACCTGCCCATCGACGGCTACACGACGCTGGCCGAAGGAACGGGGACGGTCCCATGAGGCCAGGGGTCCGTGGCAAACGCCCCGCTGCACTCGAGCGGCGCCCCGGCTGCGCGGGTCTCGCCGGCGGAGGCACGGCGGTCATGCGCGTCGCGCTGCTGTTCTGGTTCGCGGCCGCCGCCGGCGCATGCGGCGGAGGCAGCCCGGATGCGGAGAGCGAGGCCGCGCCGACCGCCGCCTTGCCGGACCTGTCCGCCGCCGACGTATTCGTGAGGGAGCAGGTGCGCGCCCAGCACGCGTCGCTGATGGCGATCGTGCAGACCCCGACCGCGAACGCGGGAAGGCGGGCCGACGCCTACGGCGACATGGGGAAGCTGCTGATGGCCGCCGCGCTGCACGACGCGGCCGAGCCGCATCTGCGGCGAGCGCAGACGCTGGCGCCGGACGACGCACGCTGGCCGTACTATCTCGGGCATCTCTACAGGACGACCGGCGCGCTGGACGATTCCGTCGCCGCCTTCAACGAGGTCCTGCGCATTCGGCCGGAAGACGCGCTGACCCTGCTGTGGCTGGGCGAGGTGCACCTCCTGGCGGGACAACCCGCGGAGGCGGAACCGCTGTTCAGGACGCAGCTCGCCATGCAGCCCGACTCGGTCGTCGCCCACGTCGGCATCGGTCGCGCCGCGCTCGCGGCCAACGACTACGCCCGCGCCGTGGAATTCCTGGAGGAGGGACTGCGGCTCAGCGGGCAGACGGCCGTCGGCGTCCACTATCCTCTGGCGCTCGCCTACCGGGGCCTCGGCCGGCTCGATCGGGCCGAGGCACACATGCGGCAGCGCGCGGACGTTGCAATCCTTGCCGAGGATCCGCTGATGGAAGAGCTCGACACGCTGATCGAGAGTCCCCGGGCCTACGAACGGAGGGGAAATCGAGCGCTCAGCCGACGCGACTGGGTCACGGCCTCCGAGTACTTCAGGCGGGGACTCGTCCTGGAGCCTGCCGACCCGACCCTGCGGCACCGGCTCGGCACGGCACTGTTCCAGATGGGAGACGCGGGCGGGGCGTTCGCCGAGTTCGAGCGGACCCTGCAGACCGCGCCCGGCTTTGCGCTGGCGCACTTCAGCCTGGGCGTGCTGCTGGAAGGCGCGGGCCGCCGCCCGGAGGCAATCGAGCGATTCGAGGCGGCCGTGCGGCACGAACCCGCCTACATCGAAGCGCGGCTCGCCCTGGCCGGCCTCCTGCGCCGGGAGGGCCGCTTCGAGCAAGCGCTTGTGGAGTACGAGATGCTCATGGAGCAGGGCGCGGCGGGCGACCCGCGGATCGAGGAGGCGCCGTTCGGTCACGCCATCACGCTCGTCCGCCTCGGCCGCCACGCCCACGCGCGGGACCGGTTCATGGAGGGGATGGCGGCCTATCCGGACCAGCCTTTCTTCGCCCACGCGCTGGCCCGTCTCCTCAGCGGCGCGACCGACCCGGGGGTCAGGGACGGCACCCGTGCGCTCGCGCTCATGGAAGCGCTTCCGGAGGCGGCGCGAAGCCTCGACCTGGGCGAGTCCATGGCGATGACGCTCGCGGAAACGGGGCGCTTCGGCGAGGCGGCCCGATGGCAGCGGGGCGCTATCGAGCGGGCCATGCGCGGGAGGCGCTCGGACCTCGTACCGGACATGCGGGAGAAACTGACGCGCTACGAACGCGGTCTGCCATGGCGCAGTGACGATCCCGTCGAGTTCGATCCGTTTCTGGAACGCTCGGCCGGTGCAATCCGCTGAGGTTGCGTGCGCGGAAATGCACAGCGCCCGCCGGGCAATATCATGAATCGCATGGTGAACGGCGCCATCCGCATCGTGTTGATTGCAGCGGTCTTCGGCGGGTGCGCCGCGGACCCTGCTTCCCGGACGAGCTCGGGTGGGAACGGCCCATCGGAGGTTACCGGCGGGAACTCGATGGATTCGGTCGGCTCGGCGTGGTTCGTCGAGCGCGCGGCCGCGCTGAACCTGGACTTCGTGCATTTCAACGGCGCGTCGGGACACTTCTACTACCCGGAGATCCTGCCCCCGGGCGTCGGCCTGCTCGACTACGACAACGACGGCGATCTGGATGTGTTTCTGGTGCAGGGCCGCATGCTCGGACCGGACGCGAGCGTCGCCGATGCCCTCCTGCCGCCCACGTCCGCGAGCCCTCCGACGGGGCGGCTCTACCGCAACGACCTCGAGATCGGTGCGGACGGGAATCGATCGTGGCGCTTCGTCGACGTGACCGAGCAAAGCGGCCTGACCGCCGACGGATACGGTTTCGGAGTCGCGGCGGGCGACATCGACAACGACGGGTGGGTCGATCTGTTCGTGACGAGCTTCGAGTCGGATCGGCTCTTTCGCAACGGCGGCGACGGGACGTTCACCGCGGTGTCGGACGGAGCCGGCATCGAGGCGCGGGGCGCATTCGGCGTTTCGGCGGCGTTCGTCGACTACGACCGGGACGGCTGGCTGGACCTGTACGTAGGCAACAATGTCGACTACGACCTGGACGACCGTACCGAGTGCCCCAACACGGCGGGGGCGCGTGACTATTGCCCCCCGGAGACGTACGGCGGGCTGCCCGACCGCCTCTATCGGAACCTGGGGAACGGTACGTTCGACGACGTCACCCCGACGGCGCTCCGGCACGCCAATACCGGCGGGGTCTCGCGCGCCACGCTGGGACGATTCGGACCGGCACTGGGCGTGGCCACCGCCGACTTCGACGGCGACGGCTGGCTCGATGTCTACGTGGCCAACGACGGCACCGAGAACCTCCTCTGGCTCAACCAGCGGGACGGCACGCTGACCGACGCCGCCCTCCTCTCGGGCGCGGCCCTCAGCGGCCTTGGCACCCCCGAGGCCGGCATGGGCGTGGATGCCGGCGACTTCGACGACGACGGCGACGAAGACCTGTTCATGACGCACCTAACGACCGAGGGGAACAACCTCTACGTCAACAACGGGTCCGGGATGTTCCAGGACGAGAGCGCGTCGTCCCGGCTCGGTCCGGGCAGCCTGCCCTACACCGGCTGGGGCTCCGCCTGGTTCGATTTCGACAACGACGGCCGGCTCGACGTCATGGCGGTCAACGGAACGGTGGTGGCGGTGGACGGACGCGACGACGACCCGTTCCCGTACGGCCAGCGCAACCGGCTGTTCCGCAATCTGGGCCACGGGCGCTTCGAAGACGTCACGGATCGTGCCGGGGCGGTGTTCGAGCTGTCAGAAGTGAGTCGCGGCGCCGCGTTCGGCGACATCGACAACGACGGGGACGTCGACGTCCTGGTCGGGAACAACTCCGGTCCCGCGCGACTGCTCGTCAATACGGTCGGCAACCGCAGGCACTGGCTGGGGTTGCGGCTGGTGGGGAGCAGCAAGGACTCCCCCTCCGGGCACGGGCGGGACATGCTGGGCGCCCGGGTGGCCGTTATCCGCGAAGACGAGCCGACGCGCTGGCGGCGCGCACGCAGCGACGGGAGCTACGCATCGGCCAACGACCCGCGCGTGCTGATCGGTCTCGGCGAGTCGACCGCGGCGCCGAACGTGGAGGTACGCTGGCCGAGCGGACGTACCGAGGCGTGGGACGACGTAGCGATCGATCGCTACACCACTCTGATCGAGGGGCAGGGACGACATCTCCCGGAGGCGGCACGATGACCTTCCACCGGCGCACCGACCGCGACCGTCGACGCCGGCGTCCCGGCGCGCGAGCGTCCTGGGCCCTCTGTCTTGTCGGTATCCTGAGCGCCGGCTGTGGCAGCGGCGCGGACGGCGGCGCCGCTGCGCCGGCCGGGTCCGAGGCGGCGTCCTCCCCGGCGATCGATGCGGTGCTGCTTCCGCCGGAAGGACAGGGACTGCTTCCCGTCGCCATGCCGGACTACGAACAGATGGCCGAGCCGGTGGCCGAGCAGATGCGCACCTACCGGACGGCGGTCCGCGTGCGCCTGGAGGCGGCGGCGACCGAGCCCGAGGCGCTCGGCGATGCCTACGGCCGGCTCGGCATGCTGTTGCTGGCGGCCACCTACGTCGACGCGGCCGAGGCGAGCCTGCGGAACGCCCGGACGCTGCTGCCCGACGACGTTCGGTGGCCCTACTACCTCGGACGGGTCCACGAAGCGAACGGGGACCTCGAGGCGTCCGCGGCGTCGTACCGGCGGGCGGTCGAGCTGCGGCCGGACGATCTGGCGGCGCGCGTGTTACTTGCCAACGTGCTCTTTACAGCGGGCGAGCTCGACGCGGCGGAGCGGATGTACAGCCAGGCCGTCGAACGCCACCCGGACGCGCCGGCGGCGCTGGTGGGCCTGGGGCGCGTCGCCCTTGCCCGCCGGGAATACGCGGATGCGGTGGCGCGATTCGAACAGGGTCTGGCCGCCGCCCCGTGGGCGAACGCGGTGCACTACCAGCTCGCGCTGGCCTACCGGGGACTCGGCGACACGGAACGGGCCGAGGCGCACCTGCAGCTTCAAGGGGACGTGGAGGCCGTGCCGCCGGATCCGCTACGGCAGGAACTCGACGAGCTGCTCGAGAGCGCGAACGCCTACAACATCCGGGGCGGCCGGGCGCTCGACGCCGGCAACTACCGCGCGGCGGCGGATCTGTTCCGCCGCGGCCTGGATCTCGATCCGCACGATCCCTCCCTCCGGCAGCGGCTCGGCGTCGCGCTGTTCCAGTTGGGCGACATCGCCGGCGCCACACAGCAGTTCGAGCGCGTGGTCCGGACGACGCCCGAGCACACCGAGGCGCAGTTCAGTCTCGCCGTCGTCCTCGCCGACCAGGGACGGCACCTGGAGGCGATCGAGCATTTCTCGACCGTTCTGGAGCACGACCCGGCCTACATCCAGGCGCGCGTGCAGCTTGCGGAAGCGCTGGCCCGCGCCGGGCGGCCGGAGGAGGCCGTCTCCCACTACGATCGGATCCTGGCGCTGGACCCGAGCCGGCAGGAGGCCGTCTACAGCGCCGCCATGGCCTACGTCCGCATGGAGCGCTACGACGCAGCCCTCGATCGCCTCGAACGGGGCCTCGACGCGAACCCCGAGGATCGGATGTTCCAGCACGCGCTCGCGCGCATCCTGGCCAGCGCGCCGGACGACCGGTTGCGTGACGGCGAACGGGCGATGGCCCTGCTCGAACCACTGCTGGCGGAGGCGCCGGACCTCTCGTTGGGCGAGACGACGGCGATGGCGCTCGCGGAGCTGGGGCTGTACTCCCAGGCGGCGGCGGTGCAGCGCGACATTCTGGAGGCCGCCCGCCGGGGCGGCCTGGCCGAGGCGGTGGAGCGGATGACGGGCAACCTCGCGCTGTACGAGGCGGGCCGCCCGTCGCGGACGCCGTTCACCCGGGCAGAGCTGCCCTGACCGCGCGCATGCCCCCAGGTCGCCGCCTTCCGCGGGCGCTCACCGGCCGCGGGACAGCCGGCCGAGCGCGTCGTCGAGCAGTCGCCGGACCTCGGTCAGGTTCGGCTCCAGCCGCAGGGCCTCGCGATACGCCTCGACCCCCGCCTCGATCCTTCCCTGGCCGGCGAGCGCGCGACCCAAGGCGACATGCGCGTCCGCGAACTCGGGCCGTACCGCGAGCGTGCCACGAAGCTCGGCCTCGGCCTCGGCGAAGCGCGCCGCGCCCAGCAGGATGTTGCCCAGATTGAACCGCGCGTTCGCGTGGGCCGGATCCAGAGCCAACGTCCGCCGGTAGTGGCGCGCGGCGCCCTCGAGGTCGCCGGACAGATGCAGGAGTCCACCCAGGTTGTTATGCGCCGCGACGAAGTCGGGCCGCAGGTCGACCGCGCGCCGGTAACTGTCCATCGCGGCGGCGGTTCTCCCGATCGTCGCCAGCGCCGTTCCCAGCCGGTAATGCGCGGAAGCACGCTCCGGCGCGATGCGGACCGCCGCCGCAAGGTGCCGGATCGCTTCGTTCACCTGCCCGACCGCGAACAGATCGTTGCCGACGCGCTCCTGGAGCGCGGCACTCCGGGGAGCGGCGGCGAGCGCAAGCCGGGACCCGGCCAGCACGACCTGTGCTACATGCCGCGACACGTCGCGGACCAGGACGGGACGATTCGCCGGATCGACCGGCAGCACCTGCAGCATCAGCTCGGCCATCTCGTCCGTCGACCGGGGACCGAATCGCACGCGGCCGGGGGGACGGCTCGGGTTTCTCGGGTTGCGCGCGGAGTTGTCGAACACGAAGCGCATCCCGATCACCGTTCCTGCTGGCAACCGTACCGGTTCGACGTAGCGATACTCGTCCTGCCACGCGAAGTCCCAGTCGTCTATCCGGATCAGCGGCCGCCACGCCCCATCCGGCAGGATCGCGTGGGCCTCCACCTGCCGGGCCAGAAAGTGCGCGTGCGGATAGACGGCCAGCAGATCGACGTCGGCCGGCAGGCGGTAGCGGTCCTCCACGACATGGGCGGACGCCCCGGCGGGAATGTCGATGGTCTGGGATCCGAGCTGCACCACGGCCGGAGCCGCCGTCGGGACCGTGTCCGTGAAGAAGAACCCGACCGAGACCCGGACGGGCGTCGGCTCTCCCCGCGGGACCAGGTGGGTCTTGAGCACGAGGTCGGTCCCCGGTGCGAGACGCCATGCCAGGTGGTCCGGGACGTTGTTCGGGGCCGTGCCCGGAGCCCAGCCGAGGAAGTGACCCTCCGGGAACCGGGCCTGATCGACGTGGCGATCGTCGTAGCCGGCAACAGGGTCGGCGGCGTCCAATCGACGGGACGAGCCGGAACTGTCCATCAGGATGCGGGCGTGGTGAATACCGCGCGTGGTGGCGGGCTTCAGCTCGATCGCCTTGACGAAACGCGGGTGCGTGGTCGGAATCGGTACGACGAAGTTGCGGTAGACGTCCTCGCCCTCCGCCGGCAGCAGGTAGGGCGCATCCATGGTGACGACGAGATCGGGCGCGCCGCGCACCCACCCGGCGACCCACGCCGGCGGCTCGGGCGGCTCGGGCGGCTCGTCGGGGTCGCCCTCGGGAACCCCCGCCGCGACCCAGCGCTGGATGAGGTCTATCTGCTCCTCGCTGAGTCGCCGCTCGCCGAGGAAGCTCCCGACGCCGGGCGCCGGCTTCCACGGAGGCATGTTTCGATGCCGCGTGACGCTCGCGACCAACCGGGCGCGGACGCGTACATCCGCGTATGTCGACAGGCTGAACGGGGCGACCGCGTCGGGGCGGTGGCACGAGACGCAGTGCCTGTTCAGAATCGGAGCGATGTGTCCGTTGTAGGTAGCGGCTTGCTCCGCTGGCTCTCCCGCGGGAGCGGCGGTCGCCGGGACGGGCAAGCCCGACGCGACCGCAACGAAGGCACCGCACGCCGTCAACGCCGTTCGCACGGATTTCATGGTGCAGACTCGCGTCGCCGCCGCTTTGCCCTATTCTGTCACGCGATGAGGGTGCCGGCGAGAGTCGGCCGGGGCCCCGACGCGGCGCCTGGAAGGCCGCCATGTACCAGATTGACGCCGTAGCGGCACTGCGGAGGACCGCGCACACCCTGCGCAGCCGGCGCTTGTGGCCGCACGTCAGCCGCAACGTCGTGGCGCTCGGGTTCACGAGTCTGCTGACGGACGTCTCGTCCGAGATGGTGGCGACGGTGCTGCCGATCTACCTCGTGCTGTACCTGGGCCTGACGCCCCTGCAGTTCGGACTCGTCGACGGCCTGTACCACGGCATGACCGCCCTCCTCCGGCTGGCCGGAGGTTTCGCCTCGGATCGCACGCAACGCGAGAAGGAGGTGGCCGCGGTCGGCTACGGCACGTCGGCGTTGTGCCGGATCGGCCTGCTCGGCGCCGGCGGCGCCTGGCCGCTGATCGCCGCGATCGTCGCGGTGGACCGCGCCGCGAAGGGGCTGCGGGCGGCGCCGCGCGACGCGCTGATCTCGCTGAGCAGCGGGCGCGCCGGGCTGGCGACCAGCTTCGGAGTCCATCGTGCCCTCGACAGCGCGGGAGCGATGCTGGGACCGCTCGTGGCCCTGGCCATCCTGTCGGCCGCGCCGGACGCCTACGACCTGGTCTTCGTGGCCAGCTTCGCGGTTGCCATCGTCGGGCTCGGGGTCCTGTGGCTGTTCGTCCGCGGCGTGCGCGGCCTCGCGCTCGACCGGGAGAGGCCGCTCGGACCCGGCCAGGCCATCCGGTCCCTGCTTGCCACGCGAGGTTTCGCCGGGTTGACCCTCGCCGGGACCCTGCTGGGCCTGGCTACCGTCAGCGACGGCTTCCTCTATCTCGTCCTGCAGCAGCGCAGCGGCCTGAACCCGGGGCTGTTCCCGCTCCTGTACGTCGGAACCGCGAGCGGTTTCCTGCTGCTGGCCCTGCCGGCCGGGATGCTGGCGGACCGCTTCGGCCGCCGCACCACGTTTCTCGCCGGGCACGGGTTGCTGCTCCTGGCGTACCTGACCGCCGCATCCGGCGAGGTGTCCCTCTCCGATCTTGCGGTATGCATTCTGTTGCTGGGTGGCTATTATGCGTTGACGGAAGGCGTGCTGATGGCGCTGGCCAGCGCGATGCTGCCCGCGGAGGTCCGGGGCACGGGCCTTGCCATGCTGACCACCATGACCAGCCTCGGGCGGCTGGCGGCATCGCTCGCCTTCGGCGCGACCTGGGCCGCGTACGGTCCAACGCAGGCGTTGGCCTGGTTCACGATCGCGCTTGGCTGCGCCGCCGTCCTGGCCGCGGCGGCGCTGAGGGGGTATGCCGGCGATGGCGGACGAAGCGCGACCTGAACGGCGCGGGGAGGAATCCGCCGGGATGGACGCCGCGCGTCGGAAGGCCGTCGGCGCGGTTCCGCGGCACGCCGGAAGCGGCGCGTCGGCCGCACCCTCGAACGCCGCGCGTTTCCTGCTGCTGTGCGCGCTCTGCGCCCTGCTGACCTTCGCGTACGCGTGGTTCACGCTCGCGCGGTCCGCCGATCGGGCCGGCGGGAGCGGCCTGCCTCCGATCGCCGGATCGCTCGATGCGGAGATCGGCCGACCGGCCCCGGGCCCGCCCGCGAGGTTCTCGCCCACGCCGGCGGTCCCGGAAGCAACGGTCGCCGGCGGGGCACCTCGTGCCGAGCGGGAGGCAGCAGCGCCCCCGGCCGGATCGGAACACCCCGCCGGCGCGGCAGATGAGGACCATTCGCCCGAAGATGCGAAGACGCCGGCAACCGACCGGGCGGCGGCGTTCACCGGAGCTGTGTCCGAGGAGATCGCGGCGGCGACTCCCGGTCGCCGCTTTCTCGTCCGCCACACGGGGCTGGATCGGAGCCACGGTTTCCTGGCCGTCGAGACCGAAACAGCGGGCCGGCGCGCGCGGGCCGCCACTCCGCTCATGTGCCACCGTCTCCACTTCGCCGCCGGACACGGCTCGTGCCTGGTTGTCGAACGCCAGTTCTTCACCACGTACACCGCCGTGCTGTTCGACTCGGCCTTCCGCCCGCGGCATCGGATTCCGCTCAACGGCATCCCGAGCCGCACCCGCGTCTCGCCCGACGGACGCCACGCCGCGATCACGGTCTTCGTATCCGGTCACTCGTACGCGGACAGCCTCTTCTCCACCGAGACCAGCATCGTCGACACCGGCACCGGCGCGCTGGTCGTCCCGAACCTGGAGGAGCTTCCGGTCGAGCGCGATGGACAGCCGTTCCACTCGCTCGACTTCAACTTCTGGGGCGTGACCTTCTCGGGCGACGGCGACCGCTTCTTCGCCACCCTCGGCACCGGAGGCGTGATGTACCTGGTCGAGGGCAGCCTCGCGAACCGCACCATGCGCGTCGTCGCCGAAGGGATCGAATGCCCGGCCCTGTCCCCCGACGAGACGCGCATCGCCTTCAAGAAGCGAATGCCGGGCAGCGGGAAGCCGCACTGGCGCCCGCACGTCCTCGACCTGGAGACCCTGGAGGCGACCCCGCTGGCCGAGTCGCGCAGCGTCGACGACCAGGTCGAATGGCTCGACGACGAGGACATTCTGTACGCCCTGCCGGAAGAGATCGGATCGCCCATCGCGGACGTGTGGGTGCTCCCCGCCGACGGCGGCGGACGGCCGGAGGTTCTACTCCCGCGGGCCTCTTCGCCAACCGTGCTCCGCAGCGGCGCATCGGTAACCGTCACCAGCGACACGGACGATTGAGAGGAGGCACCCGATGGCCGCCACCCGGATTCACAGGTGCGTTCTGAACGCCGCGATCCTGACCGTTGCGACCCTGACCGCCGCGAGCGCGACGGCCCAGGTCGCCCAGCAACGCTCCACCGAGGTGCCGGAGATGCTGCGGGAGCGCGGCATCGTCGGCTACGCGGACCGGCTGAGCGTCCAGCCGGGCGAGACCATCCGGTTCATGGTCAGCAGCGAGGAGCCGCAATACCGGGCCGACATCGTGCGGCTGATTCACGGGGACGCGAACCCCAACGGGCCGGGCTTCAAGGAAACGCTCGTCGAGACGCCGGTCAGCGGCGACTACGCCGGCCGGCGGCAGGAGCTGCCGTTCGGCTCGTACGTGCTGGTCCCGGACGACCCGGCGCTGCGTCTGGACGGCAGCTTCACCGTCACGGCGTGGATCGCGCCGACGACGCCCGGTATCTCTTTCGGCGAGCGGGCCGCCCAGGGAATCGTCACCAAGTGGTCCACCGACGCCGGCGGCGGCTACGGCGTGTTCATCGACGAGGAGGGCCGACTGGCGTTGCGCCTCGGCGGCGCGGATGGCACCACCGAGACGCTGCACGCCGAGCCGCCGTTGCGCACGTGGCGTTCGGCGATTCCCGGCGCCGCAAGGCCCAGGCCGCATGGCGTGCCCACGATCTGGTACTTCGTGGCGGTGAGCTATGACGCCGACGCGGGACGCGCGGCCTTCGTGCAGCGCCCGCATACCGGGTTTCCGAGCGACGCGACGCGGGCCAGGGTGGAACGGACCGCCGCGGCGCGGGCCCTCGCCGCGAACGAGCTGCCGCTGCTGGTCGCGGCCCACTGGGCCGGAGAGGGCGACGAGCGGGAGGCGGCGGGACACTTCAACGGCAAGATCGACAATCCCCGTATCTACGACCGGGCGCTCGATGCGGCCGAGATCGACGCCATCGAGCAGGGGGGTGGGCCGGACGACGCGCTGGCCGACTGGGACTTCTCCGCCGACATCGGGTCGGAGGCGGTCAGCGACCGCTCGCCGCGCGGACTGCACGGGCGGACGGTGAACGCGCCCACCCGCGCCGTCACCGGGCACACCTGGAACGCCGCGGTGATGGATTTCAAGCAGGCACGCGACCAGTACGGCGCGATCTACTTCCACGACGACGACCTGGTGGACGCGGGCTGGGATGCCGGCTTCGAGCTCCAGGTCCCCGATGATCTGTCGAGCGGCATCTATGCGGCGCGCCTGCGGACCGCCGCCAACGAGGACTACGTGCCGTTCTTCGTCCGGCCGCCGCGCGGCACCACCACCGCCCGCATCGCGTTCCTCGTGCCGACGTTCAGCTACCTCGCCTACGCCCGCACCGGCCGGGAGGGGGAGGGCCAACTGAGCCTCTACTCCACCCACGCCGACGGCAGCGGCATCACCTACTCGTCGGCGCTGCGGCCGATCACCAACATGCGGCCCAAGATCACCACCAGGAACCCCTGGCAGTTCATGGCCGACACGCACCTGGTCGACTGGTTCGACGCGAAGGGCTTCGCCGTCGACATCATCACCGACCACGACCTCCACCACGAGGGCCTGGCCCTGGTCGAGCCCTACAACGTCGTTCTCACGGGGACGCACCCGGAGTACACGTCGACCGAGATGCTCGACGCCCTCGAGACGTACCTGGCCGGGGGCGGACGCCTGATGTACATGGGCGGCAACGGGTTCTACTGGATCACGAGCCTCGACCCGACGGGACGGTACATCGAGGTTCGCCGCGCCCACGGCACCGAGGCCTGGCAGGGCGCGGCGGGCGAGCACTACCACGCCACGACCGGGGAGTTCGGGGGACTGTGGCGATTCCGCGGCCGAGCGCCGCAGAAGCTGGTGGCCACAGGGTTCACCGCGCAGGGTTTCGACCGCAACTCCCCGTTCCGCCGAATGCCGGACAGCTTCGATCCGCGCGCAGCGTTCATCTTCGAAGGCATAGACGAGAACGCGCTGATCGGCGAGCACCCGTCGCTGGTTCTGGAGGTGGGCGCCGCCGGGTCGGAGCTCGACCGGGTGGACTTCGCGCTGGGGTCGCCCGCCCACACGCTGGTCCTGGCCCGCTCGTTCGGGCACTCGGACGCGTACCAGCACGTGGTGGAGGAGGTCAACACGTCGGACTCGAGGCAGGGCGGCACCGAGAACGTCCTCGTCTATGCCGACATGGCGTATCTGGAATATCCGAACGGCGGCGCCGTGTTCTCGACCAGCTCCATCGCATGGAGCGGGAGCCTGTCCTACAACGGCTACGACAACGACGTCTCGCGGATCACCGAGAACGTCCTGCGGCGGTTTGCGGACGACGAGCCGATTCCGTGGCCCCGGGACGCGGACGCTGCCCCGTAACGCGGGCAGCGAGTTCGAGGTTGCTCCGGTGGTCCGGTGTGCCGCGGAAAATCAGCTCGAGATCGTCGAAGGCAACAGTTCCCGTACAGTGCCGGAAGACGCGCCCCGCGGCTCTCGCTGCGGCGTCTCGCGCGCCTGCTCCATCCTGTCAGGAGGTCAAGGCAGTCTGCAGCGGAGAACGGTCCCCCGACCAACCGGACCAAGGGTCGGATTGTGCCCCAGATCGCCCTCATCATGAACAGGCTGGCGGTCTGGTACCGCAACGCTCGGCATATGATCGAGGGTGATGTCACGGAATCATGCGGCAGCCGAAGTGCGACGCGACGCGCGCGGCTCGTGGCCCGTCAAGGCGTTCCGCCTCGGCGAGGAGCCCGACGATGATCTGAGCGCACGGACCACCCCCGAAGAGCGCATTGCCATGATGTGGCGGCTCGCCATCGACGCTTGGACCTCGGCCGGCCGGCGCCTGCCGGCATACACGAGAGACCGGATGCCAGGGCGTGTTGTCCGCACGCCGCACCTTCCGAGCTCAATCGATCTGAAACGTTGAGCCCCGATTTCCTCGACCTGCTGGCCGCGCTGGTGCGCGCCGAGGCCCGGTTCCTGGTCGTCGGCGCACACGCCATGGCTGCGCACGGGGTTCCCCGCGCCACGGGCGATCTCGACGTGTGGGTCCAGGCCGACCCCGAGAACGCCGCGCGCGTCTGGGACGCATTGCTCCAATTCGGCGCGCCCGTGCGGACACTCGGCCTGTCGGAAGCCGACTTGACCGCGCCCGGCGTGGTGTTTCAGATGGGCGAGCCGCCCGTTCGCATCGATCTCCTGACCTCGATCACCGGCGTGGACTTCGACCACGCGTGGTCCACCAGGAGCGTGTACCGGGTAGGAACGCTCGACGTACCGTTCCTCGGGCGGACCGCGCTGCTGGACAACAAGCGCGCCACCGGGCGCACCAAGGATCTCGCCGACGTGGAGATCCTGGTGCGGACCGAGCCGCGGTAGCGCGCCCTTGCCTGCTCCGCTTCGCCGCCGACGAGCCGACTCCCCGGCCGACAGGTCAGTAGGTTGCGGAACCGGCCGGCGCGGCCGCCGGTTGGCGGGTAATCGGCCGCTCGTCGATCGGCAGGTGGATGACGGCCGCGGCCAGGCCCAGGGCGACGCCCGCCCACCAGACACCATCGTAGGAGCCGGTCGTGTCGTACAGCCAGCCGCCGAGCCAGACGCCGAGGAAGCTACCGAGCTGGTGGCTGAGGAAGACCACGCCGAACAGCGTGGCCAGGTAGCGCACCCCGAAGATCTGGCCGACGATGCCGGTGGTCAGGGGCACGGTCGAGAGCCACAAGACGCCCATGACGGCGGCGAACAGGTAGATCACGGCGGCGGTCTTCGGCAGCAGCATCAGCGCCGTGATGGCCACCGCGCGCGACGCGTAGATGGTGCTCAGCCCGTACTTCTTGCTCCAGCGCTGGCCGGCGGCGCCGGAGGCGAACGAGCCGAGGATGTTGAACAGGCCGATGACCGCGATCGCCCCCGCCCCGACCGCGGCGGACAGGCCGAGGTCGCGGACGTAGGCCGGGAAGTGCACCGTGATGAAGGCGACGTGGAAGCCGCAGACGAAGAAGCCGGTGGTCAGCAGCGCGTAGCCGCGGTGGCCGAGCGCCTCGCGGAGAGCGGCCGGCAGCGACTGCTCGGCCGCCGGCGCCTCGCCACGCACCGCCGGGGAACCGGGCAGCGCGAAGGCCAGCGGCGCGATCAGGAGCGTCGAGGCGGCCAGGAACAGCAGCGCGGCCTCCCACCCGTAGGCGGAGATGAACGCCTGACCGAGCGGCGAGAAAACCACCTGGCCGGACGATCCCGCCGCCGTCCCCAACCCCAGGGCCAGAGAGCGCCGCTCCGGACCCACCACCTTGGCCATGGCGGCCAGCGCGAGGGAGAACGCCGTGAACGCCACGCCGACCCCCACCAGCATGCCGGCCGTCAGGTACAGCAGCCCGGCGCCCTCGGCCGCCGTCATGCCCCAGATGCCCGCGGCGTAGATCAGCGCGCCCAGCGCTAGCACGCGCGGCGACCCGAAGCGGTCGCTGAGCGCACCGGCGAACGGCAGGGCCACGCCCCACATCAGGTTCTGGATCGCCAGGGCCAGCGCGAACGTCTCGCGGCCCCAGCCGCGCGCCGCGGTCATCGGCTCCAGGAAGAGCCCGAAGACCGAGCGCACGCCGAAGCCGAGCATGGCGATGGCGCACGCCGCCGCCATAACCAGGGCGGGCGTCCGCCAGCGGGATGCATCGAAGCGATCCTGCGGATCGCTCGTGGAGTCGTCGGTCAACGCGCCGCTCAGCTTATCAGCCTCTGACCGAGCGCCGCCTCAGCCTGCCGGCTCGCGGCCAGCGATCAATCGTCGCGGTCGACGAGCTTTGCGTAGAGCTCGGCGTACTCCGCGGCGGTGCGTTCCATGGAGAAGTCCTGCGCCATCGCGTTCGCGACGAGCCGCCGCCACGCGGCAGGGCGCCCGTGGCAGTCGAGAGCCCGGTCGACGGCCTGCACGAGCGCAGCGGACTCATAATCCTCGAACAGGAAGCCGGTACCCCCGCCCGTCGCCTCGTCGAAAGGCAGCACGGAGTCCTTGAGACCGCCGGTGGCGCGGACGACCGGGATTGTGCCGTACCGCAGGCTGTAGAGCTGGTTGAGACCGCTCGGCTCGTAGCGCGACGGCATCAGAAACAGGTCGCTGCCCGCTTCGATGGCGTGGGCGAGCTCTTCGTCGAAGCCGATTCGGACCGCCATGCGGTCGGGGTGGAGCTGTCCGCACTCGCGGAGCGCCTGCTCGTGGTACGGGTTGCCGGTTCCCAGCACCGCGAGCTGCAGGTCCCGCGACAAGAGGGCATCGAGCGCGCCGACCAGGATGTCGAGCCCTTTCTGGTCGACCAGCCGGGCAACCATGCCAGCGAGCGGCGCGTCCGACGGCGGCAGCTCCAGCCGCCGCTGCAGGTCGCGCTTGCAGTCGCGCTTGCCCTCCGGGGCCACGGGCGAATACTGCCGGGCGATGAAGGGATCCACGGACGGGTCCCAGACCGCGTAGTCGGCGCCGTTCATGATCCCCACCAGATCGCCGGCCCGCTCCTTGAAGACGCCGTGGAGCCCGAATCCCTGCTCGGGAGTCATTATTTCCTCGGCGTAGCTCGGACTGACGGTCGTCAACCGTTCCGCGAGCGACAGGCCGGCCTTCAGGTAGCTGATGTTGCCGTAGAACTCGAAGTTCGACCAGTAGTGCGCGTCATCCACCTGTAGCCGTGGGAACACGCCGGCGTCGAACAGTCCCTGGTAGCCCACGTTGTGCACGGTGAACAGCGTGCGGGTGGAAGCCAGGGCCGGGTAGCGGTCGGGTTGCAGCCGGAGATACGCGATGGCGAGACCCGCCTGCCAGTCATGGCCGTGCAGCACGTCGTACGGCCCGAGCCGGGCGAGCAGTGCCAGTGCGGCCCGGGCGAAGTAGGCGAAACGATCGGCGTTGTCCTGGTAGTCTGCGCCGCCCTGGCCATAGAGACCGGGGCGGTCGAAGAACCGGTCGGTCCGGACGAAGTAGGCCCGCGCGTCTTCGCCGAGAACGCTCTCCAGGACTTCGGTGCGTTCGATTCCGTCGATAGCCGGGACATTGAACCCCATCCCGGCGCCGACCACATCCGCGCGCCGCAGGACACCGGCGTACGCCGGCAGGACGAGGGTCACCTCGAGCCCCTGCCGCGCCAGCGCCACCGCGAGCGAACCAACCATGTCGGCCAGCCCCCCCGTTTTCGCGAACGGCGCCGCCTCGGATGCGACAAGCGCTACGCGCAGGGCCACCCTCCTCTGATATTCGTGTACAAGCGAACCGCGAACCCGAGGAACGGGATAGGATACGTCACCATGACCTCGACAAGTGCCGGAGGCGTGAGAGACCTACGCTACGAGCCCGAGGAGCAGCCGCCCCCCGCGTTGGCCCTCGGCCTCGGATTCCAGTTCGCGATGCTCACCGTGGCCGGCATCGTGCTGACGCCGGCCATCGTCGTGCGCGCCGCGGGTGGTAGCGAGGACTTCCTGGCGTGGGCTGCGTTCGCGGCCCTCGCGATCAGCGGCGTCACGACCGTCCTCCAGGCGGTGCGGGTCGGCCGCATCGGCTCCGGCCACGTGCTGCTGATGGGCACGTCGGCCGCCTTCATCGCGGTGTGCGTCACCGCGCTCATCGAGGGAGGGCCGGGACTGCTGGCGACGCTGGTCACCCTCTCGGCGCTGTTCCAGTTCGGTCTCTCCACGCAGTTGTCTCTGCTCCGGCGGGTTCTCACCCCGACGGTGTGCGGCACGGTGATCATGCTGATCCCGGTCACCCTCATGCCGATCATGTTCGGCATGCTCGGCGACGTACCCGAGGGATCGTCGCCTGCCGCCGCGCCGGCCAGCGTGTTCGCGACGCTGGTCGTCACGGTCGGGGTCACGCTGCGCGCCACCGGCGTCGGGCGGCTCTGGGCGCCGGTAGTCGGCATCGCCAGCGGCTGCGCGGTCGCCAGCGCGTTCGGGCTGTACAACACGCAGCTCATCGCCGAGGCGAGCTGGGTCGGACTGCCGGCGGGCGGCTGGCCCGGTTTCGACCTGCAGTTCGGCGTTGCGTTCTGGTCACTGCTGCCGGCATTCGTGTTCGTCACCCTGATTGGAGCCATCGAGACCATCGGCGACAGCGTGGCCATTCAGCGCGTCTCGCGGCGAAAACCGCGGGCGACCGACTATCGCGTGGTGCAGGGCGCGGTTACCGCCGACGGCGTGGGGAACCTGTTGTCGGGCCTCGCGGCGACGGTGCCGAACACGACCTATTCGTCGAGCGTGTCCGTGACGGACATCACCGGGGTCGCCTCGCGCACGGTTGGCGTCTACATCGGGGCCATCTTCATCGTGCTGGCCTTCCTCCCGAAGTTCATGGGGCTCATTCTCGCGATTCCGGGGCCGGTGGCCGGGGCGTACACGATCGTGCTGATGTCCACCCTCTTCGTGCTCGGCATGCGCGTGGTGGTCGAGGACGGCGTCGACTACCGCAAGGGGATCGTCGCGGGCGTGGGCTTCTGGATCGGCCTGGGCTTTCAGAACGGGTTGATCTTCGCCGATCAGCTCGGCGCCTGGAGCGGACTGCTGGAGAACGGGATGACCGCCGGCGGCCTCGCGGCGATCCTCATGACGCTGTTCCTGGAGCTGACCAGGCCGCGGCCGCACCGCCTGCGAACCGCCCTGGAGACGAGCGCCTATCCGGCGATCGACAAGTTCCTCACCGAGTTCGCCAAGACGCGGGGCTGGAACGAGGCGATGACGGACCGGCTGCGCGCGGTGGGCGAGGAGACGCTGCTGACGCTCATCCGACAGGACGAGGAGAGCGGCAAGCGGCGCCTGCAGATCAGCGCCCGCAACGACGGCCGTGCCGCCGAGCTGGAGTTCGTCGCCGCCACCGAGGAGTCGAACATCGAGGACCGCATCGCCATGCTCGGGGACCGGGTGGCGGGCCAGCAGGCCGAGCAGGAAGTGTCGCTTCGGCTGCTCCGGCACCTGGCCTCGTCCGTGCGCCACCAGCAGTATCACGAGACCGACGTCGTCACGGTCCGCGTGGAGGCGTCCGCGTAGCCGGAGACGCCGCGCAGCCGGCAGCTCTCTCGTTCCGCTTCCCACGGGGTCCACTCCTTTGCCAGTGCTGCGAGGGGCCCTGCCGCGGGCTGTAAGCTGATGGGATGCCGTCACGCGCGCAGCCGGCCGATTCGCCGTTCCTGACCGACTACGACCTGCACCTGCTCGCCGACGGAACGCACTACCGGAGCTACGACAAGCTCGGCGCGCACCCGGCGCGGCACGACGGCGACGGCGGCGTGCATTTTGCGGTCTGGGCACCCAACGCCCGCTCCGTCGCGGTCGTCGGAGACTTCAACGGCTGGGACCCGCGCGAGCACGCGATGCGGCGGCGACCCGAGGCCGGGGTCTGGGAGACCTTCGTCCCGGGGGTCGCGAGCGGCGCCCTCTACAAGTACCACGTCACGCCCGGGAACGGCGGCGATGGCGTGCAGAGAGCCGACCCCTACGCGTTCGCCGCGGAGGTGCGCCCCCGCACCGCGTCACGGGTCTGGGATCTGTCCGACTACGAATGGGGCGACACCGACTGGATGGCCGGGCGCGCGGCCCGCAACGCGCATGACGCGCCGATCTCCGTCTACGAGGTCCATCTCGGCTCCTGGATGCGGGTGCCCGCCGAAGGAGGTTGGCTGACCTACCGGGACATCGCCGGCCGCCTGGCCGACCACGTCGCGGATCTGGGCTTCACGCACGTGGAGCTATTGCCCGTCGCCGAGTATCCGCTCGACGAGTCGTGGGGCTACGGGACGCTCGGCTACTTCGCGCCGACGAGCCGCTTCGGCACCCCGCAGGAGTTCATGGAGCTGGTCGATACCCTGCACCGGCGCGGCATCGGCGTCATCGTGGACTGGTCGGCTGCCCATTTTCCGAAGGATGGCCACGGCCTGGCCCGGTTCGACGGCACCTGTCTCTACGAGCACGCGGACGCGCGCCAGAGCGAGCATCCGCACTGGGGATCGCTGATCTTCAACTACGGCCGCCGCGAGGTCGCCAACTTTCTGATTTCGAGCGCGCTGTTCTGGTTCGAGCGATACCACCTCGACGGCCTGCGGGTGGACGCCGTCGCCTCCATGCTCTATCTCGACTACGGACGCGAGGCCGGCGAGTGGATTCCGAATGCCCGCGGCGGAAACGAGAACCTCGACGCCGTCGACTTCCTGAAGCGCCTGAACAAGACAACCTACGCGGAGTATCCCGGCATCATGATGGTGGCCGAGGAATCGACCGCCTGGTCCGGGGTCACCCGCCCGACGGACGCCGGCGGGCTCGGCTTCGGCTTCAAGTGGAACATGGGCTGGATGAACGACACGCTGGACTACATGTCGAAGGACCCGGTCCACCGC
This sequence comes from Vicinamibacterales bacterium, assembly GCA_958296065.1. Taxonomy (GTDB): domain Bacteria; phylum Acidobacteriota; class Vicinamibacteria; order Vicinamibacterales; family UBA8438; genus WTFV01. The sequence goes on along the minus strand of CATQHX010000002.1, from coordinate 109,473 downwards.
AGGCACCACCACGACGCGTTGACGTTCAGCCTGATCTATGCCTTCAGCGAGAACTTCGTCCTCCCGTTGTCGCACGACGAGGTCGTTCACGGGAAGGGTTCGCTCCTGTCGCGCATGCCGGGCGACGAGTGGCAACGGCACGCCAACCTGCGGCTGCTCTACGGCTTCATGGTCGGCCATCCCGGCAAGCAGCTCCTCTTCATGGGGGACGAGATCGCGCAGGAACGGGAATGGACGCACGCCGAGAGCATCGACTGGCACCTGCTGGACAGTCCGCTGCACGCCGGTGTACACGCATGGGTGCGCGACCTGCACCGCTTCTATCGGACGGAGCCGGCGCTCCACGAGCTCGACGCCGAGCCGTCCGGCTTCGAATGGATCGAGTGCGACGACCGCGGGAGCAGCGTATTGAGCTTCCTGCGCCGCGGCCGTGACGGCGACCCGACCGTCGTCGTCTGCAATTTCACCCCGGTCGCGCGACACGACCATCGCATCGGTGTCCCTCGCGGCGGTCGCTGGAAGGCACGGCTGAACAGCGACGCGGCTTGCTACGGTGGTAGCGATCTGGTTGGCGGCGGGCACGTTGTCGCGGAGCGAGAACCCGTCCACGGGCGTCCTTTCTCCCTCCGTCTGACGCTGCCCCCGCTCGGTGTGCTATTCTTTATTCGGGACTGACGACCCGCTGGCGCTTTACCTTCCCGGACACCTCTGGATCTAGGAACGGTCGGCTCGGCCAATTCTTGCGCCTGACCGTCTTACGGTTAGGCACAAGAATGTCGGCTCATTTCGGCGTCTCGACACCATTGTTCGGTCACGCACGGGAGCAAACCGCGCCGCAGTAGTGTGGGGCGGTGCCGTATCTGACTGATACGGCGGGACTTTGTCTTGTCGGGAGCCGGATCTCCCGCTACGGCACAAGTCTTGCTATTTCGCACCACGGGTGGAACGGCGGTCGGCATCCGCATCGATTACGGGTTTACAGGAACGGAACGCGCCCGACACGTATTGGACACACCGCACCGCTAGCCTTGATCCTGCCTGGACCTGGATCCCGAGTCATGGGTGCGGCGGCGCACGCTCGAAGGAATATGGAGGATGTCTGGGACTATGGCCAAACGAACGACAACAACCAACGGAGCCGCCAAGCGGGCCAGGAAGACCGCGCCGCGCAAAACCGCGCCGCGCAAGACCACACGCCGGGCCTCTGCGAAGCCGGTCGTGCCCGCGGAAGGCAAGGAAGAGGCGGTTGCGGTCGAATCGACCGGGATTACGTCCCCTTTCGAGCCGACCAGCGAGCAGATTGCCGAGCGCGCCTATTTCCTGTCGCTCGAGCGCACGGGGCCGGGAGGCCCGCTCGACGACTGGTTGCAAGCGGAGAGCGAGTTGCGGAACGGTTCCATTCCCGTGTAGGGCGGAGGGCCACCGCCGCGAGACATTCATGCCGAGAACGCGGGCGGCGCGGCAGGTGCTGGGCCACGACACTTGTGTGGACCGTCGCGTCGCCCGCAACAGAATTGTCGTATTTGACAGCCTCGTTCCCCGGGCCGGGGGAACGAGGCAAGCGGAAGGCAACAAGACATGATGACGTCAATCGCACAACCGATGGTAGTAGTGCTGGCCGGCGGCGATGGTATGCGTCTGCGGCCGCTCACCGAGCGCTGGCTCGGCCGTCACGTTCCCAAGCAGTACTGCACGTTCGTCGGCACGCGATCGATGCTCGACCATACCCTCGATCGCGCTGCATGCCTGTGCGACCCGCGCCGCATTCTGACCGTCGTCGGGCGGCACCACCGGGACGTTCTCCGCGCTCGCGAGGCGCGGGCGACGGACGGGCCGTTCATCGAGCAGCCAGCCAACCTGGACACGGCGCCCGGGGTGCTCCTCGGGCTCGTTCACGCCATGCACAGCGACCCCGAATCCACCGTCGTTCTCCTCCCGTCGGATCACTTCGTGTACCCCGAGTGGCGGTTCGTGGCGAAGGTGCAGGCGGCGATTCAGGCCGCGGAGCGACTCACGGACCGGATTGTCCTGCTGGGCGCCACGCCGACCGACATCGAGGACGAGTACGGCTGGATTGTCCCGTCCGGCGACCTCGGCCGGCAGCCGGCACACCGCGTGTTCGCCGTCGAGTCCTTTGTCGAAAAGCCGGCTCCCCCGGAAGCGGTCCGACTCTACGAGCGCGGCGCCCTGTGGAACACCCTGGTGCTTGTGGCGCGCGCCCGCACCCTTTGGGAACTCGCTTGCGAGCGACTCCCGAACCTGGTCCCGTTCTTCGAGGTCCTGCGGGCGGCCGTCGGCACGCCGCGGGAGAGCGAGGTGCTCGACGAGGTGTACGAGACCATGCCGCGGGTCAACTTCTCCTCGGAGCTCCTGGAGCGCGCGTCCGACCGCATCGCGATGCAGTCTCTCGACGGCGTCATGTGGAACGACTGGGGCCAACCCGCGCGGATCGTCGAATCGCTGCTGGCTATCGGCAGGCAACCCGCCTTCAGTTTGCGGCACCTGGAGGAGGAGCTGACGGCGCGCGAGTTCCGTTCGGCGGTGCCGGCCGGCGCCAACCCGGTGGCGGAAGCCGCCGTGAGCTGATGCCCTGCGGCGGTGGGTCGGGAACCGCCCGGCTCACCGTGCGGTCTGCCGGCGCGCGCGTGACGGCGCATCCCTGCGAGACCGAGGTCGACCTCGCCGAGTGGTTCTGACCGTGGGCACGCGACGGCGCATCCCTGCCTTGACGTTGCCGTGCCTTGTCCACCACGATCCGGACACACCGCCCACGGCGAACCCCGCGAGGTAAGGATCTGACCACAAGCCACGTTGACGCGAGTGCGACCCTGACGGCCGGCGTCCAGCAGCTACAGGCCCGGATGGGGGTGGATGTCTGCTCGATATACCTGCTCGAATCGGATCGCACCCACCTCGTGCTGGCCGCCACCGTCGGCCTGCGCCCGGAGAGCGTCGGCAAGGTCCGGATGGAGCTCCACGAAGGGTTGGCCGGGCTGGTGGCGGAGCAGTTGCGGCCGATCGAAGTACCCAACGTCAAGCGGCACCCCCGCTTCAAGCACTTCGCCGAGACCGGCGAGGACCCGTACTACGCATTCCTGGGCGTGCCCCTCATCGACCGGGAGCTGCTGCAGGGGGTGCTGATCCTGCAAACCGTCGAGGAGCGGAGCTTCTCGGACGACGAAATCGCCTCGCTGCTGCTGGCCGCCGGTGAAATAAGTCCCATCGTCGCGCAGGTTCGCGAGCGCGATCAGTCGATCGGACCGCTCCAGCGCCGTCTCTGGGCGCTCGCGCGCAACATGTGGTGGAGCTGGGACGCCAGCGCCGTGAGCCTGTTCCGGGATCTGGACCCGGCGCGCTGGGAAGAGCTGGGGCGCAACCCGGTGGCACTGTTGTCGGAGATGCCGCTCGACGATCTCGACGAGCGGATCGGCGACCTCGCGCTGGCCCACCGGATCAATCACACGTTCCGCCGACTGCAGGAGTACCGCGAACGCCCCGCCACTTGGGGCGGCACGCACGCCGGGGTCCTGCGGCGCCAGCCGGTCGCCTACTTTTCCGCCGAGTTCGGGATCCACGAGTCGCTGCCGATCTACTCGGGGGGGCTCGGGGTGCTGGCCGGCGACCACATCAAGAGCGCCTCGGATCTGGGCGTCCCGCTCGTAGGGGTGGGTCTGTTCTACGGGCAGGGCTACTTCCGCCAGCGGCTCGACGCCTCGGGCTGGCAGCAGGAGGAATACGCGGAGGTCGACATCGCCAGGTTGCCGCTGGAGCCGGCGGTCGGACCGGACGGCGAAGCGATAGCGCCGGAGATCGAGACCCGCGGCGGCACCCTGCGCGCCCGGGTATGGCAGGCGGCCATCGGCCGGCGAACTCTGCTGCTCCTCGACTCGGACGTGGACGGCAACACGCCGGAGGATCGCGCCCTGACCGCGCGCCTCTACGGCGGCGACGTTCGCATCCGGATTCGCCAGGAGCTGCTGCTCGGCATCGGCGGGCTGAAGGCGCTGCACGCGCTGGGCATCGTGCCGGGCGTGTTCCACTTGAACGAAGGCCACAGCGCCTTCGCGGTGCTCGAGGCGATACGGCGTTGCATGGAGCGCGAGGGCGTCGGCTTCGAGAACGCGGCCCGGCAGGTGGCCCGCCGCATCGTGTTCACCACGCACACGCCCGTGCCTGCCGGGCACGACCGCTTCGCGTCCGATCTCGTCGAGGAGCACCTGGGCCCGTTGCGCGAGACGCTCGACATCTCCCACGAGCGGCTCATGAGCCTTGGGCGGGTGGACCCGGAGGATGCCGGCGAGGAGTTCTGCATGACCGTGCTGGGCCTCCGGCTCTCCCGGCGCGCGAACGCCGTGTCGTCTCTGCACGGGCACGTCACGCGGCAGATGTGGAAGGAGCTGTGGGGCGACCGACCGGAAGAGGACGTGCCGATCGGTCACATCACCAACGGCATCCACGTGCCGAGCTGGCTGGCACCGCAGATGCAGCAGTTGTACGACCGGCACGTGCCCTCGGAGGGGTCGCGGGAGGACGCGTTTCCCGAAATCTCGGCCGGGATCGAGAACGTGAGCGACGGAGCGCTGTGGGAAACCCACGTGGCCCTGAAGATCCGCCTGCTCGATGCCGTGCGGCGGCAGGTGCTGCGCGAGGCGGCGCGGCGCGGGGAGCCGGCCGTCGTGCTGGAGCAGTTGTCCCACGCGCTCAGTCAGGACGCCCTCACCATCGGCTTCGCCCGCCGGGTCGCCACCTACAAGCGCGCATCCCTGTTCCTGCGGGATCCGGAACGCCTGGCCAGCCTCGTCAACGACGCGCAGCGACCCATACAGTTCGTGATCGCCGGCAAGGGCCACCCCCGCGACGAGCCTGCCAAGGGCGTGCTGCGGCACATCCACGAGCTGAGCCGGGATTCCCGCTTCCTCGGCAAGCTGGTTTTTCTGGAGGACTACGACATCCGCCTCGGCCGGCAGCTCGTCCAGGGGGTCGACGTCTGGCTCAACAATCCGCGCCGGCCGCAGGAAGCGTCCGGCACGAGCGGGCAGAAGGTCCTGCTGAACGGCGGCCTCAACCTGTCGGTCCTCGATGGCTGGTGGGCGGAGGCTTACGACGGCACGAACGGGTTCGCGATCGGCATGGGCGAGGCGCACGCGTCGCCGGAGGCGCACGACCGGCGCGACAGCGAGGAGCTTCTGAGGGTCCTCGCGGAGGAAGTCGTACCGCTCTACTACGATCGCGACCCCGACGGCGTGCCGCGCGCCTGGACGGCGCGAATGAAGCGCGCCATCCACACGCTCGGTTGGCGGTTCAACGCGGATCGGATGGTCATGGACTACGTGCGGCTCTGCTACCTGCCGGCCGCCGGGGGTCTTTCCAGCGAGATGCTGCGGCGTTGAACCTGCCGGCCGCTCAGGTCGGTCCGGTGCGACGGCGCGAGAGACGGCCCAGCGCCGCGATCACGCCGGGCAGCTTTTTCAACACCTCCAGCCCGTAGCGGGCGCGGCGCCGCCAGTTGGGGTACGCTCGCGGGCCGGTGCCCGGAATGTTCTGGGGATCGGGCTCCAGCCACAGGTCCTCAAGGTTGACGATCACGACGCTCGCCGCGCTCCGTGCGAGCCGCTCGAGACAGGCCCGCAGCAGATTCGCGTCCGCCGTCTCCTCGCGCGGCAGCTCCTTCGCCGGAGAACCGCCTGCAGCCGCTACCGAGTCGCTCCCGGAGTGCGTTCGGGGCGCCCCCGCACGGGCGCCGTTGTCGTCATCACGCCCTGGCCGCAGCGCGTTGCGCAGCGCCGTCACCTCTGCGTCGCGGCGGCGACGCTCCCGTCCGGCCCGGCCGGCATCCAGCCCCCCGCGCCCCTCCCGCTCGTCGATGTCGCGTCCCGTGAGGAAGCCGGCGAAGGTCGGCGTGTCGTGCGTGTTCACGCAGGCGAACGCCCGCCGCGGAACGCGCGGGAGCGGGTCCGGGGCGCTCGGAGCGATGCCGAACTGCGCGACGTGAAGCCGGGCCAGCCCGTGTCGCGACAGCGCCGCGTCCACGTAGCGGGGCACGGTCCCGAGGTTCTCCCCCACCACCCGCGTCCGGTGCCGGTGCGACTCCAGGCAGACGATGGCGTAGAGCTCGTCGGCCGGATAGCGGACGTAGCCGCCGTCGTCCGCGGTGCCGCCGCGCGGGATCCAGAACAGCCGGTGGAGGCCCATCACGTGGTCGAGCCGCACGGCGGCGGCGGGGGCCATCTGGTGCGCGAGGGCGGCCCGGAAGTACGCGTAGCGGTCCTGCCGCGCCGCCTCCGGGTGCGGCGGGGGCGCGCTCCAGTCCTGGCCGGCGGCGAAGAGCGGATCGGGCGGGGCGCCGAGCGCTGCATCGCGGGCGAACAGCGCCGGATGCCGCCAAACGTCGAACCCGGCAGGGTGCACGCCGACCGGTACGTCGAGATAGAGGCCGACGCCCCGCGCCTGGTTGTCGCGCGCAAGTTGCGCGACCTGGCGGGCCGCCGCCCACTGCGCGTAGACGTGGTAGCGGATCGCGTCTCCATCTGCCGACTCGACCCGAATCTCCTCGGGCCGCATCGCCGCCGGCCACGCCGGCCAGGGTCGCTCCAATCTCTCGCCGATCGCGCGGAAGGCCGCGTACTCGTGGGCGACGGGATGCCGTCCGGCCCAGGCTCGGAGCTCCTCCCGGCGTCGATCGGGGTGTTCATCGAGCGAGCGGGCGAGCAGCTCGATGACCTCCCGCCGCAGCGCCATCGCCTCGCGGTAGTCGACCAGCGGCGCGGCGCGCAAGGCGTCGACGCGGCGGCGGAACGCTCGCGACGCTACCAGCCGCCGAGCCGGCTCGCACTGCTTGAACTCGGGCAGTCGCCGCGGGTCGACGTGGAGCTCGTTCCAGAACAGCCGGCTCACCGGCAGATAGGGACTCGGCTCGAACGGACGCTCGCCCAGAAAGGCGGCCAGCGCCGGCAGCAGAGCGACCGTACGCCCGCCCTGCGAGCCGACCCACCCTGCCAGGGCATCGAGGTCGCTGAGGTCGCCGATGCCCCAACTGTCCGCCGAATGCAGCGCGTGGAGCGGCAGGAAGGCGCCCCACGACCGCTCGCCATCGTCGTAGCCCCGAAGCGGGGCCGCGACGACCAGGGCGCTCCACGTTCGAGCCCCGATCTCGACGTGCAGACTGTGGTAGCCGTGCGGTAGTCGCCGGGGAAGCGGTGACCGCCGGGCGACGTACCGCGTGCCGTCCACCGTACCGGATTCGACGGCCGGCGACCGGCCGGAACGGACCGTCCAGTACCGCGTGCGACCGTCCTCGAGCCGCAGGCGGCAGCGTGCGAGGATGCCGCGGGCCGTCTCCGGGATGCGCAGGAGGAAGTCGGCGCCGCGCCCGCTCCAGGCGATCAGCACCGGCTCCACCGGTCGCGCCCACCGCGCGCGCAGACGCGCCCTCGTTGCTTCCGCGATGTCGCGCTGTCGCACCGAGGCGAGCGGTGCGCCCAGTGCCCTCAGTAGAGCCTGGAGGGACGCCGCCGAGGCGCGGCGCCGCACGCCGCAGCCGTCGGTGTACGACCCCTGGATCCCATGGAGCCGCGCGAGCCGATGCAAGGTGGGCCGCGCCGCCATGCGTTCACCGGGGCGCAAGAAGCACGGCCACCGAGCGGGCGCCGAGCGGATACGCTTCGGCGGCGCGGAAACCGGCAGGGCGCGTCCCCGGCGCTGCCGTGTCGATTACGCGAGTCCAGGGTTCTCCGCGCACCGACTCCGGCAGGGTGAACGACACCTCGCGGTCGTGCGCGTTGAACAGCATCAACAGCGTGTCGTCGACGATCCGCCCCCCGCACTCGTCCGTCTCGTCTATCGCGTCCCCGGCCAGGCGCACGCCCACGCAGCCCGCCGCCTGCCGCTCCCACGCCTCGTCGGTCATCTCGCGGCCGTCCGGGTCGAGCCAGGTCAGGTCCTTGGCCGCGCCGCGCCGAGAGCTGCTGCCCCGCAGAAAGCGCCGGCGGCGCAACACGGGGTGGTCGAGGCGGAACCGGATCATCTCCCGCAGGAACGTGTGCAGCTCCCGGTCGGCCGGCGCCAGGTCCCAGTCGACCCAACTCGTCTCGTTGTCCTGGCAGTAGGCGTTGTTGTTGCCGCCCTGCGTGCGCCCCAGCTCGTCGCCGCCGCAGATCATCGGCACCCCCTGCGAGAGCAGCAGCGTGGCGATGAAGTTTCGCTTCTGGCGAGCCCGCAGGGACACAATCGCGGGATCGGAGGTCTTGCCCTCGACCCCGCAGTTCCAGCTCAGGTTGTCGTCGGACCCGTCGCGGTTCGATTCGCCGTTCGCCCCGTTGCGCTTCTCCTCGTAGCTGACCAGGTCTTCGAGCGTGAATCCGTCGTGCGCGGTGACGAAGTTGATGCTCGCCGAGGGCCGCCGCCCGTCGCTCTCGTAGAGATCGCTGCTGCCCGCCAGCCGCGTGGCGAAACCGGCCACCTGCCCCCCGTCGCCGCGCCAGAAGCGGCGCACCGTGTCGCGGTAACGGCCGTTCCACTCGGTCCAGTGGACCGGGAAGTTGCCCACCTGGTAGCCGCCGGCGCCGAGGTCCCAGGGCTCGGCGATCAGCTTGACCTGGGAGAGGACCGGGTCCTGGTGGATGATGTCGAAGAAGGCGCCGAGTCGATCCACCTCGTACAGCTCGCGGGCGAGGGCGCTGGCCAGGTCGAAGCGGAACCCGTCGACGTGCATCTCGAGCACCCAGTACCGCAGGCTGTCCATGATCAACTGCAGCACCCGCGGATGGAGGGCGTTGAGGGTGTTGCCGCAGCCGGTGAAGTCCTGGTACTCGCTGGCGTCGTCCGGCTGGAGGCGATAGTAGCAGCGGTTGTCGATGCCGCGCAGCGACAGGGTCGGCCCGGCGCGGCCGCCCTCCGCCGTGTGGTTGTAGACCACGTCCAGGATCACCTCGAGCCCGGCGTCGTGCAGCCGGCGCACCATGGTCTTGAACTCCGCAACGGCACGATCCGGAGACGTGGCGAACCGCACGTCGGGAGCGAGGTAGGCCAGCGTGTTGTAGCCCCAGTAGTTCGCCAGCCCGGCATCGACCAGCCGGCGCTCGCTCGCGGACTGGTGAACCGGCATGAGCTCGATCGCCGTCACCCCGAGTTCCCGGAAGTGGTGGATCGCCCCGTCCGAGGCCAACCCCAGGTAGGTCCCCCGCAGATGCGCCGGCACATCCGGATGGCGCGCCGTGAAGCCCTTGACGTGGACCTCGTAGATGACCGTGTCGTGCCACGGAATCCGCGGCGGGCGATCGGCGCCCCACGTGAACGCGGGATCCAGCACGGCGGCGAGGGGGGCGAACGGCGCACTGTCCCGCCGGTCCGCCGCCAGGTCCGCCGCGGGATGGTCGACACGATAGCCGCAGACCGCGTCGTGCCAGCGCAGCGTGCGGCCGATCCGCTTCGCGTACGGATCGAGAACCACCTTGGCCGGGTTGAAGCGATGCCCTGAGGCCGGGTCGTACGGCCCGCTCACGCGGTAGCCGTACAACTGCCCCGGGGTGACGTCGGGCAGGAAGCCGTGCCACACCAGGTCGGTCCGCTCTGGGAGCGCGATGCGGGCGGACTCGCGCGACGCGTCAGCCGCGTCGAAGAGGCAGAGCTCCACCTTCTCGGCGTGCTCCGAGAAGAGCGAGAAGTTGACGCCCATCCCGTCCCAGGTCGCGCCGAGGGGGTACGGCTTGCCGGGCCAGACCTTCATGGAACGCTGCACGACACCGTGTCGAGCCGGCGCGCGTCAGTCGCGCGGTGCGCCGCGGCCATCGCCGTCAGCGTCCATCGTGGATGAGCTGCACGATGCTCTCGACCCGGTTGGCCGGCGCCTCGAAGTCGCTGTACTCGTCCGGCACCGAGTAACCCGCCACGGTCTCGGCCACGCTCCGCCCGGCCGCGGCTCCCTCCTGCGCGCGGGTCAGCAGGTCCTTGTAGAACCCGGCGTAGTCGACGAGGTCGTCCCACGCCAGCGGGTCGTCGGCGTGCCCGGGGATGATGGTGTCGACGTTCCGGATGGCGTCGACGGCGTTCTGCAGCGTCGAAGCGAACTCGGTCGCGCTGCCATTGGTGTTGTCGGCGTCGATGAACGGCAGCCCCTTGCGCGCCATCATGTCGCCCGTGTGCATCGCCCGGGCCTCCCGGAACACGACCCACGTGTCCCCGTCCGTGTGGCCCCGCCCGAAGTAGTACAGGTCGATCTGATCCGGCCCGCTGAACAGCGACGTCCGGTTCCCGAAGGTAATCTTCGGCAGATAGCGGCTGTTGTCGCCGCTGAACGCCTCGCAGTTCTTGATCGAGCCGCCCTCGAACCCCGCCCCGTCGTCGCAGTCCGAGCTGGCCATGTGAGCCGCGGTGTTCTCGTGCACGACGACGTCGACCGTGTCGGGGAACTCCGTGTTGGCACCGCTGTGGTCCCAGTGCGTATGGGTGTTGATGATCGTCGTCACCGGCTTGTCGGTGATCCGCCGCACCGCGGCCAGGATGTCCTCGCCGTAGCCGCGGATCTTCGTATCGACCAGCGCTACGCCCGACGCCGTTACGAGCACCGCCGTGTTGCCCCCGGTGCGCATCCCCTGCTCGGCCGGATCCGACGTCAGCACGTACAGATTCTCCGCCAGCTCCAGCGTACGAATGCGAAAGCGTTCCTGCCGCGCCTCGTTGGCGACGACGGCCAGCAGGACGCCGACCACGGTCAGCGTCGTCAGGCAAAGCATGCGTCTCATCTCGAATCTCTACGGCGGAGGTGCTGGCGCTTCATCGCCACGCCGGTCTCGAACAGCTCGAGCGTGGTTCGAAACGCTTCCGCTACGGAAGCCTTCGACACGGAGCCCACACGGTTACTGTACGGCGCGGCGTTCGGTCGAGCAAGCCAGGTGCGGTCCGCCCGGCCTGAGTGTCGGCCTTGCCCCGCGGCGAGGGCTGGCGCGGGTGGTTGAATTGCTTCCGTGTTGGTGACTTGAGGGTTGTCGAGCAGAGCGGGATAGACTTCAGTTCAGTCTACTCTCGGGGGAATGCGGAGGTTTCCGATGCCCTGCAAGCTCATCCGTCTGCGCGAGGAGATCGCTGCCGGACCCGTGCTCGGTGCTCTGGTGATGGCGTTGGTCCTCGTCCTCTCGTTGATCGTCGGCGCCGCACCGGCCGCGGCGTCTCAGGCGGATGCCACGCTTGCCGCGCGCGTCGCCGGCCTCGCCCTCGACTGCGTGCACCGCGAGTACCCCAACAAGATCGCGCACGTGCTCGACGGCGATGAGGATGCGCGCCCGCCCCGCGAGCTGACCCCCGCATTCTACGGGTGCTACGACTGGCACTCGTCGGTGCATGGGCACTGGCTGCTCGCCCGGCTGGCGCGCCTCTACCCGGATGCGGAAACGGCGGCAGCGTCCCGGGCGGCCCTGGCGCGAAGTTTGACCCAGGCCAACCTGCAGGGGGAGGTGGAATACCTGCAACCGCCCGGCCGCGCCAGCTTCGAACGGCCCTACGGGCTCGCCTGGTTGCTGCAACTCGGCGCGGAGCTGCGCGAGTGGGACGATCCGGACGCGCGCCGCTGGCGGCAGGCGCTGGCGCAGATCGAGACCCTCGCCGCCGACCGGATCCGGGATTGGCTGCCGAAGCTGTCGCATCCGATCCGGAGCGGCGAGCACTCGCAGACCGCCTTCGCGTTCGGGCTCATCCTCGACTGGGCGCGGGACGCTGGCGACCACGGCATGGTCGAGCTGATCGAGAAGCGGGTCGCCGACTACTACGCGGAGGACTACGACTGCCCGCTACGCTACGAGCCGTCGGGTCAGGACTTCCTCTCGCCCTGCCTGGCGGAGGCGGATCTGCTGCGCCGCGTGAGCGCGCCGGACGCCTTCGCCGACTGGTTGACGAGGTTTCTTCCGGGGATCCCCGAGGACGGCGGAGCCGACTGGCTCGAACCGGCGGTGGTGACCGACCCGACCGACGGCAAGCTCGTCCACCTGGACGGCCTGAACCTGAGCCGCGCCTGGATGCTGGAAGGGATTGCCTCGGGACTTCCGGCGGATGACGACCGCCGGTCCGCGCTCGTCGCGGCGGCTGACGCGCACCGGGCGTCCGGACTCGCCGCGGTCACCGGCGCCACCTACGAAGGCGGACACTGGCTGGGCACATTTGCGACATATCTGATCACCGGGCGAGGTCTGAACGCTTCCCCCGTCCGGTGACGGCTCCGCCGCCGATCACTTTCGAGCGCCGCATACCGACCACGCGTATCGACAGGGTCGTCGGCTCATTCGCGCTCACGCGAACATCGTTGCACCTGCCGAGCCGGCCTGGTGGTCCGGCAGGGATCACCCGGCGGCGGCGACGCCGGCCGAACCGCGCAGGATCTTCGCCGTCGAGATCGCCTGCCCAGCATGCCGCGTGCAGTGCTCGGCGGCGTGGAAGATCAGGCCCAGGGTCGTGCTCGGCAGGCCGGCACGGCCCACTTTCTTCGGCTCCAGCAGGTCATTTCGGGAGGTAGCTCGCAACTGATTCAGCGCTTGCTCGATCGCCATGTACGCGTCCGACGCGACCTCATCCAGCGATGCGGCGGGATGGCCGGGCTCGGCCTCTGCGCGCGCAGCGGTCTTCTGGACGTCGGACAGCGTCTCGCCACGCGCGTATGTCAGCAGGCGATCCAGCGCTCCGCCCAGGTGGCGCACGTGAAACCCGATCGACGCCGCGCCGCCCGGCCGCTGCCAGACGTGCTCGGCCGGCACGGATGCGACCAGGCCCTCGATCTCCTCACGTGCCTGCAGCAGGGAATGCACGGCCGGCATCAGCAACGGCTCGAAGCCCTCCACGGGGCCCCCGAGCCAAGCTTCAGGTTGGGTGGTCATCCGCCGATCATAGTTGTCCCGACCCGAGGGACGTGACACTCCATCCTCGGTATGGTCCAAGGGAAGCTGGTCGAGCACGTCGCTGGGCGACGTGATGCAGCGGAATATCCCGCAGGCGTTTCCCGACGAGCCCATCGACGAGGTGCTCGAGCGGATGACCGACCAGTCGCTGCAGGTCATCCCGGTTCTGGAGCGGGGCACGGACCGCCTCCTGGGCTCGGTCACCTGCCAGGACGTTCTGGGCCTGGTCGTCCTGATGCACCGGATCGAGGGCGAAAAGCAGCGGCAGACAGTCGAGGCCCCGACGACGTAACCGTTCCTTGCCATCCACGCACCCACGCGGGACACCGCGTGGCACCGAAAGCGGGGGGCTTGTGCCCGGGCCCCGGAAACCCGGGTTTGCCGGCCTTCCGCGATTGCGGACGCGCGCAAGTTGCATTCGGCGGCCATTCGGCTACACTCTTCGGGCCGAGGGCCGCCAGCGTTCGCGCGCCGCTTCCATAGCGCGCATCGCAGGCCCGCGAGGAGAGCCGAGGATGACTGGACGAAGATCGGATGCGGGTGTCCCCGACCGCGTAGCGAGTCGGCGGGAGTTCTTCAAGCTGTTGGCGGCCAGCCCGTTGCTGGGCCTGGCCTCGGCGGGCCTGCCCGCCAACTGGCAGCGCGCACTCGCGCGCGGGGCGGAGCGGGGCGCAAGCGCCGGACCCGCGGCGACGCGCTGCGCCGAGTGCGGAGCGGAGATGCTGCAGTCGCTGGTGCAGCCGCGATTCGGCGCCGGCCAGGACCCCGTGCTGCCTCCCCAGAACGCCATCGAAGACCAGTTGACGGGACAGCTCGTCGAGTCGCCGGACGACGCGATCAACGTCTGGGACTTCGAGCGCGCGGCGCATGCCAGCAACCTGGCCCAGCACTGGGACTACCTCCACATGGGGGTCGACGACTACGAGACGCGAAGGGCGAACCGGGAGGGATTCCAGCGCCTGATGCTCCGTCCCCGGCGGCTCGGCGGCGAGGCGATGACGGAGATCGACACATCGGCCGAGCTCTTTGGCCGCCGCTGGGCGTCGCCCCTGTTCCTGTGTCCGGTCGCGAGCCTCGAGGCCTATCACACGCAGGGCGAGAGCGGCGCCGCCCGTGCCGCCCGGCCGCGAGACATCCTGCAGATGCAGTCGCACCAGAGCTCGCAGTCCTACGTCGAGATCGCCGAGGCGCGGGGCGAGCCGCACTGGTTCCAGATCTACACGACGCCCGACTGGAACGTGAACAAGCGGGTCATCGATCGCGTGGCCAGCGCGGGCTGCCCCGCCCTGGTGTGGACCATCGACCTGCTGGGCGGAAGCAACCGCGAACTGCAGCGGCGCACGCTGTCCGGCGAGGGCTACTCGTCGGTGCTGTGCCAGAGCTGCCACCAGCACCACCCGGACTACCTGCGCCCGATGCGGGCCGGGCTCGAGGGACCGGAGGGTCCGCGGTATCCCTACACCTGGGACTACATCAAGCGCCTGAAGGACGCCAGCGACATGAAGCTCATCCTGAAGGGCATCATGACGGCGGAGGGCGCCGAGCAGGCCATCGAGCACGGCGCGGACGGCATCTTCGTGTCCAACCACGGCGGCCGGGCGGTGAACAGCATGTGGTCGTCGATCGACTCGCTGCCCGAGGTCGTCAACGCGGTCCGCGGCCGGGTGCCGGTGTTCATCGACAGCGGCGTCCGCCGCGGTACCGACATCTTCAAGGCGCTGGCGCTCGGCGCCGACGCGGTCGGCATCGGTCGTCCCTACGTGTGGGGCCTCGGCGCCTTCGGCGAGGACGGGGTCGGGAAGGTGATCGACATGCTGCTCGCGGAGCTGCGGCTCGCCATGCGGCAGACTCGCACGACCTCGACCGCTCAGATCACCTCCCGCTTCGTCATGGAGGGAAAGAACCCCATCATGATGCGCGACAACCAGTTCGGCTTCGGGCTGTAGTTCAGTCGGGGCGACGCCCCGCTCGGTCGGGGCCGCGCTCTGCTCGCTCGGGGTTGCGCCCGAATGGGAACTCGGAGGATCTCAAGGATGCCGGTCGCCTTTCGCATGCGTTACGTGGTCCGGTTCGTGGCCGCCGTTGCCGTCGCTCTCGCGCTGCTGGCCGGATCCCCGGCGGCGGCGCAGCAATCCACCGTCGACTTCACCGTGTCCGGGACGTCGACCGTCCGGGGCTGGACCTGCTCGGTCAGCGGGACGGCCGAGGTCACCCCCGGTTCGTCCACGCCGGCGCCCGGCTTCACAGCCGGCGTGCAGTCGGCGACGCTCACCGTGCCGGTGGCCGACTTCGAGTGCCCGGACGAAACGATGACCGAGCACCTCATGGATGCGATGAAGCCGGGCGAGTTCGCCGAAATCACCTTCCAGCTCGACGGCTACGAGGCCTCCGGCGACGGCGTCGAGGCCAGCGGCGCGCTCACCATCCAGGGCGTCAGCAAGCCGGTGAGCTTCCCCATCTCGCTGACGCCATCCGGCGCGGCCGTTGCGATCGCGGGAGAGGTCGGACTCGACATGACGGAGTACGGCGTGGAGCCGCCCGTCGTCCTGCTCGGTCTGCTGAGAGTGCGGCCGGAGATCCGCATCCAGTTCGCGGGAACAGTCGTTCCGTAGTTCCCGACGCTCCTCGCTGCATCCGCCCGGGTCGCAATCGGCAGGCCGCTACCCGGCCATCCAGGTCTCGGCGGCCAGGCCCGGCACGCGCTGGAACTCGGCGAGGTTGTGCGTGATCAGCGGTACGTCGCGGGCCAGGGCATGGGCGGCGATCCACAGGTCGCTCGGGCCGATCGGCTGGCCGATGGAACGCAGGTGCGCCCGGAGCCGGCCGTACTGCCGCGCGACCTCCGCATTGAGGTCGACTACCCGCACGGCGGCGAGCAAGTCTCTCAAGCCGGCCCGGTTCTCCTCTACGCGGCTCGACTGCGCCACGCCCCACTCCAGTTCTCCCAGCACGATGATCGAGATAGCGCACTCGCTGAGAGGCAGACGCGGCGCGAAACCGGCCGGCCGCTTCCTGGCGTAGATGCACGTGTCGGTGTCGAGCATGACTCTCAATCGAAGGGCTCCCGCTCCTCGAACGGCAAGTGGGTATCGCGCAACTCCTCCATCGCCTCGAAGAAGTCATCCGTGAAGCGCGCACCGTTCTCGAGGTAGTCGTCCCAATCCTCGAACATGGGACTCAGCACCACGCTGCGGCCCTCACGTCGAATGAGCACCCGGTCCGTGTCGAATCGAAACTCCTTCGGCAGCCGCACCGCCTGCGACCGTCCGGTCATGAACACCCGCGCGATTCTGCGGCCCGCGCGTTCCTCCGGGATGTCGACCTGCGCTGCTCCGGCGGATTTTGTCATCGGTTGTCCTCCAGGAAGAGACTCGCTCAGCAATGCTGGCATGTGGTATGTCTCTGCAGTGTATATCGGCCGGGTCAGGTCCTCCCAAGGACCTTTCCCATCCGCACCACCGCCATGGAATGGCCGTTCGGGAGAACCACCTCCGCTCTTTCGAGAACCTCGTAACCGAGGGCCGCATAGAACCGCTCCGCGTTGAGGGAGGCGTGGAGCCTGAGGCGGGTTACTGCGTTGTCTCTGGCGGTCCGCTCGATCGCGTGCACCAGCGCGGAACCGCAACCTCGACGAGCACCCTCCGGAGCGACGTAGACCGCCCGCAGCTCCGGTTTCTCCAGCACGAGGGCTCCGATCCCGACAGGGGCACCGTCCAGCTCGGCCACGAAGCGGATTTCGCGGTCGGCGTTGAGCAACAGACGGCGCAGATTCTCGTCGGTCGCCGGGACGACCCAACCCTCGATGTCATCCTGGGAGTAATGACTCGCGGCGAGCCCGCGGATGGCCCGTTCGTGAATCTCAAGATACAGGCGCATCTCGTCGTCCCGGAGCGGGCGCACGGTCACCATGCGGACCAGGGTACGACACGCGACAGCACCATGGGCGGCGGGTGCTCTGCTACGCTGAGCCCGAGAGGCCGGACCGATGAGGAACCAGGGCGCAAGACACCGAGTCGTCGGTCGACCTTCGTAGCCAGAGGGGGACGAAATGCTCGCCGACTTCGATGCAAGCGGAGCAGGGTCGCCCGGCCTCGGCTGGAACTCCTCCGACCCGGTCGAGGTCCGGCGCCGAATCCGCACGGGGCAGTACAACGGCCAGACGGGCGGGCTCGCCAAGGGCTGCGTCCAGGCCAACTTCGCCGTGCTGCCGGCGGCCTACGCCGACGAGTTCGCCCGTTTCTGCCAGCGGAATCCCAAGCCCTGCCCGTTGCTCGCGATGACCGAGCCGGGCAGTCCGCACCTTCCGGAGCTTGCCGAAGACCTCGACTTGCGCACCGACATCCCAAGCTATCGGGTCTTCCGCGACGGCGAGCTCGACGGCAACGTCGCCAGCATCGGCAACCTCTGGCAGGACGACTTCGTGGCGTTCGCGCTCGGGTGCTCCTTCTCGTTCGAGGAGGCGCTGGTCGACGCCGGCCTCTCCCTCCGGCACTGGAACGACGGCAGCGTATGCACGATGTACCTCACCGACATCGAGTGCGCGCCGGCCGGCCGGTTCCGGAGTCGAATGGTGGTATCAATGCGGCCCTTCACGCCGGCGGACGCCATCAAGGCCGTGCAGATCACTAGCCGCTACCCGCGGGTGCACGGCGCGCCGGTCCACCTCGGCATGCCGGAACGCATCGGCATCGAGAACATCGAGCGCGCGTGGGAGGGCGACGATCCCGTCATCGGTTCCGGCGAGATCCCGGTCTTCTGGGCCTGCGGCGTGACCCCGCAGGTGGCGCTGCGCGCGGCGCGCCCGCCCATCGCGATCACCCATACGCCGGCGCACATGCTGGTCACCGACATCCGGAACGCTTCGCTCGCGGTCGGCTGAAGCAGCGAGACATGGCAGTGCCGTCGTCGGACCTCGATCAAGCGCCTTCAACTCTCGTCCTTCGTCGGCTCGCGCCGCACCGCTCGTCTCCGTTTCGCGGGCGGCCGCTCCAACGGCATCTCGGGCCGGCCGGCCCGAACCGTCGATTCGCTGACCGACCAGAGCGCTGCCGGGCGCCCGCGGCGGGCCCGAGGCGCAGCCCCGGCCTCTATCCGTTTCTCGAACGCGCCGCTCTCCTGGACGTTGCGCTGGAAGTTCCCCGGGTCGAGACGTGTGCTCCAGACCGCTTCGTAGACGCGGCGAAGCTGGCCGATCGTGAACTCCGGCGGGCAGAACTTCGCAGCGACGGCCGTGTACTCCAGCTTGGACCGGGTCCGCTCGACGGCGTCCCGCACGATCCGCTCGTGGTCGAACGCGAGCCTGACACTGCCGCGCTCTATCTCCGCCACAGGGGTCAGAACCGCCGCCGCGGCATCGCCGCCGCCGCGCAACACCGGTAGAGCGGCATAGATCGCCCAGTAGGCGACGCTGACCACCCGCATGCGCGGGTCCCTGTCCGGGGTCCCGTAGGAGCCGAGCTGTTCCAGGTGGGAAGGACCCGCGCGCAGCCCGGTCTCCTCGGCCAGCTCCCGGACCGCGGCCCGATCCAGATCCTCGTCGATCTTCACGAAGCCGCCCGGCAGCGCCCAGGCGCCCAGGAACGGCTCCTGGCCCCGCTCGATCAGCAGCACCTGCAACGCGTCGTCCCGGATGGTGAAGACCGCCACGTCCACGGTGACGGCGAAGCGCGGGTAGTCGTCGGGGTCGTAATCGTACGTGACACGTGTGGCCACGGACAGAAAATATATTGTCGCGTTGACAAAATCAAGCGCGAGCTCGAATATTGTCACCGTAACAATAACGATTCGAGGTGACCATGACCGTACCGAATCTCGACGCCGTAGCGATCGGCTGGCCCATCACCCGGCTGGGGGTGTCGTTCTTCCCGGTGTACCTGGCGACCAACGGCCTGCCGGCGATCGAGACCGGCGAAGCCGCCGGGCTCGTCGTGGACGAGCTCGACGAGCCATCCGTGAACGCCTTGCGAGTGCGCAACCCGGGCGACAAGCCGGTGCTCGTCGTCGAGGGCGAACACTTTCTCGGCGCCAAGCAGAACCGCGCCATCAACGTGACCGTGCTGGTGCCCGCCCTGCGCGATCTGGCGGTCCCGGTCTCGTGCCTCGAGCAGGGCCGTTGGGGCCGCCGCCGGGCCGCGCGCCGCGACGACGCGTTCACGGCGACTCGGGTGCGCGCCCGAAAGAACGCCGGCGTCGCCGCGTCCATGCGTCGCAGCGGCTCACGCGACGGCGATCAGGGCGCCGTCTGGCAAGAAGTCGACCAGATGCTGAGCCGCGCGTCCGTGCAGTCGGCCACCGCGGCGGCGGCGGACATGAAGCGCGCGGCGCACCACGGCCAGCCGTCCCGCACCGCGACCATCGAAAAGCTCGTTTCCCGCGGCCCGCTTCCCGGCCAGTGCGGCATCGTCGTCGTCCACGGACGCTGGGTGACGGCGATGGACCTGTTCGGCGCGCCGCTCCTGCTGGCCGCCCACTGGGCCGCGCTCATCCGGTCGCATCTGCTCGAATCACCGGTCGCGAAGGGGAAGCCCTCCGCCACGGCGGTCCTGGAGGTCGTCCGCCGCTTCGCGTCCGCGCGGGCGCAGGAGACGCCGGGGGTGGGGCTGGGCGTCGAGCACCGCGTGGCCGACGACAGAGTGACCGGCCACGCCCTGACGCTGAACGAGACGCTCGTGCACGCGGCGTTCTTCACCGCGAATCCAGGATAGGGAGTCCGTGGTAGGAGCAAGCATCAAGGCGGGGCGGTCGGGCTATCCGGATTCCCGCAGCCACTCTGGGATGTCCCGCTCCGCATGAAGCAGGCGCCAAACATCGACGTGGTCGTCGCGTTGCACGTAGAACAGCAGATACGGGAAGCGCTTGAGTGGCCAGACTCGCAGACTGGGCAGGCTCAGCTCGTGGGCATAGCGCGATGAGCCCGCAGCCGGATGGATCGCGACCTGCGCGCACGAGCGCTCCAGCGCATCTGCGAACCGGAGTGCGGTGCTCTCGCCGGCCTCTCGCAGATAGTAGTCGACCGCCTCCTCGGCATCCCGGTTGGCGCGTTCACGCAGCACGACCGGCTTGCGGTTCACGCCGTCGTCTGCCGGTGGGCGCGCGCACGCAGGCGCTCGAACCACGCCCGGTCCGCGACGGCCGTCGGCGGGGAATCCGCGCCATCGAGCAGCAGGCCCCGCAGACGCTGGCGATCCCGGTCCCTGCGAATCAGCTCCCGGACGTATTCGCTCGACGTGCCGTATCCGCGCGTCGCCACCTGTCGGTCCACGAAGGACTTCAGCGTCTCCGGCAGCGATATGTTCATCGTGCTCACGAAGGCACCATAGGCGCGTTGGCAAATTTCGGCAAGCACCGGCGGCTCGTCGTTCCCCGGGGCATCGCCGACGGACAGGCTCACTGGCCCGCATGTCGCGGCCGCATCCGGTTCCAGCCTCGTATCGTTACCTGAGCCAGCCCTTATCCGACAGCACACCGAGAGCGAGTTCGATCTGCCGCCGGGAAAACTGCTTCTTCCTGTCGCTCCACGCGTACGTATGCTCGGTGACCTCCTCGAGGTCCAGAAACCCTGGCTTGCCGGCCGCAGCCGCCCTCGGAAGTCTTTCGCGGAGTGGGAGGCGGTGCCGACGCCGTGGCGTTCGCGGGCTCGCCGGTGCCCATCGAACCGCGTACCGTGTACTATCCGCAACGCGGACAGCCCGGGACCCGAACGGCACGACCACCGGGGCACGGATCTCCCATGGCCACCAGCAACGCCGACCTGAACTGGATCGCCAACTAACAAGCTCTCGAAGATGAAGCAGGACACGCCGCTCGGCAGCCGCATCGCCGAGGTCCACAACGGCAGATCGCTGTTCACCGGCGACGCCGGCCAGCCACTGCCGTTCGAACGCCTTCCGAGACGCAACGGGACCGTGAACCCGTGATACGTTCCGCGCACATGGATGCCCCGCGGCCCGAGCGACGCGACGGCAGGCGCTTCTTCACCACCACCGGTCCCGTGAAGCCCGACCGGCACTACTGCATTCCGCCGCTGGACCGGCTCGATCTGGACGATGTGCTCGCGCTGGTCGGGGACGAGAAGTACTTCGTGCTGCACGCACCCCGCCAGACCGGGAAGACCTCGGCCCTGCTGGCGTTGCGGGACCGGCTGAATGCCGACGGCTACCGGTGCGTGTACGTCAACGTCGAGGTCGGGCAGACGGCCCGCGAGGACGTCGGACAGGCCATGCGTACGGTGCTGGGCCGGCTGGCGTCCCAGGCGCGGATGACCCTGGGCGACGAGTTCCTGGACGGCGTCTTTCGGGATCTACTGGCGCGATACGCGCCGCACGACGTGCTGCTGGAGGCGTTGACGCGCTGGGCCGAGACCGACGCGACGCCGCTCGTGCTGCTGATCGACGAGATCGACATGCTGATCGGCGACTCGCTGCTGGCCGTGCTGCGGCAGTTGCGGACAGGGTACCACCAGCGCCCGCGTAGCTTTCCGCAGAGCGTGGTCTTGTGCGGCGTGCGGGACGTGCGGGACTACCGGATCCATTCCGGCTCGGCGAACGCAATTATCGCCGGCGGCAGCGCGTTCAACGTCAAGGCGGAGTCCTTGCGGCTGGGGGACTTCTCGCGGGCCGAGACCCTGGCCCTGCTTGGGCAGCACACGGCCGAGACAGGTCAGGCGTTCACGCCCGAGGCCCTGGAGCAGGTGTGGGGGCAGACCCAGGGGCAGCCGTGGCTGGTGAACGCGCTGGCGGACGACGCCTGCTTCCGGGACAAGGGGGGCCGGGACCGGTCGCGTCCCGTCGACGCGGAGGCCCTCCGAGCGGCGCAGGAACGGCTGATTCTGCGCCGGGAGACGCACCTGGACCAGTTGGCGGACAAGCTGAAGGAGGACCGCGTGCGGCGGGTGGTCGAGCCGCTGTTGAGCGGGGCGGAGGTGCGGACCTTCACCGACCGCGACCTGGAGTACATCCGGGACCTCGGCCTCCTCGCGCAGGATCGGCCGGTGCGCATTGCGAATCCCATCTACGCGGAGGTGGTGCCGCGCGAGCTGACCTGGGTGGTCCAGGAGGAGTTCGACCAGGAGACAGCGTGGTACGTCGACACCGACGGCGGGCTGAACGTGCGCGCGCTTCTGGCGGCGTTCCAGACGTTCTTCCGGGAGCACTCGGAGCACTGGTCGAAACGGTTCCAGTACCAGGAGGCGTGGCCGCAGTTGCTGCTGCAGGCGTTCCTGCAGCGCGTGGTGAACAGCGGCGGGCGCATCGAGCGGGAGTACGGCCTGGGAAGGGGCCGCACGGACCTGCTGATCGTCTGGCCGCGCGGCCCCCGTACGTCGGGCCGCGGTCCACACGATGGACCATCCCACGCCAGCGGCGGGAAGACCGCGCGCATCGACAAGTTCGTAATCGAGTGCAAGCTGCTGTACGGCAGCCTGGAACGAACCATCGCGGAGGGCCTGGAGCAGACGGCCGCCTACATGGACCGGTGCGCGGCGCAGGAAGGGCACCTGGTGATCATCGACCGCGCCACCAAGGACCGGAGCTGGGACGAGAAGGTGTTTCGCCACCGGAAGACGTCACGTCGGGGTGTCGTCATCGACGTCTGGGGCATGTGATGTCGAGCACCAGAACTGCACGTCTCCCGCCCGAACTTCAAGCTGTGGAGACCGCCAAGTGCGCGACCTGGCCTGTGAGGGGGCGAGCACCCCGCGTTGTGCACGGGTTCCGCGTGGACTCGAGACCCAGTGATGCGTATACTTGCTTGCCATCCGGGGAAGTCAAATGACTCACCAAGAGCTGACGGACCGCTTGAGGCTTTTTCAGCTACACCTTGAGAGCCAGGGGTACAAGTCGGGCAGTCCGGGACCACCGGCGCACCGCATGGACGGCGCATCAAGGTTGCCCTGCAGGCGACAGCTTGCCCAGGGTCTAAGTAAGTAGTTGCCGACCGCTCCACATCACCGAGGAGTCGTCAAGCCAAGGACATCCCTCGTCTGTGTATCGTGCTATAGCCCGATTCGGCACGACAGGTGTTGTCGTTGTTGGCTGCTGGCCTTAGCCTCGTACAAGTTGGACAGCAACGATGTCGATAACTTCTGTCAAGTTCAAGAACTTCAAAGCACTACGGGACTATTCTATATCTCTACAGCGCATGAACGTGCTCGTCGGCCCAAACAATAGCGGGAAGTCCACGATTCTCAGTGCCTTTCGTGTTCTTGAACAAGCATTGCGAAGAGCACGATCTCGCACTGCCTCGCCTGTGCGAACTCATTCGGGCACCGTGTCCATGGGGCACAATCTCCCGGAAAGCACAATACCAATCTCCCTGGAGAACGTCCATTCGGACTACGGGGACTCCGATAGCATCATTGAAGTTCGTTATTCGCGCGACAACAAGATTTGTCTCCTTTTTCCGGCCGATGGTGGGGTTACGATGTACTGGGAAACAGCGAAACGGGCACCGGCTAGCCCTAGCGCTTTTCGTAGAGCGTTCCCCGATGTAGTTCAGACAATACCAGTCCTCGGTCCAGTTGAACAGAACGAGCCGATCGTGGGCGATGATACTGTCCGGCGCGCGGCAGGCACACCACGCGCCAGTCGACACTTTAGAAACTACTGGAGAAAGAACCCCAAGGGTTTTGACGAATTTCAACGCCTTGTTGAGAGAACTTGGTCGGGCATGTCTATTCGGAAGCCGGAACGACCACATGTCTTGGAGGATCGGTTAGTCATGTTCGTTTCCGAGAACCGAATCGCCCGAGAACTTTATTGGGCTGGGCTAGGCTTCCAGGTCTGGTGTCAACTACTCACGCACATCTCTCGCTGCAGTGAATCGGATGTGCTTGTTGTTGACGAGCCCGAAGTTTATTTGCACCCCGAAGTCCAGAGACAGCTCCTGGGGATCCTCAGGGATGTTCGCCCTGACATCATTCTCGCCACTCATTCCGTCGAGATCCTGAGCGAAGCAGATCCCAGCGAGATACTGCTGGTGGACAAGTCTCGACAATCCGCCCGTCGTTTACGGGATGTTGAAGGCGTTCAGCAAGCACTCGACAACATTGGGTCGATACAGAACATAACTCTGACGGAACTCGCGAGGAATCGTCGCCTTGTATTCGTGGAGGGTCTGCACGACTACAAGATACTGAGACGTTTCGCGAAACTTCTGAGATTCACCGAGTTAGCAGCCGGTAGTGGCATCACCGCGTTGGAATCAGGGGGCTTTGGGTCCTGGTTTAAGGTCGAGGCATTGGCGTGGGGGTTTCGAGACACTCTTGGATCCGAACTAAGCGTTGCTGCCATTTACGATCGGGACTACCGTTGCTACGAGGAAACGACATCGCTCAAGATGCGCCTGGAAAAGGAGATCGTGTTCGCACACTTCCACAGGCGGAAAGAAGTCGAGAATTATCTCTTGGAGCCGCAGGTTCTGGAGCGAGCGGCAAGGAAGGCCGTCGAGGAGCGTGCGCGCCGAAGAGGAGATACGGCGGCAGTGGATCTGGACATTGTCGGACTGCTTGAGTCGATTACGAGAGAGCTCAAGTCGGAATGCAGTGGTCAGTATATTGGCAAATACTCCGCCTACTTTAGAGCGGGCGGCAAGGATCCGGCCACGCTGGCCACCGAAGCACTCACTATATTTGAGGAAAAATGGTCGGCCTTGGAATCACGGCTGGAGATTGTGCCCGGTAAGGATGTCCTTAGGACTGTTCGGAACCGGTTGCAAGATAGTCATGACATCACACTAACCGACGTGAGAATCGTCGATTCCTATAGGGCCGAGGAGGTTCCTCAGGATCTGGTAGCATTGCTGCGGCGGCTTGATGGGTTTCGAAGCGGACGGGTAGAGGAATAGAAGCAGCCTTCGCCTTGGAACCCTCTTGAAAGGATACCTGCCAGCCAGCCCTTGCAGACCGGCGGCCCTCACCAAGATCGCGAACCGCAGAGGGACAGGGATTTGAGCCCGAAGCGGCTCCTGCAAGGAGCCGATGAGCGCCTAAAGCTCTGTCCCTCCGCCAGAACGGCCTGAACAGGCCGCTCTGGCGGAGGGACAGGGATTTGAACCCTGGAGCGAGTTTCCCCGCTAACGGTTTTCAAGACCGCCGCCTTCGACCGCTCGGCCATCCCTCCGCAAGACGATTCTCACCGCACCGGCTCGATCACCTCGAGCCCGCCCATGTACCCGCGCAGCACCTCGGGAATCACCACCGACCCGTCCCGCTGCTGGCAGTTCTCCAGAATCGCCACCAGCGCGCGCCCGACCGCGACCCCGGAGCCGTTCAGCGTATGCACGTGCTCGGGCTTCCCCTTCCCGTCGCGGCGGAAGCGGATACCGGCGCGCCGCGCCTGGAACGCCTCGGTGTTGCTGCACGACGAGATCTCCCGGTAGGCGTCGTGCCCGGGCAGCCACACCTCGATGTCGTAGGTCTTCGACGCCGCGAACCCCATGTCGCCGGTGCACAGCAGCACCGTGCGGTACGGCAGGCCGAGGCGCTTGAGCACCTCCTCGGCGTGCAGGGTCAGCTCCTCGTGCACGTCCCACGACGTCTCCGGCGCGGCATAGGCCACCAGCTCCACCTTGTCGAACTGGTGCTGGCGGATCAGGCCCCGGACGTCCTTGCCGTACGAGCCGGCCTCGCTGCGGAAGCAGGGCGTGTAGGCGACGTAACGCGCCGGCAGCAGGCGCCCGTCGAGGATTTCCTTCCGGTGCAGGTTGCACAGCGGAACCTCCGCCGTCGGGATCAGGTACAGGTCCCAGTCCCCCGCCACCTTGAACAGGTCCTGCTCGAACTTCGGCAGGTTGCCGGTGCCGGTCAACGCCGCGGCGTTGGCCAGGAACGGCGGCTCGATCTCGGTGTACGCGTGCTCGCCGGTGTGCAGATCGAGCATGAAATTGATGAGGGCTCGCGCCAGCCGGGCGCCCGTCCCGGTCAGCACCGCGAAGCGCGCCGCGGCCATCCGCACGGCGCGCTCGAAGTCGATAATCCCGAGTGCCGGGCCGAGCTCCCAGTGGGGCCGCGGATCGAAATCGAAGCGCGGCGGCTCGCCGTGCCGCCGGATCTCCACGTTGTCTGCCTCGGAGCTACCCACCGGCACGCTGGCGTGCGGCAGGTTCGGCAACGTGTGGGCGCAAGCGTCCCGCTCCTCCTCGACCGACCCGAGCCGGGTTTCCAGCGCCTTGATGACGGCGCCGTGCTCCTGGCCGGTCTGCATCAGCTCGGCGAGCTTGCCGCCGTTCTCCCCCGCCTTCCGAGCCCGGGCGACCTGCTCGCCGACGAGCTTCCGGGCGCGCCGGTTCGTCTCGAGCTCCGGGAGAATGGCGCGGCGCTCCCGGTCCGCCTTCATCAGGCGGTCGAGATCGGCGTTGTGCTCGTCGCTGCGCGTCTCGAGGCGCGCGCGGACATCGTCGAGGTGTTCACGAAGCAGAGCTGGATCCAACATGACAGACCACGAATGATACGATCCGAAACCGCATGTCGACGAACGCCACCGTCCGGACCGTCCTCGTCCCGGCGGCCGGCCTCGGCACGCGCATGCTGCCCGCCACCAAGGCCATTCCCAAGGAGCTGCTCACCCTCGTCGACCGCCCGATCATCCAGTACGGCGTCGAGGAAGCCGTGCAGGCCGGGATCCGGCGCGTCGTGCTCGTGACGAACCCGGGCAACACGCTCACCGCCTCGCACTTCTCGCCCGCCCCCGAGCTGGAGGCGGAGCTGCTGGCGCGCGGCAAGCCCGAGCTGCTGGCCGCCGTCCGCGCGCTGACCGGCCTGGCCGCCGTCACCACCGTCCACCAGCCGGAGCCGCTCGGCCTCGGCCACGCCGTGCTGTGCGGCCGGGACGCCGTCGGGGACGCGCCCTTCGCGGTCCTGCTGCCCGACGACATCATCGATGCCGAGCCGCCGGCCCTGAGGCAGATGCTCGACGTCTTCGCCGGGTGCGACGGCCCGGTCCTGCTGGTCGAGCGCGTGCCGCGCGACGCCGTGGACCGCTACGGCATCATCGCCGCCGAGCCGGTCGGCGACGGCGTGTTCCGCGTGACCGACCTGGTCGAGAAGCCGGCCGTCGCCGACGCGCCGTCCGATCTCGCCATCATCGGCCGCTACGTCCTGACCCCGGACATCTTCGACACCCTGGAATCGACGGAGCGCGGCGCCGGGGGCGAGATCCAGTTGACCGACGGGCTGCGCCAGCTACTGCGGATCCGGCCGATCCACGCCTGCGCGCTGAACGGGACACGCCTCGACGCGGGCAACCGTGGCGGCTTCCTGAAGGCCACCGTCCACTTCGCGGCGAAGCAGCCGGCCCTGGCCGCGGATCTGCGGGACGCGCTGGACAGCTTGACCCAACCGGCAACCGGTGGCTGAGAGAACCCGCCCCGCCAGGCGCTGCAGGAAGAATGGCGGCCGGCGCAGCGGCGCAAGCTCTTAACGAGCGACGGCCGAGTCCGACGTTGACTTGGACGTCGACGCCTTCGAGTCCTTCTTCGACGCCGAGGACGAGGCATCCTTCGAGGAGGAGGCGTCGGCGTCCTTGCTGTTGGCCCCCTTCGTGCTGCCGTCCTTCTTGCCCCCGTCCTTCGTATCTCCGGTCGCACCGCTCGGCTGGTCGCCGCTCGGCTTCCTCGCGTAGTCGGTGACGTACCACCCGGTGCCCTTGAACTGGAAGGCCGGCGACGACACCAGCTTGCGAACCTTCCCGGCGCAGACGGGACAGGTCGACACCAGCGGATCCGAGAATTTCTGGATCCGCTCGAAGCGGTGCTCGCAGTCGTTGCACTCGTACTCGTAAAGCGGCATCGTCTCGGCCGGTCCGACTGCTCGGCGCCCTTCGTGACGCCGATCCAGCCAACCATGCATTGTAGTTGTGAACGGCGCCGTGCGACAACGTTCGCGCAGGCTCCAACCAGCCATTGCATCCCCTGTCGCTCGGCCAGGACGAGCGCGACCCGCAGTGCCCGCGCCGGCCTACAGCCGCTCCAGCTTCGCGTAGCGCGCCAGAATCTTCTTTACCCCGATGCCGGCGAAGCGGATCGAGAGCTTGCAATCGCCCGCGGCCGACTCGACTTTCACCACCGTGCCGGCCCCGAACTTCGGGTGGCGCACCCGCGCCCCGCGCGAGATTCCCCCCTCCGACTGATCCTCGTCGGCGTCGTCGTACAAGGTGGCGGGTTGCTCGTACGAGTCGGCTCGCCGCCGGCGCCCGCCGTACGCACCCCGTCGGCTCTCGTAACCGGAGACCGGAACGCGCGGGGTGTGGACGGGCTCGACCACCCGGACCAGCTCGTGCGGAATCTCGAAGAGGAAGCGAGACGTCTCGGTCGCCTGGTACTCGCCGAACACCCGCCGGCGGGCGGCGCTGGTCAGCACCAGCCGGCGCTCGGCCCGCGTGAGCCCGACGTAGCAGAGCCGCCGCTCCTCCTCCAACCCCTCCTCGTCGTCCAGCGTGCGGGAGTGGGGAAAGAGCCCGTCCTCCATCCCTGCCAGCACCACCAGCGGGAACTCGAGTCCCTTGGCCGCATGCAGGGTCATCAGCCAGACGTGCGCGTCGTCCGGCCCGTCCCCTTCGTCCGCCTCCGACAGCAGCGACTGCCGATCGACGAACCCGCCGAGGGTCGGCTCCTCCTCCCGTCGCTCGTAGTCCTGCGCCGCCGAGACCAGCTCCATCAGGTTGGATAACCGGCTCTCCGCCTCCTCGCTCGCATCCCTGCGCAGGGCCGGAACGTAGCCGCTCTCCGTGAGGACCGTGGACAGCGTGTCCGAGATCGGCTGCGTCGCTACCGCCGCCCGTTGCGATTCCAGCAGCGTACGGAACGTCGACAGCGCGGTCAGGGCCCGCTTCGGGAGCAGACTCTCGTCGGTCGCACGCAGCAGCCGCTTCCAGAGAGACCAGCTGCCGACCGACGCGGCGGGCGCCGCAGTATCGAACAGCGGGGCGTCCTCAACCGCGGGCGGCTCGACACCCTGCAGTCCTTCCATCACCCCCAGGCCGACCCCACGCGGCGGCACGTTGATGACCCGACGCAGGCTGACGTCGTCGTCCGGATTCAGCAGGAGCTTGAGGTACGCCAGCGCGTCCTTGATTTCCTTGCGCTCGTAGAACCGGACCCCGCCGACCACGCGGTACGGGATGCCCGCGCGAACCAGCGCCTCCTCGATCACCCGCGACTGCGAGTTGGTGCGGTAGAGCACCGCGGCGCGTCCGTCGCCGCTCCCCGCTGCGCCGCGGATCTGGCCGAGGATGAAATCGGCTTCCTCGAGATCGTCGTTGGCACGATGGAAGACGATCGGCTCTCCCCCGCCGCTCTCCGTGTAGAGCCGCTTCTCCCGCCGCTTCCGGTTGTGGGCGATGAGCCCCGACGCCGCGTCCAGGATGACCTGCGTCGACCGGTAGTTGCGCTCGAGCCGCACGACGGTGGTCTCCGGAAAGTCGTCCTCGAAGTCGAGGATGTTGCGCAGATCCGCGCCGCGCCACTTGTAGATGGACTGGTCGGGGTCGCCGACCACGCAGAGGTTGCGGTGGCGCTCGGCCAGGTAGCGGACCAGCAGGTATTGCGGCCGGTTCGTGTCCTGATACTCGTCGACCATGACGTAGCGGAAGCGCTCCGCATACCGGGTGCGGGCCTCGTCCGACTCCTTGAACAGCCGCACCGTCTCCAGCAGCAGGTCGTCGAAGTCGAGCGCCTGACTGGCGTGCAGCGTCCGGGCGTAGCGTTCGTAGACCGTGGCGAGCTGCTCGTCGGCGAAGCTGCTTCCGGCACCGCGCAGGTCCTCCACGCTCTCCAGGCGGTTCTTCGCCTGGCTGATGCCCGACAGCAGGGCCTTGGGCGGCACGATCTTGGGGTCGACGTTCAGCTCCTTCATGGCCTGCCGCACCACGTTGAGCTGGTCGACGCCGTCGTAGATCACGAAGTCGCGCGACAGCCCGATGCGCGGAGCTTCCCGCCGCAGCAGGCGCGCGCAGAAGGCGTGGAACGTCGCTACCCAGAGGCGCGGCGCCGTCGTCCCGAGGAGCCGCTCGACCCGGCCGCGCATCTCCTCGGCCGCCTTGTTGGTGAAGGTGACGGCCAGGACCTGCTCCGGCAGCGCGTGACCTCCGCCGATGAGGGCGGCGAGCCGGTGGCAGATGACCCGCGTCTTGCCGGAGCCGGCGCCGGCCAGAATCAGCAGCGGGCCGTCACGATGCACCACCGCCTCGCGTTGCTCCGGGTTGAGCCCGGACAGCAGCTCGTCGCCGCCGGCCCGCGCCGCGGGCGCCGTATGACTACTCAACCGTCACGCTCTTCGCGAGGTTGCGCGGCTGGTCGACGTCGCAGCCCCGCAGCACGGCGATGTGATAGGCGAGGAGCTGGAGAGGCACGACCATCGCGATGGGCATCAGCAGCGGATGCGTCGGCGGGACGGGAATGACGGAATCGCGCTCGCGATCGAGGACCCCGTCGAACTCCTCCGGCGGCGCGTCGGTAGCGACGATCACGGAGCCGCCCCGCGCCTTGATCTCCTGCAGGTTGCCGCGCATCTTCTCGAAGACCTTGTCCTGAGGCACGAGCACCACCACCGGCATGTGCTCGTCGATGAGCGCGATGGGGCCGTGCTTCATCTCGCCGGCCGGGTAGCCCTCGGCGTGGATGTAGGAGACCTCCTTCAACTTGAGGGCGCCCTCGAGAGCGATGGGATAGTTGACCCCCCTTCCGAGGTAGAGGAAGTTGGTGCTGCGGTAGAAGCGCTTCGCGATCGACTGGATGAGCGCATCCGACTTGAGGGCGTGCTCGATGAGCACCGGCACGTGCGCGATGGCCTCGATGAGCGCGCGCGCCGCGGGAGCCTCCAGGGATCCGCGTGCATGAGCGAGGTGCAGCGCGAGCAGGTGCAACGCGAGCAACTGCGACGTGAACGCCTTGGTCGACGCGACGCCTATCTCCGGCCCCGCATGGGTGTAGACCGTGCCGTCGGACTCGCGCGTCGCCATGCTCCCGACGACGTTGCAGATGGCGATGCTGCGGGCGCCCTTCTCCCGCGCTTCGCGCAGCGCCGCAAGCGTGTCCGCGGTCTCGCCCGACTGCGTGATCACCACCGCCAGCGTCCGGTCGCCGACAATCGGGTCACGGTAGCGGAACTCCGAGCCGTAGTCGACCTCGACACGCACGCGGGCGAGCTGCTCGAGCAGGAACTTCCCCACCAGGGCGGCGTGCCATGACGTGCCGCAGGCGACCAGAACCACCTGCTCCACCTCGCGCAACGCCGCCTCCGGGATCTCGAGCTCGCCCAGGAACACGCGCGCCCGCTCCTCGGAGACCCGACCGAGCACCGTTTCCTGCAGGGCCCACGGCTGCTCGAAGATCTCCTTGAGCATGAAGTGCTTGTACCCGGCCTTCTCGGCCATGACCGGGTCCCACTGGATGCGCTGCGTCGCCTTCGACACGGCCCGGCCGGTGAAGTCCGTGAACTCGACGCCCCCATGCGTGATCACGGCCATCTCGCGATCGCCGAGGAAGACCACGTCGCGGGTGTGATCCAGGATGGCGGGAATGTCCGACGCCACGAGGAACTCGCGGTCACCGATGCCGACCACTATCGGCGGACCGTTCCGCACGGCGACTATCTTGTGCGGATCCCCGGCGTGGACCAGCACCACCCCGAACAGCCCGCGCAGCTTCCGCAGCGCGCGACGAACGGCATTCTCGATCCCGTCGCCCCGCAACTCACGCTCCACCAGGTGGGCGATGACCTCGGTGTCGGTCTCCGTCTCGAAGCGGTGGCCCGTCTTCTGCAGCTCGCGCTTCAGCTCCAGGTAGTTCTCGACGATACCGTTGTGCACCACGACGAGCTGGCCGCTGCAGTCGCGGTGCGGGTGAGCGTTCTCTTCGGTCGGACGCCCGTGCGTGGCCCACCGCGTGTGTCCGACGCCGTAGTCGCCGTCCACCGGATCGGCCTGGATGGTCCGCTCCAGGCGTTCCAGTTTTCCCGCGCTGCGGCGGACCTCAATCCGGTCGCCCGCCACGAGCGCGATGCCGGCCGAGTCGTAGCCGCGGTACTCCAGCCTCCGCAACGCGCCGATCAGCACCGGCACGACCGGTTTGGTCCCTACGTAACCGACGATTCCACACATGGGGTTCTATCCCTGGGCCGAGTCCGCGTTCTTCCTGCGCATCGCCGCGGCGCGACCTTCCTTGTTCACCTGCCGGCCCCGAGCCACCGCGAGGGCACCGGCCGGAACGTCCTCGGTGATGCAGGACCCAGCCGCGACGTACGCCCCGCTTTCGACAGTGACCGGCGCTATCAGTTGGGTCCCGCTGCCGACGAAGGCCTCGTCCCCGATTGTCGTGCGATGCTTCTCCGAGCCATCGAAGTTGCAGGTGATGGTTCCGGCGCCGATGTTCGCGCCGGCGCCGACGGCGGCGTCCCCGATATAGCTCAGGTGGCCCGCCTTCGCCTCCGCGCCGAGCACCGACTTCTTGATTTCGACGAAGTTGCCGACCCTCGCCTGCTCGCCGATGGAGGATCCGGGACGGATGTGGGCGAACGGTCCGACGCGAGCACCCGCGGCAATCTCGGCATCGACGATGACCGAATGGTCGTTTACGGTGACGTCGTTGCCGACGGCCGAGTTTGCGATGCGCACGCCCGCGTGGAGCTCGCAGCGAGCCCCGACAGAGGTGCGCCCCTCGAGGATGACGCCCGGGTGAATCACCGTGTCGGGCCCCACCTCGACGTCGACGTCGACATACGCGGTTGCGGGATCGACGATGGTCACGCCGGCCGCCATCAGTTCCTCGTTCTTGCGGTGACGCATCAGGAAGCCTGCTTCCGCCAGCTCATGCCGGCTGTTGATGCCGCGGATCTCGTGGTCGGCCGCGATCACGGTTTCTATCGTCAGCCCCTGCTCACGGTACCGCCGCAGGATGCCCGGAAGGTAGCGTTCCTGCTTGGGTCCCGCCTCCGGCACCGCGCGCAACGCCGGAAAGAGCGGCGCCAGATCGAATGCGTAGATGCCGCTGTTCACTTCGCGAAGGGCGCGTTGCTCGGGCGTCGCGTCCGCCTCCTCGACCACCTCGGCGAGCTGCCCGGCCCGGCGGACTATGCGACCGTAGCCGTACGGCCGCTCGATGGTCGCGGTAAGGACGGTCGCGGCGGCGGCGGCGCGGTCGTGCGTCTCGGCAAGCGCCCGCGCGGTCGTCGGCGACACGAGCGGCGCGTCGCCCATCAGGACGACCAGGGTGCCCCTGCGCTCGGCCAACAGGGGTTCGGTCTGCAGCACGGCGTGCGCCGTGCCGAGTTGCTGTTCCTGGCGCACGAAACCCAGCCCGCCGCGTGTCGCGCCGAGCTCGCGCTCGACCGCCTCCGCCTGATGGCCGACGACCAGTGTCGTCGTCGTCGCCCGCAGTGGATCCGCCGCGCGAAGGACATGCTCCACCAGCGAACAGCCGGACAGTCGATGCAGCACCTTCGGCCGGCTGGACCGCATGCGCGTGCCCTTGCCCGCCGCCAGCACCAGGACGTGGCGCTCGGTCAACTTCGCTCTCTCGCGACTTCTATCGCCTGGTACATCTGGCGGCTCGACACGTCGTACTTGGCGGCCAGCGAGCGAATCGACGCCCGTCGGGAGAGCCCATTATCTGTCAAGCGCCCTAGCTCTTTGAGCAGCTCTGCCTCCGGGGGTACCGCCGCTAAGCGGTCCGCCGGAGCGGCACTTGTCAGGACGACGGTGAACTCGCCCCGGGGTTCCGGCAATCCGTCCAGGACATCGCATATAGGTCCACTGACCAATTCCTCGTGAACCTTGGTCATCTCCCGGCAGACCGCAATCGTCCGCTTCCCGACAACCGCCTCGAGATCCGCAAGCGAGGCTCGGATCCGGTGTGGCGCCTCGAAGAACACGACGGGACGCGGCTCGCGGGCAAGTGCGCCGTACCACTGTTGTCTGGCGTTAGACCTAGACGGTGGGAATCCAGCGAACGTGAACGAATCACCGGCCAGGCCGGACGCGACCAGCGCCGTCAGCACTGCGCTCGCCCCTGGAACCGCTTCCACGCGGAAACCGGCTCCGATTGCCGCGCGCGCCAGCCTGCGCCCGGGATCCGAGATCAGCGGCGTCCCGGCGTCGCTCACCATCGCCAGCGTCTGACCGTCGGCCAGGCGCGCCAGCAGGCCCGCCGTTCTGCGTGCTTCGTTGTGCTCGTGCAGGCTGATGCACCGCGTCGCGATCCCGTAGTGATCGAGCAACCGGGCCGTTCGTCGAGTGTCCTCCGCCGCGATCAAATCGACATCGCGGAGCACTCGGATGGCGCGATAGGTCACATCTTCGAGATTGCCGATGGGGGTCGACACGATGTGAAGTGTGCCAGGCGTGAGCGCAGAAGGCACGAGATCTCAGCACGCGACCGCACGAGACGACCGGGTGACGCAGTATTGTACCATCAAGGGGTAAGACGCACTCTTGAACATTCGCTTGACACTCCGATGCGCCAGTCGACGACCGCCCACGTCTCCGAGCCACTCTCGCACTTCGTCGAGGAACACCTCGCTCATCTGTACGAGATGTACCCGACGGCCGCGGCCGCCGACGGCGTCCATACCCACGATGATCTGCTGGAAGACCTGAGTCGTTCGGCGGTCGACAACCGGATCCGGGAACTCGGAGGATGGGCCCGCCGTCTCGACGGCATCAGTCCTTCGGCCCTGACGCCCGTCGAGGCGCTCGAGCGGCGGATGCTGGGCGATCGTATCCGCGGCCACCTGTTCGCGCTCGAGGAGATCCGCGACTGGCAACGCAGCCCCCTCTACTATGCCGACATCCTCGGCACCAGCCTCGCCGGACAGACCCTGTTCGCCTACGCCGATCTGGCGGAACGGGCGCGCCGCGTCGGCTCCAAGCTGCGGCAGGTTCCGCGGCTCCTGGAGGCCGCGCGCCAGAACGTGACCGAGGCCCCCGGCCTGTTCGTCAAGGTCGGCATCGAATCGTTCGAGGGGGTTCTCGGGCTCGTCGAGCGGGATCTGCCCCGCGTCTTTCGCGACCTGGAGGACATGCACCTGCTGGGGGTGCTGGCGGACACGTCGATGGAGGCCGGCGACGCGCTGCGCGAACACATTGCCCACCTGCGGGACGCCGTGGCGCCGAAGAGCCGGGCCTCGTTCCGTCTCGGCACGGCGCGATTCGAGCAGAAGCTGCGCCTGGAAGAGGGAATCGATCTGCCGGCCGACCGGCTGCTCGACATCGCCCAGCACGAGTTGCATGCCACGCAGGACGCCTTCGCCCGCGTGGCGGCCGAGATCGATCCGGACGCGGAAACCGCGTGGCGCCGCACCAAGGACCGGCATCCCGCACCGGACACGCTGGTCCGTGAAGCCGGGGAACAGGTGGACGCGCTCAAGACCTTCCTCACGCGCAAACGGATCGTGACCATCCCCGAGCACGCCGGCGTTCAAGTGCGTCCGACGCCCGACTTCCAGCGCTGGACGACGGCCAGCCTCTGGACGCCGGGACCCTTCGAAGCAACGAACATCCCGGCCTTCTACTACGTCACGAACATCGACACGTCGTGGTCGGCCGCGCGGCAGCAGGAACACCTGCGCGATCTGAGCTACGCGACCCTTTCGTCGATCGCCGCCCACGAGGTGTTTCCGGGCCACTTCCTGCACTTCGAGCACCTGCGCGCCGTGTCGTCCCCCTGTCGGAAGTCCGGGTTCTTCGCGGCGAACTCGTTCGTGGAGGGTTGGGCTCACTACGCGGAGCAGATGGTCCTGGACGAGGGCTTCGAGCGCGGCAATCCCGAGACGCGTCTCGGGCAGTTGGCCGAAGCGCTCGTGCGCCTGGCCCGCACCATCGTGGGCATCCGGCTGCACACCCAGGATCTGTCCGTCGAGCAGGGAGTCCGGTTCTTCTGCGAGGAGGCCTACCTCGAGGAGGCGAGCGCCCGGCAGGAGGCCGAGCGGGGAACCTTCGATCCCGGCTACGTGGTGTACTCGCTGGGCAAGCTGATGTTGCAGAAGCTGCGCGCCGACGTCGAGGAGTCCGAGGCGGACGGTTTCTCGCTGCTGCGCTTTCACGACCGGCTCCTCGACCAGGGTTGCCTGCCGTTCTGGATGCACCGCGAACTGATGGCCTGCGGGGGCGTCCCGATCGAGTGACAAGGGATCGAGTGTGACGAGCCCGCCATACGTGCGTCTCGCCGTTGCCCTGCCAATCGTGCTCTTCGTCTGGTTCTGCACGATGATTCCGGCCGTCTCCGGCGGCGAAGTCCTTGTCTGGGGGACGGCGTGGCTGCCGCAACAGGGCATCGACCTCGACTTCGCGGTCGATGCCCTGAGTCTTCTGTTCGCCTTGCTGATCACGGGCATCGGCGCGTTCATTCTGCTCTTCGCCGACGAGTACATGAAGGGCTATCCGCAACGCGGCCGGTTCACTCTCTTTCTCGTCAGTTTCATGCTGGCGATGCTCGGCCTGGTACTCTCCGACAACCTGATCGCGCTGTTCGTCTTCTGGGAACTGACCACGATCACCTCGTTTCTGCTCATCGGCTACTCGCATGAGAACGCCACCGCGCGGCGCGCCGCGCTTCAAGGACTGCTCGTAACCGGCGCGGGCGCTCTGGCGATGCTGGCCGGCTTTGTCGTCCTGGGCCAGGCTGTCGGCACTTTCAGCCTCCGGGAGATGCTGGCCGGCCCGGAGCGGCTCGCGGACCATCCGCACTACACGGCGATCGTCGTACTGGTTCTCCTCGGAGCCTTCACCAAGTCGGCGCAGTTTCCATTTCACTTCTGGCTGCCGAACGCGATGGCGGCTCCGACTCCGGTCTCTGCCTATCTGCACTCGGCGACGATGGTCAAGGCCGGCGTGTTCCTGCTGGCGCGTCTGACTCCACTTCTGGGCGGGACTGCGCTCTGGATGGGGACGCTGACCGCCGTGGGAGCCGTCACCGCGGTGTACTCGGCGGTCGTCTCGCTGGGCAAGTCGGATCTGAAACAGGTGCTGGCTTACACCACGGTCATGGCGCTCGGCACGTGCGTCCTGTTCCTCGGCGCGGCGGCGCCGGGGTCGGGGGAGGGCGAGCCGTCGCGGGCCGTCCTGGCTGCGCTCGCGTTCCTGGTCGCGCATGCCCTCTACAAGGCGGCCCTGTTCATGGTTGCCGGGACCATCGAGAAAGCGACCGGCACTCGCGACCTGACACGGCTCGGGGGTCTGGCGAAGGCCATGCCCGTCACGTTCGCCGCCGCGGTCGCCGCGTCCGTTTCGATGGCCGGCGTGCCGCCTTCAGTCGGCTTCATCGGCAAGGAGCTGCTGTACACCGTCGGCTTCGCGCCCGACACCATCGCCTCGCTGCCGTGGGCGGTGTTCTTCGCTGCCGCGCCAATCGCGACCATCGCGATAGTTCTAGCGACCAGGCCGTTTCTTGGCCCGGCGCCCGTCTACCGCAAGTCGGTGCGGGAAGGCCCTTGGGCTCTCTGGTGCGGGCCGGTCGTGCTCGGCGTGGTCGGCCTGTACTGGGGCCTGTTCCCGGAGTTCCCGTTCATGAGGTTGCTCGTGCCCGCGGAAACGGTCGTGAACGGGTACGCGATGCACACCGCGCACGCTCCCTGGCACAGCACAGGCGAGGCGTTAGCGCTGACCCTCGTGACTCTGGCCGCGGCCGTTCTGGGATTCTGGAAGCGGGCGGCGGTTGCGAATGCACTCGCCCGCATCGGAGGCCTCGTTCCGCTCAGCGGCGACCGTGCGTACGACGCAACCATGAACGGACTCGCCGCCGTCGCGGCTTGGCAGACCCGCCGGCTGCAGTCCGGCGTCCAGCGGCATTATCTGCTGATCGTATTCGCCACGCTCGGACTGAGTCTGGCCGTGACTCTCTGGGTCAAGAATGTGATCCCGTGGCCCACGCGGGTGGCGGAAGCAACGTTTCTCGATTGGTCGCTCGCCGCCCTGGTTGCCGCGGCGTCGGTCGTGATAATCCGTACCAGGTCCCGTCTGCTCGGGATTTGCGCACTCGGCGTGGTGGGGATTTCCACGGCGCTGATCTTCCTTGCTTTCGGGGCCCCGGACGTCGCGATGACGCAATTGATCGTCGAGACGCTCGTTACGGTGATCGTCGCCATCGTCTTGCTGAAGCTCCCGGACTTCAGAAACGAGATCTGGCCTTCGAAACCCGCACGATTACGCAACGGCATCGTTGCCGTCACGGTCGGAATCAGCGTCACCCTGCTGCTGCTCGCCGTGACCGGGTCCCCTCCCCAGCCGGATCTCAGGGAGTACTTCGAGCGAACCGCCGTGCCGGGCGGTCAAGGCAGAAACATCGTCAACGTGATCCTGGTCGATTTCCGTGCACTCGACACCCTGGGAGAGATAACGGTGCTCGCGATCGCGGGCGCGGCGGTCTTCGCCCTGCTGCTGCCGGGGGCCCGGCAGCGACAGGGCGTGCCGCCTCCGGGCACGGCGGAAGCGGGAGCGCGCGCCCAGGCATGGCACGGCAGCATCATGAACACCATGATCCTGCGGGAAACCACCCGCCGGCTGGTCCCGTTGATTCTCGTGTTCTCCGTGTTCCTGCTGCTGCGGGGCCACGAGCACCCCGGCGGCGGCTTCGTCGGGGGGCTGGTCGCGTCGATCGGGTTCAGCCTGTACGCTTTCGTGTTCGGCCCGCAGGCGGCTCGCGGGATTCTGCGCGCGGACCCCCGAGCGGTCGGCGCCGCAGGTCTGGCCGTGGCAATGGCGTCGGGCTTTGTCGGATCGATCCGCGACACCGCCCCGTTCCTTACCGGCCAATGGGGAACCCTCGCGGGGCTGAAGCTCGGCACGCCGGTGATGTTCGACGTCGGTGTCTACCTCGTTGTCATCGGAGTCGTGCTGACCTTCGTCCTCGGAATCAAGGAGCATGTAGCCGGGACGCGCGGGCAGCAGGGAAACTACTGATGGAGCCAATCGTTGCCGTGATTGTCGGCGTCTTGATGGCGGCAACCGTCTACCTGATGCTCAGCCGCAACTTCGTGCGGTTCATCTTCGGGCTGGCGCTGCTTTCCCATGCCGCCAACCTCGTGATCTTCGCCAGCGGAGGCATGACACGGGGCAGGCCGCCGCTGATCGCGCCGGGAGCGTCCGCGCCTCCTCCCGACATCTCGAACGCCGTGCCCCAGGCGTTGATTCTGACCGCGATCGTGATCTCGTTCAGCCTGCTCACGTTCGCGCTGGTGCTCGCCTTCCGAACCTACCAGGAACTGGAAACCGTCGACACCGACCGCATGCGGGCTGCGGAACCCACGTCGGCAGGCGCGGATGCGGGGCAGAGGGCGGTCGGTTGAACTGGCTGCTGGTCTGCCCGATCGTGATTCCGCTGGCCGCGGCCGTGATCGGCTTCGCGGGCCGCGGCAGCGAGAGGACGCAACGGGCCGTAAGCCTCGCCGGCGCCATCGGTCTGGCGGGGGTAGCCGCGGGCCTGCTGTCGTCGGTGTGGCGCGA
This sequence comes from Vicinamibacterales bacterium, assembly GCA_958296065.1. GTDB lineage: Bacteria > Acidobacteriota > Vicinamibacteria > Vicinamibacterales > UBA8438 > WTFV01. The sequence goes on along the minus strand of CATQHX010000002.1, from coordinate 70,169 downwards.
CGGTATCGCTTCGGTCCAGATCGGCCGGTGGCCGGCACCCTACGGAATCACGCTGGTCGCCGATCACCTGAGCGCGGCGATGGTGGCGGTCTCCGCCCTGATCGGTCTGGCCACAGTGATCTACGCGTTCGGGGACACGCGGCCCGGTCCGCTTTCCCGTGCTCTGCATCCCTTGCTGCACGCATTGCTCGCGGGCGTGTGCGGCGCGTTCCTGGCGGGAGACGTCTTCAATCTCTATGTCTGGTTCGAGATCATGCTCATCGCCTCCCTGGCCCTGCTCGTACTGGGCGGAACCCCCGCGCAACTGGACGGCGCCGTGCGCTACGCCGCCCTGAGCCTGATCGCGACGACCCTGCTGCTGAGCGGCATCGGACTGCTGTACGGTTTGACGGGCACGCTCAACATGGCGGACCTGCACCTGCGGGTGCAGGAGGTCGAAGACCAGGGGTTGCTCACCCTGGTCGGCATGGTATTCATCATCGCGTTCGGCCTGAAGGCGGCGGTATTCCCGCTGTTCTTTTGGCTTCCGGCCAGCTACCACACGCCGCAGACCGCGGTTTCTGCCGTCTTCTCCGGCCTGCTGACGAAGGTCGGTGTCTACGCGCTGATGCGTTTCTTCACGCTGATCTTCCGGCACGACGTCGGATACACGCACGAGCTGCTGCTCTGGGTGGCGGGCCTGACCATGGTCACCGGCGTCCTCGGGGCGGCCTCGCAGAACGAGTTGAGACGCATTCTGTCGTTCCACATCATCAGCCAGATCGGGTACATGATCCTCGGCCTCGCGCTCTTCACGACGCTCGGGTTGCTGGGCGGCATCTTCTACGTCATCCACCACATCATCGTGAAAGCGAACCTCTTTTTCGTTTCGGGCGCCGTGAATCGGCTTGCCGGATCCACCGATCTTCAGACGCTCGGCGGGCTCTACCGCGACAAGCCGCTGCTCGCGGTGCTGTTCTTCGTGCCGGCGTTCTCGCTGGCGGGCTTCCCGCCGCTGTCCGGCTTCTGGGCGAAGCTGCTGCTGATCCGGGCCTCGGTCGAGAGCGATGAATTCGTCCTCGCGGGGGTGGCGCTGGTCGTGGGTTTGCTGACGGTCTTTTCGATGACCAAGATCTGGCTCAACGCCTTCTGGAAGGCTCGGCCGGACGAGGCCGGGCCGGCGCCCTCGTTCGCGCCGCGGCGGCGGTGGCTGCTGCTGGCTCCCATTGCGACGCTGGCGACCATCACCCTGGCAATCGGTCTCTACGCCCGACCTCTCTACGAGCTGGCGGAACGGGCCGCCACCGAGCTGATGGACCCCTCGATCTACGTCGAAGCCGTGCTCGACCGGGACACTGTCGCCACAGCCGCCCCCGGTTATGGAGACAACGCGGAATGAGGCTCTTCCAAATCAACCTGCTGCTCGCTGGCGGCTGGTGCGCCTTGTTCGGGACCTTCGACCTGGGGACCTTCGCCGCGGGCTTCCTCCTGGCGTTCGCGGCCCTGAGTCTGTCGAGTCCCATGCACGGGCAGACCGCCTACTTCAGGAGGGTTCTGCTGGCCGCCCGCCTGGGAGCGTATTTCCTGTATGAGCTTACGGTCTCGAGCTTCCAGGTCGCCTGGGACGTGATCACGCCCACGCACAGATCGCGCCCGGCCATCGTGGCCGTGCCGCTGGACATCGAAGAGCCGATACAGATCACGGTGCTGGCCAATCTCATCTCGTTGACGCCCGGCTCGCTGAGCCTCGACGTCAGCCCGGACGGGAAGACGCTGTATGTGCACGAGATGTTCGTCGACGATCCGGACGAGACACGCAGGAGGATCAAGACGGGCTTCGAGCGCCTGGTCTGGGAGGCCATGCAGTGACAGACCTCGCGGAGCACTCGCAGATCGTCAGATGGGCGGTCGACGCCACGACGGTCCTGACCGTGCTGGGACTGGTGTTCTCGTTCGTACGCCTGATAAAGGGACCGAGCCTGCCGGATCGTGTCGTATCGATCGACCTCATCACGGTGCTGGCGGTCGCTATCGCGGGTCTCCTGGCAATCACGCACAGCGAGCCCGACTTCCTCGACATCGCGGTGGCGCTGGCGCTGGTGGCCTTTCTGGCAACGGTCGCCTTCGCCTGGTACGCCGAGCGCACGACCGAGCTGCTCCATCGCGACGGACGGAGCAGCGAAAGGACGGAAGAACCTGATGGCAGGTGACATCCCGTGGTGGGAACTGATCATTGCCGCGTGCCTCCTGGCCGGAGGCTTCTTCCTGTTCGTCGCCGGACTGGGCATCTTGCGCCTGCCGGACGTGCTCATTCGCATGCACGCCTCCACCAAGGCGGGCACGCTGGGTGTGGGTCTGGTGTTCGGCGCGGCGGCCCTGTACTTCAGGAATACGGCCGAGACCGCGATCGCCGGCCTGACGATCATCTTCCTGCTGGTAACTGCTCCGGTTGCCGCCCACGCGATCGCGCGCGCCGCGTACCGGATGAACGTTCCGCTGTCGGACAGGACTCATCTCGACGAGTGGAAGGGGAAATACGGCAGGCGCAAGGTGAAGCCGACGGACGCCCCCTCATGAACCGGATGGTGCCTCTACGCCCACGAGGGTAGTCGGCACGCCGCCGGCAGAACAGCAAAGGGGGATACATCCCCGGGCGATGCACGGAGACCGACTCGCGCGGCCGCAGTGGGCGCGGCCCGTGGAAAGGAACAGGGCGCGACCGGGTTCCCGGGCACGGCTAACGACCGCCCCCTGACATCTCGTTGAAGGCGGGAGGCCGACGGCGTCCCCCCCGCTCCCCTCGACGAAAGGGGCCTCGGGGGAAGGGGGAACACCGCGCGACGCAGATTCACCTACTCAGCAGCTTCGTGACCCGCGCAGGGCGCGTTGCTGGTCTTGTCGATCTCCGTGATGATCCAGCGGCCCTCGACGATCCCCTCCGTCGTTTCGCCTTCTTCTTCGGCGCTCGGCATCGGGACGCCGTGCAGATCGGCCTTCTGGACCATGAAGCACATCGTCCGCTCTTCTTCTACCTCGTCCTTCGTCACGTTCGCAGTCACCGTGAACCGCTTCGTGACGAGCTCGCCGCCGTACTCGGCGACCTCGACGGCCTCGGGTGAATCCCGGACGAAGTCGTAGAGGCTGACGTCCACGATGCTCCGCTCGTCGTTGATGGCGTTCTGAGCGTCGGAGACCTTGCGGGCCCAGTCGCGCTCCTCGGCGACCTGCATGTTCCAGGAGTCGCGAATCCCGTTGAAGTGTTCTCTCCGCCCGGCGTTGTTGTTCCTCTCCACCCGCTCACCCGTGCGAGCGGTCCAGGCCTGGGTGGCCCCTCTGATGTCGGCGTTGCTCGGATCCTCGCCCTCACGACCGGACTCGATGGCCAGGGTGATCAACTCCTCGTTGTTGTCCTGGTACATCTTCTTCTCGTTCCGGAAGTTCGTCTCGCCGTCCCGGGTCTCCACAAGGGCCTGGCTCAGCTCGATCATCTGGAGCGGACGACGCTCCTCCTCGCCGACGAACTCGACGCTCGGACTCGACGCTATGCCGTCGTCCTGCGGGGTAAAGGGAACCAGCGACATGTTCCCGAGGGAAGTTCGGTCGTCGAACCGCGCCGCCTGGAAGAAGGAGCGCGCAAGCAGCAACTCATCGCCTCCTCCTCCGCAAGCCGCGACCAGCAATCCTCCGGACAGGACCACCGCGATCAGTACCAACGACCTCTTGACCATGGAACGAGACATCCCTGCCTCCTTACTGCTGCGACCAGCGTCCGCCACGAACGCCGGTACCGGGCCTAGTCGTCACCAGCGGCCGATTCTTCGCTCGTCTCGCCGGCATCCTCGCTTCCGTCACCCTCTCGCTCGACGAGCCTTGCCACGGAGACGACACGATCGTCCTCACCGATGCCGATCAACCGAACCCCTTGGGTTGCTCGACCGATCGGCCGTGCGTCCCGGGCGACCATGCGGAGGACCTTGCCCTGCTGCGTGATCAACAGGACCTCGTCGTCGCCGTCGACGCAGGCGACACCGGCGACCCTCCCGTTTCTCTCGCTCGCCTGGATGCTAATGATACCGACTCCCCCGCGCGATTGCACGCGGTATTCTCCGAGCTCGGTCCGCTTGCCGTAGCCGTTCTCGGTCACCGTCAACAGCGTGGCGCCCGGCCGCACGACTGTCATGGCGACCACTTCGTCCCCTTTGCGGAGCCTTATGCCCCGCACCCCGCGGGCAGTACGGCCCATCGGCCGGACATCCGACTGCGCGAAGCGAATTGCCATCCCGGTGCGGGTGCCGATGAAGATCTCCCCCTCGCCATCGGTCAGCTCGGCGCCCACCACCGCATCGTCAGGCTCAACCCCCATGGCGATGATGCCGCCGGCGCGTACGTGCCGGAAGGCACTCAGGTCGACCCGCTTGACGACGCCCCGCCGTGTACCCATGGCGACGAACTGCCGGCCGGGGTCGGTGGGGAACTCCCTGAGAGTCTCAAGCGCGGCGATCTTCTCCTCGGGATCGAGCGCCACCAGGTTCGCGATGGCCTTGCCCCGCCCTGCGGGTCCGACATCCGGAATGCGGTGGACCTTCAGCGGATAGACACGCCCGCGGTCGGTGAAGATCAGGATGAAGGCGTGCGTGGACGCGATGAACAGGTGTGTCAGGAAGTCCTCTTCCCGCGTCCGCATGCCGATCCGGCCCTTGCCTCCCCGGCGCTGATTCCGGTACTGCGTCACTGCCGTGCGCTTGATGTAACCGGTGTTGCTGGCCGTGATGACGACATCCTCGTCGACGATCAGATCCTCGATGCTGAACTCGCCGTCCTCGCCGTCGATGATTTCCGTGCGCCGCTCGTCCCCGTACTTGTCCCGGACCTCTCTCAGTTCGTCGATGACGATTTCCAGCAGCAGGGACTCGTTCTCGAGGATGGCCCGCAGCTCGCGGATCTTCTCGGCGAGCTGGGCCAGCTCTTCCAGGATCTTCTCGCGCTCGAGGCCTGTCAGGCGCTGGAGCTGCATGTCGAGGATGGCCTGCGCCTGGATCTCGGTGAGCGAGAAGCGCTCCACCAGGCCGCTCTTGGCCTCGGCGGGATTCCCGGACGCCCGAATCAGGGCGATGACGGCGTCCAGATGGTCGAGTGCGACCTTGAGGCCCTCCAGGATGTGGATGCGCGCCTCGGCCTTGGCCAGGTCGTGCTCGGTGCGGCGCCGGACCACCTCCCGCCGGAAATCCAGGAATTGCTCCACCAGATCGAGCAGCGGGAGGACACGCGGCCGGCCAGCCACGATCGCCAGCGCGATGATGCCGAACGAGGTCTGCAGCGCCGTGTGCTTGTAGAGGTTGTTCAGCACCACCTCCGGCACCTCGCCCCGGCGCAGCTCGATCACGATCCGCATTCCGTGGCGGTCGGACTCGTCGCGCAGGTCGGCGATTCCTTCGATCACCTTTTCCCGCACCAGATCGGCGATCTTCTCCAGGAGCCGCGACTTGTTGACCTGATACGGGATCTCGTTGACGACGATCGCGACCCGCTCTCCCTTCTTCGCTTCCTCGATCTCGGTGCGCGCACGCATCGTTATCGATCCGCGACCGGTCAGGTAGGCCTGCACGATGCCGGCCCGTCCGACGATGAACCCGCCGGTGGGAAAGTCGGGTCCCGGAACCAGAGTGAGCAACTCCCGGACCTGGTCGTCTCTTGGCGCATCCCGGTGCTCGGCGACCCAGATGATGCCGTCGATCACCTCGCGCAGGTTGTGCGGGGGGATGTTCGTAGCCATGCCGACGGCGATGCCGGCGGAGCCGTTGACCAGCAGGTTCGGAAACGGCGCCGGGAGGACGGTCGGCTCTTCCGTGGTCTCGTCGTAGTTGGGCACGAAGTCGACCGTCTGCCGGTCGAGATCGGCCATCAGGTCGTCAGACAGCGCCTGGAGCCGCGCTTCCGTGTAGCGCATCGCCGCAGGCGGGTCTCCGTCGACCGACCCGAAGTTCCCCTGGCCGTCGACCAGGGGATAGCGCATGTTGAAGCCCTGCGCGAGGCGGACGAGCGTGTCGTAGATCGACGCGTCCCCGTGGGGATGGAAGTTGCCCATCACCTCGCCGACGATCTTCGCGCACTTGCGGTACGCCCGGCTGGAAGCGAGCCCCATCGAGCGCATGCCGTAGATGACACGCCGGTGGGCCGGCTTGAGCCCGTCCCGCACGTCGGGCAGTGCGCGCCCGATGATGACGCTCATCGCGTAGTCCATGTAGGACCGGCGCATCTCGTCTTCGATGGTGACGGGGACGTTCGGGCGTTCGACGTCGGACATGGGGTTCCTTGCGGATATCGGGGGTCGGAACAGGGCCGACGCGCGGCCCCGGCCCCGTGACGACAGCGGCAGCTAGATGTCCAGGTTCTTTACGTCCAGCGCGTTGTCCTGGATGAACTTGCGGCGCGGCTCGACCTGATCGCCCATCAGCGTGGTGAACATGTGATCCGCCGCGGCATCGTCTTCCGCGCGCACCTGGAGCAGGGTTCGGTGCTCCGGATTCATCGTGGTCGTCCAGAGCTGGTCGGGATTCATTTCGCCCAGCCCCTTGTAGCGATTGATGGCAACGCCCCGCTTGCCGGCGGAGATGAAGTGCTCCACCAACTGCTGCATCGATGCGATCTCGGTCAGTCGCTCGCCGCTCGCCGCCCCGGCTGCGGGCGCGCCATCGGTCCCGGTGTCGCCCGGCTCCCGGTCGCCATCGCCGCCGTTCGCGCTCGGGGTCGGCGGTCGAGCGCCGACGAGCAGGGGTCCGCGCAAGGAGGAGATCTCCCCGTATTGCGCGAGAAGCGCCCGGTACTCGGCCCCCTCGACGAAGTCGACCCCCACCGTGTGGCGCCGGGAGAACCCGTTGAGCCGTTCGTCGATGACCAGACTGCTCGCGTCGTGCTCCTCGTCATCCGCCACGGTGACTTCCCGGCTCTCCGTCTCCAGAGCCTGCCCGACCGCTTCGACGCGGCCGCGATCGACGAAGAACGTCCGATCCCTGGCACCGTGGTCGAGCACCGCCAGGACGATATCGGCGCTCGGTCCCCGCCGCTCGACCACCTGGAGCAGCCTCTGGAACGAGATCAGCCTGCGGAGCACGCCCTCGAGGTCCTCCCCGGCATAGGTCCGGTCCGTCCCCGGCACGCTGACCACCCGCGACTCGCTGCTACGCCGGATAAGGAAGGCCTCCAGCTCGTGATCGTCCTTGATGTAGTGCTCGGCCCGGCCGCGCTTGGCGCGGTACAGCGGCGGCTGCGCGATGTAGACATGCCCGTGCTCGATCAACTCCCGCATCTGGCGGTAGAAGAACGTCAACAGCAGCGTACGGATGTGCGAGCCGTCCACGTCGGCATCGGTCATGATCACGATGCGGTGGTAGCGCAGCTTGGAGAGATCGAAATCCTCCCGGCCGATACCACATCCAAGGGCCGCGATCATCGTCTTGATCTCGTCACTGCCCAGCATCTTGTCGAATCGCGCCTTCTCGACGTTGAGGATCTTCCCCTTGATCGGAAGGATGGCCTGGAAACGGCGATCCCGCCCCTGCTTGGCCGAGCCTCCGGCGGACTCCCCCTCCACGATGTAGATCTCGCTGCGGGCCGGATCGCGTTCCTGGCAGTCGGCCAGCTTGCCCGGCAACGCACTGCTGTCGAGCGCTCCCTTGCGCCGCACCAGATCCCGTGCCTTGCGCGCCGCCTCGCGCGCCCGCGCCGCGTCGATCGCCTTGTTGACAATGCGCTTCGCGACAGCCGGATTCTCCTCGAGGTACGCGCCCAGCCGATCATTGACGATCGCCTCGACGATTCCCTTGACTTCGGTATTGCCCAGCTTCGTCTTTGTCTGGCCCTCGAACTGCGGCTGCGGAATCTTCACGCTGACGACGACGACCAGTCCCTCACGGATGTCGTCGCCGCCGACGCTCTCCTTCAGGTCGCGCGCGAGGTTGTTCCGGTTCGCATAGCTGTTGATCGTGCGGGTCAGGGCGGCCCGAAAGCCCGAGAGGTGGGTCCCCCCCTCCTGCGTGTTGATGTTGTTCGCGAACGCGTGCACGGTGTCCGCGTAGCCGTCGTTCCACTGCAGCGCGATTTCCGCGTCGACTCCATCCCGAGCGCCGTGCATGTAGATCGGGGCGCTGTTGACGACCGTCTTGTTCTTGTTGATGAACTCCACGAACGAACGGATGCCGCCCTCGTAGGCGAACTCGTGGTGCTTCCCGGTGCGTTCGTCGTCGAGCGTGATCCGGACCCCGGCGTTGAGGAACGCCAGCTCGCGCAGACGGTGCGCCAGCGTATCGAAGCTGTACTCGATGGTCTCGAAGATCTGATCGTCCGCCTTGAACGTGACCTTGGTGCCGCGGCGCTTGGTGCGACCCGTCACCTCGAGCTCGGACGTCGGTCGACCGCGCTCGTAGTGCTGCCGATAGACGTGACCGTCCCTCCAGATCTCCAGGTCGAGCGACTCCGACAGGGCATTGACCACCGAGACCCCGACGCCGTGCAGGCCACCGGAGACCTTGTAGCTCTCGTTGTCGAACTTGCCGCCCGCGTGCAGTACGGTAAGCACCACCTCCGCGGCGGACTTGCCGCTGGCGTGGTGATCGACCGGAATGCCCCGGCCGTTGTCGATGATCGTCACGGAGTTGTCGATGTGCAGAGTGACCCGAATCGCGTCGCAGTAGCCGGCGAGCGCCTCGTCGATGGAGTTGTCGACGACCTCGTACACCAGATGATGGAGGCCCTGCACGCCGGTGGAGCCGATGTACATCGCGGGGCGCTTCCGCACGGCATCCAGCCCTTCGAGGACCTTGATCTGCTCGGCACGGTATCCGTCCGGAACGTCGGGCGACGGTGCCGATTCGGCGGGAACGGGAACGGGGGTGCTCGTCTCCGAGGGCGGTGCACCCGCCGCCGCTTCATGATCGAGTTGTGTCATTCAGTTCCGGTGGTGGCTCGCGGCGCTTCTTCCCATTTGCTGCCGCGGCCGGGAAACGACGCTACACGCGCATCGGCATGATCACGTACGTGTAGGCTGCCTTCTCACCGGCCGGATACATGACAGCCTGGCTCCGGTCGTCCTTGAGCTCCAGTGTCACACTGTCTGTATCGGCCACTGCGAGAAAATCGAGCACATACTGCGCGTTGAAGCAGATCTGCAGTTCGGCGCCTGCGTAGTCGATGGGCAGTACCTCCTTGGCGTCCCCCAGCTCCGGGCTGCTCGAGGTGACTTCGGCCGTCGACTCCGCGATCTGGAACTTGACGGCATGCGAACGCTCGCTCGACAGCAGCGCGACACGCCTGATCGCGCTGGCCAGGCGATCCCGCTCGAAGTCGATCTTCTTGTCGTGCCCGGTCGGGATCACGCGCTCGTAGGCGGGAAACTGCGCGTCGATCATCCGCGAAATGAGCAGACGTCCGTCGATTTCGAAGAACAGGTGGCTCTCGCCGCGGGTGTAACGGATGTTCCCCTCGCCACTGGCGAGCAACCGCGACAGCTCGCCGAGGGTCTTCTTCGGCAGGATCGCCTGCACCTCGTCTCCGCCGACCTCCTCCCCTTCCCGTTCCGCGGTGGCGAGCGCAAGACGGTGACCGTCCGTGGCGATCAGGCTCATCGTCCCCGGCTTGAGAACGAACAGCGCTCCGTTCAGGAAGTAGCGGGTATCCTCGCCCGTAATTGCGAACTGGGTCTTCGTCACCATGCTCCGCAGGGCGTCCCGTGCGATGGCCTCCGCGGCGTCGCCGCCGGGATCGGGCAGCGTCGGGAAGTCTTCCTTGGGCAGCGTCTGCATGCGGGAGTCGAATCGCTCCGCAGACACGTTCACGGCACCTGCGCTGCCTGCTTCGATCCTGATCTCGGTGTCCGGGAGTGCCCGCACGATCTCGAAGAGCTTCTTCGCCGGAATCGTCAACGCCCCGGCACGGGCCACCGACGCCGGGCACTGGCTGCGGAGCCCGACCTCGAGGTCCGTCGCGAGCAACCGCACGTTCCCGTCGTCGTTCGTTTCAAGCAGGACGTTCCCAAGGATCGGAATGGTGTTCTTGCGTTCGACGATTCCCTGGCAGAGCTGGAGCTCATGCAGCAAATCGCCCTTCTGAACGGTCAGTTCCATGGAGATGGTGACCTCGGCTGGAGAGCTCGAACCGATGGCGGATCGTTGTGTACAAGATCATGAAGATCATTCAGATTATAACAGGAACCAGAAGGCCTGTGGAAGTGTGGACAAGTCTTTCAAGTGCCGCTTGGTCAATGATTTACCGGCGAACTGAGACGTGGATGCAGAAGTGCGGCGAGCGACCGGGGGAGCAGTCGGCGCGTTCGTCCACAACCGGCGTGCGCAGCAGGTTGCAGTCGGCTGTGGAGATGTGGGGGGACCGGGCGATCCACCGCGTTGGGGGCTAGCGAAACGTCTCGATGAAGCTGTTGACCAGGTTGTGGAACTCGCGGTCGGTCTTGCACTGCGCTTCGACCTTGCGGATCGAGTGAACGACCGTGGAGTGATCCCTGCTGAAGTGCTTGCCGATCTGGGGAAGCGAGGCGTCGGTGAGGGTCCGGCAGAGAAACATCGCGATCTGCCGCGGGCCCGCCATCGCCTTCGAGCTGTTGCGGCCCTTGATGTCGGAGAGCTTGAGCCGGTAGTAGTTGGCGATGAACTTCTGGACCATGTCGATGCTGACCCGCTGCTCGTCACGGTGCAGGATGTTGCGGAGCACCTCCTGCGCGAGAGGAAGGGAGACGGGGCTGCCGGTCAGCGAGGCGTACGCGATGAGCCGGATCAGGGAACCCTCCAGCTCGCGGACGTTGGACTTGATGCCGCTGGCGATGTAGAGGGCCACGTCGTCGGGCAGGGGGACGGCCTCGGCCTCGGCTTTCTTCTTGAGAATCGCCACCTTCGTTTCCAGGTCCGGGGGCTGGATGTCGGCGATCAGTCCCCATTCGAACCGTGAGCGGAGGCGTTCCTCGAGCGCCTGGATCTCGTGCGGCGGGCAATCGCTGCTGATGACGATCTGCTTCTGCGCGTCGTACAGGGAGTTGAACGTGTGGAAGAACTCTGTCTGCGTGCCTTCCTTCCCGGACAGGAACTGCACGTCGTCGACCATCAGGACGTCGAGCTTTCTGTAACGTTCCCTGAAATCGAGCGTACGATCGTAGCGCACGGCATTGATCATCTCGTTCATGAAACGTTCGGACGAGATGTAGGTGAGCTTGAGATCGGGCATCTGACCGAGGAGGTAGTGGCCGATCGCGTGCATCAGGTGCGTCTTGCCGAGGCCGACCCCGCCGTACAGGTACAGCGGGTTGTACGAACGGGACGGAGCCTCGCCGACGGCTACGGCGGCCGCGTGCGCGAACTGGTTCGACGAGCCGACCACGAACGTGTCGAAGGTGTAGCGTGGATTGAGGCCGCGGGTCGCCGCCCCCGGCGCCGGGGCCCGGGGCGACGCGGGCGGCGGCGGTGGCCGCTCCGTGACCGTGCCGACCTCGGCGTCGATCACGAACGCGACCCTGACGCCGCTACGTTGAACCTCGGTCGTTGCTTCCGTGATCACGCTGGAGTAATGCTTGGTGAGCCAGTTGCGGCAGAGCTCGCTGGGTACCCTGACCGTCACTCGGTCGCCGGTGTCCTCCACGAAGACGGTCGGGCTGAACCAGGTGTTGAAGCTGTGGCGGTTGACCTTCGTCTCGATGCGGGCAAGAAGTTCCGTCCAGACGTTGTTCCCCATGAACGTGGAGGCTCAGCCGACCGCCTCGGTCGCGATTCCGCGCCGGCAGGTCGATGTGCGGCGATGACTCCTCTGCAGGGACCGGCGGAACGGATCCTCCGGCACAAGCTCCGCTGCGCCGATCAGCGGAACGGCAGCCCGACTACCCATATTTCCACAGTTTCTTCCACACCCTGTGGAAATCTCGCTGTGGAGGGGATCTGGATGCCGGGGACCGGGAATGTACCACACGCCGCACGACCACGACAACCGGAATCCTGTTGTGAAACGGGGCACGAATGGTTTCACCTGGCCGTTGACTCGAAGGGGGGATGCCCAGTACCATGCTCGTTTGGTATACGGTCTGGTTCGTTGAGCGGACCGCGGAGATGACGAGGGCATGAAACGCACCTATCAGCCGAACAACCGGCGGCGCAAGCGGACGCATGGGTTTCGCAAGCGGATGAGCACGAAGGCGGGCAGGGAAATCCTGAGGAGGCGTCGCGCAAAGGGGCGAAAGCGCCTTTCCGTGTCGTGAGGGATCGAACGGCAACCGTTCTTCGGGGGCACTCGCGGCGGCGTGGAACGTGGATCGTTCACTGTCCAGGCACGATCGGATTCGGCGGCGCCGCGAGTTCCTCGGCGTTCAGCGTCAGGGTTCTCGAATCCGCGGCCGCTACCTGACGCTGTTCACGCTTCCAAACGGTCTCGGCCGCAGCCGGCTCGGAATTATCGCAACGCGTCGCATCGGGGGGGCGGTTCGGCGAAACCGGGCAAAGCGCCTGATGCGTGAGCTCTTCCGAACTCGCAGGGGCATGCCGGGATTCGACCTCGTCGCGCTGCTGCGGCCCGAATTTCCCGACATTCGATTTCCGGCTCTCGAGTCCGACTATCGTGCCACTCTCGAACGGCATGGACGAGCCCGTCGCCGGCAAGCGGGGCTGCGGAAGCCGGTCCCCGTCCCCGGCCGCGCGCCTGCTTCTGGCGGCGATTAGGTCCTATCAAGTGACTCTCTCCCAGTTACTTGGGGGGTACTGTCGGTTCGTGCCGTCCTGCTCCGTGTACGCGGCCGAGGCGGTCGCTCGCCACGGAGCCATCCGCGGGGGCTGGCTCGCGGTCTGCCGGCTGGCGCGCTGCCAGCCGCTGTGCCGCGGAGGACTCGACCAGGTTCCAGCGCCGCGCTGCCGGCGCGTGGATGTTCGATAAATCGCACGCTGGCCGCGGCCGTTACAGAATTTCAGGCACACTCATGGAACGAAGAGTTCTGCTCGCCTTCCTGCTGTCCCTCCTGGTGCTCCTCGTGTACCAGAGCCTCGTGGTTCCGCCGGCGGCGCCGCCGGCCGACACGGCGCGGACCGGAGTAGCGACACCGACGGAGTCCGCTCCGGCCGGCGTGGCCGATCCGCCGTTGTCGCGAGATGGCGCGGCGGTTGCGACCGCACCGGCGGCGACCCCGGAAGCCAATCCGCAGAACGAGATAGCGCCGCTGGTCGCCGATACGGAACCCCGGGACATCGTTGTCGAGAGCGAAAACGTGCACGCTGTTTTTCGCAATCGCGGGGCGTCGCCCGTCCATTGGGAGCTCAAGGGCGACCTGGATCAGGAGACGGGGCGGCGGATCGATCTCGTGCCGCAGGAGTTGCCGCCCGACGAGCTTCCGCCGTTCTCTCTGGTTTTCGAGGACCCCGAGTTGACCGTGCGTGCCGCTCAGGCGCTGTACCGGCCGAACACCACGGTCGTTTCGCTCGCCGATCGCTCGGAAACGCTGGGATTCGAGTTCTCGGATTCGTCGGGTTTCAGAGTCAACAAGGAATACGAATTCGAACCGGCGGGGCGCGGCTATCTGGTTCGCTTCCGGGCTAGTGCGTTTCTCGGGGACATGCGCCTTTCTCCGGTCATCGAGTGGGGCCCGGCCCTCGGCGGCGTGGAGTCGTCCAGCACGGGAATGGCCTACCGAGAGGGGCCTCGAGGCCTGATCTTCGGCCGCCTGCTGGGTGCGGAAGGTCTGGAGGAAGAGGGAATCACGCGGCCGACATCGTCGGACGTGGCCGCGCGCCCGTCGTACCGCGGGCAGATTGGGTTCGTCGGCGTCGACAATCACTACTTCGTGGCGGTCGCTCTGGCCGGCCGGCAAGAGGCGGAGGTCACGTTCCGCCACGTGCCGTTGCCGCCGCTGACGCCCGACGGACCCTCGCGTGAGTTGATGGCGTTCGGCCTGCAGTTACCGGGTGACGGCATCGACCTGCCGTTCTTCATCGGACCCAAGGAGTTCGAAACGCTGGAGCTGGTGGATCCTGCGCTGATCAGGTCGATCGACTTCGGCTGGCTGAGCTGGCTCGTCGTCCCACTGCACCGTTCGCTCACCTGGATCCATGAATACGTGGCCAATTGGGGCTGGGCGATCATCATCCTTACCGTGCTCGTGAACATCATCATCTTCCCGCTGCGGCACAAGAGCGTCGTCTCCATGCGCAAGATGCAGGAAGTGCAGCCGGAGATGAAGGCGATCCAGGAACGGTACGCTCACCTGAAGACGACCGATCCTGAGAAGCAGAAGATGAATCAGGAGATTATGGCGCTCTACCGGGACCGCGGAGTGAACCCGGCGAGCGGGTGTCTTCCGATGCTCCTGACGTTTCCGATTCTCTTCGCGTTCTTCAGCCTCCTCCGGTCGGCAGTCGAGATTCGTGGCGAGCCGTGGGTAGGCTGGATTACCGACCTGTCCCTGGAGGATCCGCTTTACATCACGCCGATCATCATGGGCGCGTCCATGGTGCTGCAACAGAAGATGACGCCCACCCAGGCGGATCCGATGCAGCAGAAGATCATGATGCTCATGCCCGTGGTGTTCACTTTCATGTTCGTCTGGGCACCGAGCGGGCTGGTCCTCTACTGGCTGACCAGCAACGTGATCGGTATTCTGCAGACCGTCGTGACGAATCGCGTGATTGGCCCGCCGAAGACGCGAACCGTGCGCCCTCCGGCCGAGCGCCGAGTGAACCCTCCGGCCGAACGGCGCGTCAAGAAGAGTGGCAGGGCGGGTGGACCAGGAAGAAAGGCAAAGGCACAGTGAGTGATGCTCTCGACACACGGATGGGCGAGTTCGTGAAGGAGATCGGCGGAGCCCTGGGGCTGACACTCGAGGTCGACGTCGAAGCAATCGAGGACGGCACGCGGGTGCGCCTGGCCGGGGACGGCTCCGAGGTGTTTCTCCAACGCAAGGCGGAGGGTCTCGACGCCCTGCAACACATCGTCAATGCCGCCTTCCGGCGCGAGCACGAGCGCGGGCACATCGTCGTCGACTGCCTGGACTACCGCAAGGGCAAGGACGGGGAACTGCGCGAATCGGCAAGGATCCTCGCCGAGAGGGCGCGCGAGACCGGCGAGCCGCAGGAGATCGGTCCTCTGAATCCGTATGCTCGGCGACTCGTTCACCTCACAGTGACCGATATCCCGGGCGTGTCGTCGGAGAGCATCGGTGACGCCTTCATGAAGACGGTTCTCATCGCACCCGGCGAGTAAGAACGGTTGCGTCCAGTGTTCCCGGGCGCGGCGTGGACCGCCGGTTAGCGCCGGGACGACAACCCGTCGTTCGACTGCCAGGCAAGGACGGGGATGTTTGCCACCGACGACACGATCGTGGCCATCGCTACGCCGCCGGGGCCGGGCGGGATCGGCATCGTCCGGTTGAGTGGGCCAAGAGCCTCGGAGATCGCCGCGGCCATTCTGTCTGGGCCCGGCAACCTCGAGCCGCGGCGCGCCACGCTGACCCACGCGCTGGAGCCCTCCCGCCAAAGGTCAATCGATCGGGTGCTTGCCACGTACTTCCCGCGCCCGCGGTCCTACACGGGCGAGGATGTCGTGGAAATCAGCGGGCACGGAAGCCCGGTCGTTCTCCGGCGGATCGTCGAGTCCGCAACCGCGGCAGGGGCCAGATTGGCGGAACCCGGGGAGTTCACCTTCCGAGCGTTTCTTCAAGGGCGCATGGACCTGGTCCAGGCGGAAGCGATACACGATCTCGTGACAGCGGTGACGCCGCGGCAGGCGCGCGTCGCCTTCGATCAGCTTGAAGGGACCGCCACGGCGGCGATCTGCGCCGTTGAGGATGCGCTCTTCAACGTGGTCGCACGGCTCGAGGCTTCATTGGACTTTCCGGAGGAGGGGTATCACTTCGTCGATGCCAAGGCAGCCGGTGTGGAGGTTGCGGAGCTGGCCGACCGGGTACGACGCCTCATCGCCTCTTCACGCCAGGGCCGGTTGATTCGGGAAGGGTGCCAGGTGGCCGTCGCCGGCAAGCCCAACGTCGGCAAGTCTTCCCTCTTCAACGTGCTGTGCGGCGTGCAGAGGACGATAGTGGCCAATACCGCGGGGACCACCAGGGATCTGGTGACCGAGACCATCCATCTCGCGGGGATTCCGGTCACCTTGGTGGACACGGCCGGGATTCGCGCGACATCGGACGCCGTGGAGGCGGAAGGCGTGAGTCGCGCTCGGGGGGCAGTCGAGGCGGCCTCGGCTGTCGTCGTCGTGGTGGATCGTTCGCGGGTTCTCGATCAGGATGACCGGGTCCTATTGAGGCAAACGGAGGGGCGTTCCCGGCTCGTAGTCGCAAACAAGCGGGATCTTCCGACGGCGTGGTCTGCGGAGGAACAGCTGGAGGTGGGGAGCGGCAGTCCGCTGGTCGAAACGTGTCTGATCGACGGTAGCTCGGCGGATACGATTCGCGAGGCGCTCTTGGGTCTCCTGGAGGGCAAGGCACCCGGGCGTGACCCCCCGGCCATATCGAACGCCCGGCACATCGGCTTGCTGACCTCCGCCGAAACGGCGCTGCGACGCGCCGCGGCGGCGGCGGAAGGCGGCGCAACGGAGGAACTCCTGCTGGTGGATCTGGAGGAGGCGCGGCGCGCGCTGGAGGAGGTCACGGGGAAGCGAACCCCGGACGCCGTCCTCGAGCGGATCTTCGAACGGTTCTGTATCGGTAAGTAGTCGGAGGCGATGTGGCTCGTGGTTTCGATGTCATCGTTGTTGGTGCCGGTCACGCCGGAGTGGAGGCGGCTCGCGCTGCGGCTCGGATGGGATGCAGCGTCGGCCTGTGCACGCTCTCCGAGGCGACGGTCGCCCACATGCCGTGCAATCCGGCTATCGGGGGTACCGCGAAGGGGCACCTGGTCAGAGAGATCGACGCGCTCGGCGGCTTGATGGGCGAGGCCATCGACGCCACCGGTATCCAGTTCAAGCTGTTGAACCGCAGTCGCGGGCCGGCGGTGAGGTCGCCACGGGCGCAAGCCGACAAGCGGCGTTACGGCGCGTGGGTCGCGGCTGCGCTGCGTCGCGAAGCGGGGATTGCCTGGATCTTCGGCCGGGTCGGCCGGCTGGTGGAGCGTGGCGGCGTTGTCGCCGGGGTCGAGTTGGAAGCGGGAAGCGGAGCGGCCGCCGGTGAGCGGCTGCACGCACGAGCGGTCGTGGTGACGACGGGAACGTTCCTGAACGGGCTCGTGCACGTCGGCGATCGGCGCACGCCGGCCGGCCGGGCGGGCGAGCCGCCGTCGCACCTGCTGGCGGAGTCGCTCAAGGGCCTCGGGCTGTCGTGGGGCCGCCTGAAGACCGGGACGCCGCCGCGGCTGGACCGTCGGAGCATCGACTTCAGCCGGTTCGAGAAAGCCCTTGGGGACGAAGAACCGGTGCCGTTCTCATTCCTGACGCCTACTATCGACAGGCCGCAGATCGTCTGCCACCAACTGCACACGACGGAGCAGGTGCACGAGATGGTGCAGGCCAATATCGCTCGCTCGCCCCTCTACAACGGGCGGATCGAGGGCATCGGTCCCCGGTACTGCCCGTCGCTCGAGGACAAGGTGATGCGGTTCCCGCATCACGAACGGCACCACGTCTTCCTGGAGCCGGAGGGACTGGACGTGGACGAGGTGTACGTGAACGGCTGCTCGATGAGCCTGCCGGCGGAGGTGCAGGAGGCGTTGGTACACGCGCTGCCGGGACTAGAGGACGCCGTAATGATGCGGCCGGGGTACGCGGTTGAGTACGACTTCGTGCAGCCGACGAGTCTGGCCCGCAGCTACGAGGCGAGGGAGGTGAAGGGGCTGTTTCTGGCGGGTCAGGTCAACGGTACATCCGGATACGAGGAGGCGGCCGGGCAGGGGATCATCGCGGGGATCAACGCCGCGCGGGCCGTGGCCGGCGAGGATCCGTTCGTGCTGGGTCGGGACGAGGCATACCTGGGCGTTCTCGCGGACGATCTAACGACAAGGGGCTGCCTGGAGCCATATCGGATGTTCACATCGCGGGCGGAGTACCGGCTGTTTCTGCGCATAGACAACGCCGACCTGCGCCTGACCGAGCGAGGGCGCGAGGTCGGACTGGTGGGCGATCGGCGTTGGGCGCGGTTCGAGAACCGGCGGTCGAGGTTCGAGCGGAACCTGAGGCGGGTCTCGGGGACGACGGTAACCCTCCGGAACGGGAGACGAGCCCGGGCTTCACAGGCGCTGCGCCGGCCGGACACGATGTTGGACGAGTTGACGAGCGGTGGCGGGCTGCGGCTGGAAGTGGGCTCCGGAGAGGAACAGGTGGACGTGTGCAGTGTGGAGACGCACTTCAAGTACGCGGGCTACTTGGAGCGACAGGCGGCGACGATCGATCGGGGGCGCCGCATGGAGGGTCGCCGTATCCCGCGGGCGTTCTCGTACGCGGGCGTACCAGGTCTCTCGCTGGAGATCGTGGAGCGACTGAGCGCGGTACAGCCCGAGACTCTGGGCCAGGCCCTTCGCGTGCCGGGGGTGACCCCGGCGGCCGTGGCTCTGATCGGCGCGAAGGTTGGTGGGAAGTGAGGACGGCGGGAGCGGAGCTCCGGGAGCGGTTGCGGGGGTTGGGAGAGGGCGCGCGGGTGGCGTTGAGTGTGGAGCAGTGGCGGCAGCTCGGGGACTACGTGGAGCTATTGTTTCGATGGAACGAGCGCATGAACCTTACGGCCCTCGATACCGGCGACCGTGGTTTGGAGCGACTGATCATCGAGCCGTTGCTGGCGGTCCGCCGCGTGCCAGCGAGCGCGACGTGGATGATGGACATCGGTTCCGGCGGTGGCTCTCCGGCGATCCCGATGAAGATCGGGCGGCCGGAAGTGCGGCTGCGGATGGTCGAGAGCCGGGCACGGAAGGCGGCCTTCCTGCGGCATGCGGTACGGGAGCTGGACCTGGACGCGGTGGCGGTCGAGAATCGTCGCTACGAAACGTTGACGGTACGGGCGGACACGCGAGAGGCGCACGACGTCGTGACGATGCGCGGGGTGGGGTTCGACCGATGGTCGGGGGAGAGACTTGAGGAGCTCGTAAGGCCGGGCGGCGTGGTCCTGATCTTTCGTGCGAGACAGCAGGGCGAGCTGGGTGGGGAGCTGGCGGCGCGGCTCTGCGTGGAGGAGAAGGTCAGGCTGTCGGCAACAACGCAGAGCGAGCTGCTCGTGATTCGAAAGCGTGGGAAGGCGATGATGTAAGGAGAGGAAGTACGGAGGTTCGAGGAGAATTCCAGAGCAGCTTGCGGCAGGAGTGCCCGGGCTGATGTTCCACGTGGAACATTCGAAGCGAAGTCATCCGCTCCCCAGCGGCTTGGGGCACATGATTCCACAGGGGTTTGTCTCCGGCTGGAATGCGGACGCAACCGGCGGATTGGGAGGTGGATTCTGAGGGCTGGTAAAGACCGTTTGATCGTGGCGCTGGACGTGCGTACCCACGCTGAAGCGGAGCGCTTGGTAGATACGCTGGACAACGTCTCCTTTTTCAAGATCGGCCTGCGGCTGTTCCTGGCAGGCGACCTGTACGGACTCCTCCAGCGTATTCGGCAGGAACGAAGCGGGGGCATCTTCATCGACCTGAAGATGGCAGGCGACATCAGCAACACCATCACGGATTTCGTGGATCACGCTGGAGAGCTGGGCATCAAGTTCATCACTCTGGCAGAGAGCCGGGATGATGTCTTTACGCGGCACAGCCTTGCAGCAGGCCGGCGGGCGCGTGGCGCGCGCCAGATTCCGCGATTCCTGATGGTTCCGCTGTTGTCCAGTCTCACGCCGGCGAATTTCGGGCGTCCGGACCTGAGCGCAACCGATTATATCGTAGACCGCGGAGGAGAGATGCTCGAAGCGGGGTGCGATGGGCTGATCGTGTCGGGTGCCGCGATCGGCGCCTGCCGGGCGGCCTTCGGCCCTGACGTAGTGCTGGTGAGTCCGGGTGTGCGTCCGGCATGGGCCGGAGCGGACGATCACCAACGGCTGACCACGCCGGCGGAGGCGATCGGGCTTGGAGCGGACTATCTGGTCGTTGGCAGGCCGATCCGGAAGGCAGCGAATCCACGGGCAGCGGCGCAGCGCATCGTGGACGAGATTGACGCAGCGTCCGGATAGCGAGCGAGGCCCTCGAGTCCGATCCCGCGGTGAGGAGGGTGAGGATGACGTCCGGGTGGAACCGGCGTCCGTGTTCCGGGCCTGGAGGGAGGTCCGGGCCGACAAGCCGGAGGGAGTCGCCGTTCGAAGGACAAGACCTCTCGGATTCGCGCCCCGAGGCCCCTCGGGGGCTCGGGGTTTCGGCGCATCCCCCGCGCCCCAGGAGTCTGCGCGGCATGACGCAGTTCGTTGCGTTTCCGCGGCGCAGAACTCGTAGAAGTGAGTTGCGGCGCCGTCGCAGTTGGCAGGAGCTAGCGCCCCGAAACGCCTCGCTGGCTCGGCGTTTCGGCCCATCCCCCCCCGCTCCATGACCTTGCGCCGCAGCACTCCGCTTCGCTGCGTCCTGCGGCGCAAGCTCCTAGTGTCATGCCCGACGATTGCGTTTACGCAATTCTGCGGCCCCGTGGTCGCACAAGGCACACAACCGGCACCGTTTTTCGGGCGGTATCACGTTTCTCTTGCCAGAAAATGGTGACCCGACCGCTCGCCATCATGTAAAGGCATTTCTCGGGCGCGACACTAGAGTGAACGCTGCTGTAGTCTCGGCGAAGGCGGGCAGCAACTCAAACAAGCGCGGATCTGGGCTGAAACGCAGGGGCTTGGATCTGTCAACCAGCGGCGGACGGCGCCTCAGTCTGAGCAGGTCGCCGACCACAACATGTAGTGGTCCGAATTGGGCATCGTCGGACAGGAGCCGGTCGGTACGGACATGCGGCGGAGTCACCGTCAAGGCCGTGCGCCCAGTGACAGGGGGTGAACGGAGCGGCGTACCGTGGCGGTGGCGAGCACACGCCGCCCGCTGTTGGTCTGACGGTGCCGCTAGCACCACAACCTCTTGTGGTCGGCGTCCGGCACGGCCCTCTGCGTCGGGGCAGCGCGCTCCCGTGACCGGCCTTGGTGGGGGCTACGGGTGGTGGTCGGTTCCGGCCGAAGCGGAGGCGAACCGGCTGAATCGGGAAGGTTCCACGTGGAACACAGTTGACCACAGCACGAGTGGAGGCGTACGATCGCCTTCCAGCACCCGGTGACCCTCGACGCAGCTTATTCGGGCATGTGACCTAGAGGGGTCTGTGTGAGATCTCGCATATTTGCCATCGCGAACCAGAAGGGCGGAGTCGGCAAGACCACGACGGCAATCAACCTTGCAGCGTCGCTGGCGCTGGGGGATCAGGCCGTCCTGGCCGTCGACATGGACCCGCAGGGCAACCTGACGAGCGGTATTGGCCAGAAAGGGAACTATGCCCCCGCCGGGACCATCTACGAGGCGCTGACGGAGGAGTCGCCGCCGGCGGTGGACCAGTACATCATCTCTACCGGGGTCTCGGGGCTGTCACTTCTGCCGTCGGACCGCGAACTGGCCGGTGCGGAGATCGAGCTCGTCAACGCCTCGCGCCGCGAACAGCGATTGCGTCTCTTGCTGGACCAGGTGCGCGATCGGTACGACTACATACTGGTCGATACGCCGCCGGCGCTGGGACTGCTCACCCTCAACACGCTGGTCGCCGCCGACGGCGTGATCATTCCGGTGGTGTGCGAGTACTTCGCGCTCGAGGGCCTGGCCGCCCTGACGGCGACGTTGAAGCAGGTCAGGGACGCGTTCAATCGCAGCCTGGAGATCTCCGGCGTCGTCCTCACCATGACCGATATGCGGACGAACCTCGGGAAGGAGGTCGCGGCGGAGGTGCAGAGCGTGTTCGGCAACAAGGTCTTCGAGACCACGATACCGCGCAATATCCGGCTGGGCGAGGCGCCGAGCCGTGGCATGCCGGTGGTTCTGCATGCGCCGCGGTCGAAAGGCACCGAGGCCTACGTCTCGCTGGCTCGCGAGTTCCTGGCGTGCACGCGATCCACTCGCATTCCGGCGGGAGGCACCCTCCGTGGCTGAGAAACGGAAGGCGCTCGGGCGCGGCTTGCGTGCGCTTATTCCCGAGCCGCCGCTTTCCGAGCCGCCGTCCGCCGACCCTGCGACTGCGGGAGGTGCGCCCCAGGAGGTCGACCTCGATCTGTTGCGCCCCAATCCGGATCAGCCGCGGCAGGCGCCGGAAGACGCGAAGCTCGACGAGCTGGCGCAGTCGATACGCGCGCACGGCGTGATTCAACCCATCGTGGTGACGAAGCGGGACGAGGAGCCGGGTTTCGAGATCATCGCGGGCGAACGGCGCTGGCGGGCCGCGCAAAGGGCCGGGCTACTGCGGGTCCCGGTCGTCGTCCGCGAGATGCCGCGGACCAAACGCCTGGAGGTGGCGCTGATCGAGAACATTCAGCGCGAGAACCTGAACCCGATCGAGGAGGCCGGCGCCTACCGGCAACTCGCCAGCGAGTTCGGCATGACGCAGCAGAAAATAGCCGAGGCCGTCGGCAAGGAGCGGGCCACGGTCGCGAACTATCAGCGTCTGCTGAGCCTGCCGCCGGAGATTCAGACCGACGTGGCCGTCGGCCGCCTGAGCATGGGGCACGCACGCGCCCTCGCGGGCCTGAACGACGCGAGTGTCCAGCTCGATGTGGCGCGCAGGATCCGCGACGCCGACCTGTCCGTTCGCGCTGCGGAAGAGCTCGTCAAGCAGACCGCGACCCCGAAACCCGAACGGTCGTCCGAGAAGGCGCCCGCCGATGTCCACGTGCGCGCCGCGGAGGAGCGGTTGCGTCTCTCGCTCGGAACCCGCGTGCGGATCGTGCAACGCGGAAAGCGCGGCCGGATCGAGATCGCCTACTCGTCCGAGGATGAGCTGCAGCGGCTGTACGAGCAGCTGATCCGCGGTTGATCGGTCGGGCGCGGCTTGCCCGCGGAGCGGGCGAAATGTTATAAAAGATCGTTTGGCCCGGCGCGAGTTGAACCCACCTACGTTCCAACGATCAGGTACTGGCTGTAGCAAATGACGGAGCAGGCGGCGGCAACTCGGTACGCGCGGGCGCTGTTCGAGGTCAGCCTCGACAGCGGCGATCCGCAGCGGACCGACAGGGATCTCAAGGCGTTTCAGGAGCTCGTGGACGGCCACGCGACGCTCGGGCACGTCGTGCGCAACCGGGCAATCTCCCCCGTCGTGAAGAAGGCGATTGTCGCGGCGATCCTCGAGCGGACGCCGAAGACCGCGGCCGTGGTCAAGCGGCTGCTGCTCATGCTCGCCGAGCGTGGCCGGCTCCACCTGCTGCCGGCGCTGCTGGGCGTGTACCGGGAACGCCTGATGGACCATGTGGGCGTCGTGCGGGCAAGCGTCACTACCGCCGAGCCGCTGGACAGGAAGCGCGTCTCGTCCATCAACCAGAGACTGAATTCGGCAACCGGCCGGCAGGTGACGATCGAGGCCTCGGTCGACGAGGGGCTGGTGGGTGGAATGGTGACCCAGATCGGCGGCACGGTCTTCGACGGCAGCCTTGCGCATCATCTCGACCGCCTCAAGCAGCGTTTCTTGACGGCGTGACGGCATCACAGGACCGATGGCAATAAAAGCAGACGAGATCTCCAGGATCATCAAGGAACAGCTCGGGGACTACTCGCTCGACATCGATGTCGCGGAGGTCGGCACGGTCGTGTCGGTGGGCGATGGCATCGCCCGGCTGCACGGCGTCGATCGGGCCATGGCCACGGAGATGCTCGAGTTTCCGCACGGCATCTTCGGCATCGCCCTGAACCTCGAGGAGGATGGGGTCGGCGCCGTGCTGCTCGGGGAGTCGACCGAGATCAAGGAGGGCGACACCGTCAAGCGGACCGGACGCGTCATGTCCGTTCCCGTCGGCGATGCGATGCTCGGCCGGGTGGTCAATGCTCTCGGGCAACCCCTGGACGGCAAGGGCCCGATCGCCGCCGACCAGCAGTCTCCGGTCGAGCGCATCGCGCCCGGCGTGGTCGACCGTCAACCCGTCAGGGAGCCGCTCCAGACCGGGCTGAAGGCGATCGACGCCATGATTCCCATCGGCCGCGGACAGCGCGAGCTGATAATCGGCGACCGGCAGACCGGGAAGACGGCGGTTGCGGTCGACACGATCATCAACCAGAAGGGGCTCGACGTCGTCTGCATCTACAACGCCATCGGACAAAAGCAGTCGACCATCGCGCAGGTGGTCAAGACGCTTGAGGATGAGGGCGCGATGGAGTACACGATCGTGGTCGCGGCCGCCGCGTCGGACCCCGCGCCGCTGCTCTACATCAGCCCCTATTCCGCCTGCTCCCTCGGAGAGTTTTTCCGGGACAGCGGCCGCCACGCGCTGTGCATCTACGACGACCTGTCGAAGCACGCCCAGGCCTACCGTGAGATATCGCTGCTCCTGCGCCGCCCGCCGGGGCGGGAAGCGTTCCCCGGAGACGTGTTCTACCTGCACTCGCGCCTGCTGGAACGGGCGGCGAAGATGAGCGCCGACAACGGCGGCGGTTCGCTCACGGCGTTGCCCATCATCGAGACGCAGGCCGGTGACTTGTCGGCGTACATCCCGACGAACGTCATCTCGATTACCGATGGCCAGATCTTCCTCGAGTCGGACCTTTTTCACCAGGGGATCCGGCCGGCCATCAACGTCGGCAACTCGGTGTCGCGCGTAGGCGGTTCGGCCCAGATCAAGGCGATGCGCCAGGTCGCCGGGACATTGCGCCTCGACCTCGCGCAGTTCCGCGAGCTGCAGGCGTTCGCGCAGTTCGGAAGCGACCTCGACAAGGCGACCCAGCAGCAGCTCAATCGGGGACGCCGGCTGGTGGAGGTGCTGAAGCAGGCGCAGTACACGCCCCTGCCCGTCGAGCGCCAGGTGCTCATCATTTTCTCCGGAACGAGGGGCTTTCTGGACAACGTCGCCGAGAGCGACGTCGCGGCGTTCGAGCCGGAGCTGTACCGATTCATGGAGACCCGGCACGCCGACGCGGTCGCCCGCCTCGTCGCCGAGAAGGCCATGAGCAAGGAGCTGGAAGCGGAAATCGAGGCGGCTATCCGGCTATTCAGCGAGCAGTTCGTCGCGGCGCGGCAGGGCGCGGCCGCGTAGGCGCATAGAGAGCGATGCCGTCACTCATCGACCTTCGGCGCCGGATCCGCGCCGTCAAGTCCACCGAGCAGATCACGAAAGCGATGAAGACCGTCGCCGCGTCGAAGCTGCGCCGGGCCCAGGACCGCATTGTCGGCGCCCGCCCGTTCGCCTTGCTGATGCGGCGGGTGCTGAGCGGTCTCGCGACGCGCACCGGATCGTCGGCCGCGCATCCGCTGCTGGCGCCACCGGCGGCCCCGGACGCCCCGATCCTGTTGTTCGTCGTGACGGCGGACAAGGGACTTTGCGGCAGCTTCAACTCCAACCTCGTTCGCGAGGCAACCAGCTTCGCCGTCGAGGCGGGACGGGATGTGGCGATGGGGTTGGTCGGCCGCAAAGGCCGCGACTTCTTCGTGCGCCGCGGCGTCGACATCCGTTTCGAGATGGTGAACCTCTTCAACGACCTGCGGTACAGCCACGCCGAGGCGATGGCCGAGACGTCGATCGAGCAGTACGGCTCCGGCGCGGCGTCCGGAGTGTCGATTCTCTACAACGAGTTCAAGAGCGTGCTGCAACAACAGGTCGTGGTCGATCAGGTGTTGCCAATCCCGGCCATCGAAACGTCGGACGATGAGTCGGAAGAGCTGTCGGCGGACTATCTCTTCGAGCCGCCGGCCGAGCAGATCTTTTCGGACCTGCTGCCGCACCACGTGGAGACGCAGTTCTTCCGCGCCCTGCTCGAGTCGGCGGCCGCCGAGCATGCGGCCCGGATGACGGCGATGGACGCGGCGACCCGCAACGCGGGGGAGATGATCGACGGGCTGACCCTGCACATG
The DNA here is from genome assembly GCA_958296065.1 of Vicinamibacterales bacterium. GTDB lineage: Bacteria > Acidobacteriota > Vicinamibacteria > Vicinamibacterales > UBA8438 > WTFV01. The sequence goes on along the minus strand of CATQHX010000002.1, from coordinate 44,255 downwards.
AACAAGGTGCGGCAGGCCGCGATCACTCGCGAGCTGATCGAGGTGGTCTCGGGCGCCGAGGCGCTGTAGCTCGCAGGACGGCAAAAGGACTGCACAACGACAGATCGGGGGAGCCGGACGATGGCGCTAGGAAACAAGGTCGGGCGGGTCGTGCAGGTGATCGGTCCGGTGATCGATGTCGAGTTCGAGGGGGGACACCTCCCGCCGATCTACAACGCCCTGCAGATCCGCTCGAAGAACGAGGGAGCCGACGCTGTCGACGTGATCGCCGAGGTAGAGCAGCACCTGGGCGAGGGACGCGTCAGAACGGTCGCCATGAAGCCGACCGACGGCATGCAGCGCGGCATGGCGGTCATCGACACCGGGGCGCCGATCTCCATGCCGGTCGGGCCGCAGACGCTCGGCCGCGTGCTGAACGTGCTCGGTGAGCCGGTGGACTTTCCGGACCAGCCGGTCGAGGCCGAAGAACGCTGGCCGATTCACCGCGCCGCGCCCAGCCTGGAGGATCAGTCCACCGAGCTGAAGATGTTCGAGACCGGCATCAAGGTCATCGACCTGCTCGAGCCGTACCTGCAGGGAGGCAAGATCGGGCTGTTCGGTGGAGCCGGCGTCGGAAAGACCGTCATCATCCAGGAGCTCATCCATAACATCGCCCTCAAACACGGAGGCGTGTCGGTCTTTGGGGGGGTCGGAGAGCGGACGCGCGAGGGCAACGACCTCTGGCTCGAGTTCCAGGAGAGCGGCGTCGTCACCCTGCACGATCCGGAAAAGTCACGGGCTGCCCTGATTTATGGTCAGATGACCGAGCCCCCTGGCGCGCGGTTGCGGGTCGGGCTCAGCGCGCTGACCGTGGCGGAGTACTTCCGCGATGCCGAGGGCAAGGACGTCCTCCTGTTCATCGACAACATCTTCCGGTTCACGCAGGCGGGCTCGGAGGTTTCGGCGCTGCTGGGCCGGATGCCGTCGGCGGTCGGTTACCAGCCGACTCTACTGACGGAGATGGGCGCCTTGCAGGAGCGGATCACGTCCACCCGGAAGGGGTCGATCACGTCCGTCCAGGCCATCTACGTGCCCGCCGACGACTACACCGATCCGGCGCCGGCCACGACGTTCGCCCATCTGGACGCCACGACGAACCTGTCGCGGCGCATCGTCGAGCTCGGCATCTACCCGGCGGTGGACCCGCTCGCGTCGACGTCGCGCATTCTCGACCCGCGCGTCATCGGCGAGGAGCATTACAATGTTGCGCGCTCGGTCAAGCAGGTGCTGCAGCGCTACAAGGATCTGCAGGACATCATTGCGATTCTCGGCATCGACGAGCTCTCGGAAGACGACAAGCTCGCCGTGTCGCGCGCTCGAAAGATCGAGAAGTTCCTGTCGCAGCCGTTCTTCGTCGCCCAGCAGTTCACCGGCAAGGAAGGCAAGTACGTGCCGATTGCCGACACGGTCCGCGGCTTCAAGGAGATCGTCGAGGGCAAGCACGACGGTCTGCCCGAGCAGGCGTTCTACATGGTCGGCACGATCGAGGAAGCCGTCGCCAACGCCGAGCAGCAGTCGACGGCCGCGTAAGGCCGTCAGGTCTGGGATTCCATGCCGCTTCCTGAGCACCTGACCATCGAGATCGTGACGCCGGATCGGGCGGTCGTCCACCAGACGGTCGATGAAGCCCGACTTCCGGGTGCCGAAGGATACCTCGGCGTGCTGCCGGGCCACACGCCGCTGCTGGTGATGCTTCAGGTCGGCGAGATCTGGTTCCGGCGGGGTTCCGAGAAGACTTACCTCCACGCTGCCTTCGGCTTCGCGGAGATACTTCCCGACCGGATCAGAATCCTCGCACGAACCGCGGAGCGGGCGGACGAAATCGACCTGGAACGTGCGGAAGCTGCCGCGAGCCGTGCCCGCGAACGCCTTGCATCCGCGACCGGAGACATCGATTTCGAGCGGGCGCGAATCTCACTGCTCAAGTCCTTGTCACGCCTCCAGGTGGCGCGCCGCATAGGCATGCGGACGGCCGCAAAGCGGTGACCGCGGCGGACGATGCTCCGCCGGTGCGCGGCCGGCCGACGCACGCGGCCCGGCCGGCCGGCCGGCGTCGGTGTTCCAGATGCGACTGACCTGCGCCGCCCTGACGGATCCGGGACGCCGCCGGGACAACAACGAAGACAGTTACTGCGTACGGGAGGATCTCGGCCTCTTCCTCGTGGCCGACGGGATGGGCGGTCATGTCGCGGGCGAAGTCGCGTCGCGGGTGGCGGCGGAGGAAATCGAGCGGCTGATTGGGTCCACCGTGCCAGCCGGTCCGACGTCAGGAACCGCGACGGAGGGGGCCGCGAGCAGTCACCCGGGCGACCGTCTGAACGCGGCGTTCGTCCAGGCGAATCGGAGGCTGGCAGACCGGATAGCCGGAGATGCGTCTCTGCACGGCATGGCGACCACGGCGGTCGCGCTGCTCTCCGACGGTCAGGCGGTCGCGCTCGCGCATGTCGGCGACAGCCGGGCCTACCGCTATCGCGCCGAGAGTCTGATGCGTCTTACGCGCGACCATTCCTGGGTCGAGGAGCAGATCCGCTCGGGCGTGCTGACGCCCGACGCGGCGCGCCGTCATCCCTGGCGGCACGTCGTGACGCGAGCCATCGCCGGTACGGACGACATCGACGTCGAGGTGGCGGATGTCTCGCTGGAACCGGGCGATAGGGTACTGCTCTGCTCCGACGGGCTTTCGTCCGTTGTTTCCGACACTGGAATTGCCGCGGTACTCCGGGATGCTCGCCCGCCGGGCGACCTCTGTCGCGAGCTGGTGAGTCGAGCCAACGCGGCGGGCGGGCCGGACAACGTGACCGTCGTGCTGGTCGACGTGCATGCTGGCTAATCTGCGACGGCTGTTCGGTTACCGGATTCTGGTCCAGACCCTGGTCATGCGCGAGCTCAAGGCGCGCTACCGGGGCTCGGTGCTCGGCTTCTTCTGGTCGTTCGCCAATCCGCTGCTGCTCCTGCTCGTCTACACTTTCGTCTTCTCGGTCGTGCTGCCGGCCCGCTTCGAGGGTGTGGACAACTATGCGCTCTTCCTCTTCTGCGGATTGCTGCCGTGGACCTGGTTCTCGTCCGCCCTCACCGAATCGTCCAACTCCCTGCTCGCCAACGGGAACCTGATCAAGAAGGTGCTCTTCCCGGCCGAGGTGCTGCCGGTGGTCGCGGTCCTGGCGAACATGGTGCATTTCCTTCTGGCGTTGCCGATCCTGATCGTCGCGCTGGTCCTGTTCGTCCCCGTGCTTCCGACCGTCACGGAGCTGTTGTGGTTCCCCGCGGTAATCGCGGTGCAGTTCCTGCTGACGCTGGGGTTGGGGCTGATGCTCGCGGCTCTCACCGTGCACTTCCGGGACATCAGGGACCTGCTGGCGAACGTGCTGACGCTCTGGTTCTTCGCCACGCCGATCCTCTACCCCTGGACCGAGGTGGCGTCACGAGGTCCGTCGGTCGCCGGCCTGCCGCCCGCCGGCAAGGTGTTGATGGATCTCAACCCGTTCTCCCATATCGCCATCTCGTACCAGGAGATCCTGTTCTTCGACGGGCCGTTCGGGCACTGGAAGTGGCTGCTTGCGTTGGCCGTGGCCGGCATGGGCCTGTTCCTGGCCGGCTACGCGCTCTTCGACAGGCTGCGAGACTCGTTCGCGGAGGAAGTGTGACGGAGCCGGCGATCGTGCTGCGCGACGTGACGAAACTGTATCGGCGGTACGCGTATCGTCGTCAGTTCTCGACGCTCAAGAGTGCGTTGCTCAAGGGGAGTCTTGCCAGCGAGCTCGAACCGCGCGAGGTGCTTCGGGCCGTGGATGGTGTGTCGTTGGAGGTAGCCGCAGGCACGACGATCGGTCTGATCGGCCGCAACGGCTCGGGCAAGAGCACGCTGCTGAAGCTGGTGGCGGGCATCACCAAGCCGACCACCGGATCGGTGAAAGTGCACGGGCGGATTTCGGCCCTGATCGAGCTCGGCGCGGGATTCCACCCCGAGATCTCGGGGCGCGAGAACATCTTTATCAACGGAGTGATGCTCGGGCTGACGAAGCGGGAAATAGCACAGCGATTCGATGAGATCGTGGAGTTCGCCGAGATCGAGGATTTCATCGATTCGCCGGTCAAGACCTACTCGTCGGGGATGTACATGCGGCTGGGATTCGCTGTTGCCGTCCACGTGGATCCGGACGTTCTGCTGATCGACGAGGTGCTGGCGGTGGGCGACGAAGGATTCAGCTTGAAGTGTCTCGACAAGTTCGCGGATTTCAAACGGCGAGGAAAGACGATCGTGCTCGTCACGCACGGACTCGGCCTCGTCGAGAGGTACTGCGACGAAGCGGTGTGGGTGGACGCGGGGCGCGTCCGCGGCCACGGCGACCCGCGAAACGTCGTGCATGCGTACACGACCGACGTCGCCAGGGGCGAGGAGCAGACCCTCGCCTCGGCGGACCGCAAGGCGCAAGCGGCGGTGGGCGTCGAACCCGATGCGGCGGAGGCCGCCGCGGAGCAACCGATGGCAACGGACGAGCCACCAGCCGACATGTCCGGGGCCGCGCAGGGCCGCTGGGGGTCGGGGCCGGTACGTATCGAACGGGTCACGTTCGAACATGACGGAACCGAGGCGCATGTCTTCCGAACCGGTGATCGGCTCGGAATCCGACTCGCGGTGCGGACGCCGGAGCCGGTGCACGACTTCGTTTTCGGGGTCAGCATCTTTAACAGCGAAGGGGTGTGCTGCTACGGCACGAACACGGATATCGAAGAGTTCGAGCCGGTCGAGATGTCGGGTGCCGGGGAAGTGGTGTTCGTCATCGACAGCCTCGACCTCGTCGAGGGCACGTACAAGCTCGACGTCGCGGCACACACCCGCCACGGCGTGCAGTACGACTACCATCGGTTGCTGCATACCTTCCGGGTGAAATCCCACACCAAGGACGTCGGCATCTATCGCCCCCGGCATCGCTGGTCGTTCAGTCCGGCCGTTCGCCTCACCCCGCGCCGGGCGTGAGGATGTAGAATCACTGGTTCGGCATCCAGGCTGGGCCGCCAATGACCCTCGTGCCGTCGACCACTGCGTCGCTGACGCTTCGCGCCCTGCTCCACGAGGCAGCCGCCCGGACCGGCTTCGGGCGGGGTTCGTCCTTTTCCCGCGAGTCGATCAGCGGCCTGACCCCGCCGGCGCAAGCGTTGGCCACGGCCATCCTTGCCGGTCCCGGACCGGTGATCCTCGTGGTTCCGCGAGATGCGGATGTCGATGGCATGACTGCCGACGTCCGGTTCTTTCTCGGCGCGCTCGAAGGACTTCCCCGGAGCGACGTCGAGCGGGTGGTGCTCCCGTTTCCCTCGCCGGAAGTGGATCCCTACCGGGGCATGCTGCCGCACCTGGACATCGCATCCTCCCGGGCGCGCGCACTGGCGGGGTTGGCCCTCGGCGATGCGCGGATAGTGGTGGCGTCGGCCGTATCGTTGTTGCCGCGCGTCAGCCCGCCGGAGCGGCTCTTGCTCGCCGCCGTCGAGCTGCGGCTCGGAGGATCCTGTTCCCCTACCGACCTGGCCGACCTGCTCGTGGATGGCGGTTTTTCCCGTAGCGACCCGGTTGAGGCCCACGGCGAGTTCTGCGGGCGCGGCGGCGTCGTCGACGTGTTTCCGGCCGGCGAAGCTTTCCCGATCCGGGCGGAATTCGTCGGCGACAACATCGAGTCGCTCCGCCGCTTCGATCCCGCGACGCAACGCTCCGTGGCCACGCTCGACCACGTATCGATCCGCCCGCTGACGGATCGGCTCGATCGTGCTGTGCGCGACGGCGACTCGGCGGAGGACGAGCCGGCGGCAGACCGCACGGCGACCTTCAACGACTACGTGCGGCGCTCCGGCGCTCGTTTCGTCGTCACGCAACCGGCGGAGACGACGGATCGCCTGCGGAACGCGGTGGAGCAGGTAAGCGTGAGCTACGAGGATGCCGTCGCCCGCGACGATCCGGCTCCGCACCCCGCCACGCTGCAGGTGGACGACGAGGAGGCGGCCGCCTGGTTTGCCGGTGCCACCACGCTCGACACACTGGAGATTGACGAGATCCCGCCGACGGATACGGAAGACGCCGGCCACCGGCACGTGGCCTGCCAACCGGCGATGGAGTTCCGCGGCCGGCTCGGCGACTGGGTAGCCGAAGTGGAGCGGGGCCGGGAACGGCAGGACGTGCAGGTCTTCGTGGCGGAAACCGCCGGGCGCGCCGAGCGTATCGTGGAACTGCTGGCCGAGCACAGTCTGGTCGGCGTGCCGCTCGAGGGGGCCGAGGAAACCGCTTCCGCAACGGTCCTGGTGGCTACCGGCATCCTCTCCCGGGGATTCCGGCTCCCTGCCGCCCGATTGCAGATATACGCCGAAACCGATCTCTTCGAGGCCGAACATATCGTCCGCCATCAGCGGCGGTCGGTGGCGAAGTCCTTCCTGTCCGACTTCCGCGACTTGAAGGTCGGCGATCACGTGGTCCATGTCGACCACGGGGTCGGCGAGTTCGTCGGGTTGCGGCAGATCACGGTCCCGGAGACCCGGGGCCGGCACGAGTTCGTGGAGCTTCGTTACGCGCGCGGCGACAAGTTGTTCGTCCCGGTGGAGCAGCTCGAGCTGCTGCAGAAGTACAGCGGCGCCGCGCATCCGAATCTCGATCGGCTGGGTGGAACGACCTGGGCCAAGACCAAGACGCGCGTCCGGAAGTCGATGCGCGACATGACGGAGGAGCTGCTCAAGCTGTACGCGTCGCGACAGGCGCTGCCCGGCCACGCGTTCAGCCCCGACACGCACTGGCAACGGGAATTCGAGGCAACCTTCGAGTACGAGCTGACGCCCGATCAGCGGACGGCCCTGACGGACATCAAGCGAGACATGGAGCGGCCATCGACGATGGACCGACTCCTTTGCGGCGACGTCGGTTACGGCAAGACCGAGGTTGCGCTGCGGGCTGGGTTCAAGGCGCTGATGGACGGCAAGCAGGTGGCGGTGCTCACACCGACCACGGTCCTCGCCTTCCAGCACGGCGAGACGATCCGGGAGCGTTTCGCCGCCTTCCCGGTCCGTGTCGCGGTCCTGAGCCGTTTTCTGGGCCGCGCCGAGCAGAAGACGCTGCTCGCGGACCTCGCGGCCGGCAAGGTGGATCTGGTCGTCGGCACCCATCGGCTGCTGTCGAAGGACGTGAAGTTCCGCGACTTCGGTCTGCTGATCGTTGACGAGGAGCAGCGCTTCGGTGTGGCCCACAAGGAGCGCATCAAGCAGATGCGACGGCAGGTCGACGTGCTGACCCTGACCGCAACGCCGATTCCCCGCACCCTGAACATGTCGCTGGCCGGGATCCGCGAGATGTCGGTCATCGAGACGCCGCCGAAGGACCGGATGGCGATCCAGACCAGCGTCGTGCGTTTCGACCCGCAGGTGATCGCGCGGGCCATCCGCACCGAGCTCGGCCGTGGCGGTCAGATCTACGTGGTCCACAACCGCGTAGAGTCCATCGATTCCATCGCCGGGCTGATTGGACGACTCGTCCCCGAGGCGCGGCTCGCGGTTGCCCACGGCCAGACGAGCGAGGTGGCGTTGGAGAAGACGATGATCGCCTTTGTGGCCCATGAGTACGACATCCTCGTCGCCACCACGATCATCGAGAACGGTCTCGACATCCCCAACGTGAACACGATTATCGTCAACCACGCTGAGCGCTACGGGCTGGCCCAGCTATACCAGTTGCGCGGCCGCGTCGGACGCTCCGATCGGCGTGCCTACGCCTATCTGGTCGTTCCGGCAGACAACGCGCTCTCGCCGGTGGCGCGACAGCGGCTGGCTGCCATTCGGGAGTTCAGCGATCTCGGCAGCGGCTTTCGGGTAGCGGCCCTCGACCTGGAGATCCGGGGCGCCGGGAATCTGTTGGGCGCACAGCAGAGCGGGCACATCGAGGCGATCGGCTTCGACATGTACGTGAAGTTGCTCGAACAGACGGCGCGCGAGCTGCAGGGCGAGGAGGTGCGGGACGAGCGCAAGGCGCGTGTCAATCTCGGCGTGGACCTGCGACTCGACGAGGGCTATGTGACGGAGACCGATCAGCGGCTGGCGGTCTACCGCAAGATCGCCACGGCCGCAGACGAGCCGGCCCTGGCAGCCGCGCTCGACGAGGTCGCCGACCGCTACGGACCGCTGCATCCCTCGCTCGTCCGTCTCGCGGAGTACGGCCGCGTACGGGTGCGCGCGAGCGGCATCGGGGTGGAGTCGATCGACCGCGAAGCGTCGCGCCTCGTCATAAGGTTCAGTGAGGACGCCCCGATCGATCCGGGCCGCCTTGTCGAGTTCGTACGTTCGCGTCCGGGGGTCGGGCTCACCCCGGCCGGCGTCGTACGCCTGGACCTGGAAGCCATCGCCGGCGGCTCCGGCGGTGAAGGGCGCGGGAGCGTTTCTTCAGCGGTGGCGCGCGACCTCGACCTGTTGGCGCGCGTCAATGCCTGGCTGGACGGGCTCGGAGGGGCCGGATGACGTTACACTGGCGGCGACGCTTGGCGGAGAGGGACACGATGAGACAAGACACGTGGAAGGAATGTCTGCGGTGGGTCGTCCTGAGTGGCGCCTGTGTGCTGGTCGCCGCTCCCGCGCCGGCCCAGTTGCTGGGCGGTACGTCCCCGCAGGACGCACAGGGCGAGATCCTCCAGCAGATTCTCGTCAAGGTGAACGGCGACATCATCACGCAGACGGAGCTGGAAGAGCGTCAGATCGGCCTGTTACAGCAACGCGGAATCCAGTTGCGCAACGATGCGGAGCTCGCCCGCGCGCTCGAGGAGGTGACCCCGGAGGTGATCTCGGGCGCCGTCGACGAGCTGTTGCTGATGCAGCGGGCGCGGGAGCTCGGCTACCAGTTTACGGACGAGCAATTCGATGAGATCCTCGGCGAGCTGATGACCGAGAACGGGTTCGAGACCGAGGAGGAGTTCCGGCAGGCCCTTCAGCAAGGGGAGGGCATGACCATCGAAGATCTGCGGCGCGTGATGGAACGCCAGATCCTGATCAACCAGGTCCAGCAGATCGAGGTGCTCGGATCGGTCACGCTCACCGAGGTAGAGGCGCGCGAGTACTACGAGGCCAACGTCGAGCAGTACACCGAGCCGGCAACAGTCACCATGCGCGAGATCCTGGTTCGGTTGCGCGAAGGACTGGGCGGCGTCGGCGTAGCGGCCGACGACATGGCACGGGCGGACGCGGAAGAGGCGCGACAGAGGGTGATCGACGGCGAGGACTTCGAGCTGGTCGCGGTGGCGGCTTCCGACGCTGCGTCCAAGGCGAACGGAGGTCTGATCGGCCCCATCGAGCTCTCGCTGCTGAGCAGCACCCTGCTGGACGTGCTGGCCGAACTCGAGGTGGGTGACATGTCCGAGCCAATCCGCACCCCGCTCGGGTACCAGGTCCTGAGGCTCGAAGCGCGGACCGAGCCGGAACCAAGGCCGTTCGAGGAGGTCCGCGAGCAGATTTCCGAGAACGTGTTCAACGACCGACGCATGGCCGAGTACGGTCGGTACCTCGATCGGTTGCGCACCGAAGCCGACTTCGAGTGGAGGAACGATCGACTCAAGCAGGCATTCGAGTCCTACGAGGAAGTACGGGCGGCACGACTCGCGGCTGGCGGCGAGTGATCGCTCTGTGATGGGGGAATCGAATCGGAGGCGGGTTTGCGGGGGGGCCGGTAGGCGAGGCTCACGGCTGCAATGTCCGTGAGCCTCGGCCTTCCGTCGGATGGCGAAAGCGTGAACGTCAGGTCAGGGTTCGTTGGGCGGCACGCCGACGGGCGAGCTTGACGGGCTCGGCGAGCCCAGTTCGGCCACGACCGCGGTTTCGCGGGGAGTGGCGCCATCGGCGTTCACGATTCCCGACCTCCCGGCGGTCGAGTCCGGAGCTTCATGTCGTGCTGCTTCCTGCGAGACTGCCTCTCCGTCGGTCGCCGGCAGCTCGATTGCCGCCGCCGGCAGCTCGTTCACGGGTGACGAGCTCGACGCCGTCGCTGCTGCATCCGGCGCGATATCGTCATTGGCCTCGCTGATCAGTTCGGGGCTCTCGAGCCGGGCAGGCATCCCCGCGGCGTCAAGGGCCGCGCTGCTCGGCTGGAGCGGGTTCGGCCCGGCGGCGCTCTGTGGCACCTCCGTTTCATCGGTGGCCGAGGCGGCCTCCGGCCCTGCCTGCTCGGATACCGCGTTCCCGCCCGTCGTCCCGCCGGGGGCCACGGCCCCGGTCGCGCTTGTCGGATCGTCGAGCGACGGGAGGTCGTCTTCCACCAGCCGCGTGAGCTCCGTTGTGATCTCCCGCGAGATCTCACCCATCCGAACCAGTGCAATGCGTCCGACCGCCTCGCGGATCGGCTCGAACACCTCGGTCAGATCCAGCTCCACGCGGTTGCCGCTCTCGCGTCTTTCCTGAAGCTCGGCAATCTGCTGCTCGAGGGCCAGAATTCTCTCCTGCGAATCCAACTGCTGCTGCAACAAGTCGTTTCGATTGAGCTGCATCTCGTTGGCGTTGGCCAGGTAGCCGGTCCCGAAGGCTCCGCCGAGGGCGATTACCAGCAGCAGGAACTGGAGCACGAACCGCTGAAAACCCGACTTCTGCGGCGGTGGCGTGGCAGGCTTTCGCGGCGCGGGAGCGGCTGCAGGACGCACAGGGGTGGTGCTTCGGTCCATTGGCGGATCTGCTGGCGGTTTGGTCGACATCGTTGCCCTCCTGATGGGTTGGACGACGGCGCCCGCCGGTTGGCTGGTACGGTGCCTCCGTGGCCCCCGCCATGCTAGGCCGGGGGTGCCCGGGCGCCAGAAACACTACAAGCTTCGAAATCGGAGCACCCCTAACGGCTTGGGAGCAGCCGTCCTTGGGGAAGGTGGGCCGCCAGCGATCTGGCAGTGACCTCATTATAAACCTGCCCCGGATATTGTCAAGACGACCGGCCCGATCTCGCGGCCAGCCGATCCGCCAGGTTGCGGTGGCGATGTTTCTGCGGCCGCCCGGTACTTTTCGCTTGACCGCGGCAGCTGACCCGACCATAATGCTCGTAGCGGGCAGCCGGTCAAATGCCCACCCTTCCAAGTAGACGGCTACTCCCAAGCCAGTCTTCAGTCGGCGTGCGTCGCTCAACAAGGTGTTGAGGAGCGGCGCGTTGATGAAGCGCGGGTCCGCTTGCGGACCTGCCAGGCCGGCGTTTGGCGTCATTCCCCCTACGCGGGGAAGGCCGCCCGACGAACGCTGGAGGGCTTGCCATGCGCTACGCGGCAGCGATTCGGTTCTGCGGTGGCGATTCAAGGAGTAGTGGGATGCTGAACGAGACGGCAGCTCGGCGAGGGAGGTCCAATCCGGTGCGCACGATCCGATGGTGGTGTGCCGTCCTGGCGTGTGTGGTCGGCGCGGCGGCGACCGCGCCGGCTGCGCTGGCGACCGAGGACACCTACCGGTGGGATGGCGAGCTGGTGGCGCTCGACGAGGCCGCGGGCACGGTGACGCTCACTGCGCCGGTGGTTGCGCCGGCTGGGCAGGACGCGATGGTCGACCTCGACGCGGGCGATCCAATCGTCATCGCCTGGTCGGGCTTCGACGGAAAGGCAGGCGCGATTCGAGCCGTGATGCGCGACGACGATGCGGATCACGAGGCGCCCGCCGAGCCGCAAACGGTCGAATTCGCGACGACCACCGATGAAGAGGCTCAGGACTTTCTTCTGCGGGCGATCTTCGTGGCCCTGGATGCGGACGGCGGCAACCTCACGTTCGAGGTCGCAGTGCCGGCGGAGAGCCTGGGTACGGTGCGGGCGCTGACGCGCGGCGCGTGGGTCACTGCGACCGCGGCGCATCCACCGGCCCGGCCGGATGCGGCGCTGATTGCCGTCGACGCCTACAGCCCGTCGCATGAGCACCGGGCGGCGCCGCACCGGGGAGCAACCTACCGCTGGCAGGGCGAGCTGGTGGCGCTGGACGAGGCGACCGGTGCACTGACGGTGAAGTCGCGCGTGGCATCGCCGTCGGGCCTTTCGAAGGTCGCCGGGGCCGAGGCGGGCGATCCCATCGTCATCACGTGGTCAGGGTTCGACAGTCGTGCAAGCGGCATCCGGTCAGCGACGGTCGACGATGGATCCGGCCTGTGGGGGAGCAACCGCTTCCTGCTCCGGGCGGAGTTCGTCGAAATCGATGCGACGGCCCGCTACCTTACCTTTGAGACCATGCTCCCGAAGAAGAGCCTGGCGACGGTGCGGGCGTTGACGCGCGGCTCCTGGGCCAGCGTCATGTCGCCGCACCACCCGGCCGACGGGTTTCCCGCGGTGCTGTCGGTCGATGCCTACGTCGCGTCGCGGGAGCGTCGTCCGGTGCCGTTGCCGGGTGCGAGCTACCGGTGGGATGGGGAGCTGGTTTCGCTCGACGAGGCGACGGGCATGTTGACGGTGAAGTCGCGCGTGGCGTCGCCGTCGGGTCTGGCCGCGGTGGCGGGGGCCGAGACCGGTGATCCCATCGTGATCAACTGGTCGGGCTACAAGAGTCGCGCGAGCGGTATCCGGGCAGCGATGCCGGACGACGGATCGGGTCTGTGGGGAAGCAACCGCTTCCTGTTGCGAGCCGCGTTCGTCGAAACCGATGCGGAGAACCGCTACCTGACTTTCAAGACGGCCGTTCCCAACGAGAGCGTGGCGACGGTGCGGGCACTGACGCGCGGCTCCTGGGCGAGCGTGCGCTCACCGCACCACCCGGCGGATGCGGCCGCCGCTGTGCTGTCGGTGGACGCTTACGTCCCGATGCGGGAACGCCGGCCGGCGCCGTTGCCGGGAGCCACCTACCGTTGGGATGGCGAGTTGGTCTCCCTCGACGAGGCGACGGGAACGCTGACCGTGAAGTCCCGGGTGGTCTCGCCGTCGGGTCTGGCGACGGTTGCGGACACAGAGTCGGGAGAGTCCATCGTCATCACCTGGTCGGGTTACGAGAGCCGTGCGAGCGGCATTCGGGCCGTCGCGCCGGATGACGGCTCGGGACTGTGGGGAAGCAATCGTTTTCTGCTGCGCGCGACGTTCGTGGAAACCGATGCGGCGGGTCGCTATCTGACCTTCAAGGCGCAGGTCCCCAAGGCAAGCCTGGACACGGTGCGGGCGCTGACGCGGGGTTCCTGGGCGAGCGTGCGGTCGCCGCACCACCCGGCGGATGCTGCCGCGGCGATGCTGTCGGTCGAAGCGTACGTCCCGTCCCCCGAGCGTCGTCCGGCGCCATTGCCGGGCGCCACGTATCGCTGGGATGGCGAGTTCGTAGCGCTCGACGAGACGACCGGGACGCTGACCGTGAAATCGCGGGTGGCTTCACCGTCGGGTCTGGCGTACGTCGAGGATGCGCAGCCGGGCGAGCCCATCGTCATCACCTGGTCAGGCTACGACAGCCAGGCCAACGGTATCCGGGCGGCGATGCCGGATGACGGCTCCGGATTGTGGGGAAGCAACCGTTTTCTGCTGCGCGCAACGTTCGTCGACGCCGATATGGCGGGCCGGTACCTGACCTTCAAGGTTGCGGTTCCCGACGCCAGCCTGGCGACGATCCGGGCGCTGGCGCAGGGGGCCTGGGCCAGCGTGACTTCCCCGCATCACCCGGCGGACGCCGCTCCCGCGGTGATGACCGTCAGCGCCTACGCAGCCGCGGCGGTTTCCGATCGGGTTGCTCAGTGACGCAGCGTTGCAGGTAGATCGTCGCTAGCGAATTGTTGGCGCGCACCGTCAGGTGCTCTGGCGCGGGGTCGGCGGCAGCCGTCGGCCCCGCGCCATTGTCTTCTGAGGGCGGGCGTGGCGGATGCGCGGTCCCCCGATGCCGAGCCCGGCGGCGGTCGGAACACGCGACCGGCCCGCGCACTAGAATGGATCCGGGCTCCATGCGAATAGGCTCCGTCGCTCTCGATCACCGCTACGCGCTCGCCCCCATGGCCGGCATGACCGACACGGCCTTCCGCCGCCTCGTGAAGGCACGTGGGGGCTGCGGCCTCGTGGTGACGGAGATGGTCAGCTCGGAAGGACTGGTACGCGGCATCGATCGCACCCTTGAGTACGCGGAGTACACCGAAGCCGAGCGACCGGTCTCGATCCAGATCTTCGGCGGCGATCCCGGCAAGATGGCCGCGGCGGCGCAGGTCGTGGAGACGATGAAGGCGGACATCGTCGACGTCAACATGGGCTGTCCGGTACCCAAGATCGCGAAGCACAACGCCGGGTGCAGCCTGATGCGCGAGCCGGCGCACGCCGCGCGGATTGTCCGCGCGATGACCGATGCGGTCGACATTCCGGTGACGGTCAAGATGCGCGCCGGCTGGGATGGCGCCAGCATCAATGCGCCGTCGATGGCGCGCATGATGGAGGACGCCGGAGCAGCGGCAGTGGCTGTGCACGGGCGTACCGCCAAGCAGTCCTACAGCGGAGATTCCGACTGGGAGTTGATCAGCACGGTCGCGGCGGCGGTTGCGATTCCGGTGCTGGGAAGTGGCGATTGCGTCACCCCCCAGCAGATGGTCGAGCGGAGTCGAGCGGGAGTAGCCGGCGTCCTGGTCGGCCGCGGCGCGCTGCGCAATCCGTGGATCTTCCAGCAGGCCGCTGCCCTCGCCGCGGGCAGGGAGGTGCGCGAAATATCGCTCGCGGAGAGGGGCCGCTTCCTCCTCGAGTACATCGACCTGCTGCTACGAGAGGGACTCGACGAAACGGGCGGGTTCCGGCACCGAGCGCCGGGCATGGCCCGGTCGCGACCTCCGAGGCCGGCGCGGAGCCGGGAACGGTGGGTCGTCAACAAGCTTCGGGCACTCGGCTCCTGGTACACGAAGGGCCTCCACGGCGGCTCGCAGTTGCGGACGGCCATCAATCAAGCCGACTCCGTCGAAGCGCTGCGCGCCATTGTCTCGTCGCATTTCCTGGAGCTGGTCGGGGACGCGCTTGCCTGACGAGAGGACCGCGGTTCGGCGCGTGCGGGAAATCGACTGGACCTGTTGGCGCGCCGTCGATCCATCCACCCTCGTCTTCGTGGTCAAGGACGGCCGCATCCTCCTCATCCACAAGAAGCGGGGACTCGGGGCGGGCAAGGTCAATGGCCCTGGCGGCCGACTCGAAGCGGGCGAGTCCTTCGAGGGCTGCGCCGTCCGCGAGGTGCGCGAGGAGCTCGGTGTCACGCCTCTCGACCTGGTGAAGCTCGGGCGCCACGCCTTCCAGTTCGTCGACGGCTACTCGACGTTCGTCTACGTCTATCGCGCGGCGGATCTGGCCGGTACCCCCGTCGAGACGGACGAGGCAGAACCGCTCTGGTTCGACCTCGACGCAATCCCGTTCGACCGGATGTGGGAGGACGATCGTTACTGGCTGCCGCTGGTCATCAGCGGGCGGCGCTTCACCGGGCGCTGGATCTTCGACGGTGACCGCATGCTCGACCACACGCTGGACGTCGTGCCCTGGCGCCGCGCCGGATTGGGGTTGGCGAAGCGTAGGCGGTGACGTATCATGCGACTCTCTACGTAGTTGGCTGGGTGCCGGATCTCCGGACCTGGCAGACGGGGGGATCACCGTGGCACGACAGTTACTCTTCGCGATTCTCCTGCTGGCGGTCGGCGCCGTTCCCGGCGGGGCCGCCGGCCAGGGCACCGGGCCGGTCTCGTGGCAGAACGACCTCGCGCCGATCGAGCCTGAGGACTGGGACTACCAGAAGGCGGCGCACTTGCTCGAGCGCGCCGGATTCGGCGGGACGCCGGCGGAGGTGCAGCACCTGGCCGGGATGACCCCGGCCGCGGCCGTCGACTGGCTCGTCGATTACCAGCAGCATGCCGACGACCTGGCGCCGTTCGATGCTTCCCCGATCTGGGATCCGGCCATGGACCCATTCCCGAAGAGCCGGGCCGAGGCGGTCCGCGTCGGGCGTGAACGCGGCGAGGCGATGGGCGCGCAGGTCCTCCCCGAGGGCGAATCGCGCCGTCTGCAGCCGGTGGTCAACAAGTTCTTCTACGGACTCCGCGCGAACGCCATCGAGACGCAGCGGCTCGCGACCTGGTGGGGCGAGCGGATGTTCGCTACGAAGCGCCCGCTCGAGGAGAAGCTGACGCTCTTCTGGCATGGGCACTTCGCGACGGGCAACACCAAGGTCCGCGACACGCGGATGATGCTGCGCCAGAACGAGCTGCTGCGAGCCAACGCCAACGGCAACTTCGAGGATCTGCTGATGGGGATCCTGAGGGACCCGGCGATGCTCGTCTACCTGGACAACGGCGAGAACGTCAAGGATCACCCCAACGAGAACTTCGGCCGCGAGCTGCTGGAGCTCTTCAGCCTCGGCGTCGGCAACTACACCGAGCGCGACATTCGCGAGGGCGCGCGCGCGTTTACGGGCTGGACGAACGACGCCCTGGAGTTCAAGTTCGACGCTGAACAGCACGACTTCGGCGAGAAGACTTTTCTGGGGCAGACCGGTCCGTTCGATGGCGGCGACATCATCCGGATCATCCTGGAGCAGCCCGCGGCGGCCCGTTTCATGAGCGGAAAGCTCTACCGCTACTTCGTCCGCGAGGGGCTCGACGAAGCGGTCCACGGGGAGTTGGCGGCCACGTTGCGCGACGCCGACTACGTCTTGAAGCCGCTGTTGACCAGGATCTTCCTCTCGCGCGACTTCTACAGCGGGGCGTCGTACGCCACGCAGATCAAGAGTCCGGTGCACCTTGTGGTTTCGACCTACCGCAAGCTGGGACTGACGGAGCTGCCGACCATCCCGGACTTCAACCGGCTGGTCGCCGGACTGGGGCAGACGCTGTTCAATCCTCCGAACGTGGCCGGGTGGGCGGGCGGCCGCACCTGGGTCACCCCAGCGACGCTGCTGCAGCGGGGCAACCTCTTCCGCGACGTCCTGTATCCCGATACAGACGGCTTCTGGGCGCCCGATCGTGTCGTTCCCGGCATCTACCGGCAGGTCGAGCGGCGCCTCGCGCAAGGCATGAACATCACCGCGGCCACGCAGGAAGGCGACGCCGAGTCGAGTCAGCTCGTCGACCGCGACGAGGACTACAACACACGCTACGGCGGCTACATGGGCTACGTGATGGCGTTCGAGAGGCTGCATCCGATCCCGCGCCGGGTGGCGGATCTGGACTTGGTGCGGCTTCTCTCGGACGCGGGCGCAGTGGAGGTCGGCGACGTCGTCGATCACCTGATCCGGCGCTTCCTGCGCGTCGAGCTGAGCGGTGCCGACCGGGCCGAGATGGTCGACTTTCTGCGCGACGAGCTCGGCAGCGATCGTGTCGAATCGGATACGCCGCAGACCGAGGCGGCATTGCGAGCGCTCCTGTACCTGATTCTGAGCACGCCGGAGTATCAACTGGCCTGAGCATCAGCGAGGTCGAAGGGACACGCGGGCGGCTGCCGTGGGGGCCGCGAGAGTTTGGGGGAACAACGATGGCTCGATTCAAGTGCGGATGTTCGCGGCGTGATTTCCTGATCAAGGGCATGTACGGCTTGGGTGTAGGGGCGACGCTGCCGACGCTGCTCAACCGGACCTCGGCCGCGCTGGCGGCGCAGGCGCTCGAAGGGACGAGCATGGAAACGAGCCCGGAGCGCATCCTCGTCGTGGTGGAGCTCTCCGGCGGCAACGACGGCCTGAATACGGTGGTGCCCTATGGTGACGACGCGTACTACCGCGCACGGCCCACCATCGGTATTCCCGGATCCGAGGTGATCGCGATCGAGGACGGCTACGGATTCCACCCGTCGCTGGTCGGTTTCGAGCGCCTCTACAAGGATGGCGAGATGGCGGTAGTGCATGGCTGCGGCTACGACAACCCCAGCCTGTCGCACTTCTCCTCCATGGGCTACTGGCACACCGGCGTGCCGAACGGCGGCGAGACGCTCGGCTGGCTCGGGCGGCTGGCGGATGGCGCCTACGACCACGATGCGCAGGGCAACCGCATCGTCAACATTGGGACCCGGCAGTCGCTGGCGGTCCGCAGCCGCCACCACTCGCCTCTCGTGTTCAACGATCCGCGCACCTTCCGCCGCGAAGGAACGGAGAGCGAGAAGACTGCGCTGGCGAACATGAACTCCGACGGCGCGGGCGGCAATGCGACCCTCGAGTTCCTGGCCGCCACGGCGCAGAATGCGGCGGAGAGTTCCGAATTCGTGCGCCAGGCCGCGGCTGCGTACCGGACGCCGGTGGACTACGGTATCGGCGGCTTGTCGGGGCAGTTGCGCCAGGTGGCAGCGTTGATCCATGCCGAGATGCCGACACGCATCTACTATGTGTCGTACCAGGGGAACTCGTTCGACACGCACGTGCACCAGGCGGACCCGCACGCGCGGCTGCTGGCTTACACGGCCGACGCCGTGCGCGGTTTCACGCAGGACCTCAAGCGGATTGGCCGCGCCGACGACATCGCGATCGTGATGTTCACCGAGTTCGGGCGCCGCGTCGAGGAGAACGGCAGCCTTGGAACGGACCACGGCACGGCGACGCCGATGTTCGTTGTTGGGAACCACGTCAAGGGCGGGCTCTACGGCAAGCACCCGAGCTTGACCGAGCTCGACGACGGCAACTTGATCAAGACCACCGACTTCCGGCGTGTGTACGCCACGATGATCGAGGAGTGGTTGAAGTTCGATGGTTCCCCGACGGTGCTGAAGGGGGCATTCGACCCGCTCGGCGTCTTCGCGTAGCCCGAATCGTCGCGTGCGGCTCCGGTTGCCGCCCACCAGTCTCCGGGGATCTGCAACGCTTCTACGCGGCGCAGACTCCCGGCGGACGGCGTTATCGACGGGGCGGGGACGACCTCCCCGCTCCGGTCCCGCGTCGCCTCCGTTTCACAGCCAGCGCTTCGTCTTCTCGATCAGGGTGGTGCGCTTCAGGTTCAGGAGTTGCGCCGCCTGCTGCTTGTTGCCCCCTGTGCGCTCCAGCGCTGCGCCAATCAGCTTCCGTTCGATGCGCTGCAGGTGCTCCTGCAGGTCCAGACCGGTTTCCGGGAGGGAGATGGCGGGGTCCAGCGGGCTCTCCACGGCCGGCTGAACCTCGCTCGGCAGGTCGGTCGTGTCGATCTGCGATCGCCCCGGGCTGAGCGCCAACGCCCGCTCGATGGCGTTCTCGAGTTGGCGTACGTTGCCCGGCCACCTGTACGCCATCAACTGGCGCATCGCGTTCTGCGACACGACGACACCGCGGCGCGGGGGCGTTTGCGCGGTTCCGATCCGCTGGACGAAGTCGCGGACGAGCAGCGGAATGTCCTCACGACGATCGCGTAGCGGCGGCAGGTGGATCGGAATGACGTTCAACCGGTAGTACAGGTCCTCCCGGAAGTGCCCGTCCTCGACGCGCTGCAACAGATCCGCATTGGTTGCGGTGATCACCCGGACATCGACCCGCAGGGTCTCGTTGCCGCCGACGCGCTCGAACTCGCGTTCCTGCAGGGCGCGCAGCAGCTTGGCTTGCAGGCTCGTGCTCATCGTGCCGATCTCGTCGAGGAAGAGAGTGCCGCGGTGGGCCTGCTCCAGGCGTCCAGGCCGGCTGTTGAATGCACCGGTGAACGCGCCGCGCACGTGACCGAAGAGCTCCGCCTCGAGCAATGCATCGGGAATGGCGCCGCAGTTTATGGCGACGAACCGCTGGTGGCGGCGCGGACTGTTGTGGTGAATCGCGCGGGCCACGAGCTCCTTTCCGGTGCCGGTCTCGCCGGTGATGAGAATCGTGCTCGTCGTTCCCGCGACGGTCTCGAGGAGCTGGAAGAGATCACGCATCGATTGACTGCGCCCCACGATGCCCTCGAACCGATAGCGCTCCTGGAGCTGCAGGCGGAGGTACTCGTTCTCGGACTTCAGCCGTCGCTGCTCCAGCGCGGTCGACAGGATGTGCAGCAGGTGGTCGAAGGGAAACGGCTTCATCACGAAGTCGGTCGCGCCACGCTTGATGGCGGCGACCGCGTCCTGCACCGTTCCGTAGCCGGTGACGACCACCGCGACGATCTCGGGATAACGTCCGAGCGCGAGCTCGACCACCTCGGCGCCGTCGATGCCGGGCAGTCGCAGATCGGTAATTACGACGTCGAAGGCGAAGTCGGCCAACAGGTCGCGCGCCGCCTCGCCGCTCTCCGCCTCCGTCACGCGATAGCCATGCTCGACGAGGCGCTCGGCGGTCGCCTCGCGCAGCGGCGTCTCGTCCTCGACGAGGAGCAGGTGCCGATCTGGTTCCGTCACGGTGGCAGCACTCGCAGGGGAAGTGTCGGTATTTTGACGCTCCGCGCGGGCAGGGGTCAAGCCTCTGAATGTCGGAAGCGCGGGCTTGGAGCTTGCGCCGCAGGACGCAGCGAAGCGCAGTGCCGAGGCGGCCGTGTTGTTCGTCCGATTGTCAAAGTATTGACAGTCCGGGCCAGAGACTGTCAAACCGATGACGGTCGAGCTGCTTTGCGACCACCGTCCGGAGTCCGTCATGGCGGCCCAGAACCACTCCTAACCATTGTGTTTCTAGATGTTTACGGGGTTTATTCGGCGGGAAGGCCAGGGGTGCGTACCTGCTCCTTCGTGTTGGCACGGTCATTGCCACTGTGTAGAGGCATGCAGAACCATACACGTACCAAGGCACAGCAGGAACGCATCGAGGCCGGTGTGCCGTTCGTCGGTGCGATGGCCCGGCGTCTGGCCGCGTCGATGCCGCATTCAGTCGATCTCGGCGATCTGGTCCAGGACGGGATGCTTGGCCTGATCGATGCGGTGGAGAGGTTCGACGAGGCGCGCGGCATCAAGTTCGAGACGTTCGCCGAGCGGCGGGTGCGCGGCGCGATGATCGACGCCTTGCGCCGCGGCGCCTGGCCGCGGGGTATCCGGCGCGCACGACGGGAGCTCGAGTCGGCGCGGGAGAAGCTGCGCAAGGAGCTCGGCGGTGAGCCGTCACTATCCGACCTCGCAAACCACATCGGGACCGACGAAGCGTCACTGGGACGTACCATCAACCGCATTCACGTCATCGAGTCGACCTCGCCCCTGGCAACGGCCGACACGATCGAGAATGCGGATCTCCCACCGGTACTGTCCCCATCCGAATCCCCGACCCCGGACAAGGTCTGTGAGGAGACCGAGGTAAACGACCGCATTCGAGCGGCCATCGCCGCACTGCCCGGCCGTGAGCGCAAGATCATCGGTCTCTACTACTATGGGGAGGCCACGATGAAGCAGATCGGCACGGAGATCGGTGTTAACGAATCGCGCGTCTCACAGCTTCACGCACGCGCAATCCGGCGATTGCGCGAACATCTCGCGCCGGACCTTGCGCCCGAGCAGTTGCGGGCGACACTTGCCGCGACGGGTAACGAGGCGTTGCAGCGCGCGCGACCGAAGTTGAAGATGGCGAAGGCGGACTTGTCGGCAACGGTTGCCAGGCGCGCTCCGGTCATGAGGCAGCGAGCCGCCCAGTGCTGATTTCGCGCGCCACGCGCAGGAGGTCGGCCAGCCGATAGGGCTTCCGGAGCCACCGACAGCCGCTGTCCTCGAGGAAGGCCTCGGTGTCGGCGGCAACGACATCGCCCGTTACGAAGACGATCCGGCGGCTCAGTCCCGGGGCCTTGCTGGCGACGGCACGGTAGAAAGCCTGTCCATCGAGGCGCGCCATTTTCAGATCGCAGATCACGAGGTCGAACCGCTGGCGGCCGACGCGGTCGAGCGCGGCTTGGCCGTCGGCGACGCGGTCGACCACAAAACCCGCGTCCGCCAGCGCGTCACCGACCGCTTCCGCCAGCGCGGGCTCTTCCTCGACCACGAGTACCGCGGACCCCTGCTCCGTCACCGGCGGCGCCTGAGGAACGGATGCCGGCTTGGGTCGAGGCCGGCCGGTGCCGGTCGGCAGCCTTACGAGGAACGACGCGCCATGTCCGGGCGTCGACTCCATCTCCAGCTCCCCGCCATGATCCTCGACAATCCTGCTGGCAACCGTCAGTCCGAGTCCGGTTCCCGTGCCGGCTGACTTCGTAGTGAAGAACGGATCGAAGATCCTCGGCTGCACATCGTCCGGGATTCCGGGCCCGTCGTCGTTGATCTCCAGCACCACGCGATCGTCCGTGGCCTCGTGCCATGTTCGAACGATGAGCATGCCCCGGCCGCTGGCCGATGACATGGCCTGTTCCGCGTTGATCAGCAGATTCAACAGCACCTGCTTGAGCTGGTGGGCGTCGGCGAACACCTGGGGAAGGCCGGTGGCGAGTGCATCTATCGTCGTGATATTCGAGACCCGCTGATCGTAGGTACGGAGCAAGAGGGTCTCCCGGACTACCTGATTCAGGTCGACCATCCCCCGTGTCGTATGGTGCTTGCGCGCGAACGTCAACAGATTGCGGACGATTTTCGCGGCCCGCTCGGCCTCGCTCAGGACGATGCCCACCCCTCGTTTCGTCAGAGCGTCCAGCGAGCGCCCGGCAAGCCGCTCCGACCAGGTCAGAATCGTTGCCAGGGGGTTGTTCAACTCGTGCGCGACCCCCGATATGGTTTGGCCGAGTGCCGCCAGTTTCTCGCTCTGCATCAGCTCGTGATACACGTCGCGGCCGTGATCGGCCATTCGGCGCCGCTCTGTTACGTCGCGGAGCAGGGCATCGATACGTGCGGGTCCGGTACCGCCCGTGGCTAGGTGTGCGGTGACCTCGACCCAAATCGGCTTGTCGTCGGACCGTCGCAACCGGAGAAGATAGTCCGTTACGCTACCGTCGCGCCGAAGTCGCTCGATGAAACCGCGTCGCGCCTCGGAATGGAGGAACCGTTCGTCGTCAAAGGGGCGAACCTGGCGAGAATCGACTTCCGGGGGGAAGCCGAACATCAGCTTCAGGTGGGGGTTGGCGCCGAGAGTCACTCCCTCGCCGCGACGCGGCAGCAAGCCGAGATAGATGCCCTCGTGGGCCGTCTCGAACAGTTCTGCGAGCGCGGCGTGCAGAGGGGTAGAAGGCGTGTGTCGTGCGGTGCTGGGCGACACCGCCGATTATAGCCCGCTCCGCCGCCGCTGACCGCTTCCAGCGAGGGAAATCGAGTCTGCCCGTTTTCCGGGTGCCGATTCCCTAGTTCGCCGGGGCCGGAGGATGCGGAGTCGGGGTCTGCCGCTCATAGGCGGCGTACTTGGACTCGACGGCGTTCCGAATGTCGTCGACGCGCGCTCCCGACGCCCGCATCTGCATGGCGTCACGCGCTACGTCGATGCAGACGAGACATGCCATCCCGTGGGTGTCCCACTCACGAACACTGCCATCCGGGTTGCGCGACTGCACGAAGCAATCCGCGTTTCGCTTGTGGCCGCGGGTTTCGCAACCACAGAAGCAAGGCACGTACTCCAGCACGTGTGGATTCTGAGCAGCGAAGATGTACGCGTCCCGGATGACCTGGGGCGAACGAGGCACCAGATTCTGCACCAGCGGCAGGGGCGGAAGCGCTACGTCGGCTGGCGGGATGGGAGTTGGCTCCCCCGCCTGCGGGGGAGCGGGGCGCTCCGGACGTGGAGTGTCCTCTTCGTCCGTCGCGGACGTTGTCGAGGCGACCTCGGACTCTGCCGACGTCAAGGTGTCATCACCTGACGAAAGCAGCGCCAGACCGGCCAGGCCCACCACCACGACGAGCCCGCCGATGAGGATCCAGGGAGGCCCGCCACTTGCCGGTTCCCGCTCGCGAACCGGCGCGTTCGACACTCGTGATCTCTTTCGCCCAGCCATGCCGGAATTCTAGGAGCTTGCGCCGCAGAACGCAAACGGAGTGCCTGTTGCGGGGCAAGCTCATGGAGCGGGGGGATGGGCCGAAACGCCGGGCAGGCTCGGCGTTTCGGGGCGCTAGCATGCGCTGCGGGGCACGGAGTCTCTCTTACTGCGGTCCCAGGGCGAAGGTCATCGTGCCGTCGATGACGATGTCGTCACCGACCCGCGCGAAGCCCTTCAAGCGCCCCATCCGACTTCGCAGGCGGACGACCTCCGCTTCGATGACCACCACATCGCCCGGATGCACGGGTCTCAGGTAGCGGACACGCTCGATGCCGGTGAAAAACGGCAGCTTCTGGCGGTTCTCGGGCTTGGCGAGAATCAGGATAGCCCCCACCTGGGCAACGGCCTCGGTGAGGATTGTCGGTGGCAGCACCGGCGCCCGCCCGCGCCTGTCGGAGAGGTATCTCTCATTCAGGGAGACGTTCTTGATACCCACAATGCGCTTGTCGGGCTCGAACTCCGTGATGCGATCGACCAGCAAGAAGGGATAGCGGTGCGGGAGAATGCGTTCGATCGCCGCGTTGTCGAGCGGAAGAGTCAGACTTGTGGTCACGGGGAGAGTATAAGGCCGGCCGGCGTGGGTGCGCGGGGAGAGACGAGAAACGGCCGCAACGAAGCGTCAGTACCCGACGATTGCGGGATGCGGCGATGCCAGCGCCTGCCTGATGAATTGCATCCCGCACGCTTCGTGCGGCCACCTTCTACCCAATCAAGACTTGTGCCAACATCATCTGTGACGAGAATGCCCGAGAATGGGTGGGTCTTCCGGGCACGCTCTTCCGCGAGTGTCCCCTTTGACGATTCGCGTGACCTCTGGAGGGGTCGGAGACGCAACGAAGTGAGTCCGAAGCGCCAAAGCTTCCCGGGCGCTAGCTGCTACGCGCGCGCCTGCCCGGCGGATGTGCTGACAGGATCCGCGGCGACGAGGGTGGCGAGTTGCGCCGCGATGATGGTCGCCGTCGACTGCACGCTGGCGCTGGCTTCCCATCCGTCGTTCACTTCGAGCGTCATGACGCCCGGACCATCCTCCGGAGACGCCAACGGCACCACGATAGCGCCGGGCGTCTCGGCGCCGCCCGGTACGACTTGCAGTCGTTCATCGCGGTAGGCGGCGGCGGTGACGTTGTCGCCATCGCAAGGTACCGAGCCAAGCCGGGCCAGCGCTGCAGGGGGATATCCGTGACTGACGGCCGGACGAAGAGCATTGCCGGTTCCGTCGCGGACCCAGACGATGATGCAGCTTGCGTTGAGCAGTTGGGCGGCGCGCGCCAGCAACGGCGGCAACTCGGCCTCGTTCGCCGAGCGACTCAGCTCGGTGCAGAGATCGGCTGCCAGTCTCAAGTCCGGTGCCGGGGTGACGGACTGGCCGCCGGAGCCCGTTTCGAGCGTGGCCTCCCCACCGCCACCGTCGGCGTCGAGGTCGAGCAAAAGCCGCCCTTCGGGCAGGGCCGGTACCCCATCTTCGGCCGACTGGTCGTCCGGGCTCGCCGGCAAGTCCTTGGCGGGCGAGCGCCCGAGCGACAGAGGGGACAGCAGCAGCGCGAACAGCACGCTGGCGCCCAGGGTCGCGCCGACCGCCAGGCTCTGCGACTGCTCCTGGACTCCGACGTCGTTGTCACGCGCCTCCCGTTCCACCATCCGCGCACGCTCTACCTGGTCAGCCGCCGAGCGTGACAGCTCCAGGCCGTCGGCGAAGATCAGGTCGGAAGCCATCACTTCCTCCCCCGCCTCGGCGTGATCGCGAGCGCGTACGTCCATTCGCGCGAGCGCTGCCACGAGGGAGGTCGCTTCGTCGAGCGCATCGCCCGCGACCGGCAGGGTCGTTCCCGCGGACAGTTCGGACAACTCGGTGGTGACGTCCTCTATCCGGACCGCGACGTCAGCCATCCAGTAGGCGCGATCCTGACCCGTTGCGACGTAGGCCTGCTGTGCGGCGCGCAGATCGGCCAGCGAGAGAGCTAGCGCCCATGCTCGCGTGTCGAAGGCACGAGCCGCGCGACGAGCGTCCGCTATCTGTTGTCCGGCGAGAAACGCATGGGAGCCCGATGCGACGCCAGCTCCCAGGAGGACGATGAGGAGCGCTACTCTGAGCCACTTCCGGCGCATTTGTGGCCCTACTATAGCATCAGCGCCCCGAAACGCCTTGCTGGCTCGGCGTTTCGGCCCATCCCCCCGCTCCATGACCTTGCGCCGCAGCACTTCGCTTCGCTGCGTTCTGCGGCGCAGGCTCCTGGCTTGGTGTTCCGTGGACGGCTGGCCGGCCGCAGGTCCGAGCGTGACCGGGACTCGCCGGCGTGATCGGCCGATACATGTACCGTCAGAATGAGTGTGGGCATCATCATCAACCCGGCGGCGGGACCGCACGGGCGGCGAAGGGTCCGCGATGCCGTCCTGCTCGCCGAGACCTCGTTGCGACAGTGTTCGCTCAAGGGCTTGGTGCGCGTGACGGAGCAACGCGGGAGCGCAAGTGAAATCGCCCGAGCGATGATTGTCGGCGGCGCGACGACTCTCGTCGCGTGGGGAGGCGACGGCACGATAAACGAGGTGGCCGCGGAAGTCGCCGCGGCAAGGGTGACGTTGGGCGTCGTGCCTGCCGGCTCAGGTAACGGTTTCGCACGCGGCCTGGGCCTCGAGCGGCGTGCGGGTGCCGCCCTGCGAACCGCGTTGACCGGCCGAGTGCGCGTCATCGACACGGGGAAAATCGATGGCCGGCGCTTCGTCAACGTCGCCGGAATCGGCTTCGACGCGCACATTGCAGGTGTGTTCAATCGACTGACGCGCCGGGGTGCTCCCGCGTACATCCGGGCCGGGATCCGGGAATTGCGCTCCTACCGCGGCGGAACGTATACGGTCCGCACCGCGCAGGAGGCCTTCACGATGACCGCGTTCCTGGTGGCTGTGGCAAACTGCCGGGAGTACGGAAACGGCGCCGTCATAGCGCCGCACGCCTGCCCGGACGATGGGCTGCTCGACCTCGTCTGTGTCCCGGCTCGCTCGTTGCCGTGGCTGCTCTTCAATTCCGTCCGGCTTCTTACGGGCACGATCGACCGACTGCCGGGGATCCGCCGCGTGTCGGGAACGGCGATGGAGCTGCTCGCCGATCATCCGCTCGCGTACCATGTCGACGGCGAAGTCCATACCGGTGGGCCCCGCCTGCGCGTACGCGTGGATCGGGCGTCACTGCGGGTGAGGGTTCCCGCGGCTTGCTAGGAGTTTGCGCCGCAGGAACGCAACGGAGTGAGTTGTGCGGCGCAGACTCCTGGGGCGGGAGAATGGGCCGAAACGCCGAGCCCGCGAGGCGTTTCGGGGCGCTACTCGGCGCTGATGCCGGTCTTCAGGATCGCGTAGGCCGGCAAGCCGATCGCCTCGAAGCGCTCCATGACCTCACGCGCCGGCGAGACTCCGAGATCCTCCGCCTGAAACTTGACCTTTATGTAGTCGTCGAGTGCCGTCTGCACGCCGGCCGCCTTGAGCGTGGTGCGGTCCATGGTCAGGCAGTTCTTGCACCACGTCGCCCACACGTCCACGAGCACCGGCTTCCCCTCGGCCTCGGCCTCGGCCAGTCCCTGCGCAAGCGACGGATACCAGCCTTCGCTGACGAGTTCCTGCACGCTCTCGGCGACAAGGTCGGGATCGACCCAGCGCTGGCTGAACAGCCCGTAGGACAGGTACCCGTAGTAGATGGCGGTGCCCAGAATGAAGACGCCGAAAGCCTGCTTGACTCGCACCATCCAGGGACCGGGTTTCGGCATCAACGTCAGGCCGGCGCCTGCAATCGGCCAGGGGATGGCCATCCCGAGGCCGAGCACGAACGGCAGGGCAAGCGCAACCGTGGTGCCGGTGCCGTACAGGTTGCTGGAGAAGACTATGACCTGGATCACGACCGGTGCGACGCAGGCGCCCGCGAGGAGCGCCGCCACGCCGCCCATGCCGAACGCGAGCAGGAACGAGCCGTTGCCGGAGGACTCGCCCGCGAACCGGCTCTGGAAGCGGGAGAAGTCGATGGTGAAGACGTCGAACATCGCCAGCGCCAGCGCGATGAAGAGCAGGGCGATGCCGAGGTTGAACCAGGGCGACGCGTTGATAGTGCCGAAGGTGCCCGCGGACAGGATCACGACGAGGCCAAGCACGCCGTAAACCAGCGCCATGGCCAGACCGTAGGCGCTGCCGAGCGAGAAGCCGCGCAGCCGGGAGCCGGCGCGTGCGCCGGCCCCGATGATCGCCAGATTGATCGGGATCATCGGCAGCACGCACGGTGTCAGGTTGAGTGCGAGCCCACCGATCAGTATGAGCGCCAGAATGGCGAGCGGGCCGCGGCCTTCGAACCAACCCTGCTCGGCCTCGCCCGATTCGGCGCGGTGGATGAACTCGAGGAACTGCTCCTCGTTCAGGTACCCGCCGGTCGTGGCGGCAACCGTGAACCGCTCGAGCCGCGCGAGCACGTCGCCCTCCTCGACCAGCCCGGCGGGAGCCGTCGTCGGTGTGGTTCCCGGCGGGTCGCCGGCGCTGGCCGCGGTAAAGGCCATTCGGTCGAACAGCGCCGCATCGGTAAAGCTGCGCGCCTGGTCCCTCGGCGCGACGCGTACCCGGAACGCAAGGCGCTCGGTCGCCGGGATGTAGCACATGCGCTCGTCGCACGCCTGATATCGGAGCGAGGCGGGCACCTCGTAGTCTCCCGCCGCCACGTCCGGATCGATGGCCAGGGCGACGCCGATGGCAAAGGTCTCTTCATAAACGGCGAGCGGCTTGTCCGCTCCCTGCTGCTCCAGCATCACGGGTTCCGGCCAGGCGAGGCCCTCGACCGCGATCCCTGTCGGCGGCTCAATCGTGAGCACGGTGGGAATCAGGAAGTCTTCGAGCGGCTCGTTCGAGTTGACGTGGAGCCCGCTTCCCGCGGGCCGGAGCCCCGCATCGAGCGCGACGCGGTGCGTGCCGCCGGCATGGGCCACGTCGGCCTCCGCCACGGTGGCGATTTCTATCGAGATCCGTCCCGGCTGCGTCGCGCCGTCCCGCGGCGACATCAGCGTCACGGCGCTGGCGGCGGCCAACCACCCAAGCGTCCTGCGCAAGTTCCTACCCCACCTCGACAAGCGCCCCTCCATCCTCGTTGACCTCCACGTCCCGCAGCGGACCGCGGAGCGGCAAGCGCACCTCGGTCACCTCCCCGGCAACCGGCACTACCAGCGTCTCGCGGTCGTTTCCACGGTAACGAAGTGTGACGGTGATCGGCACCTCGAACAGCTTGCCGCGCTGCTCGAACCGCAGGACAGCTTCCCGGCTCCCCGACCGTGTCTCGATCCGGTAGCTGAACGCGATGTCGGGGAGATCGTCCTCGTGAATCCAGCGATCGAAAAAATCCGTCAGCGACCGCCCCGACTCGGCCTCGAACGCCCGGATCAGGTCGTCCGTGCCCGCCTTGCGGAACCGCATCTCGTTGTAGTAGCGCCGGAGGCCCCCAAAGAACGTCTCATCGCCGAGGAGGCGCCGCAGCATGTGCAGCACCATCGCGCCCTTGTTGTACACGAGGGCCCGAAATACCCGCGGCTCGTCCTCGATCCGTCCGAGCCGGTTGCCGAGATACACCGGGCCCTGATCCGAATGCCTGATGCTCCACCGCCGCATCTGCCTGAGCACTTCGGAGAAGACCTCGGGATCGTTGCTGTGCTCGGCATAGAGCGCCGCGAAGTACTGCGAGAGCCCTTCGCTCAACCACTGCTCGTGGTAGTTCTTCCACCCTACCGCCTGGCCCCACCACTGGTGAGCCAGTTCGTGGGCGAGAAAGAATGCCGGGTAGCGGCTGAATGCGACCGGATCGGTGCGCCACGACACCATCGCGCCCGGCGGCAACGGCAACGGCTGGTTCAGGATGGCGAAGTACGCGGGACTGTGGCCACCGGGCAGGACGGCGTCTGTCAGGGCCAGCGTGAACGTCGGGTAGGGTACGTCGCCGATGAGGGACGCATAGAAGCCGAGGATGTCCGCGGCGGTTTCGTAGTAGCCGGGGATTCTGTCGCGGGTGCGTTCGGTCGACGTGACGGCGAGCGACAGGCTGTCGTACGACACGCCCCGTCGCAACTCCCGGTTGGTCCCCGGTTGCGGGTCCAGCGTCACCAGGCGGGGGCCGGTCGCCACCGGCGCGAAAGGGCTGATGACGCACGAGAGGTACCGCGCCGGCTGGAGCGTGACGTATCGATAGCGGCGCGTTTCGGGCACGCCCTGGTTCCCGGGCACTGCCGGGGACGAGTTCGTCTCCGCGGGTTCGCCGCTGGCGACGACGGCGTAGTCGGCCGGGACCGTCAGGTCCATCGTGGCAGTCGCGTAGTCGGAGGTGCTGGCGCGGGGATACCAGTGCGTCGCGCTGCTGTAGATGTACCGGCGCGCCGCGAAGCCGAATGGAGTGGTCGCGCCCACGGCGTCCAGCCCGAAACCTCTCCGACCCAGCCAGTTCTCCTCGAGCTCCTGGGCTTCGAGCAGCCCGGAGTACTCGATTTCGAGGGTGAACTCGGCGCCGATGGGCGGGACTCGGCTGGGCAGGCTCACGACCAGGTTGTCTCTCCCGCGCATGCGGAAGAAGAGTAGCGGACCCAGCTCGTTCGAAACGACGGAATGTACCTCGAGGTCCGCGGCCAGGCGCAGTGTCAGCGACGCGAGGTTCGATCCGGTGACGCGAACGGCGAGTCTGGTCCGGCCGGTAATGAAGCAGCCGCGCAGTCGCGGTCGGGCTCGCATGGATTGCCGCTCGACCCCGGCCGGCTCGAAGGACGCCGCGATCTGGTAGTCGAGCACGTCGTATGCGACGCTGTCGTCGTCGCTGAAATAGCGACCCTGCGCCGCGCGCTTCTCCGCCGACGGATAGAGGGCGATGATGCGTTGGGACTCGCGCTCGTAGAGCGACACGTTTTCGGGCTGGTTGGCCGACTGTGCGAACGTCAGCGTGCCGTAACGCTCGGTCTCCATGTCCGCGATGAAATCACCCCCGCCGGGCGTCAGCGACCAGGATCTGTCACTCAGATCCCCGAGGTCGATCCCGAAGGACAACGGCGCGTATCGCTCGAAGGTCTCCTGGGCCCGCTCGAGGTCATCGCCTCTGACGGGGCGCCGGTTCAGATTGGGGGTCGAGACTCGCGACGCGAAAGTTACCGGGTTCACCCGCACGAACGCCGCCGAGAAGTCCGCCTCGAGGGTCTCGCGCCCGGTAAGCAACCGAACCTGTCCCCGTTCGGCCTCGGGAGTGGGGGAGAACGTCAGGACACCGTCGCCGAGGAGCACTATTCCGGTGATGCCGCCCCGGTCCGTCTCGGCGACGAACATCGTGCCGCTCGCCATGCGCAGGGTCATGTCCTCGCCGAAGATCGAGAAGTTCGCGGCGTCGTACGCCACGTCGGGTCGCAAGGCGAGGTGCAGGAGACCGTCGACGACGTCGACGCGTTCCTGGCCGGCGATGCGCCATCGCCGCTGCCCATCGCCCTCGTCGGGCACTACGTCGATGCTCCAAGTCTGGAGCCGGCCGGCTACGCCACGCTCGGTGAACACTTCGACCGTCAGCTCGTAGCCGCCGCCCTCCGGATTGTCGTCGAGCGGGCGAACGAAGCGCCCACGCGCGGCCGCCTCCCGGACGTCCTGCCTCAGTGCGTCGGCGGCGAATGCGCGCGCCCGGAACCGGTCCGCATCCTCCGCCAGCAGGTCGAGGTAGGCTTCGACGTCGGCCGCGCGCGTGGCGGCCGTCAGTCTTTCGACGAGTGGCTCGAAGTCGGCCAGCGAGACGGTCTGCGCGCCGGCGACGGTTGCCGCGAGGGACAGCACGACGAACGCCCCCATGCCGGCACGGAAGCGCATCATGAGTTACTCCGCCAGGAATTCCGCGGTGAACGTTTCTATTTCGTCGTAGAACGTGTCGAGCTCCGCCGGCGGGGCAAGGAAGACGATGCGGAAGTACCCGGCGGCAGGTCTGGTGCCGAAGCCCGAGCCGTATACGCACAGCAGGCCGGTGGCGCGCAGCAGACCGATGACGTAGTCCTCGTCCGTGCGGCCGGGAGGCAGCTCCACCTTGGGCATCGCGTAGAACGCCGCCGCGGGACGTACGCAAGAGATGCCGTCGATCGCGTTGAGCCGGCGTGTCGTGACCTCCGCGCGTTCCCGCAGCGCGCGGAGGAACTCGACCTGGTGCGACTTGTCCCCGTGCAGCGCCGCGGGAACCGCATACTGCATCGGTCCTACGCTGCAGAGCCGCCCGTCGGCCATGTCCTTGATCGCGGCGAGCGCGCCGTCGAGCCGCGCTCCGCCGCCCACCGCCATCCAGCCCGCGCGCCAGCCGGGCGCAAGGTGCGCCTTGGACAGCGACGAGAACGAGATCACCGGCGCGTCGGGATTGTACGACCCGATCGGGGCCACCCGGCCGTCGTAGGCGAGGTCCGTGTAGCCCTCGTCCGAGAGCAGCACGATGTTGTGGCGGTCGGCCAGCTCGAGCAGGGCGAGGCGGTTTTCCCGCGTGTAGACGGCCCCGGTCGGATTGTTGGGGTCGACCACGACCAGCGCCCGTGTGCGGGGCGAGATCAGGCTCTCGACGTGAGCGATGTCGGGTTGCCACCCGCGCGCGGGGTCCGTCCGGTAATAGACGGCGCGCGCGCCGAGCTTCGCCAGGACGCCCGTGTACAGCGGATAGGTCGGCACCGAGACGAGAACCTCGTCGTCGTGGTCGACGAGCACGCTCAGGGCAAGGTCGATGCCTTCGGAAGCTCCCGCGGTGAGTACGACGCGGTCCGGGGACACCGCCATGCCGCGGGCCTCGAAATCGGTCGCGATCGCTTCACGGGCTTCCAGCACGCCGGCGGCGGGCGTGTAGCCGTTGCGCCCGTCGCGCATCGCGCGCTCGACCGCCTCGATCAGGTGCGGCGGTGTCCGGAAACCGAACAGAACCGGATCGCCGATATTCAGGTAGCGGACCCGCCGACCGTTCGCTTCCGCCTTGCGGGCCTCGGCGACGATGCTGCGGATCGCGTAGTCGAACGCGGCGCTCCGTCTCGCCACCGGCACGCTGAAAGGCACATCGACGACCATCTGTTGATGATACCGCAGCTTCGGCGCTAAGCTCCCCGCGCATGGCGATTCGGACCGAGCTCTCGTTACGCCTGCCGAACAGCCCGGGCGCCCTTGGCCGCGTCTGCCGCATCATCGGCGACGAGCGGGTCAACATCTTCGCCCTCGCCGTCGAACGCGGCGGCACGCTGCGGATGGTGGTGGACAACCCGCTGCGCGCGGCGGGCGCGCTTGCCGAACGGGAGTACACCGTGGAGGAGCGCAACGTCCTGTTCCTGTCGCTGCCGAATGGACCCGGGGCCCTGGGGCACGCCGCCGAACTCCTCGCCGCGGCGGACGTCAACGTGGAGTACGCCTATGCGTCCGCGCAGGAGGGACAGCCCCGGACAACGGTCGTGATCGGTGTGGAAGACGTCGAACGCGCCGCGACCAGCGCCGGATTCTAGTCGCGATCCGTGACCCGCGGCGCCACGGCGGCATCCAAAGCCTCGATCAGCTCCCGCAGCGAAGCCATCTCGTTCTCGGCCGCGTAGAGAATGGCGCGGATCTCCTGGAGCGAAGGCGTGCTCCAGTCCTCGTCGTCGAATCGCACCTGCCCGCGCTCGTCGAACTCGACCAGCACCGCGTCCATAGGCTCGACGTAGAGGCGCATGAATTCTCCGCCCGCCGGGGTCTGTCCGGCCTGCCGGCTCATTCGCTGGTGGCCTGTTCCGGCGTCCTGGCCGGGGCGTCGGCCGGCTCGATTTCGAACGTAAGGGCGTTGTCCGCCAGCCCGATGCGGACGGTTCCGCCGTGTTCCAGCCGGCCGAACAGGATCTCGTCGGTCAGCGGATTGCGCACCTCGGTCTGCACGACGCGGGCAAGCGGGCGCGCGCCGTACACCGGATCGTAGCCCTCGTCGGCGAGCCACGCGCGCGCTGCGGGTTCGAGCGCGATGGCCACCTTGCGCTCCGCCAGTTGCGACTCGAGCTGCAGAATGAACTTCTCGACGATGGTCTCCATGGTCGCCGGCGCAAGCGGATCGAACGGTACGATGGCGTCGAGCCGGTTTCGGAACTCGGGGCTGAAGATGCGTTCTATGGCCGCCTTCATCCGCCCCCGGGCGGTGGAGGCCTGATCGTCGCCGAAGCCGATCGGGGTCGCGCTGGCCTCGCGCGAGCCGGCGTTCGAGGTCATGATGAGGATCGCGTGGCGGAAGTCCGCCCGACGCCCGCCGTTGTCGGTGAGCGTCGCGTGATCCATCACCTGCAGCAGGATGTTGAAGATGTCGGGGTGCGCCTTCTCGATCTCGTCGAGAAGCACGACGCTGTACGGGTGCGAGCGTACGGCGTCGACCAGCAGCCCGCCCTGCTCGAAGCCGACGTACCCCGGCGGCGCGCCGATCAGCCGCGCCACCGCGTGCTTTTCCATGTACTCGCTCATGTCGTAGCGGATGAACTCGTTGCCCAGGTGGATGGCGAGCTGCCGCGCGAGCTCCGTCTTGCCGACCCCCGTGGGTCCGGTGAAGAGGAAACAGCCGGCGGGATGGTCCGGAATCCCGAGTCCGGCTCGCGCACGCTTGATGGCGGTCGCGACGGTCGCGACCGCCTCGGACTGTCCGAATACGACACGCTCGAGCGCCTCGCCGAGCATACGGAGGCGTTCCTTGTCCGATGACGTGGTCTGTTTCTCCGGAATGCGCGCCATCCGGGCAACAACACGTTCGACATCGGCGATGGTCACCTCCGGCGGCTCGGCGCCGCCGCTCGTCTCCTCGGCGGCCTCTGCTGCCGTCCGCCGCATGCCGATCGCGGCGCCCGCCTCGTCCAGGATGTCGATGGCGCCGTCGGGGAGCCGCGAATCGCGGAGGTGCCGCTTGGCCAGCTTTGCGGCCGTGGGTACCGTCTCGGGACCGAACGTGACCCCGTGGTGGTCCTCGTAGCGTGACCGCAGGCCTTCGAGGATCTCCGACGTCTCGTCGACCGTCGGCTCCTCGACCACCACCTTCTGCAGGCGCCGCGCCAGCGCCCGGTCCTTCTCGATGTGCTTGAACTCCTCGAACGTGGTCGACCCGATCACCCGCAACTCGCCCGCCGACAGCAGCGGCTTGA
This sequence comes from Vicinamibacterales bacterium, assembly GCA_958296065.1. Lineage (GTDB taxonomy): Bacteria > Acidobacteriota > Vicinamibacteria > Vicinamibacterales > UBA8438 > WTFV01. The sequence continues at coordinate 9,383 of CATQHX010000002.1, read as the reverse complement.
TCAGGGTCGCCAGATCCATCGTCCCGCCGGTCGTCGCGCCCGCGCCGACCGTGGAGTGCACCTCGTCGATGAACAGGATCGGCAGCGGATGGTCGCCCAGCGCGTTCGTGACCGCCTTGAAGCGTTCCTCGAAGTCGCCGCGGAACCGCGTTCCCGCCAGCAGCGCCGCGGTGTCGAGCGAGAACACCTCGGCGCCGGCGAGCCGCGCCGGAATATCCTCTTCCGTCAGACGAGCGGCGAGCCCTTCCGCCAGCGCGGTCTTGCCCACCCCCGCGTCGCCCACGAAGACGGGGTTGTTCTTGCGCCGCCGGCAGAGGATCTGGAGCGTCCGCTGCAACTCCAGCGTCCGCCCGATCAACGGATCCAGCGCGCCGGCGCGGGCTCGTTCCGTCAGGTTCACGGTATAGGCGGAGAGCGGATCGCGCGCCGCGGCGCGGCCCTCCTCGCCCGCACCCGCTTCCGCACCGTCCCCCTGTGGCTCCGGGTCGCCGTTTCCGGGCGAGACCTTGGAGATGCCGTGCGAGATGTAGTTGAGGATGTCGAGCCTCGTGATTCCCTGTGCTGCCAGCAGCTCCGCGGCGTGCGCCTTCGGTTGCTGCAGGATGGCGGCCAGGATGTCGCCGGCCCGCACCTCGTCCTTGCCGGCGCTCTGCACGTGCAGCACAGCGGTCTGAAGCACGCGGCGGAAGGCGAGGGTCTGTGCCGGCTCGCTGTTGCGGTCGCGGCGGCCGACGGTCTCCAGCGTCCCCAGGAACTCGTCCAGCGTGCCCCGGAGCGCGCGCAGATCGGCGCCGCACGCGGCCAGGATGCGCTCCGCCTCCGAATCGTGGGCCAGCGCGTAGAGCAGGTGCTCCAGGGTGAGGTGCGTGTGGCGCCGCGACATCGCTTCGCGGTAGGCGACGTTGAGGATCAACTCCAGGGAGGCGCTGAACATGTGCGAGTACCGTGGGCGCGGCGGGGTTCAGCCGTCGCCCTCCATGGTGGCCTGCAGCGGGAACCCGTCGCGCTCGGCGAGCTGCTGGACCGTGTCGACCTTCGTTTCGGCCACCTCGTGCGTATAGGCGCCGCAGACCGCCTGCCCCTCCGTGTGAATCTGCATCATCAGCCGGAACGCTTCGGCCGGCGTCTTCTGGAACACCTCTTCGAGGACCGCGACGACGAACTCCATAGTGGTGTAGTCGTCGTTCAGCAGCAGGACGCGGTAGAGCCTCGGGGTGACCGTCTCGTCGCGCGTCCGCTCGAGCACCGCACCGCCGGGCTGGCGGTCGCCGTCGTTCGCCGTCATGGTGCAGCCGCCCGCTCAGACTCGGTCAAGCTGCCAGCGTACCGGCACGCGTTTCGCGGGGTCAAGCAGGGCGCCGCGCGGCTCCGCCGTCGTTGCGGACTTCGCCAGACCAGCGCCGGAGCGCGGGTGCGTCATGGGCGAACCACCCACGGTCGAGTTCATCCGTCGATCAACCAGGCCAGGATGGATGCCGGGATCGCCATGACGCCGACGTCTTCCGCGTTCAGTTCGGTGCGGGTTGCAACCATGCCGCGCCAACCGGAAGCGGCCAGGGTTCGTGCGTCGCGCCGCCAACGGCCGTCGACGCACTTCGACTCGATGGCAACGCCGCTGAAGTCGGGGGCCCCGAAGTCGATCTCTTTTGCGGGTCGCGGTCCGGTGGTGGAGAACGCGGTCGACATTGGGCTTGGCCCGATCCGCCCGATCGACCGCCTCTGGAACGACGAGGGGCATAGTACAATCCGGCCCCGATGGAGACGATTGCGCGCGGCATCACGTACACTGACCTGCTGCACCGCGGCCGGCCGCGCGTCATCGCGACCGCCGTCGTTCAGGGCGCCGCCGGGGTCGCGCTCATCGATCCGGGGCCGACCTCGTGCCTGGAGACGCTGCGGGCGGCGCTCGCCGGGGCCGGCATCGCGATCGCCGACGTCCGCACTCTGCTGCTGACGCACATCCACCTGGATCACGCGGGCGCCACCGGATCGCTGCTGCGCGAGAACCCGGACATCACGGTCTACGTCCACGAACGGGGCGCGCCGCACATGATCGACCCGTCGAAGCTGCTCGCCAGCGCCGCGCGGCTCTACGGCGACGAGATGGACGAGCTTTGGGGGGCCTTTCTGCCGGTGCCGGAGGCCAACGTGCGGGCGCTCGCCGGCGGGGAACGCATCGCGGCGGCGGATCGCAAGTTCGAGGTCGCCTACACGCCGGGACACGCCTCCCACCACGTCAGCTTCCTCGACCGCGAGAGCGGCATCGCCTTCGTCGGGGACGTCGCCGGCGTCCGAACCGGCCGCGAGCTCTTCGTGCTGCCGCCCACGCCCCCGCCCGACATCGACGTCGAGGTCTGGGCGCAGAGCATCGAGCTCGTCCGTCAGTGGCGGGCGTCGACCCTGTTCGTCACCCATTTCGGCGCGCACGAGGACCCGGACGTTCACCTCGACGCCATGCAGACGCACCTGACCACGATGACGGACATCGCGCGGGAATGCATCACGGCCGGCGGCGTCGCTTCGGACCAGCAGAGCCGCTTCGTCGACGAGATGCGCCGCTACCTCGAGCAGCACGTCTCGGCCGAGGAGGCAGGGCTCTACGGCACCGCGGCGCCGCTCGACCAGTGCTTTCTCGGCCTCGCCCGCTACTGGCGCAAGCGCGGCGTGACCGGCGAGTAGCGGCGGCGAGCTGCGGATTCGGCACGGAGGCTCTTCCGGGGTCGGGGTCGATTGGATCGAACTTGACGTGGCACTCGAGCAGCCCGTTCGGCAATCTTCTGACGACTTTGGAATGAACGACGTCGACCATTCGTGCCTCCCAATGCGCGCGTTCTTGGGGCGACTCATCGGGCTGCGGTCGAAGCAGCTATTCGGCACCTGCAGCTTCTGATTCGAAGACGTGGAACGCGGCCTTCAGGCCATCGATGAAGCGCGCGAAGGACCTGTCCGCCTGCGCAGCTCGATCGAGGTTCATCCGTTGTACGATGTCTTCCGCGTACTCGAGGCCACCGAGGATCGGCGTTACCCCAGCATCGCGGACCGCTTCGATCAAGCGCTGCTTGTAGCGGTGGCGGTCGCACTTCTGGTCCGGTGCGTTGCAGCCCTGCCCAACAGCTGCCTTGAACGCCGCTCCGTCGAGGAGCAGCCAGCGCTCGACGTGAGGGTCGGGAATGGCGAAAACGACAGGAGTACGTGCATCTTGAATGTGACGTTGGAGCTCCCGGACGCGGTCGTTGAGCCCATCGCAGTTTGCGTCTGTCGCGACAATGATCAGGTCAGGCCACGGACCGCCTTGTCGGGCTAGGTCGCGCAGGTACGTGGCGAGTTCTCGCAACACCTTTCCATGTCCGCCGACGGCATTCCGCCAGGCAAGTTGCACCATGGCGCCTTGTTCTTCGGCGAGCCGGTGCACCAGTGGCTCGATGATAAGCCGATGGGCAGAGTCCTCGACGAACATCGCGACCTCACGCATCGAAGTCGCCTCGGAGGATGCGCTGTGAGATGGGAGTCGTTTCCAGGTCGTCCGACAAGGCTTCGTCAATGCTGTTGCGACGCGCCAAAGACCCCCACGCGGAAAACGGATTGATGCGGGTCTCGGCGTCCGTTCGCTGGACCACGAACAAAGACGTGTTTGAAAGCATGTCGGGGAGGATTGGCGAATGCGTAGTGACGATGTACTGGCTCTGCCTCAGGCTCTCACGCGTCTTCAGCAGTTCCGCGATCAACTGGATCCGTTGAGGATGCACGCCGTTTTCGGGCTCCTCGAATCCGACGAGTGCTGGGTGGTCATCACCGCCAGCCAGGGCCAGGAGACCGAGCATCCGGAGGGTGCCTTCCGACAGGACGCGCGCGGGTATCGCGACACCGCCTTCCTTGATGCGCAACTCCACCTCGCCGAGATCGCTTACGTCGATTTCGATGCCGTCGACGTTCGGCATCAGGGTGTGCAGCGCCTTCTCGATGCCCCGGAACTGATTGGGGTTGTCTGCCTTTACGGTGTTGAGGAATGCGGCGAGTTCTTCGCCCATCAGCCCGATGTGTCGCACTTCCTTGACGGGATTGGCGGCCCGCATCCGTTCGCGCGGCTCGAAGTAGAAGAACAGCCAGCTCTCGAGTTCGCGCCGGGCCGCCACCAGATGTGGATAGTGCGGCGGATAGTGCGGCATCGACAGGATGCTATGGTCGAGGAAGCGATCGTAGTGCGTGGGGTGCGCCTGTCCTTCGAGTCTCAGGTGAATCTTGTCGCCTTGGCGCTCGAAAAAGGGTTTCCGCTTCCCGGTCGGCTCGCCCTTGCTATTGAGGGCCGCTAGGTATTCGTCGGCGACACGGAGCACACCCGACTTCGGCAACATCTCGACCTCGATGCGGTAGCGCAGATCCCGCTCGCGCACGCGAGCGGGTTGCTTCCCGGCATCCTGAGATGGTGTGAACGTGCTCGGCTTGAGCGAGACGGGACGACGCATGTCCCGTATCTGTCGATTGACGGCATCGACGACGGCGTCCGACAGCCGCAGATCTGCCTCGACGGAGAATCCCAGTCGCTCCTGCTCGATTAGACCCTTGATGCCCCCCTTGCCGATGCGGAACGATTCGAGCGGTTTGCCGCGGTACGGAGAATCGAAGGCTTCCTTCAGCGTCCGGCTTGTGCCGAGCTTGGACAAAAGCAGCAAGGCGTCGAGGAAATTGCTCTTGCCGGCGGCGTTCGGTCCGAATAGCACTGTCAGCGGTTCGAGCGTCACCTCGACGTCCGCCAGCGACTTGTACCCCTTGATGTGCACTCGTTTCAGCATGTCTAGTTGTCCATGACCACGGCAATCGCCACTCACTCGGACTATCCGGGGAGCCGCTATTCGGACTTGGGCACGGCGTCCGTTGCATCGTTGCCCGTTCCTGTGGGACCCGGACTGAGGGTCTCGGTCCGCTCGACGTGCCGACCATCGCTGACTTCCAGTGACGCACCTGTGCCGGGAAGCCTGACGCTCAACTTCACCCCCCGCCCGAGGTGAATCGCGTAGAGGAGCACAATCGCTACGACTACCACCCAGAGGACCGTCATCTTCATGGCGGCCTACTTTCTGCGGGCGGGTGCGGCCGACGCCATCTTGCTGAGTGTCGTCGCCACCTGTTTCGTCAAGGCAATCTTGCTCTTCAGTTCGGCAGCGGTCTTGTTGGCGGTCTCAGCCAGTGTCTCGAGAAGTTCCGGTAGCTTCGCCAGGGACTCCAGACGGTACACGCGCGGCGCCTCATTGAAGCGCCATACTTCCTCCTGGATATGTTCGCCGGCGGTGCCAGCTGAGGACCGAATCGCGAGGCCCCACGTACGAGCCACCTTTCCGTACCCGATCGAGCGCTCCCAGGCGCGATCAGTCTCCCAGTCGCGGTGGCCGGCGACTTCTACCCAAGCCGATACGCCCAGATTGAGTTTCTGCAGTGTTGCATCGATGCTGTGGATTGGCTTGGCGAGCTCGTCCGAGACTGCATTCAACTCTGACGCCGAAGTGGAGAGTTTCTCGAACGCTGCCGACACGCGGTCACGAAGCTGTGGGTCGCTCGCGGGAAGCGGCGCTGGAGAGCTGGAAGGGGCTTGCGAGACAGACATACATCCTCCTGACCTTACGAGTCCAGGAATGAGCACTTACCGTGCCATCTCTATCGACCGCCATTCAGGCGGTGGGTTGGTCAGTTCGGCTTCCGCCGCCGCTAGCCGCAGCCAGCATCCAACCGTCCAAGCAGCATAACACAGACAGGAGATTCCAATGCCGTGCGATTGGAAGGGCGGCGCTGAGCCCCGCCTCGTCGATCGAGCCGGAATCGAATCGTTCCCGTGTAGTGACGGTTCTCAATCTGGGCGAAGGTCGAGCTGGGGCTGAGCTCGCCAGGATGATCATGCTCCGCAACGAGAAGGCACCATTCTGGGCGATGCCGGGTACCTCGACATCGATAGACAGACCTCGCCTACAGGCCGGCGCCCTTGTCCTTCAGGATCCGCCACACCTTCTCGGGCGTGATCGGAATGTCGATGTGCCGCACGCCGAGATGCGCCAGCGCATCGACGACGGCATTGACGATCGCCGGCGGGGCGCCGACGGTCGCCGACTCCCCGACCCCCTTGGCGCCCTGTGGGTGGTGCGGCGACGGGGTCACGGTCTTGTCGGTTTCCCACCGCGGCGTCTCCATCGCCGTGGGGACCAGGTAGTCCATGAAGCTCCCGCCGGAGATGTTGCCGTTCTCGTCGTAGCTGATCTCCTCGAGGAGCGCGGGCGCCATGCCCATCGTGAGGCCGCCGTGGATCTGCCCGTCGACGATCATCGGGTTGATGATGTTGCCGCAGTCGTCCACCGCCACGAAGCGGCGGATCTTCACCTCGCCGGTGCCGCGGTCGATGTCGACGACGCAGATGTAGCTGCCGAACGGGAACGTCAGGTTCGGCGGATCGTAGTACGAGACCGCCTCGAGGCCGCCCTCCATGCCGGGCGGGTGGTTGGTGTAGGCGGCGAAGGCGATCTCCTGAATCGTCTTCGACTTCTGCGGCGCGCCCTTGACCGAGAAGGTCCCCGGCGTCCATTCCAGGTCGTCCTCGCTCGCCTCCAGCAGGTAGGCGGCGATCTTCTTCGCCTTGTCGCGCACCTTGCGCGCCGCCATCGCCCCGGCCGCCCCGGCCGTCGGCGTCGAGCGGCTGGCGTAGGTGCCCAGCCCGTAAGGGGCGGTGTCGGTGTCGCCCTCCTCGATCTCGATGTGCGCGGCGGGAATCCCCAGCTCCTCGGCGAGCACCTGCGCGTAGGTGGTCTCGTGGCCCTGGCCCTGCGACTTCGTGCCGAAGCGGGCGGTCGCCTTGCCGGTGGGATGGACCCGGATCTCGCACGAGTCGAACATCTTGAGGCCGAGGATGTCGAACTGCCGCGAAGGCCCGGCGCCGACGATCTCCGTGAAGCTGGAGATGCCGATGCCCATCAGCTCGCCCCGCTCGCGCTTGTCGGCCTGCTCCCTGCGCAGCTCGGCGTACCCGATCCGCTCCATCGCCTTCCGGAGGGCCCCGTGGTAGTTGCCGCTGTCGTACTCCCACCCGAGCACCGACTTGTAGGGGAACTTGTCGGCGGGGACGAAGTTCTTGAGGCGCAGGTCGGCCGGGTCCATCTTCAGCTCGTGGGCCATGATGTCGGTCAGCCGCTCGATGGTGTGGACCGCCTCGGTCACCCGGAACGAGCAGCGGTAGGCGATGCCGCCGGGCGGCTTGTTCGTGTAGACGCCGTCCACCTCGGCGAAGGCGTGCTTCAGGTCGTAGGACCCGGTGACGATGGAGAACAGGCCGGCGGGAAACTTCGACGGGTTCGCGGCGGCGTCGGTATAACCGTGATCGGCCACCGTCTTGATCTTGAGCGCGGTGAGCGTGCCGTCCTTCGTCGCCCCGAGTTCCGCCTTCAGGTGGTAGTCGCGCGCGAAGGAGTCCGCCTGCAGGTTTTCCATCCGGTCCTCCACCCACTTGACCGGCTTGCCCACCACGACCGAGGCGGCAATCGCGAGCACGTACCCCGGATAGACGGGCACCTTGCCGCCGAACCCGCCGCCGATGTCCGGGGAGATGACCTGGATCTTCTCTTCCGACAGGCCGACGTGCCCCGCTACGAGGGCCAGCACGGTGCGAATGGCGTGCGGGGCCTGGGTGGTCATGTAGACCTTGAGCTTCCCCATCACCCGGTCGAAGTCGGCGACGCAGCCGCAGGTCTCGATGGACGCGACGTGGATGCGCGGGATGTACAGGTCCTGCTTGACGACGACGTCGGCGCCGGCCAGCGCGCTCTGGGTCGCGGCCCGATCCCCCACCTCCCAGTGGAAGATGTGGTTGTCCTTCTTGTCCTCCTTGTCCGTGCGCAGCACCGGCGCGTCCGGCTCCAGCGCCTTGAACGGATCGACGACGACCGGCAGCGGGTCGTAGTCCACCTCCACCGCCTCGACCCCGTCGGCCGCCGCGTAGCGGTCGGTCGCGACCACCGCGGCCACTTCCTGCGCCTGGTACATGACCTTCTCGGTCGGCAGCACCATCTGGGTGTCGGACATCAGGGTCGGCATCCAGTGCAGGTTGTACTGCTCGAGGGTCTCGCCGGTGATGACCGCGAGCACGCCGGGGACCTTGAGCGCGTTCTCCCTGGCGATGGACTTGATCCGCGCATGTGCGAACGGGCTCCGGACGATGTCCAGGTAGAGCATGCCCGGAAGCTGGATGTCGTCCACGTAGTTGCCCTGGCCGCGGATGAAGCGCGGATCCTCCTTGCGCTTCATCGAGTGGCCCATGCCGCACACTTCCGGCGTCGTCTGGGGTGCCATGACTTCTCCCTCAACTCGGCGTCGTCTGCGCCGCCGCGATTCCGGTTATGCGGACTCCTGGCGTAGCTTCGCGGCCGCGTGCTCGATCGACTTGACGATGTTCACGTAGCCGGTGCAGCGGCACAGGTTGCCCGAGATCGCCTGCCGGATCTCCGCCTCGCTCGGATCGGAGTTCCCTTCGAGCAGGGCGCGCCCGGTCATCAGCATGCCCGGCGTGCAGAAGCCGCATTGCAGTCCGTGCTCCTGCTGGAACCCTTCCTGGAGCGGATGCAGCGTCCCGTCCTGCTCGAGGCCCTCCACCGTCGCCACTTCCCGGCCGTCCGCCTGCACGGCCAGCACGGTGCACGACTTGACGGGCTCGCCGTCGAGCAGCACCGTGCACGCGCCGCAGTGCGTCGTGTCGCAGCCGATATGGGTCCCGGTCAGGCGCAACACGTCGCGGAGCCAGTGCACGAGCAGGAGGCGCGACTCGACCGCCGCTTCCCGCGGCTCGCCGTTCACGGTGATACGAACGTCGTGTTTCGCCATGCCTACTGCCCTCCCGCCCGCTGCAGCGCCCGGGTGATTGCCCGGCCCGTCAGCACGCGCGCCATGTCGCGCTTGTACTCCACCGAACCACGCCGGTCGGCGCTCGGTGACGTGGCTTCCGCAGCCAGCCGCGCGGCCTCGGCGATGGCCTCCGCGTTCGGCTGCTGCCCTTGGAGATACTGTTCCGCCGCGGTCGCCTTGATCGGCGTCGGTCCGGCGTTGGTCAGGCCGATCCCGATCCGCGCGATTCCTTCCTGCCCGCCCAGCGTGATCTGCGCTGCGGCGGCCGCGGTGGCGAAGTCGCCCACCTTGCGCTCGAGCTTGACGTAGGCGCCGCCGCTGCGGGGCGGAGGGACCGGAATCCTGATCTCGGTGAGGATCTCCGCCGGCGCGAGCGCGGTAGTGAACAGCCCGGTGAAGAAGCTGGTGATCGGGATGGTGCGCTCGCCCCCGGGGCCGCGCACCACCACTTGCGCCTCGAGCGCGAGCATCGTCGCCGGGTGGTCGTTCGCCGGATCGCCGTGCGCCAGGTT
>CATQHX010000001.1 GCA_958296065.1 Vicinamibacterales bacterium | reverse complement strand
AAGGCAGCGGAGGACGCGTCCCCGGCGCTTCTGTCGAGGAGGGCGGCACCGAAGAGGGGACGGCGCGAGAGCAGCGGCTCGCGCCGCAGTCTCCGCACCGCCCCGACCGCGTCCCGTTGAGCGACGAGCACGCCGTCGAGGGTCGCGATCTCGCCGGCGGCGATGAGACGTTCCACCACGCGGCGGTCGACACCGGCCGCGCGGGCGACCTCGTCCGCCGAGTAGACCTCAGGAGCGGATGGCCCGGAACCCCATGCCGCCTGTTCCGGTTGGTGCGCGGACATCGTGGTTCACCTATTTCGTCCCCTCGAAGAAGCTCTTGCCCTCGCGCTCGGCGAGCAGGCGCACGGCCCGGAATCCCTCCGCCTCGAGTGCGGCCGCCGCGCCGCCGTTCATGAGGTACGTGCGGTCGAGCGTTCTCCTCGAGAAGACACTGCCGAGGCCGCCGCGCTGGGCCGCTTCGATCACGATGCAGCGTCCGTTCGGCCGCAACACCTTGAGCGCCTGTTGCAGGCACAGGACCCGTTCGTTCATGCGCAGGCCTCCGATAAGGTCGGGCGCTACCACTACGTCGAACGACTCGGCATCGAAGGGCAGCGCCCCGAGCCGTGCCGCCTTGACCTCCACGAGCACCCCGGCACGCTCGGCCGCGCGCCGCACGCCGTCGCGCTCGGCGTCCGTTTCCGTCACGGCGCAGGCTTCGCCGCTGATCCCCGCCGCCTTGGCGAGCTCCGCGATCAGTCGTCCGTCCCGTCCGCCGAGCTGCAGCACGGATGCGCCCAGCTTGAGACCTACCATCGACACATCGAGGTCGCGTGGACCTCCGCTCTTCTTCAGCTTGAACACTGGCCACGTCCATCCGTGGGCGGCGCATGCTTCGCGCCGGGTTTCTCGTTGCGGCTTCTCTCGCGACAGCAGCGGTTCGCGAGAAACCGGAAGCCCGAATCACCATGATATAGTCTCCGCCTGTGCAAGGCTCCCGCCAAATCGCTCCGGCCGCGGGGCGCCTCGGGATTCTGCTCGCCGGTCTCGGCGCCGTCAGCACGACCCTCATCGCCGGTGTCCACGCAATCCGCAAGGGACTCGCCGCGCCAACCGGGTCGCTCACGCAGATGGGCACGATCCGTCTCGGCAAGCGGACCGATGGGCGCTCGCCCCTGATCAGGGACTTCGTTCCTCTCGCCGGACTCGACGATCTCGTCTTCGGCGGCTGGGACATCTTCGAGGACAACTGCTACCAGGCGGCGTGCAACGCCGAGGTGCTGCGGCGTGAGCTGCTCGATCAGGTCCGCGCCGAGCTCGAGGCGGTGCAGCCCTGGCCCGCGGTCTTCGATCAGTCCTACGTCAAGAAACTCGACGGCCCGAATGTGAAGACCGGCGCCAGCAAGCGCGATCTCGCCGAGCAGCTCCGGGACGACATCCGCCGGTTCCGGGAGCAGCAAGGGGTCGAGCGGCTGGTCCTGATCTGGTGCGGCAGCACCGAGGTGTACATGGAGGAGGGACCGGCGCATCGGTCGCTGGACGCGTTCGAGCGTGCTCTCGAAGCGTCCGATCCGGCCATCCCTTCAAGCATGATCTACGCCTACGCCGCCCTCAAGGAGGGGATTCCCTACGCCAACGCGGCCCCGAATCTGAGCGCCGACGTACCCGCGCTCGAAGAGCTGGCCCTGCAGTCCGGATCGCCGCTCGCGGGCAAAGATCTGAAGACCGGCCAGACGTTGATGAAGACGATGGTCGCTCCCGGACTGAAGGCGCGCCTGCTCGGCGTGTCCGGCTGGTACTCGACCAACATCCTGGGGAACCGCGACGGCGAGGTGCTCGACGATCCGGAGTCGTTCAAGACGAAGGAGGAGAGCAAGAAGTCGGTGCTCGATCACATCCTGCAGCCGGAGCTCTACCCGACGCTCTACGACGACCTGCACCACGTGGTCCGCATCAACTACTACCCGCCCCGCGGCGACAACAAGGAGGGGTGGGACAACATCGATCTGGTTGGGTGGCTCGACTACCCGATGCAGCTCAAGATCAACTTCCTGTGCCGGGACAGCATTCTCGCGGCGCCCATCGTGCTCGACGTCGCGCTCTTTCTCGACCTCGCGATGCGGGCCGGCATGAGCGGCATCCAGGAATGGCTCTCGTTCTACTTCAAGAGCCCCATTCACCGCCGTGACCTCTATCCCGAACACGATCTGTTCATCCAGTTGATGAAGCTCAAGAATACGCTCCGGCATCTGCGAGGGGAGGAGTTGATCACCCACCTCGGGCTGGAGTACTACGATTGACGCGCACGCACGCGGTGTTGATCGGAGGCGGGTTCAACGGTGTACTGTCGGCGCTGCCCATCATCGGGGCGGCGAACTGCCTGTGCTGCCTGTGGGTGGTCGGCGGCGGCGTCGTCACGGCGTGGCTGCTCCAGCAGGGGCAGGCGGCGCCGCTCGAGCTGGGCGAGGGAGCCATCGGCGGACTGCTCGCGGGGGTGGTCGGGGCCGTCGTCTACACGCTCGTATGGGTGCCGTTGCAGTTGTTGCTGGGGTCCATGACCGGGGGCCCCGCGGGAGGGTTCGAGATCGGCGACGTCGATGTGCCGCCTGAAATGCTCCAGATGGTGGAGGCGATGGAGCAGATCATGAACAACCCGCCGCTGATGGCCCTGATGGGGTTCGTCGTGATGCTGGTCGCCGGTCTGGTTTTCTCCACGGTGGGTGGCTTGCTGGGCGCGTTCTTCTTCCGGAGGGCCGCGCCGCCGGCCGCGCCGGAAGGTGCGCACACCTTGCCGGCGGGAGGCGGAGACATAGTACCGCCTCCCCCTCCGCCTGTCTGACGCCCGGCGTCGGTGGGACGTCCGGGCCCCCGCGCGGGGAACCCGGCGCCGTCGGCGTGCGTCAATGGTGGTAGCGCGCTTTCCGACATCGCCCGCGCGCCGCTGGACCATGCCGCTGATTCATACCCGCGATCTCTGGAAGACCTACCGCATGGGCACCGAGGAAGTCCATGCCCTGCGCGGAGTCTCCGTCGACATCGAGCGTGGCGAGTTCGTCGCGATCATGGGCCCTTCCGGTTCGGGCAAGTCGACGCTGATGAACCTCATCGGATGTCTCGATACCCCGACGCGCGGCGAGTACCTGCTGAACGACAACGACGTCAGCCGCATGAACGACGACGACCTCGCGCGCGTACGGAACCGGGAGATCGGGTTCGTCTTCCAGACGTTCAACCTGTTGCCGCGGGCATCCGCGCTGCACAACGTCGAGCTGCCGTTGATCTACGCGGGCGTGCCGGCGGCAGTCCGCCAGGAGCGGGCGACCGCGGCGCTCAGCCTGGTGGAGCTCGACGATCGCATGAACCATCGGCCGAACGAGCTTTCCGGAGGGCAGCGCCAGCGGGTAGCGATAGCGAGGGCTCTCGTGAACAATCCTTCGTTGGTGCTCGCCGACGAGCCGACCGGCAACCTCGACTCGAAGACGGGCATCGAGATCATGGCGGTGTTCGAGGGTTTGCACCGCGCGGGCAACACCATCCTGCTCATTACCCACGAGCCGGACGTGGCGCGGCACGCCCACCGCGTGATTCAGATCAAGGACGGGTCGGTCGCGCTGGACAACGCGGAGGCGACCCGGCCGGGAACTCTCCAACCGGTGGTTCCCTAGTCGGCGGCGCGGTACTCGCCAAGGACGCTCCGCAGCGCATCGGCAATCTCCCCCACGGTGGCCAGCGCCTCGACCGCCGCTATGATGGGCGGCACGAGGTTCGTCCCTTCGCGTGCCGCCCTTCGGACCGCGTCGAGCGTGGATCTTGCCGCCTCGGGATCCCGCGCGTCACGCAGCGCCGCGACGCGCGCCGCCTGGTCGATCTCGATCTGCGGGTCGATGCGGTGGGTCTCGATCGGCGTGGTTTCGTCAGTGGCGAAGTGGTTGACGCCGACCACGACCGCCTCGCCGGCGTCGACGGCCTGCTGCGCGCGGTAGGCGGCGTCCTGGATCTCGGTCTGGATGAAGCCGGATTCGATGGCGGCCAGCACTCCGCCACGCTCATCGATACGCTCGATCAGCGCCAGCGCCTCGGTTTCCAATCGGTCGGTCAGGGTCTCTATGGTCCATGCGCCGCCGACGGGATCCACCGTGTCGGTGACGCCGGTCTCCGCGGCGATTATCTGCTGCGTCCGCAGTGCGATCTGCGCGGCCTCCTCTGTGGGCAGTCCGAGCGCCTCGTCGAGTCCGTTGCAGTGGAGCGACTGGGTGCCGCCGAGCACCGCGGCCAGGGCCTGCAGGGCCACGCGCACGATGTTGTTCTCCGGTTGCTGCGCGGTGAGAGTGCTGCCGGCCGTCTGCGTGTGGAACCTGAGCTGTTGCGCGCGCGGCGCGGTGGCGCCGAAGCGGTCGCGCATCAATGTGGCCCAGAGACGGCGCGCGGCGCGGAACTTGGCGATTTCCTCGAGGAAGTCGTTGTGTGCGTTGAAGAAGAACGATAGGCGGCTGCCGAAAGAATCCACGTCGAGGCCACGGTCCACGGCTGCCCGAACATAGGTCAGCGCGTGGGCGAACGTGAACGCGATTTCCTGCGCCGCCGTCGATCCCGCTTCGCGAATGTGGTAGCCGCTGATGGAAATCGGGTGCCAGCGCGGAAGCTCCTGCTCGCAGAACGCCACGACGTCGGTGACGATACGGAGGGAGGCCCGCGGGGGATAGATGTAGGTGCCGCGCGCCACGTACTCCTTGAGGATGTCGTTCTGCACGGTGCCGGCCAGCCGCTGCGGGTCGACCCCCTGGCGTTTGCCCGCCGCGACGTACAGCGCAAGCAGGATGATGGCGGTCGCGTTGATCGTCATCGAGGTCGACACCCGGTCGAGCGGGATGCCGTCGAACAGCCGCGACATGTCCTCCAGCGAATCGATCGCCACTCCGACGCGACCCACCTCGCCGGCTGCCAGCGTGTGGTCCGAGTCGTAGCCGATCTGCGTCGGCAGGTCGAAGGCGACGCTCAGTCCCGTCACCCCTTGATCGAGCAGGTAGCGATAGCGGCGGTTCGACTCGATCGCGGTACCGAAACCGGCGTACTGGCGCATCGTCCAGAGCCTGCCTCGATACATCGTCGGGTGGATTCCGCGCGTGAACGGAAAACTGCCCGGCGAGCCGAGGCGCTCGGCGGCTCCGCTCGCGTCCGGACGCGGGCGATCGATGCGTGCACGCATGCAAGGGGATTCTACCAGCGCGGAAGGGAGCGTTTCCCCCGTGTCCGACCGGCTACAGGATGTAGTGGGACCATGAGCGAAAACCTCCATATACCGTGGTTTCCGGGTTGACATGGGCTTCCGGGCCGGAATAAGATCGTGCCGGTTCCTCCCTCATTCCATGCCGCTGGTGGTCCTCATCCGGCTGGTGCCCCGATACAAGAGTTCTCTCGGCAACGGTATCCCCGCGTGGCTGGCTCGTGCGGCGAGGAGGTAGGAGAATGAACGACGTCGTGAACCGTCTCGCGCGCGAGCTCGCCGAGGCCATCGGTGCCGCGGTGGCCCAGAACCCTCAGGTCGAGGCGTGTCGCGAAAGAGCGCGCGCTGCAGGGTACGAGATGCGCGTGTCGCTCGAGACGGAGATCGGGTTCGGCAGCCGGGGGGCTTCTCCTTCTGTCGCCAGTGAGACCGCTTCGTCCGGGGGCGACGGGAAGGAGGAGGGTCAGAGCGCGGGCATGACGCCGAACGACCGCCGGTTCTTGCGGGCGTTGCGGATAGCGGCGGACGGGAACGGCTAGGAGCTTGCGCTGCGGAACGCAGCGGAGCGAAGTGCTGGGGCGCAAGGTCATGGAGCGGCGGGATGGGCTGAAACGCGAGCCAGCGGGGCGTTTCGGGGCGCCAGGCCGGTCAGCGTGGCGTTAGGTGGCGGGCGGGGTCGGCTGGGGCTCTCAGCTCGCCCATGTACGCAGGTCGCGGCCGGTCATCTCGCGCGGGACATCGATGCCGGCAATGGTCAGGAGGGTAGGCGCCACATCGCGTAGCGATCCGTCCCGAAGCACGTGGCGCGCTCGCGAGAGTTCCTCGTTGACAAGCAGCACCGGAACCGGATTGCTGGTGTGAGCCGTGTGCGGGCCCTTCCGTTCCGCATCCCACATTTTTTCGGCGTTGCCATGATCGGCCGTGACGATGACCGTGCCGCTGGCTCCGGTGACGGCGCCGACGATGCGAGCCAGGCAGTCGTCGAGCGTCGATACGGCGCGGGCCGCCGCCTCCAGATTGCCTGTGTGCCCGACCATGTCGGCGTTCGCGAAATTGCAGACGATCACCTCGTGCCGACCGTGCTCGATATCGTCCACCAGCGTGTCGGTGATGCCGGCGGCGCTCATCTCCGGTCTGAGGTCGTACGTGGGAACCTTGGGTGAGGGCACGAGGATGCGGTCCTCGCCGGCGTACGGCCGTTCCTCGCCGCCGTTGAAGAAATATGTGACGTGGGCGTACTTCTCGGTCTCGGCCAGTCGCAGGTTGGTCCGGCCTGCGGCCGCCAGGATCTCGGCCACGTTGCCGCTGAAGGACGGCCTCTCGAAGGCGACGGGCAGACCGTACGTCGCATCGTACTCGGTCATCGTCATGACCGAGAGCGTGGGGCGGCAGGGTCGCTCGAAGCCGTCGAACCCGCTGTCGTCGAAAGCCAGGGCCTGGGTCAATTGCCGGGCCCGGTCCGCGCGGAAGTTGAAGAAAACCACGGAGTCGCCGTCGCGCAGGGACCCGATGGGCCGCCCGTCCGTATCGATCACGACGCCCGGATCGATGAATTCGTCGGTAGTGCCGGCGGCATACGCGTCGGTAACGAGCGTGGCGGCGTTCGGCGCGGGACGTCCGATGCCCTGGGTCATCGCGGCGTACGCCCGCCGGGTCCGGTCCCAGCGCCGATCACGATCCATTGCATGGTAGCGGCCGGTCACCGTGGCGATGCGGCCCGGTCCCGCTTTCGCCAGCGTGCGCTCGACAGCCGCGACGTCGTCCGCTGCGCTGGTGGGGGCGGTGTCGCGTCCATCGGTGAGCGCGTGAATGAAGAGCCGCGTCACTTTCTGGCGCCGCGCCAGCTCGATGAGCGCCACCACGTGCCGGAGGTGGCTGTGCACGCCGCCCTGCGAGACCAGACCCACCAGGTGCAGGGCGTGTCGGTCGCCGGCGCACCGGTGCATGGCGGCAGCCAGCGCCGGGTTCGCGAAGAACTCCCCGTCGCGAATGCTCTTGTCGATGCGCGACAGGTCCTGATAGACGACGCGCCCTGCGCCGAGGTTCATGTGGCCGACCTCGGAATTGCCCATCTGTCCGGCCGGCAGGCCGACGGCTTCTCCGCTGGTTGTCAGCGACGCATGCGGAAAGCGCTCCAGGAGCTCGGTGTACGTGGGCGTGCGTCCCAGCGCGATCGCGTTGTGATCGCGATCGGGGCTGATGCCCCAGCCGTCGAGAACGACCAGAACGACCGGCGGGCGACGCTGCACGGACATGATCGGTGCCGGAGAAAAACGGGATGATAGCATGCCGCCCGATTGGCGGCATTGCCGGTAACTTCTTTAGGGTCAACAGTTTGTGGTTCCAGACCCGGATTGACTTCAATGTCCGCGGTCGCTTATGATAGTCAGGGTAATCTGGAGTTCACTTGGCAGGAGATCAACTTTCCATGAATGACAGTGTCCGGCGTACGAGAATCCTGGCAGCGTGTGTCTCGGTCGCGTTGCTGACGACGATTCTGCCCACGACCACAAGTGCGCAGGATCTGGAAGACTGGCAGCGTGACGAGCTTCGAGGATTGCTCGACGCCATCAACGCAGCCGTGGAAGGCGGCATCGCCCCCGAAGCCGACCCCTTCGCGCTGCGAACGGACTTTCTCAAGGGAACCGACGGCAACGTGTACGTGCCGTTCACCTTGACGATCGATTCGGCCAAGGCCGATGCACCGATGCTCTCGATGTACCTGTTCGTGACCGAGCCGGGTAGCGACGGGGCGATCTTCGAGGACGCGTACTTCGCGGACGTGAATGCCGGAGGTGACGGGCCGATCCGCCTCAGCCGCGCGTTTACGGCGCCCGGCGGGACGTACGACGTGTACGTGGCAGTGCGGAAGAGCATGGGCGAAGAGTCGGACGAGGACGAGCGTGGACCCGTCATGCTGTTGCGCGAGTCCCTGAACGTGCCGGATCTCTGGGACGGCCGGCTCCAGTTGAGTTCAATCATCGTGCCCCAGGTGGTCGAGCCCCTCGCGGCGCCGCTGACGCCGGACGAGCAGATTCTGAGTCCGTACAGCCTCGGCGCGACCCGCATCGTGCCGAAGTTCGATGAGGACTTCGGCAAGCAGGCGGAATTGTCGCTGATCTTTCTGGTGTACAACCCGGGTCTCGCGGATGGATCGAAACCGGACATCACGATCGAGTACACCTTCCACCAGCGGGCGGATGGGGCAGAGCAGTACTTCAACCGGACGAATCCGCAGCAGTTCAACGGTCAGACGCTTCCGGCCGCATTCGATGTGACGCTCGGTCACCAGATCGTCGCGGGGCAGACGGTGCCGCTGTCGCTGTTTCCGGCAGGAGACTACCGGCTGGAGATCAAGGTCACCGACAACACCAACTCTGCAGAGATCATCGAGAGCGTGATGTTCACCGTGCTGGAGTCCTAGAGGGAGGAACGGTAGCGTTCCGGGGCTCGCGGCTGTTCCCCCGGGCGTATCCGCTAACGACATGGCCCGCAGGTTCCTCGTCGTCAACGGTTTTGTTCTCGTGGCCGCGTGTGTGAGCCCCGTTGTCGCCGCTGCCGCGGAGGAGCAACTCGGTTCGTTCCCGGCCGTTGCCGAGGGAACCGAGGTTGCGGCGGGCGGTCTTGCAGGCGCCATCACGACGGCGGACGGCGCTCCGGTCGGCGACGTCCTGATTTCCTTGTCCGGTCCCGGCGGAGCGTCCCTTTCCGTTTCGGATGCCGCCGGGCGCTTCTGGTTCGATGGGCTCCCCGCGGGCCGCTACCTTCTTCGAACGCACTTGACAGGACTCGCGGCCGGTCGCCGGTTCGTGGAGATCGCACCGGGCGAAGCGGTCTTCGAGCCGGTCGTGCTGAACGCATCCGGTGAATCGACGCAGCAGTTTCTGCTGGCCGGGAGCACCCTCCAACTGGGTGGGGTTCCGAGCGCCCGGGCCCCGGTGGAGAGCGCGACGTCGGGCGACGGGCAGGTCGACGTTGCCGCGATGTCCGATGAATCGGATGAGCAATCGACGACAGCGGGTCCCGAACCGCCGCAAGACTCGAAGATGTGGCGGCTGCGCCGCGCACGTCGCAGCGTGCTCAAGGACCACATGAACGGGGTGTCGCTCGTTCGACGCGGTGCAGGGGC
Organism: Vicinamibacterales bacterium; assembly: GCA_958296065.1. Classification (GTDB taxonomy): domain Bacteria; phylum Acidobacteriota; class Vicinamibacteria; order Vicinamibacterales; family UBA8438; genus WTFV01. The sequence continues at coordinate 74,959 of CATQHX010000001.1, read as the reverse complement.
CGATTCCGACCCCGGAGAGTCGGGAGGGCGCGGCGGGCGATGGACGACGGCCGGGTATGCTCCGTTGGATCATCCTCTGAACGGCCTTGCGGGCCTTCCCATTTCAGGGCAGGTACAACTGCTGACGCGGGCGACGTTGGCCGGGCAGGGTTTTCTCTGGCCGTCCGAAACCTGGCCCGGGCAGGTGGCATACGTGTCGGTGGCGCCGGCGGATGCGGGTGATTGGGCGTTGCGCGGCACCGTCGACATGACGACGGGGGAGACCTCGTCGTGGGCGGTTGCCGGCTGGTACTCCATGGAGCCGCGCGCGGACCACGACGTGGAGTTGGCGGTGTCGTACAGCCGGCAGGCGTACGCGGCTGCCGCCGATCTGCGGCTCGATGGCGCGGGCCCGGTCGACACGGGCGTACCGCGGCGTGAGGTCGGCCGCATCCAGGCGTCCGACAGGTGGACCGTTTCGTCGGCGCTGGAGGTCGGCTACGGGGCCGAGCTGGCCCGTTACGGGTACCTCGAGGACGGCAGGTTGTTCAGCCCGCTGGCGGACATCACGATTTCGCCGGTCGATGGGACCCGCATGCGGGTGGCCGCGTCACGCAAGATGATTGCCCCCGGGGGGGAGCAGTTCCTGCCACCCCTCGAAGGCGCCTGGTTGCCTCCGGAGCGGACCTACACGTCCCTTTCCGGTTTCGAGAACCTCTATGCCGAGAGCGTGCGCCACGTCGAGGTCGGGTTGGAACACGAAATCGGGGAGCGATCCGTCATAGGCCTGCGCAGGTTCAGCCAGGAAGTCGACGATCAGCTCATGGCCATGTTCGCGCCCGGTGTCTACGCGCCGCTCGAACCGCTGCCGGCGTCGGGAGGGCACTACTACTTGGCCGGTGCCGGCGGGGTCGACGTGGATGGTTGGGGAGTGACGTTCGACCACGAGATCGAAGACCGGCTACGCGGCTCCGTCGACTACCGCATCGTTCGATCCGAATGGAACGCGACAGGCTCGGCAGACGGCGTCGGCCTCGCCGCTGAAACGCTCCGAAGAGGTATGGCCCACTTCCAGGACGTGTCGGCGACGCTGCAGGCCGAAATCCCCGAGACGTCGACGCGCGTCGTCGCCCGGTGCCGGATCAGCACTGCGTTCGCCCGGTTGACTCCCGAAGGCGTGGGCGCGGGACTCGATACCCGCTTCGACGTGCAGGTTACCCAGACTCTGCCGTTCGCGCCCTTGGAGGGAAGCAGTTGGGAGTTGCTTGTCGCCTTGCGGAGCCTCTTCCACGAGCCGAGTCTGGGGGCATCGCTCTACGACGAGTTGCTCGTCGTGGACCCCCCGAGACAACTCGTCGGTGGACTCGTCGTTCACTTCTAGGAGCTTGCGCCGCAGAAACGCAGCGAAGCGAAGTGCTGCGGCGCAGGTCATGCAGTTGAGGGGGGGCGAGCCGGCGAGGCGTTTCGGGGCGCTAGCCGACACCCTGCGGTGCCGACACCCTGCCAATCGATCCAGCGTGTTGGATCGACAGTTCATTTTCTTGCATGCAAGTCTGGTTCTCCGGGCGCCTGCCTATGAGCGTTCGCGAACCTGACTGAAGGAACGTACGGCGTGCGATTTGCATAGGTGATGAACAGGCAGTCGCTATGAAGCCCGCTGAGCGCGAGGTTAACTCCCGCCGCTATCGGGGCGAGTGGGGTCGTGCCCTGCTCGCCGTTGGTGTCGTCGCGGCACTTCTGTGTCTCGCGATCGTCAACGCGTTTGCCCGGGCGAACAGCCACGGCGTAGAGGACGGCGTGCTCTGGCGTGACACTGCCGACGGACTGGTTGCCGCGGCGGTGGCCGAGGATTCCCCTGCGGCACTGGCCGGCATCGCGACTGGTGACGTCCTGCTTGCCGTCGGGAGCGAGCCCATCGAGCGCCACGCCGATTTGCGGCGCGTACTGCGCCCGGTTCCCGAAGGTACGCGAGTTGACTATACCCTGCTGCGTCTGAGCGAAACGCGGCTGCATACCGTTGCCCTGGAGAGAGTGCCCGTGGTGGCGCTTTCCACCTACCTTCTGCTTGCGGGAGTCGGTCTGCTTGGATTGCTCGTCGGCGCGGCGGTCCGCGTGCAGCGCCCCGGACATCAGGCGACTCTTCATTTTTTCTGGCTGACCGTTGCGTTCTTCGGAACGTTGGCGTTTTCCTACACGGGTTGGCATGGCCGGCTCGACTGGGTCTTCTTCTGGGCCGACGAGGTGGCCACACTCCTGTTGGCTCCTCTCTTCATGCACTTTGCGCTGGTTTTTCCGGAGCGCACGCCCGGGTGGTTGCGCCACCGGCTCGGGTGGTGGGTGTTGCCGGTGGTCTATGCCCCGGCGGTCGTGCTCGGAGCGATGCAGGCGGCCGCGGTGCTTCGTCCGGAGGTCGGCATCGGCTTCGTGCGTGGGATCGAGCGGATCTGGCAGCTCGAGCACTTGTATCTCGCGGCTTGCATGCTCGGCGGGTTCGCGACGATGGTGTTTGCTTTGCGTCGCGTCCGATCCATAACGTCTCGACGGCAGCTTCGGTGGATCGTGTCCGGCGCGGCGCTCGGCGGCCTTCCGTTCGCACTCGGCTACCTGATGCCGTGGGCGCTCGGTTTCGAGCCGCCGTCCGGGCTGGCGCTACCGGTCGGCCTGATTCCGCTCGCGTTCGCGTCCGCTATCGTCCGTTATCGGCTACGCGATGTCGAAGTGATCGTCAAGCGGAGCGTGGGTTACGCCGCGGTGGTGGCGGCGATGGTCGTCATATATCTGGGCCTGGAACGCCTCGCCTCCGAGGTGTTCCTCGGCGGGTTGGACCAGCACAACTCGATCATCGCGCTGCTGGCCACGGCGGTCGTGGTACTGCTGGCGAGACCGGTCAAGAAGACGATTCAGACCATGCTCGACAGGGTCTACTACCGAGAGCGGTTCGACTACCGGCGCGCCCTCACGCGGTTTGCGCGGGATCTCAGTACGGATCTCGATCTCGATCGATTGAGCGCGCGGCTGGTGAACCGGGTTGCGGAGACGCTCGGGATCGAACGAATGGTGCTGTTGCTCGGTCGCGACCGCACCGGAACCGACGTGGATCCCGGGGACGGTGACTTCCATCCGATCCGCTGGGTCGGGTTCGGCGGCCCGCCGGCCGCGCTGCCCTGCGGCTCGAGCATCGGCGAGAGGATGCTCGACCGGCAGACCGTGCTGCTCGACGATCCCGTCGGAGGGCGGATGTACGCGCCGGGCGATGTGGCGTTCTGGCGAACGAGGGGCCTGTACTACTTCGTGCCCTGCGTCTCCGAGGAAGGGACCATCGCGGTCATGGCCCTCGGCCGCAAGGAGAGCGGCGAACCCCTGAGTAGCGAGGACATGGCGTTGCTGGCCGCAGTAGCGGGCCAGGTGGCAACCGCGCTGGAAAACGGTCGGTTGTACGGCCGACTTCAGCAGAAAGCGGGCGAGCTGGACCGCATGCGGCAGTTCAGCGAGAACATCGTCGAGTCGCTGAGCGACGGTCTCGCAGTGCTGGACCTCGATGATCGCATCATCCGGTGGAACGCCGGTTTCGAACGCCTGCACGGGGTCCCGCGGGTGGAGGCAATCGGCCGCTCGCTGGACGAGATCTTCGACAAGGACTTCGTCGCACGGCTCAGCGCCGCCCGCGCCCAGAGACCGGCCGGGGCAGAGCTCTATCGCGTGCCCATGCTCTCCAGACACGGGGAGCCGCGGCGCCTGCGGGTGAAGGCCGCCACCGCGCCGCTGCTGACGCCTGCCGGTCAGACAAGCGGGACGATGCTGATCGTGGTCGACAGCACGGCCCGGGTGCAGCTCGAAGAGCAGTTGCAGATTTCCGAGAAGATGGCCTCCATCGGGTTGTTGGCTGCCGGGGTCGCACACGAGGTGAACACGCCGTTGACAGGGATTTCCAGCTTTGCCCAGATGCTGCTGGAGGATGCGGAGCCGGAAGATCCCAAGACGCGGCTGCTGGAGAAGATTGAGCGCCAGTCGTTCCGGGCGGCGCGAATCGTCAATGGGTTGTTGAACCTCGCGCGGCCGGGTCGTACCGACACCTCGGGCCCCGTCGACATCAACGCCGTGATCGCGGATGTGCTCGTGCTGCTCGAACATCAGCTCGAAGCGGGCAAGATAAGGGTGCGCCGCGAGCTGGCGAGTCCTGCCGCGGTGGTTCACGGCATCGAGTTCAAGATGCAGCAGGTATTCCTCAATCTCTTTCTCAATGCCCGCGACGCGATGCCGAGCGGAGGCTGGCTGACGGTGTGCAGCCGCGCCGAACTGGACAGCGCCGTAATCGAGGTGTCGGATACGGGGTCGGGCATTTCGCCGGAGCATCTTTCGCGGATCTACGATCCTTTCTTTACGACCAAGACCGTCGGCCAGGGGACGGGACTGGGGCTGTCGGTCACCTATGGAGTGGTTCAGGAACATCAGGGGACCATCGAGTGTGCGAGTCGGCCTGGACAGGGGACCCGATTCACCTTGACCCTGCCGCTCGCAGCCCCCGAGAGGGTGCCGGTTACCGAAGTTGCCCACTGATCGCGAGGCGCAGCAGATGTTGGAAGGGGCTTCGCTCCTGGTCGTCGACGATGAAGCGATCATGCGGGAAATCCTCCAGCCCTTGCTGGAGCGCCAGGGGTGTCGCGTGCGGCTCGCGGCGTCGGGCGAAGAAGGAGTCGAGCTCGCCCGCGCCGGTACTTTCGACGCAGTGCTGCTCGACGTGATGATGCCGGGCATGGACGGGCTCGCCGCGCTCGACGAGATCACGCAGCTCGACGAAGCGCCGCCCGTGATCATGATCACGGCCTTCGGCACTTCGAGGAACACCCGCGAGGCGTTCAAGCGCGGTGCTTTCGACTTCATCGAGAAGCCGTTCAAGAACGACGATGTCCTGCTCGTCGTGCGGAACGCGGTCTCGCAGCAGCGGCTGGCGAGCGAGAACCGCGTGCTGCGCCAGAACCTGCGGGCGCAAGCGAGCCGATTCAGCGACATCATCGGTCACAGCCCACGCATCCGCAGCGTGTTCCAGATCATCGCGCAGGCCGCGCCGAGCCGGGCCACGATTCTCGTCTCCGGCGAGAGCGGCACCGGCAAGGAGCTCGTGGCGCGCGCCGTACACGCCAACTCGGCGCGCGCCGGCCGGCCGTTCGTCACGGTCAACTCGGGCAGCCTGCCTCCGGATCTTCTGGAGTCGAATCTCTTCGGTCACCTGAAAGGAGCCTTCACCGGTGCGGTCACCGCCAAGAAGGGCCTGTTCGAGATGGCCGACCGCGGGAGCATCTTTTTCGACGAGATCGGGACGATTCCACCAGAGACCCAGGCCAAGCTCCTGCGCGTGATCCAGGAGCGGGAGTTTCGGCGTCTGGGAGGCGTCGACACCATCAAGGTGGACGTTCGCATCATCGCCGCCACGAACGTGGATCTGCAGCAGATGGTCAAGGAAGGCTCGTTCCGGGAGGACCTGTACTATCGGCTGCACGTGATCACGATCGAACTGCCCCCCCTGCGCGACCGCCGGGAGGACGTGCCCCTGCTTGCGCGGAGCTTTCTCACCAGGTACGGGAAAGAGAACAACAAGCCCGATCTGGAGTTGACGCCCGAGGCGATGCACCTGCTCGAGGCCTACCACTGGCCCGGCAACGTGCGGGAACTCGAGAACGTCATCGAACGGGCGGCGGTGCTGACGGTCAAGCGTCAGATCGGTCCCGAACTGATCCCGGACGTTGTCAGGGCCTCGCCATCGTTCGAGCTGCCGCACTTCGACATGCCGGCGGACGGGATTCCCTTCCGGAAGATCATCGACAACATGGAGGTGCGGTTGATCGTTCGTGCGCTCGAAGCGGCCGGGGGGGTGCAGAAGCGCGCCGCAGAGTTGTTGCACGTCAAGCCGACGACGCTCAACGAGATGATCAAGCGGCACGGGATCCGTTCGCGGGGTTCCCGGACAGGCAGCCGCGTGTCCCAGCGCGGTCAGGCCGGAGACGCGGTGGGGTCCGATCCGGGGGGGACGTCCGCGGGGTCCGCGCCGTTGGTTTCCGAGCTGGTCGAGGAATTCGACAAGGGGCTCAGCCGCGTCGACTGACGGGCGACCGCTTGCGTGAGCCGCGCGGCCTGCCCCGCCCGGCGCCGCCGGAGCTCTTGGAGCGGCGCGAGCGTCCCGGGCGTGCCGCGTTCACCCCGTCGAGCAGCCGATCGTACTTGCGCAGAATCACGTCCCACTCGTAGTTGGCTCTGACGTAGGCCTGGCCGTTGCGGCCCAGTGCCTCGCGAAGTTCGGCGTTGCGGATCAGCACCTTGAGACACTCCACGAACTCGTCGCGGTCCGCGTAGTAGAGCCCCGCGTTGCTGCGCTGACAGTGCTCGCGCACGACTTCGCTTCGGGCATTGGCGAGCACCGGGGTGCCGACCGCGAAAGCCTCCAGCGCGAGCAGCGAGAGGCTCTCGTAAGGCGACGGTACGGCGACGGCCGTTGCCGCCTGCAGTGCCTCCAGACGTTCGGCTTCCGGCAGCAGCCCTGCGAACCGAATGAACGGTTCGTCCGGGATCCGCATCAGCTTGACTCCCATCAGTGCCAGGACGGCGTCGCCCCGATCCGCGGCGTAGGCACTGAAGTGCTCGATGAGCTCCTCGCAGCCCTTGCCCGGATCGATGCGCCCGCCGTACAACACGAATGGCTCGTAGAGTCGATGCCGCCGGCGGAACGCGGCGGCGCTCGTCCGAAGCACGTCGTTTTCGGCCTCGGGGTCCTCGTCCGGATCGGGGCGCCTTGCGCTGGCCGCGAACCGGGCCGGGAGGTCGACGCCGCATCCAACGGTTTCTTCGGCCGCGGCCGCGATCCGGAATCGCGCCCTGAGGAACGCTCGCTCCACACCGGTGTTGTATGCCATCCCGGCCGGCGCACCGAACACGTCGCGGTAGATGCCCAGGCGGATTGCCGGCTCGTCGTGCGCCGTCGGTACCAGGATGCTTCGCCGTGGGTCGACGCGCAGGCCAAGCACGGTCGGTGCGTAGAGATACGTGAAGAAGATGAGCGCGTCGTACGTGGTGTGGCGCCGCTCGAGGTGCTCGATCAGCGCGGGGCACCATGGGCCCTGCTGCTTGAGCCACTCCAGCTCGTCGTCGTCGGTGTGCGGGTTGCCGAAGATCCAGTTCGAGTACTCGTTGAAGCTCTCGATGTCTCGTGTGCGTTCATTGGCGAATCGGCGCACCGTCACGCCTCGGACGCGATCCGAACCCTCCGGATACTCGTTGGCCCAGGTGATGTAGTCCCGGGCGCAGGTGGTCAGTACCTCGACGTCGTGGCGTGCAGCGAGCCGCTCGGCCACGAGCCTGCAATGGTACTCGGAACCTCCTATGATCTCGGTGCCGTAGCGTTGGACGATGAGGGCTATCTTCACGCGGTCAGTGACTCGATCATGGCGTCGAGCGCGCGAGCCGCGTGCGCCATGCTGAAGTTGGCCAGACGCCGTCTCTGGCCGGCGATGACCGACGATCTCAACTCGTCATCGTACACCAGGAGCCCGAGCATTTCGGCCGCGTACTCCAGGTCCTTGGGTGTGAAGCAGATTCCCGCGCCGCCCAGGGTCTCGGGCACCGCTGTCGCGCCGTAGGCCAGCACCGGGACGTCGGCGGCCATCGCCTCGACCAGCGGCACGCAGAAGCCCTCGTGCTCGCTCAGCGAGACGTAGGCGTCCGCGTTGCGGTAGTAGGTGGCCAGCTCGATGTCGGGCACCGCGCCGGTAAAGAGAAAACGCTCGACGGGCATCTCGTACTGCAGGATGAGGGACTGCAGCGTCGCGTAGTAGCGCGGCACCGCGTTCGTCCGCCCGACGAAGATGAACCGGTAGTCGGTGTCGACGTAGCGCTTGTAGTGCTCGGCCAACCGGATATGGTCCTCGAGCTTCTTGTTCGGCGCGACGCGCCCGACGAACAGGATGTTGGCCGGTCCGTCGTCGAGGGTGCGTTCGAGAACGGGCTGGCGCGGGGTACTCGCGAGCCGGTCCGGGTCGACCAGGATTGGCATCACGCCCGTGTTGCTGAAGCCGAGCGCATCGAGCTCCGCGCGGTTGTACTCGGAATCGCCGAGGGCGAGGTCGACGCGGCCGACCAGCGACCGCAGTTGGGTCCGTCCCAGGGCGGCGATGCGGAAGATGCCCGCGTCGTACGGGGCGAAGAAGTGGGCCGGCGTGATGTTGTGATACTGGAGCACTCGCCGTCCACGGAGCGTTGCCAGCGCTTCGGTCATGGAGGATGGGACGGCGAAGTGCAGCACGGTGATGTCGCCGGTGAGCGCCGCGGGGTCGGTGAACCGTCGGATCTCGTCCGCGAGATCCGTGTCGACCGAAAGCGCGAAGATGTCCGCCTCATGGCCCTTCCGGCGCAACAGATCGCGGACGCGGCGGGCGCTGTCACCCACGGCGTCCCCCCGATGGGCTGCCGGAAGCCACTGGTTGACTACCAAGGCGCCGTTCCCGTCATGCTGTTGCGTCCGGTGGAGCGACATCCGGGCGCACGGGCCCCCGCCCCTGGTCCGTCCCGCAGGGCAGCGCTTCGAATGCAGAGGGCCTGAACACCTGCAGCTCTTCGATGCGCTCGATCTGTTCCTGCCGGCTCCAGAAGTCCTCGGCGACCCGCCACTCCGGGAGGCGCGGCGCCGCGCGCACGCGATCAACGAACCCGAGCAACGTACCGGCGAAGTCCCGCGCGCGCAGGCGGGCGAGCGCCGCATCCTGGGCTTCGAGGACCTGGTCTTCGAGTGCGGCGTCGGTCAGGACGGTATTGATCAGCGAGGCCACGTGACGGGGGTCCTTGCGGTCATAGAGTACGCCGCCGCCGTCCATCGTGGCAGGAACCGCGGCCGCCGCGAACGCGATCACCGGAATCCGCTTGTAGAAGGCTTCGATCAGCGGGACGCAGAAACCCTCGTGCTCGCTCGCCGAGAGGAACAGGTCGGCGATGTCGTAGAAGGCCGTCAACTCCTCGTTCGACACGTGCCCGATCAGGTGCACGTCCGGAGTGCCGAGGCGCTGGATGAGCTCGGCGAGCGCGTCGCGGTAGGTGTCGAACAGGTCATGGGAGCCAACGAGCAGAAGCCGTGATGCCCGGTTGTACCGCCGGCGGTAGACGTGAAAGAACCGGATGAGATCCTCGATGCGCTTGTTCGGAATGACGCGGCCGACGAACAGGATGTTCGTCGCGTCGTCGTCGAACTGCCGCGCAAGCCACCTGTGCGGCGTGACGTCCAGGTGCGTGAAATCGGGCACGACGGGCAGCACGTCGGTACGGGGGAAACCCAGGGCATCGAGCTCGGCCTTGTTGAAGGCCGAGTCGCCGAGCGCGAGGGCGCAGCGTTCGGCGTAGGCCCCCAGCTCGCGGCGGCCGCTGAAGCACTGCACGACCACCGGGGAGCGGACGTCGAGGAAGAAGTGGGCCGGCGTGATGTTGTGGTACGCGAGGATCATGCGATCCGGCAGCGCGAAGGCGACCCGCGACGCGCGCGATCCGAGTGAGAAGTGATGAATCAGAATGTTGTCCGGGTGGCTGTCGTCGATCAGGTTCCGGTAGTCCTCCGTCCGTTCTTCCAGGCGCGGATCGACGGTCTCGACGTAGATCCGGGATGCATAGCCGGCGTCTTGCAGCGTCCGCTGGATCCCGAGCGCTTCGTTGCCGATTGCGTCGCCGTAGCCGAGCGTCGCCAGGATCTGGTGCACGGCGATGTTGCGCGTCGTCATCGCCGGTCCCTCGGAGCGCTGGTGGTGCGCCCCGGCTCCGATTCGCCCGCGTCCCACGTCCTGGCGGCCGGCCCGGTCGGAAGCTCGTCCACGATCGCCCGTGCCGGCGCCTGTACCCTTCGGCGTCGGTGGAGCCAGCCCGGTTCCGGTTCCACGTGCGGCCGTTCACCGTCCCGGTTCGCGCGTTCGAGACGCTCGAGCATGGCCAGGTACTTTGCTTCCACCACGCTCCAGGTGTAGTGGCGCTCGAAGTACGCCCGGCCGTTCGTGCCGAGCGCCCGGCGCAGCCCGCGTTCGGTTTCGAGCAAGTGAAGCGCCGCGGCGAATTCCTCGTACGACTCGTAGTACAAACCCGCGTTCGCTCGGATGACCTGCCCTCTCAGCACGTCGCACCGGCCGTTGGTCAGTACCGGCAACCGCATGGCCCAGGCTTCGAGAGTGACCATCGACAGGCTCTCGTAGTAGGACGGCATCAGCAACGCGTCGGCGGCCGCCAAAGCGTCGTACTTTTCCTCGTCGGTCACGAATCCAAGGTGTCGTATCCGCGAATGCGACGGAATCTCCATCACCGGCGCACCCGCGAGCACCAGTTGCATCCGCTCCGAGACCTCGGCGGCGTACCGCCTGAAGTGATCGAACAGTTCGCGGCACCCCTTGTTCTCGTCGATTCGTCCGACATAGAGGACGAAGCAGCCCGCAATTCCGGTCCGCTCGCGGAATCTGGCCGCGCTCGCATCGTCGCGGATCTCCGAGCCGACGCCCACGACCACTCCCGGGACATCCTCGTTGCCGGAGACCGCCTGGATGAGCGCCCGCTCTTCGTGCGAGTTGTACATGAGCGCGCGCACACTCCTGAAGGTACGAGCGGAGATTGCGAGTCCAAGGGCCGGATCGCGTTCGGCGGTCGGGACGAGCACGGCCTTTGCCGGCGTCGCGCGGATCCCATGATAGGCGTGATAGTAGCGGTAGCTGAAGAACAGGATGAAGTCGTAGGCCGAGGCCGCGCGGCGCAGGTGAGCGATCAGCGCGGGGGCCGTCGGGCCCTCGGACTCGAGCCAGCGCAACTCGTCCCGAAAGGAGTGCCGTGCTTGGAAGACCTGGTGCGACCGGCGGGCGAAATCTACCGGATCGCGTTCCCGGCGGACCGGAAACCGAAGCACGGTGACGCCGTTGACCACATCGGTGCCGGGCGCGAGTTCGTTGCGCCAACTGATGTAGTCCCTGGCGCAGGTTGTCAGGACCTCGACCTCGACGTGGCGGGAGAGATGCTCCGCGACGTAGCGCGCGTGCAACTCGGCTCCGCCGCTGATATCGGCGCCGTAGCGCTGCACGACGACCGCTAGCTTCACGGTTCGGAGGGGTCGCTGGCCGATTCGGCCGCCGCGTCGGTCTGCCGTCCCGCACTTGCCGCCGCGTCGGTCTGCCGTCCCGCACTTGCCGCCGCGTCGTCGGCTTCGCCGTTCGATGCCGAGGCGTCGGCCGGTTCGTTCTTGATTGCGTCGTCCCCCGGGGCCTCCGTGGTCGTGGTATTGCCGCCGGAACGTCGTCGCCCCCGCCGCCGCCTCCGCCGCCGTTTCTCCGTGACGCCGGCTTCCCCGCCGCTGCTGTCCCCGGGGGCAGCGGAGCCCTCGTTTGGCGCCGTGTCCTCGCCGCCGGCGGCGGGCGTCCGGAACTGAACGATCTGCTCGAGCGCCCGCGCCCGGCGTTCGTCGAAGTCGAGACGCGCGGCCACCGACTCGACGCGCATCTTGTGGTTCTTCATGTCGATCGCCAGCCGGGTCATTTCGACGACGAGGTTGTTCATGACCTCGTACATCAGTACGTCGAGTTCCGCCCGCCGGCGGTTTCTCTCTTCGTTCAGTGCAAGCGCCTTGCTCGTCGTATTGATGTGCGTGGAGACGGACCGCACGGAGTCCAGCATCGGGCCCGGGTTGATGAACAGCTTCAGGATCGGCCTGAGCATGCGCCGTATCGCGTAGAGGACACGACCGATGCCGCCGCGGGACGATCGGTACACGTCGTCGGGCTGGAAGGTCGGCACGTCGACGGCTTCCAGGGCTGTCTGGGCGGCGGATGCCGCCGCGTCCGACGACTGGTTCCTCTTCCGGAAGTGCTCGAGGAGGTCGGATCGGACATGCTTCGGGTCGAGAAACCGGTCGAGCTTCACGTTGGCCAGCTCGCGGATCTGTTCCTCCGTGTAGTCCACGCCCCGTTTCTCGCGCACGCGAGCCCGAATCTGCTCCATGATCTGCTCGACGTCCACCGCGTCGGATCGGATGTTGAACTCGGCCATCAGTTCCTCAGTCGACCTGCCCGCGCACGTGAGCGGTGGTCCATCGCTTGCCGACGCCAGAGCGCGACCCCGGGGCGAGAAGGATCGGCCGGGCGCTCCAGCGTCACGCGACTAGCCGTGTCGGAGCGAAGAACGAGCGAATCCAGGAGGCGATCCAATGCTGAGGCACGGGACAAGCGGGGTGCCACGGCTTGGCCGGGGCGAGGCGCGCAGGTCTCGGCGCACACGCCGATCAGGAGAAGCTGTCGAGCGCCTCTTGCTCGTTGTCGAAAGCGTCGAAGACGGTGAGCAGCTTCGTGATGGACAGCAGATCCTCTATGCGCTTGGTCAGGTTCAGCAGCTTCAGCGCTCCACCCTGCCGCCTGACGGTGTTCAGCGTGCTGACCATCTGGCCGAGGCCGGCGCTGTCGACGTAGGGAACCCCCTCAAGGTTGAGCAGCAGGCTCGTGTGGCCCTGCTGGATCATGCTGTTGATCTTGTCCTTCAGGAGCTCATCGCCGTCTCCGATCACCAACTCTCCCTTGAGATCCAGGATCATGACGGCACCGGTTGGGCGTTCTACGATCTCCATCCACTATCCTCCGGCATCCGGCCTGCTCACTTCGTTAGGTGGCCACCCCGTCCGGGAAGGCTGATGACCGCGCGACAAGACCCGCAAACGTACCATGCAGCCCGGTCACTGTCAACGACGTGCACCAGCGACCGTTAACGCCGTCAGTCTGCGTCCCGCCGCATCTTCTTGCGCGAGCGCTTGCGTGCTAGCGCCTGCTTGGCGCGCCGCTTGTCGCCCGGCTTCAGGTAGAAGGAATGCTTCTTGATGTCCTTGATGATGTCTTCCTGCTGGACCTTCCGCTTGAAACGACGGAGGGCGCTCTCGATGGACTCGTTTTCCTGAACTCGGACCTCTGCCACGTGCGATTCACCCCCTCCGGCGGATCCGCGAACCTTGCGGATCTGTATGGCGGACCAGTACGTATGCTAGGCTCAACGCGCTGGCCCGCAATCGCTCAGGATAGGTTGAATCCTTCCGTGTCGTCAACCCGTGCCGCGGAGCCGCAGGCGGGCGAGCGCCTGCTCGGGCGAGAGCTCGCGAGCAGATCATGGACAGGGAGTTGCGGCGGTGAACGTGCTGGTCGTCGGGGGCGGCGGCCGCGAGCACGCGCTGGTCAAGGCGCTGGCCGCGGACGTCACCGTGGAGCGGATCGTCTGCGCGCCCGGCAACGCGGGCATCGCCGCGGAGGCCGCGGTGTGTGTGGGGCCGGTGGACGTTTCGGATCCGGCGGCGCTGCTTGCGCTGGCCGTGGAGAAGGGCGCCGACCTGACCGTCGTCGGGCCCGAGCTGTCGCTGGCGCGGGGAGCGGCGGATACGTTCGCCGATTCCGGCCGCCTGTTGTTCGGACCGACCCGGGCGGCCGCTGCTCTCGAGTCGAGCAAGGCGTTCGCCAAGGCGTTCATGGCGCGTCACGGCATTCCGACGGCTCGGTTCGAGGTGTGCACCGACGAACGGCAGGCGCTCGCGGCGATCCAGGGAGACCGTTTCGGGTTTCCCGTGGTCGTAAAGGCGGACGGTCTCGCCGCGGGCAAGGGAGTGACCGTGGCGGCGGAGCGGGATGCCGCTGCGGCTGCCGTGCGCGATGCGATGGTGGCGCGGCGTTTCGGGGACGCGGGCGCGACCGTGGTCATCGAGGAGTGCCTGACGGGACCGGAGGTCTCCTACTTCGTCGTCTCCGACGGCCGGCGCTGTCTGACGCTGCCGGCAGCCCAGGATCACAAGCGCGCCTTCGACGGAGACGCGGGGCCGAACACCGGCGGGATGGGAGCTTTCGGGCCGAGCCCGATCTTCGATTCCGATCTGGAAGAACGGGTCCTGCGCGAGATCGTGACGCCGGCGCTCGACGGGCTGCGTGCCGAGGGTCGCGAGTACCGTGGCGTGCTCTACGTCGGCCTGATGCTGACGCGGAACGGCCCGCAGGTAATCGAGTTCAATGTTCGCTTCGGTGACCCGGAAGCGCAGGTCATTCTGCCGATGGTCGAGCGTGGCCTGGCGCCCGTTCTGCTCGGGGCGGCGCGCGGGGACCTTGCCGGTTGCGGGTGGCGCGTCACGTCGGACCCGCACGTCGGGGTGGTGATGGCCTCGGCCGGATATCCGGGACGCTACGCGACCGGGCAGCCGATAGGCGGTCTCGATGACGCCGCCGCGGTGCCGGGCGTGCACGTCGCGCACGCCGGCACGGCGATGAGGGGAGACAGCATTGTCACCAGCGGCGGCCGCGTGCTGACCGTCGTGGCGCGAGGGAAGAGCTACGAACAGGCCATCGCGCGGGCCTACGACGCCGTCGGACGAATAGCGTTCGAGGGCAGTCACGTGCGAACGGACATAGGGCGGAAGGCCCTGGCGCCGAAGGATCGCGGCGGCGCGTGATCAGGGCTTCGGAGTTTCGTGATGGGTCAGGAGGGCAGCGGCGGATGGCGGAACGAGACGTGCAGATACTCATGGGATCGAATTCGGACGCCCCGGTCATGCGCAAGGCCGTCGATGTGCTCGATACGCTCGGCGTCAGCTCGCACATGACGGTGGCCTCGGCGCACCGCTCGCCGGCGCGCGTGCAACGCATCGTCGAAGAGGCGCCAGGGCGCGGCGTCAGGGTGTTCATCGTCGGTGCCGGCGCTGCCGCCCACCTGGCCGGGGTGGTTGCGGCGCACTCCACCCTGCCGGTCATCGGCGTGCCCATCGACTCGTCCCCGCTCGAGGGGTGGGATGCGCTCCTCGCCACCGTCCAGATGCCCCCGGGGGTCCCCGTGGCCACGGTGTCGGTCGGCTCGGCCGGAGCGGTCAATGCGGCCGTGCTCGCGGCGCAGATTCTTGCGCTTTCCGATGCCCGGGTCGCGGAGAACCTGGCCGCCTACAAGGCCGGACTGGCCGAGAAGGTGGAGCGGGCGGCGGCCGAGCTGGAAGGCTGATCGGAGTCCTGATCCCTGTCGCGGGACTCAGTCCTCGAACAGCATCACGAGCAGCGCCTTCTGCGTGTGGAGGCGGTTCTCGGCCTGGTCGAAGACCACCGACGCCGGGCTGTCCATCACCGAATCGGTCACTTCCTCGCCGCGGTGGGCCGGCAGGCAGTGCAGGAAGCAGGCATCCGGCTTGGCATGGGCCATGAGCGCCGCGTTGACCTGGTAGGGCGCAAACAGTCGGCGGCGCACGGCGACCTCGGCTTCACGGCCCATCGACGTCCAGACGTCGGTGTAGACGGCGTCGGCCCCCCGCACCGCGGCCACCGGATCACGGAACCGGGTCAGTTCCGCACCGTGACGTGCGATCCGCTCGATGTCGCGGTCGACCTCCGGCGGGAGATCGAAACCGTCCGGGGACGCCACCCGCACGTGGATGCCGAGCATCACCGCGGCCTGGGCGAACGACGTCGCCACGTTGTTGCCGTCCCCGACGAACGCTACGGCGCGCCCGCGCGGATCTTCCCAACGCTCCCGGAGGGTGAGGCAGTCGGCCAGCGCCTGGCACGGATGCTCCTCGTTGCTCAGGGCGTTGATGACGCGGAAAGACGTGGTTGCGAGCGCCAGGTCCCGCAGCCGCGACTGCTCGTAGGTCCGGACCACGGCGCCCGCTACCCACCGCTCCAGGCTGCGGCCGACGTCGGCGAGCGACTCGCGCTTGCCGAGGGCGACGTCGGCCGCCGGATCGATGTAGTTGCCGCCCAGCTCCCGTATGGCGATCTCGAAGGTGGAACGGGTACGCAGTGACGGCTTCTCGAACAGCAGTGCTATGTAGGTTCCCTGCAGGGCCGCCGACGTGGGGGCCTCCTTGCCCAGCGGCCGGTCGCGCTTGACGGCGGCCGACAGCGCCAGGCTGTGCTCCAGGTCATCTGGTTCGAAGTCCAGCACCGACAGGAAGCAGCGGCCCTCGAGACTGCCGGCGCCGTGCGCGGTATGGGGCGTCGTCGCCGGCGCGGGCTGATAGGTGGTCACTGGCTTGGATTCAGGTGCGGTAGTCCGCGTTTATGTGCACGTACTCGGCGCTGAAATCGCAGGTCCACATGGTGGCCGCGCAGGCGCCGCCGACGCCGAGATCGACAGCAACCTCGACCTCGTGTTCCTTCAGGTGCGTGGCCGCATCGCTCTCCCGCTCGGTGAATATTGTCGTCCCGTCGTAGAGCGTGACCCCGCCAATCCGTACCACGGTCCGGTCGGGATCGAACGCGACACCGGCCCGCCCGGCGACCGCCACGAGCCGCCCCCAGTTCGGATCGCCCCCGTTGAGCGCCGTCTTGACCAGCGGGGAATTCGCGATGAGGCGCGCCGCGCGTCGTGCGTCATCCTTCGACGCGGCGCCCGTGACGCGCACGGCGACCAGCTTCGTGGCGCCTTCGCCGCCGCGCACGATCTCTCGCGCAAGTCCGGTGCAGAGCTCGTGGAGGCCGGCGACGAACGCCGGATACGTCGCCTCGTCGAGGTGGACCCCGCTCGCCCCGTTGGCGAGCATGAAGACCGTATCGTTCGTCGACGGCTCACCGTCGACGGTGATCGCGTTGAACGTGTCGTGCGCCACCTCGCGCAGCGCGCTGTCGAGGCCGGCCGCATCGACGGCGGCGTCGGTGGTCAGGAACCCGAGCATCGTCGCCAGGTTCGGCTCGATCATTCCCGCGCCCTTCACCATGCCGCCGATGGTGAAGCTGCCGCGGGGGGAGGAGACTTGCACGGCGGCCTCCTTGGGGCCGATGTCGGTCGTCAGGATGGCCTCCGCCGCGGCAAGGTGCCCGTTGCGGTCGAGGCCGCGCGCGGCTTCGGCGATGCCGGCGGTCACCCTGGCCGTGTCGAGCCGCATCCCGATGACGCCGGTCGACGCGATCAGCACGTGTGCCGGATCGCAGCCGACCGCGTCTGCCGTGGCGGCGGCCATCGCGCGTGCGGCCCGCATGCCCTCGGCGCCGGTGCAGGCGTTGGCGCATTTGCTGTTGACGGCGATGACCCGAGCGCGCCCGCCGGAGCGCGCGAGCTGCTCGCGGGACACCACGACCGGCGCGGCGACCGCGAGGTTCGTGGTGAAGAGGCCGGTGGCGCTGGCCACCTCGTCGGAGACGACGAGGGCGACGTCGAGCCCGGACGGCTTGAGTCCGCAGGCGACTCCCGCCGCGCGATAGCCGTCCGGCGCCGTGATCCCGCCGCCGGCGAGGGTGATGGCCGGCAACGTCATCGCCAGGCTCCGGTTGCCCGCTTCAGGTCGAGCACGACGGCGTACTGCCGGCAGCGGCGGAACAGGTCGCAGGACTGACAGTCGGCTGCAATCTTGGCCGGGATCCAAGGGTGCGGCACGATGGAGAATCCGGCGCGCACGAACGGCCGCGCCTGGTGCGTGAAGGCGCAGAGCCGGGGGAAACGCTGTGACCCCGCCTCGGCAATCAGCGCATCGAGCAGGCGCCGCCCGACCCCCGTGCCGCGCCGCGTTCCGTCGACGACGAGCGAGCGGACCTCGGCTACGGCGGGGCTCAGCCGGGCCAGTTCGCCGCAGCCGACGACATCGTCACCGTCCGCGGCGACGAGAAAGCGTGGAACGTGCAGCTCGACCTCTCCGAGGGGGCGGGCAAGCAGGTGACCAGCGACCAGATTCTCGGTGATGAGCTGGTATACGCGCCCGGCGTCGGCGGCGGTCGCGGGACGGATCGCGATTTCGCCGACGATCGGTGCCGGGGGGACGGCGGCTGCGATCTGGGTAGTGGTGGCCATCGTTCGCGGGTCCGTCGTTTTCAGGACGCCGGCAGCGTGGCGCCGGCGTCGACCAGCGCCAGGCGCAGGCGCCGCAGTCCTTCATCGATGTCATCGTCGGAGATGTTGAGCGGCGGTAGCAACCGAATCACCGTGCCCGCGGTACGGTTGAGTACCAGGCCGCGTGCGAGAGCGCAGTCCACCGTCCGATCCGCCACGCTCCGGTCGACCTCGACACCCCACATGAGTCCGTCCCCGCGCACCTCATGGACGGCATCGCCGTCCGCTGCAAGCGCGTCGAGTCCCTGCCGGACGCGGTGCCCGGCGGCGGTGACCCGCTCGAGCAGCCCATTCTCCAGGGCGTCGAGGAAGACGAGAGCGGCGCGACACGCCAGGAGGTTGCCACCGTAGGTGGTACCGTGATCGCCGAACGCTACCGTCGCGGCCACCGCGTCGCTCATGAGTGCGGCGGCGACCGGAAACCCGCCTCCGAGCGACTTGCCGATCGAGATCAGGTCCGGCGTCAGGCCGAGGGCCGTGCTGTAGAGCGGCCGACCGGTGCGCCCGAGACCGCATTGCACCTCGTCGGCGATGAGCAGCGTTCCCGTAGCCACGCACACTTCGGCGACCGCCGCCGCCGTCGCCGCCGGAATCGGCCGTACGCCGCCCTCGCCTTGAATCGGCTCGAGTATGACGGCCGCGGTCCGGTCGGTGACGGCGGCGCGCACCCCGTCCGGATCCGTCGCCGACACGAACCGCACCCCGGGCAGCAGGGGTGCGAAAGGCGTTCGGTACGGCTCGCCCGCGGTAACGGACAGCGAACCGAACGTCCGGCCGTGGAACGCTCCTTCGAACGCCACGATTTCGTGCCGCTCGTCCGCGCCGTTCGTGCGCCAGTAGCGGCGGGCGAACTTCAGGCACGCCTCCACCGCTTCGGTCCCGCTGTTGCAGAAGAACGCTCGGGGCAACCCGGAGAGCCGCGCGAGTCGCTCGGCGACCTCGCCCTGCAGCGGATGAAAGAAGAGGTTGGAAGTGTGCAGCAGCTCGCCCGCCTGCGCGGTCAGGGCCGCCCCCAGTTCAGGAGGAGCGTGCCCGAGCGAGGCAACTCCGATCCCCGAAAGGAGGTCGAGGTACTCGCGCCCCTCCGTATCGACCAGGTGCGATCCGCTGCCGCGTACGAACACTACCGGGTGCCGCTTGTAGTTCTGCAGCACGTGCGCGGCCTCGATCGCCTTGATTGCCTCTGCTCTCGTCGTCATCGTCTCTGAAACCCGCGCGCGCCTACCGATTCACGCGCGCGATCACTGTTTGGTGCCGGCGATTACGGTAGTTCCGGACACGCGATCGAACATTCCGCGTCGCGCCTGCCGCGCGTCGAGGATGGAGACCTCGCCGACGCCTCCGTGAAGCGCGGCCCGGCAGGCGAGCAGCTTGGCGACCATGCCGGCGCTGGCCTGCCCGCCCGAGATCAGGGCGTCGATCCCGCGGTCGTCCACGGTGGAGATCGTCCGGCCCTTCGCGTCCAGCACGCCAGCCGTCCCTCCGGCGACAATCAGCCGCCGCGCCCCGAGCCGGGCCGCCACGAACCCGGCCAGTGTATCGGCGTTGACGTTGAAGATCTGTCCCCCGGCGCCGACGCCGAGACTGGCGATAACCGGCAGGTAACCGGCCGCCAGCAGATCGACGAGCAACACGGGCGGACCCGAGCCGATGGGCCTGCCGACGAATCCGAGATCGACCGCCGTTCCATCCGCCGTCCGGTACCGTCGTTCCCGTCGCGCCCGCGCCAGGCCGGCGTCGGCACCGGTGAGTCCGACCGCGCCGGCTCCAGCCGCGCCGAGGGCGGCCACCAGCCGCGTGTTCACGCGTCCGGCCAGGACCCCGGCCACCACGTCCAGCGTCGGGCCGTCGGTGATGCGCAGGCCGTCGACGGATCGCTTCGGTATGCCGAGGCGTGCCATTTCGGCGTCGACCTCCCGTCCGCCGCCGTGCACGACCACCAGCGGTTCGCGGCCCGCCGCATCGGCCAGCGCGCGTGCGAGCCGGCGGAGGCGCGTGGGCTCCTCCAGCAGCTCGCCCCCGAGCTTGATGACGGCCGGCGGCCGGTGCCGTGCCGTCACCGCAGTCCCTCGCGCTCATCGAGCCCGCATGCGACGTTGAAGCTCTGCAGCGCTTGCCCGGCGGCGCCCTTTACCAGGTTGTCCAGGCAGCACACCAGCACGAGCCGCCCGCCGTCGACGTGCCAGCCGATGTCGCAGAAGTTGGTGTGCGAGACCTGCTTGATCTCGGGCGGGCGGTCGCCGGTCAGTCGCACGAACGGAGACCCGTCGTAGGCTCTCGAGTACTCCTCGGCGATCGTGTCCGCCGTCACGCCGGGACGCAGGCGGGTATAGATCGTCTCCAGGATGCCGCGGTCGAGCGGTACCAGGTGAGGCACGAACGTTACCGGGCGCGCCAGCTCCTGTTCGATCTCGGCGCCGTGGCGATGCGCGAAGATGCCGTACGCGGCGACGCTGCCGTGCACCTCGGAGAAGTGCGTGCGCGGAGTCGGTTTCTTGCCGGCCCCCGAGACGCCGGACTTGGCATCGATGTAGACGTCGGCGTCGGCGGCGATCAGGCCGGCGTCGACCAGCGGCTTCAGGGCCAGGAGCGCGCCGGTCGGATAGCAGCCGGGACAGGCGACGAGCCTGGCGGCGGGCAACGCTTCCCGATTCCATTCCGTCAGCCCGTAGGCAGCCGGGCGGTCGAGAACCGGAGTCGCCGGGTACCAGCGCCGGCGCGCGCCGGCGTCACGCAGGCGGAAGGCGCCGGACAGATCGAAGACCCGGCGCCCGCGGTCGAGCAGGGCGGGGGCGAGTTCGGCGCTGATCGTGTCCGGCAGGCCGAGGAACACCACGTCGGCCCGTGCGGCCAGGCCATCCAGCGAGAATGGCTCGATGCGTCCGTCCCAGAGCCCGGCGAGCGCGGGCAGCTCCTGAGCGCCGTCGCTGGTCCCCGAGCTCATGGCGACGGTGACATCGACCGCGGAATGGCGCGCCGCGAGGCGGAGCAACTCCTGGCCGCCGTAGCCGGTTGCGCCGGCAATCCCGATACGAATGGTGGACATGAATCGTGCCCGGGGCCGGCCCCGCCGCCCCTGGATATCTATGCAGAGAAAAGTGTAATTATACAGGCGGCGCGGTGGCCGCGTCAACCGGAGAAATCACTGTGGACGCCGTCAGCACGCCTGCCACGGGCGAAGAGAAGTGCTTTGCGAGGGGATTCCCCGCAATGTATACTGATTCGCCTGCGTGCATATTTATGAAGCGGTACCGACAGTCGGCCATCCTCGATCTCGTGTCGCGTGAGGCCATCTGCAGTCAGGATGCGCTCGGACGGCAGCTTCGCAAGCGCGGTTTTCATGCCACGCAAGCTACGATCTCGCGTGACATCAAGGAGTTGCAGCTCGTCAAGCGCGCGAGTGACGGCGCCTACGAACGACCCGGGGTTACGGAGGGTGCTCGTGGGCTGGCCGATGCGGCGCTGCGCCGGGCAATTGTCGAGTACCTGCGCCGCGTGGATCTCGTGCAGCAGTTGTTGGTGTTGCGCACCGATCCGGGGCTGGCGCAGCCGCTGGCGCTGGCGATCGACAACGCGGATCTTCCGGAGGTGGTCGGTACCGTGGCCGGCGACGACACCATCCTGGTGATCACCCGTCACGCGAGGGCCGGTCGGGAGGTGACACGGTTGTTCGAAGGCTGGGCCATGGACGACCGCGCGTATCCACGCCGGAGCTAGGAGCTTGCGCCGCACAACGCAGCGCAGCGAAGTGCCGCGGCGCAGGGTCATGGAGCGGGGGGGCATGGGCCGAAACGCCGAGCCAGCGAGGCGTTTCGGGGCGCCAGGAATCCGTGCCGCAGAGTGGCGCGGGCCCGGGCAGGCCCGGCAGGGTGGCAATCGGAGCCGCAGGTGACAGCTTCCGGGCTGGTTTCCAGGGACTGAGGAGAGCAGGGCTATGGAACGGATCGTGTTGGCGTACTCGGGCGGGTTGGATACCTCGGTGGCGGTCAAGTGGCTCGCCGACCGCTACGAGGCCGAGATCGTGGCGGCCACCATCGACCTGGGCCAGGGCAAGGAGCTCGACGACGTGCGCGAGCGGGCCCTGGCGGTAGGCGCGGTGCGCGCCCATGTGGTCGACGCACGCGAGGAGTTCGCGCAGGAGTACATCCTGCCGGCGCTCCAGGCCGGGGCCATCTACGAGGGCAAGTACCCTCTCGCCACCGCGCTCGGACGCCCGCTGATCGCGAAGAAGCTGGTCGAGATCGCGGAGATGGAAGACGCGGGCATGATCGCACACGGGTGCACCGGCAAGGGCAACGACCAGGTGCGCATGGACGTGTCGGCGCGCGCCCTGAATCCGGCTCTCAAGGTGGTCGCCCCGGCGCGCGTCTGGGGCATGACCCGCCCCGAGGAAATCGCTTATGCGCGCGAGCACGGCATTCCCGTTCCCGCCTCCGTCGACAACCCCTACAGCACGGACTCGAACCTGTGGGGCAAGTCGATCGAGTGCGGCGTGCTGGAAGACCCGTGGCGGGAGCCTCCCGAGGAGATCTACACGCTGACGAAGTCGCCGGCCGGTGCTCCGGACGCACCGGCCTACGTAGAGGTCGAGTTCGAGCGCGGTGTTCCGATCAAGGTCAATGGCGTGGCGATGCCGCTGACCGAGCTGATCAACTCGCTCGAGACGATCTCCGGCGCGCACGGCGTCGGGCGGATCGACATGGTCGAGAACCGCCTGGTCGGCATCAAGTCGCGGGAAATCTACGAGGCGCCTGCGGCGACCGTGCTGCATGCGGCACACCGCGAGCTCGAGGCGCTGGTCATTCCGCGCGACCTCGAACGGCTCAAGGTCGGCCTGTCGCGCACCTACGCAGATCTCGTCTACGACGGGCTCTGGTTCTCGCCGACCCGCGAGGCCCTCGACGCGTTCGTCGCCAACGTGCAGCAGCATGTCACCGGCACCGTGCGGGTGAAGCTGTCGAAGGGAGACTGCCGGGTGGTGGGTCGCAAGTCTCCCGCGTCTCTGTACGATACGGCGCTGGCGACCTACGACGAGGGCGACAGATTCGACCACGAGGCGGCCGAGGGCTTCATCGAGATCTGGGGTCTGCCGGTAGCCAACGCGGCGAGCAAGCGACGCGCGGCCGCCGTGGGGGCCGCCGAGGCGGCAGGTCCTTCAACGGCATGAGCGACGAGTCGCACCTCTGGTCGGGTCGGTTCGAGAGCGCCCCCGACGAAGAGGTCTTCCGCTTCCAGGCCTCGTTCGGGTTCGACCGGCGCCTGTTCGAAGACGACGTCGAAGGGAGCCTCGCGTGGGCCGAGGCCCTGGCCGCGGCCGGGGTGCTCACGCCCGCCGATGCGGGTTCCATTCGCGACGCGCTACTTCAGATTCGCCAGGCCGGGCGGGACGACCCCGGGTTTGTGGCGGGGCCGGACGAGGACGTGCACGCGTTCGTCGAGCGGCAGCTCGTCGAGCGTCTCGGAGACGTCGGTCGCCGGCTCCATACCGGTCGTTCACGGAACGAGCAGGTCTCGCTGGATTTGCGCCTGTACCTGCGCCGCCGGCTTCCGGTGCTGCAGCGTGAGGTTGTCGCGCTGGTCGCCGCGCTGGCCGACCGTGCGGCGGCGGCGGAGCAGACGATGATGCCCGCGTACACGCATCTGCGACGCGCCCAGCCGATACTGGCGGCCCACTTTCTGCTCGCTCACGCCGCCGCGTTCCGGCGCGACCATGTCCGGTTGGGCGCGGCGCGTGGCGAGGCCGATGCGATGCCCCTCGGTTCCGGGGCGGTGGCCGGCACGAGCTACGCGGTCGACACGGATGCGCTGGCCAGGCGGCTCGGTTTCTCCCGCGTGACGGCCAACAGCATCGACGCGGCGTCCGACCGTGACTTCGTGGCATCCACGCTGCACGCGTGCGCGCTGATCATGGTGCACGTCAGCCGCCTGGCCGAGGATCTCATCCTATTCACCGGCGAGGAGTTCGGATACTTCGAGCTGCACGACCGGGTGGCGACCGGCAGCAGTCTGATGCCGCAGAAGAAGAACCCCGACCCCCTGGAGCTGGTGCGCGGCAAGAGTGGCCGCGTGATCGGTCATCTGGCCGGCTGGCTCACGACGATGAAGGGGCTTCCGAGCGGCTACAACAAGGATCTGCAGGAGGACAAGGAGGCGGTCTTCGACGCCGAGGACCAGGTTCTGGGATCGCTGCGGGCCACGACCGCGGTGGTGGAGAGCGTTGCGGTGCGGGCAGCGCGCGCGGAGGCCGCGGCCGGTGGCATGCTGCTGGCGACGGACGTGGCCGATTACCTGGTCGAGCGAGGTGTGCCGTTCCGGCGGGCCCACGAGACAGTGGGCCGCATCGTGCGCGATCTGCTTGCTCAGGGGCGCGATTTCGATTCGCTCGGAGCGGAGGAATGGCAAGGCTACGACGCGCGTTTCGGGGCCGATGCCGGCGCCCGCGTAACGAGCCGCGCGTCCATCGGCGCGCGGCGGACGCCGCAGTCCACGGGGCCCGAGCCGGTCGCGAATGCGCTGGCTGCGGTGCGCGCCTGGGTCGACGCGCACAACGGCCGATAGGCCTGCGATCGGCGGAGGGGCGGAGTGCGGTTTGCTCGCGTTTGTCGGCTCTGCTAGACTCGGCGTCCTGCGCGCCGGCTTTTTTTCGGTCCCGCCTTTCTAACGGCGTTCTGATTGCTCGGGGGAACCAGATGGGGCAGCGGCAGGTCCGCGAGGGCGACACTGTGGACAACGGTTCGCGCGAAGAGCAGGTGATGAGACAACCGGTTGCGGGTGCCGCGGACGATACCCGAGACGCCGAGCGTGAAGGGTCCGTCCGCCGACCCCTGATTCGGGCCACGCTGCAGCACCCGGCCGGCACGCCGCCGCCGCCGCGCGAGCCGCCCGTGTTCACGATGCATCAGCAGACCGGCGGCGACGGACGGGATGCCCCGCCAGCCAACAGGAAGCAGGGGCGCGGGCGCGGCGATCAGGTCCGTTCGTCCAACGATAGCCGGTACTCCGGCAGTGCGCCCGGCAACAATCGATCCTCCGGCAATCAGGCTCAGCGCGAGGCACGTCCGGGTTCCAAGTCGCGATCGTCCCGGCGCGGGCGAGGCCGGTCCCGGTGATGACGCGGCATGAGTGATCTCGCCGGAAAGAACGGTCTGATCGTCGGCGTTGCCAACAAGCGCTCACTGGCCTGGGCGATTGCGCGGGCTGCGGACGAGGCGGGCGCCCGGCTGACCCTCAGCTACGCAACGGAGCGGTTCGAGTCCAACGCCCGCAAGCTCGCCGACACCCTCACCACTTCGCCGCAGCTCGTGGCGTGCGACGTGACGGACGATGCGGCCATCGAGGAGCTGTACCGGCAGGTCGACGAGGTCCACGGCGGGCTCGACTTCCTGGTGCACGCGGTGGCGTTCGCCTCGCGAGACGCGATCTCGGCGCCGTTTCTCGAGACCAGCCGGGCGGACTTCGCGCAGTCCCTCGACATCAGCGCCTACTCGCTCGTCGCGCTGGCCCGCGGGGCGGCGCCGCTCATGGAGCGCCGCGGCGGCGGCAGCGTCCTGACGCTCACCTACCTCGGCAGCGAGCGCGTGTTTCCGCACTACAACGTCATGGGTGTAGCCAAGGCCGCGCTCGAGGCGACGGTGCGCTATCTGGCGAGCGATCTGGGTTCCCGCGGCGTTCGTGTCAACGCCATCTCCGCCGGACCGATAAAGACGCTGGCCGCGTCCGGGATCCCCGAGTTCAGCCGCATCCTTCAGCACTACCGGGAGAGTGCGCCGCTCGGCCGCACCGTCGATGCGGACGAGGTGGCCGCCGCCGCCCGTTTCCTGCTCGGACCGGGCGGGCGCGGCGTCACCGGCGAAGTGCTGATGGTCGATGGCGGGTACCACGCCACCGGCATGTGACGGCGCGACGTTCCTGCTTGACGAGGCGCCGGATGCCACACGCCGACAACCTGCATCCCATGCCGGTGGCCGCCGGACGGTCGACGGCGCGCGTCACGCTGTGCGGTCACTGATCCGCCGGCTGCGCGGCGCGTTGCTGCGGCTCGCCTTCAATCGGCCCGCGGCCCTTGTCGCCGGTCTCGCGTGCGTCGGCGCGGCGGTCTGGCTCGCGGCGATAGACGCTTCCTGGGAAAGCTGGGTCTCGGACGGCGCGGGCCTCTTGGCCGGGGCGACCGGCTCGGCACTCATCCTGGTCGCCCTCGGCGGCCGGCGGCCGGACTGGGTGGAATGAGCCGCCGGGCGCCTGCCACGTCGCGGCAGGCGCGGTCTGGCGGAGACCGGAGCCGCAGGCGACGGTTTTCGGGCTAGGATTTCCGCGACGTGCCGCACCGCTCACCCGGAACCACCGACACCCCTGCCGCCCGACACCTTCGCGGCAAACCGATCCGTTACTACCGCCCGCGCGGCGACGCCGGCGTGCGCATGCTGATAGAGGAGGGGTTCCAGGCGTTCAACGCGGGGCGCCTGTCGGAGGCGTGCCACGTATTCACCGATCGGATGCTGGATCCGGCGCACGACACCACCGTCGGCCTGACGATGGCGGGCGCGCTGACCCCGGCGGGACTCGGCGGCTGCGTCATCGAGCTGCTCGACCGCGGTCTCGTCGACTTCGTGATCAGCACCGGCGCGAACCTCTACCACGACCTGCACTACGCCCTGAACTTCACCCTGCACCGCGGCTCGCCGTTCCTCGACGACGTCGAGCTGTACGAGGACGGCGTCATTCGTATCTACGACGTGCTGTTCCCCGCTACCGTGCTGCTGGAAACCGATGCGTACATCCGCGATTTCCTCGTCCGCTCCGCGCTCGACGGTCCGATTTCGAGCGCCGAGCTGCACTACCGGCTCGGGAGGGACCTGCTCGAGCGGCGCACCGAGTGCGAGGAGTACTCGGTGGTCGCCAAGGCGGCGGCGACAGGCGTGCCCATCTACACGTCGTCGCCGGGAGACAGCTCCATCGGCATGAACGTCGCCTGGCACCGGCTCATGGAAAGGAGCGGCCTGATCGTCGATCCGAGCCGGGACGTCAACGAGGTGTGCGCGATCATTCTCGCCGCCGAGAAGAACGGCTGCGTGATCCTGGGCGGCGGCTCGCCGAAGAACTTCTACCTGCAGGGCCAGCCGACGCTGTGGGAGGTGTACGGGATCCCGAAAGGGGGCAACGACTACTTCATCCAGATCACCACCGACCAGGTGGTCTGGGGCGGGCTGTCGGGTGCCACCCCGGCCGAGGCGGTGAGCTGGGGCAAGGTCAATCCGGGCGTGCTGCCGGACACCGTCGTCGTCTACGCCGACTCGACCATCGCGTTCCCGCTGTTCTGCGAGTACGCCGTAGGCTCCGAGCGGGGCCGGCGCGAGCGCAAGGAGCTGCTGCACCGGCGCGCCGCGCTGGCCGAGGCGCTCGAGCGGCAGGCGCGGGAGGCCCGCGCCGGCGGCGCCGGTTCGTGACGACCTGACGATTCGGGAGGCCGGTGTCGCCGTTCCACGGCGGCTCCCGGGAGTTCTTCCGCGCGGCCGCCGCGGCCATCAGACCCCGGTTGCCACGTCGGCCGGCCTGAAGGCGTAGGACGCCGGGTCCTCCGCGCCCGCCGCCTCGAATGCTTCCAGCCGCTCGCGGCACTTGCTGCAGCGTCCGCAGTGCCGGACGTCCACCGGATTCATGCACGACAGCGTCAGCTCGAACGGCACCCCGAGTGCGCGTCCGCGGGCGATTACCGCGGCCTTCGACAGGTCCCGGAACGGCGTGACGATCTCCAGATCGTGATCCAGCCCCTGCGACAGGGCCTGCTGCATCGCCGCGAAGAACGCGGGCGTCGCATCGGGAAACGGGTTGCCCGCGAGCGGACCGAGGGCGATGCGGCCGATGCGGTTGACGGCGCACCAGGTGGCGACCTTGGCCAGCAACAGCACGTTGCGGCCGACCAGATAGACCTCTTCGTCCGCCGTCGCGTAGGCCGGCGGCGTGCCGGCCAGGGCCCAATGGCTCGGCCGGTAGGTGTCCGTCACGGGGCAATCCAGGGTTGCGAGCGGGGCGACGCGTCCGGCGAACGGCGGCGCCGCGATCAGGCGTTCCGCCAGCCGGCATTCTTCCGTCTCCCACGCGAGGCCGCTCCGCACGTAGACCGGCCGCACGTGCGCCGCGTGTCCGTCGGCCTCGGTCGCCGCCTGCAGCTCGCTCGCCAGCAGCACCGCGCTGTCCAGGCCGGCCGAGAAGAGCACCGCGGTGTGGGAGATCGCCGCGCCTGCCGCTCCTCGCGCCGCCGACTCGCTGCGCTCGGGCCGCCAGAGGTCGTTCGGCATCCGCTGGAATCCTACCAGTCTGGCGGGCGCGGAGGCGGGCCAGGACCGCAAGCTCGACCACAGAACCGGTCGCACCCATCGAGCGTACCGGCAGCCCGGCATGCGCCCGGCGCGGACGAACCAGCTCTGCGGTGGCAATCGTCCCGCGGCGGGCGGTTGACCGGGTCCGTTCGGGCCCGTCGAGCAACCTGGCCGCCGATGGTATGCTGAAGCGGTGACGCCGGAGCACTGGCTTGCCGTCGCTGCGATCTGCGTCAGCATCATCGTGGCCGCTGTAGGCGGGCTCGGCTTCGTGTTTATCCAGCTCGGGGCCCGGATCTCCGAACTGTCCAGGCATCTCGGGGCGCGGCTCGACACACTCGAACGCGATGTGCGGGAGCTTCGCGCCGCCATCCTCGACCTGCCGTCCCGCGTCTGACGATCCGACGTTGCGGTGACCCCCGTGTCCGATCCTGCCGCCGAGACCTATCGCTGGAGCCGCGGCGTCTACGACCGCGCGGTCGAAGCGGGCGTATTCGGCCCGGAGGACCGGATCGAGCTGATCGAGGGGGAGCTGGTCATGATGACGCCGCACGGCAGCCGGCACGCCACCGCCATCCGACTGGTCAACCGCGCGCTGACGCGTGTGTTCGGCGAGGACTGCATCGTGCAGTGCCAGTTGCCGCTTGCTATTGCCGACGATTCGGAACCGGAACCCGACCTGGCGGTGGTGGAAGGGCAGATTGCGGACTACCGCGACGCGCATCCGTCGGCGGCGTTCCTCGTGGTCGAGGTGGCGGACGACTCGTTGCGCCGTGACAGGACCGTCAAGCGGCGCATCTACGCGCGCTGCGGCATACAGGAGTACTGGATCGTCGCGCTTCCCGACGCTGCCCTCGAGGTCTACCGCGACCCGTCCGGAGACGACTACCGCGACGTCACGGTCCTGCGGTCCGGGAAGACCGTCGCGCCGCTCGCCCGTCCTGCTGCAACTATCGCGGCGGGCGACCTGCTTCCCTGAACATCAATCCCGACGAAGACGCCGCCATGTACTCGGTTACCAAGCGCATCGACTTCTGCTACGGCCACCGCCTGCTGAACTACGACGGCGTCTGCAAGCATCCCCACGGGCACAACGCGGTGGCCGAGGTGGAGGTACGCACCGTGTCGCTGGACGATCGCCACATGGTCTGCGACTTCAGCGACATCAAGCGCAGCATCAAGGGCTGGATCGACCGCGAACTGGATCACAAGATGATCCTCCACCGCGACGATCCGCTGATCGGTCCATTGCGCGAGCTCGGCGAGCCGGTGTTCGTCAGCGACGAGAACCCGACCGTCGAGCACATCGCCCGCCTCATCTTCGACAAGACCCGCGATCACGGGTTCCCGGTGGTTCGCGTCACGGTCTGGGAAACCCCGACGTCGTTTGCGACCTACCAGTCGGACGGCGGTGGATGAAGGCGATCCACGTTTCGGTTGGACCGTGGCCATGCAGAATCCCCCGCATCCGGGCGGCATCGTCAGGCGCCAGTGTCTCGTGCCGCTCGGCCTCTCGGTGACGGAGGCGGCGGCCGGCCTGGGCGTGACTCGCCAGGCGTTGTCCGAGCTCGTCAACGAAAGGGCCGGTATCTCCGTGGAGATGGCGATTCGGCTGTCGAAGGCGTTCGGATCTTCGCCCGAGACGTGGCTCGGCATGCAGATGGCCTACGGTCTTCGTTTGGCCGCCGGCGGCGGTGCACTCCGGTAGAATGAGGTCACGGTTTTCTACCAGAGGATCCTGGTGATGAGCCTCAACATCAAAAATGAGGAGACCTGTCGGCTGGCCGGCGAGCTCGCCCGGCTGACCGGCGAGACGATGACCGGAGCGACCACCGTCGCGTTGCGGGACCGCTTGGAGCGGGAGAAGCGCCTGCGCAACACGGAGGCGCTGGCCCGGGAGCTTCACGCCATCGGACAACGCTGTGCCAAGCTGATGGGATCAGGACTTTCGGCCGTCGACCACGGCGACCTGCTCTATGACGAACAGGGACTGCCGAAGTGATCATCGACACGTCGGCGATCATGGCCATCCTGTTCGGTGAACCGGAAGCGACGCACTACGAACAGACAATCGCGACGGCGTGGCCCCGGCGCATGTCATGTCAATCGACACATCACGCCTGTGGGAGCAGGTTGCGCTCGGTGAAGACACGGATCTCGAGCTGAAGGAAGCTCGCTTCCGTGGCAGCCGCGTGTCAGGTCCGCGCCGCGACGAACTCGCCGCGCTCGCCAACGCTCGCGGCGGCCGTCTCGTCCTGGGGGTAGCAGACGATCGGACGCCGCAGGGGCTCGCGCCCGGGCAACTGGATGCATTGGCGAACCTGGTGACCGAGATCTGTTCGGACAGTCAAGCCCCCGCTGGACTTTGGCATCTTCCGGGTGCCGGCCCCGGAACCGGGGGGTGGTGGTGCGGTGGTCGTGGAGGTTCCGGAGAGCGCGACGGTCCACCGGTCACCCGGCGGACACTTCCGCCGGCGCGGAGACGAGAAGCGGCAGATGGACTCCGCGGAAATCCGGCGGCTGTCGCAGGCGCGCGGGCAGTCGGACGCCGCTGCTACCGACACTCAGGTCGTGCGGAACACGGGGATCGGCAGCTTGCGCCCGGCGTTGTGGCGCCGGTACGTGAGCTCGCGCTCGGACGAACCGGCGGAGATCGCCTTGTCGAAGCTGAAGTTCCTGAAGGACGACGGGCATGGCGCGTTGCGCGCGACCGTCGGCGGTGTGCTGCTGGCCGCGGACGACGCGCGGGAATGGTTGCCGAACGCGTGGATCCAGGCCGTGTGTTACGGCGGCGATCGCCTGGACGCCGGCCGGCAGCTCGACGCCCGGGACGTTACGGGTCCGCTCGACGAGCAGATTCGCGAGGCGGTGCGCTTCGTGGTCCGCAATCGGCGGGTCGCGGCGTACAAGGATCCGGCGCGCATCGACGTGCCGCAGTTCAGCGAACGCGCGGTCTTCGAGGCGGTGGTCAACGCGGTGGTGCATCGCGACTACGGGGTGTCGGGGTCGCGGATACGCCTGTTCATGTTCGACGATCGGCTGGAGCTGTATTCGCCCGGCGGATTGTGCAATTCCATGACCACCGACGACCTGCGCACCAGCCAGTTCACGCGCAACGAGCTGCTGGCGTCGCGGCTGGGCCAGTGCCCGGTGGGCGAGGTGCCGGGCGCGGGCGGGCGGCAGTATTTCATCGAACGGCGCGGCGAAGGCGTCGGCGTCATTCAGGACGAGACGTTTGCACTGGCCGGCGAACCGCCGGTCTTCGAGTTGATCGGCGAGCGGGAGCTGAAGGTCGTCCTGCCCGCGGCGCGGCCGCCGGTGTCCGACGGCGTCGGGGTGCGCGTCGTGGTCAGGCACGGCGGCTCGGGTGAGCCGCTGCCGGGCGTCGACGTGCTGATGCTCTATCCCAACAAGACGTATCGCCAGGCGCGGACCGACGCCTTCGGGCGCGTCGAGTTCGTGCTCTACGCCAGGCTGCCGATGACCGTGTTCTGCGCTGCGACGGGATGCAGGGCGCACGTGGTGCGCGATTGTCAGCCCGGCGAGCCCCTGGAGGTTCGCCTGCAGCCGGCCCCGAACGGGGGATCGCTGATCATCGCGAACCGAACGGGGCATCTGCCGGGCATTCAGGGGCGGCTCAATCCCATCCTCGATACCCTGGATCGCACGTACCTCTACGCGAACAACGTGGCCATCAACGACGGCCGGACCCAGCCGGTGCATTTCCTTCTGAACGAGCCGGTCCACCTGACGGATTCACAGGGCGCCCGCGCCACGTTGTGGTTTCGCGAGATGATTGGCGCGTCGTGCGTGTTCGACTACCGGTACACAGGCTGATGCACCGTGGTGTTCCCGGAAGGAGCGGCGGTGGCCGGCTGGCGCGATGACATCCTGCGGGCGTTCACGCCGGGCGTCGTGCGCCTGACGTTTGCGGCGGATCAAGCATGGCATGGCGCTCGGAAGCGCCGGGATGCACAACCAGGGCAAGCTGTGGACAGAGAGCGGACCGTTGGCGGGTTTGCTCGACGCGCTCCATCTTGGCGATCTTCTCTACGATCTCACCCGCACCGACGTCGCACAGGCGTGACGCCCTGCATCAATCTGGCAACCCGGCGCGACGCCGGAAGTCCTGCTCGTCCACGCACGCGAGCGCCGCGGCCATGAGCACGTCGTGAGGAACAGCGGCGAGCGCGGCCGATGCGCCCGGAAACCCGTCCGTCACTGGAATCCCGCGCACCCGGAGCGTGCTGCGCACGAGCACGGCCAGCTCCTCGGCGCGTCCCTCCGCGCGCGCCTGTTCGCCCAGCGAACGCAGTAACGGCGTATCGTCGGGGCCGGTGCCCTCCCGCGCGCCCAGCGTCCGTCCGACCCGCTCCAGCGCGCGCCACGTGTATGCGGTCGTCGCCGGCTCGGTCAGGGCCGTGTGGATTTCCGCCGCTGTCCAGCCGGGGAAGGCGCGGCTCGCCGGAGCGGACCGATACCGGCCTTCGTCCAGCCGGTGGATGGTCACGCCCGCCGAACGCCGGCGGCGCGCCCCGGCCGGCGGCACCACGACCCACAACTCGGGGAATCCCCAGGACTCGTAGAGCGGCAGTTTGCCGGGACGGACGTCCGTCGTATGGTCCACCTCCAGCACCACGTCCGGCAGGTCGTGCTCGCCGATGACCAGCGATCCCTGCGGCAGCCGTGCCTGGCCGGGGTGCAGGTACAGGGTCTCGTCCGCCTGCATCATCCGCTCGGGAGCGCCGCGGGCATCCCGAACGAGCAGGTCGACGGATCCGAACGAAGCGATGGGCGTGCCCCGAACCAGGGCGATCCGCTCCGCGAGGTGAATCAGCCGCCGCGACGTGCCCTCGTGGATCCCGCCGGTCGGCTCCGCCACCACCCACGCGGTCTCGGTCCGGGCGTCCCAGTATTCGAGGCGGCTCTCGAAGTCGGGTAGCCGGTCGGTCAGCAGTCGCACGGGGCGGCACCCGGGGAACCGCGATGCGTAGTCCACCGGTGCGGGACGGCTCCGCACCGAGTCCGGCGCCTGCCCGCCGGCATCCGTCGCCGCCCCGCCGCCGCGGGCCACCCACCCCCCATCATCCATACAGGGCATCATAACCGCCGTCGTTCTGCGTGCCTTTCGCCGTCGGCGGCCAACCGGTTTCGTGTCACAATGACAGGTTGGCCTGAACGAAGGAGGGCTCCGAATGCCGGTGCGGCAGGTGCTCGACCGGGGCGGCGTACCGGTCAGGATCTTCACGGACGACGTCGACCAGGCGTCGATAGAGCAACTCGCCGCCGTCTCGCGGCTGCCGATCGTGGTCGGCCACGTGGCCGCCATGCCCGACGTGCACCTCGGCATCGGGGCGACGGTCGGCTCGGTGATCCCGACCCGGCGCGCGCTGATTCCGGCCGCGGTCGGTGTCGACATCGGCTGCGGGATGGGTGCCGCGCGCCTCACGCTCGACGCCTCGACGCTTCCCGACTCGTTGCGTCCGGTTCGCGAGGCGATTGAGGACGCCGTTCCGGTCGGCTTCGCCGCCCATGCGGAGCCGGTCGCCGGGTCGACCATGCTGGACTCGCTGCGGCCTGGCCTCGAGCGCATCCTGGAACGTCACCACCGTATCGAGAAGATGATCCGCGGCGTGCGCGCCAAGTGGCCGCGGCAGCTCGGCACGCTCGGCGGCGGCAACCACTTCATCGAGGTCTGCCTGGACGAGGCGGACCGGGTCTGGGTGATGCTGCATTCCGGCAGCCGCGGCGTGGGCAACGTGCTGGGCCGCTATTTCACGCAACTGGCGAAGCGCGACATGGAGCGGCACCTCGCCCGCCTGCCGGCGAAGGACCTCGCCTACCTGGAGGAAGGTTCGGACCACTTCGCCGACTACGTCGAGGCGCTGACCTGGGCGCAGCGCTACGCGCTGGAGAACCGGCGCCTGATGCTTGCCCGCATCCTCGCCGCGCTGCGGGGGCTGCTGCCGCCGTTCCGGGTGGACGGGACGGCCGTCGAGTGCCACCACAACTACGTGGCCGAGGAAAAGCACTTCGGCGAGCCGGTCTACGTGACCCGCAAGGGCGCGATCCGGGCCGGACGCGGCGAGCTGGGCATCATCCCCGGCAGCATGGGGGCGCGGTCGTACGTCGTTCGGGGGCGCGGATCGGAGGAGTCGCTGCAGTCGTGCGCCCACGGGGCGGGTCGGCGGATGAGCCGCTCGCAGGCGAAGGCCTCCTATACCGCGGCCGACCTGGAGCGGCAGACGGCCGGCGTCGAGTGCCGCAAGGACGCTGGCGTCATCGACGAGATCCCGGGCGCCTACAAGGACATCGACACGGTGATGGCAAACTCCGCCGACCTGGTGGACGTGGTCCACACGCTCAAGCAGGTCGTCTGCGTCAAGGGATGAGGATCCGCATCGCGGGTCACGGCTCGACCACCACCAGGTCTTCGAAGTACCGACGGTAGAAGCCGCGGTCGCGGGTCGCCAGGCGGCTTGCCTGCACGCAAGCATGGGCGCCGATGACGAAGTCGGAGAGGATGCGCCGACGGCTGCCCGCGGACCGATACGCGCGCCACATCCGCCCCGACAGGAAGAGCGCGCCGGTGTTGGGAGACTCGCGCCGGATCCCCGCGTCCGCCAGGAAGGCGTCCAGCTCGTCCATCGCTTCGAAGTTGGCCGCCAGCTCGCAGTACACGGTGTCGCACAGGACGAGTGGTCCCAGTCTCGCGCTCGTCTCGATCAACGCGAGGGAGCGTTCGACATGGTTCGGATCCGGGCGGAGCACGTCCAGCAGAACGCTGGTGTCGACCGCCGTGGTCATGAGCCGCGGATGTCGTCGATGAACTCGTCGACCGATTCGGGCATCCGCTCGATGCGTCCGACCCACTTGCGAATGCCGGACGCGACCGCCGGCCCGCGCGCCTTGCGCAATATGAGCTCGCCCCTCGATTCGACGAACGTCACTTCGTCGCGCGGCTGGAGACCGAACTTGTCGCGCAGCGTCTTGGGAATGGTGACCTGACCCCGTTCACCGATGCGCATGCTGTAAGTATGAATTCATGCATGGAAACATGTCAACGCGGAAGCCGGAAGCCGGAAGCCGGAAGCCGGAAGCCGGAAGCCGGAAGCCGGAAGCCGGAAGCCGGAAGCCGGAAGCCGGAAGCCGGAAGCCGGAAGCCGGAAGCCGGAAGCCGGAAGCCGGAAGCCGGAAGCCCGGAAGCCGGAAGCCCGGAAGCCGGGAGGATTGGGAGTCGGGAGATTGGGAGCGGCTTTGACAGCGGCCGGCTATTTTTGAATAATCAAAATACCAACATGGCGAACACAAAATCAAAATTTATGTCTTGCGAAATCGCTTTGCTGCTGCTGATCGGCTGGGCCGCCACCGCGTTCGCGCAGCAGCCCGCGCCGGCGGGCGGCGCCGCCGCGTCACGGACGGGACCGATCTCCGGCTACATGGACTTTCACGTCAACGACGCGCAGCACGGCGACCCGGTACTCGACTTCCACCGCTTCGTGCTGCTCTTCACCCACAGCTTCTCGGAGCGCGTCCGCTTCGTGTCGGAGCTGGAGCTGGAGCACGCCGTGGTCTCGCCGGAGACCGACGGCGAGCTCGAGTTGGAGCAGGCCTACATCGACTTTCTCGTCGGTCGCCCGCTCAACCTCCGGGCCGGCATGGTGCTGGCCCCGGTCGGGGTGATCAACGAGCGGCACGAGCCGCCGGTGTTCCACGGCGTCGAACGTCCGCTGGTGGAAACCGTGATCATTCCGACCACGTGGTTCGGGGCCGGTGCCGGGGTGCACGGCGAGCTGCGCGGCGGGTTTCGCTATCGCGCCTACGCGATGGAGACGCTCGACGCGTCGCGGTTCGGTGCCGAGGAGGGGCTGCGCGACGGGCGGCAGAAGGGCGCCGAGGCAAACGGGCGTAACGTCGCCGGCACCGGCCGGGTGGAGTACGTCGGGACGCCGGGGCTGGTGCTCGGCGCCAGCTTCTGGAGCGGCGATACCGGCTTCGCGTTCCCTCGCGTGGACTCGAGCGTGACCCTGGTCGAGGCCGACGGCCGCTACCGGGCCGGCGAGCTCGGGCTGCGCGGACTGTACGCGCACGCGTTCCTCGACGGGATGGGAGAGCTGAACCGTGCCGTCACGCGCATCGCCGGCGTCAACCCCAACGTTGCCGAGCAGATGCGCGGGTTCTACCTGGAGGGGTCGTACTTCGTGGTGCCGCGGCCCGCGCCGCGCGAGATCGCCCTGTTCCTGCGCTACGAGAACTTCGACACGCAGTACCGGATGCCGCCGGGATTCGAACCGCTGCCGGCGTTCGACCGCGACGCCTGGATCGTCGGCGTCACGTGGTTTCCGGATCCCGACGTGGCGGTGAAGATGGAC
The DNA here is from genome assembly GCA_958296065.1 of Vicinamibacterales bacterium. Classification (GTDB taxonomy): domain Bacteria; phylum Acidobacteriota; class Vicinamibacteria; order Vicinamibacterales; family UBA8438; genus WTFV01. The sequence continues at coordinate 38,475 of CATQHX010000001.1, read as the reverse complement.
TATACGGTGCTGCGCAACCGGAGCGCGGTCGTCGACGCGCCGAACTCCTTCAACGTCGGGCTCGGGTGGTGGTTCTGATGCGGGGACTGCTGGCGGTGGGTGCGTTCGTGGGCGGCGTGGCCGTGTTCGGCGCGGTCGTCGAGACGGCGCGGCCGGTCCGGGCGGTGGCGACGGACGAGTCGACGGGTGGTCACCGCGGGCAGGAGACGCCCGGCGGACCGGTCGCCGGCGAGCGCCGTGTCGTCCGGATGCTCGCCGAACGGTTCAGCTTCACGCCGTCCGAGATCCGCGTCGCGCGCGGAACCACGCTGGAGCTTCGCATCCGGAGCGACGACACGATGCACGGGTTCCGAATCGTGGGCCGCAACGTGAACCTGCTGGTCCCGAAGCGGCGGCAGGGCGAGGCGGTGGTCGTCTTCGAGGCGGCCGAGGCCGGGCGCTACACGTTCGAATGCTCTCGCCTGTGCGGTGCGGGACACAATTTCATGCGGGGCGCGATCATCGTCGAGGACCCCGCGGCCAGTGCCGGTGGAAGCGCCGGCGACGAGCCGCCGGCGGCAGCGCGCGGGGTCGAGCAGGTGGAGCCGGGTCCCGATGTTCCGTGAGCGCGCAACGCCGCCGCGCGCGACGGGTGCGGCGGTGCTGGCTCTCTTGCTCCTGGCGGGTGCGCAGCTTCAAGCCCAGCCGCAGGTGTTTCCCGGCGATCCGCTGCCCGGACTGACCCCCGTCGAGTTCGAGGAGTTCATGCTCGGCCTCGACGACTTTCTGGAGGTCGAGGACGCCGAGGAAGGACTCGGTCCGGCCTACAACAACACCAGTTGCGCCGGTTGCCACAACGTGCCGGCCATTGGCGGGGTCGCGCCCATGACCACGACGCGCGCCGGCATCCGGGCGCCCGACGGCACGTACCGCGACATCGAGCCGGACCGCGGCTCGCTGTTCCAGATCTTCTCGATCCCGACGCATGGATGCCAGTCGGTGATTCCGCCCGAAGCGAACGTCATCGCCAAGCGGGTTCCGATTCCGCTCTTCGGGGCCGGCCTGGTCGAGGCGATCCCCGACGCGGTGCTCGAGCGGCTCGCCGATCCCGGGGATCTGGACCGCGACGGGGTGAGCGGCCGGGCGCCCATCGTCCTGGATCTGGCTACGGGCGAGCCGCGAGTGGGTCGCTTCGGCTGGAAGTCGCAACGCGCGACGCTGCTCGACTTCGGTGCCGACGCCTATCGGAACGAGATGGGCATCACGAACGATCTGTTTCCCGCGGAGCTCACCTTCCGCCTGACCGCCAGGCAGCTCGAGTTGTGCGATGCAACGCCCGATCCGGAGGACTTCGCCGAGCCGTCCACGGGGCGGCGCGGCATCGACAACTTCGAGTCGTTCATGCGGCTGCTGGCGCCGCCGCCGCGCGCGCCGATCACCCCGCTGGTTGCGGCCGGCCGGCGCGTGTTCGACGCCATCGGCTGCGCGGCGTGCCACGTGCCGGTGCTCGCGACCGGTCCGAGCAGCAACCCGTTGTTCGACAGGCGACCGGTCCCGCTGTTCTCGGATCTGCTGCTGCACGACGTCGGCACCGGCGACGGTATCGGGCAGGCCGGCGCGGAACCGGGGGAGATCCGCACGCCGCCGCTGTGGGGCCTCCGTTTCCGGCGTCCGCTGCTGCACGACGGCAGCGCGGCGACCGCGATGGAAGCGGTGGGGCGGCACGCCAACGAGGCGGTGCTGGCGCGGGAAGGCTTCGAGCGGCTCTCCCCGGCGGACCGCGACGCGCTGGGGGCCTTCCTCGACTCGTTGTAGCGGTGCGGCGATCCTCGCGGCTTGTCGAGCGCCGTTGCGCGCGGGCCGCATATTCGCCGCGTCCGTCCGGCCACCGCCGTGGTACGCTTTGCCGTCGATGCCGCCGTCCAGTACGGTCGAGAACTACCTCAAGGCCATCTACCAGGCCGAGATGGCGCATGGCGACGAGGGAACCCTGGTGCCGATGGGGCAGCTCGCGAGCGCCCTGCACGTCGCACCGGGAACCGCGACCACCATGGTCAAGGCGTTGGCCGATTCCGGGCTGGTGCGCTATGAGCCGTACGCCGGGGTCCGGCTGACTGCGGCGGGTCGCAAGCTGGCCGCGCTGGTGTTGCGGCGGCACCGCCTGATCGAGCTGTTTCTCGTGAAGGTCCTCGACATGAGCTGGGCCGAGGTGCACGACGAGGCGGAGCGGCTGGAGCATGCCGCCTCCGATGGCCTCATCGAAAGGATTGACGCCATGTTGGGGAGGCCGGCGGTCGATCCTCACGGAGATCCGATTCCCGATCCGGACGGCGCGATCGCCCGGCCGCGCTATGAGAGTCTGCTGACCTGTCCGCTGGACACGCCGGTCGTCCTGTCGCGGGTGACCGATCAGGATGCGGCGTTCCTGCGGTTCCTGGAGAGCCACGACCTGACGCCGGGCCAGTCGCTCCGGGTCGCGGTGCGGGACGAGGCAGCCGACCACGTGCAGGTATGCATTGCGTCCGACCGGGCCGTCATGATCGGGATGCGGGCGGCGGCGAAGCTGCTGGTCGCACCGGGCGGCTGAGACCCCGGGGAGCGATGGACATGGATCGGGAGGGGTGGTCGGGTGAGGGAGATTTCACCGAGCAGTTGCTCGCGTGGCTCGCCGAGCAGCACGACATCGCGTTCGTCCGGGTCGAGGACGCCGATGCGACGCGGGCGGAGGTCGACTACAACTTCATCAGCAACGAGATCTACGTCGGCTTCCGCACCCGCGAACGGCAGGAGCACCGCCGCCTGTTGGGCATGATCCCCATTCGGCGCACCATCGCGGAGCCGGCGATGACGCTGGAGGGGTTGGGGGCCGCCCTGACGGCAGAGCCGGATCTGGGCGAGCCGGACTACGTGGACGAGGGCATGATCCAGTACCTGCACACCCAGCGCGTGATCCCGCCCTATCAGACTCGCGGCTACAAGCTGATCGAGTTGGTACGGATCTACGAGGCGGGCGTCGTGCCGCGGAGCTGACGGACGACATGGACACCGGAGAAGTTCGCCGTCGCGTGCGGCGTACCATCGACGACGCCCGGGCACGGGCCCGCCACAGGCGCGACGACGTGGCGGCGGCCGAGGCGGACGGGGACAGGGTCCTCGGCACGGTGGCGGCGCCGCTGTTCAGGACTGTGGCCTCCGCGCTCAGGGCGGAGGGTTATCGCTTCGCGGTCGAGACGCCGGCCGGAGCGGTACGCCTGGTAGCTGCGACCTCGGGCGACAACGCAATCGAGTTGTCGCTCGACACCAGCCAGCAGCCGCCCGCGCTGGTGGGGCGGACGGCGTACGTGCGGGGCCGGCGCGTGCTCCGCGACGAGCGGATAGTCGCGCGGCATCCGGTCATCGGGGAGGTCGGCGAGGAGCCGTTGCTGGACTTCCTGCTGGCCTCGCTGGCGCCGCTGGTCGAAAGGTAGCCGGGAAACCGTCGCCCCGTTCCCGCGGCGCAGAGTCCTGGTCGAATCAGACCGCGCCATCGGTCCGCAGGCGCTCGACGTCCGCGGCCGAGTAGCCGAGCTCGGCGAGAATCTGGTCGGTGTGCTCGCCCAGAACCGGCGGCGGCGTGCGCACCGCTCCGGGGTTGTCGCCGAGCTTGACCGGGACCCCGAGCTGGCGAATCGCCCCGGCCACGGGATGCTCGAGGGCGATGACCATCGCCCGCTCGACGATCTGGGGGTCGGTCAGCACCTGCTCGAAATCGCGGACACCGCCGCACGGCACGCCGGCGGCCTTCAGGTCCGTCAGCCACTCCGCGGCCGGACGGGTACGCAACCGCTCCACGAGTAGCGGGCGCAGAGCCTGACGAGCGCCGACGCGGTCCTTGTTGGTTCGGAAGCGGGGGTCGTCGGCCAGCGAATCGAGGCCGAGTACGCCACAGAAGGTGCGCCAGAGCTGGTCGTTCCCGACCGCCACGACCAGGTCGCCGTCGGCCGCTTCCAGCGTTTCGTACGGCGTGATCGTCGGGTGCAGGTTGCCGAGACGTCCCGGGGGCTTTCCGGTGGCGAAGTAGATGCCCGCCTGATAGGTGAGCAGCGCGGCCACCGAGTCCAGCATGCCGACGTCGACGAACTGGCCGCGGCCCGTTCGGTGACGGGCGAGCAGGGCGACGGCGACGCCGTAGGCCGAGAACATGCCCGAGGCGATGTCGGCTATCGCCACTCCCAGCCGGTAGCCGGGGCCGTCCGCCGCGCCGGTGATGCTCATCAGGCCGCCCTCGCCCTGCATCACCGCGTCATAACCCGGCTCGCGCCGTCGGGGACCGGTCTGGCCGAATCCGGAGATCGAGCAGTAGACGAGGCCGGGCCGCCGTTCCGAGAGATCCGCGTAACCCAATCCCATCCGCTCCAGCGTGCCTGGCCGGAAGTTCTCGACCAGGACATCGGCGCGCTCGATCAGCGCGTCGAGCACTCGCCGCCCGTCCGGGTGCTTGAGGTTGAGGGTGAGACTCTCCTTGTTGCGGTTGATGCTCATGAAGTAGGAGCTCTCGCCGTTCTGGAAGGGCGGGCCCCACCCCCGCGTGTCGTCTCCCTTGCCCGGTTGCTCCACCTTGATGACGCGAGCCCCCATGTCGGCGAGCATCATCGTGCAGTAGGGGCCGGAGAGCACGCGGGTCAGGTCGAGCACCGTCAGGCCGTCGAGCGCGCCGGGCGCAGGGGTTGTCTTCTGTTGATCGGTCATCGTCGTCGGGTTCCTTCTACTCCCTGCGAGTCAGGCGCCGGCGGGTGCCGCTGCGGTCCGCGGCACAGCGGCCAGTACGCGGTCGAGCCGGGCCAATCCCTCTCGCAGGGACGCGGCGCGGCCGCCGTAACCGATCCGCAGGTAGCCGTCGAATCCGAAGTGGTCGCCGGGCACGATCAGCACTCCCGCGGTTTGCCGCAGCCGGTCGGCGAGCGCGGTCGAGCCTATGTCGTGGCCGTAGCGGACGAATCCAATCGCCCCGGCCTCGGGGGGCACCCACGCGAGATCTCCGGCGTGCGCTTCGAGCCAGGCGCCGACGATCGGCAAGTTGCCGGCGATCATCCGGCGGGTGCGCTCCAGCAGGGCCGTCCGGCGAGCCGGAGTCAGAGCATGGCGGGCGAGCCGGTCGCTCAGCGCGCTCGGTGCGATCGTCGTGTAGTCGCGGCGGCTCCAGAGGTCGGTCACGGTGCCCCGTGCGGAGACCGCCCAGCCGATGCGCAGCCCCGGCAGCCCGTAGGCCTTCGACAGGCCGCCGGTGACGATCGCCCGCTCGGTTCGGCCCCACACGCTTGGCGTCTCCACGCCATCGTGCTCGGCGCCTCGATAGATCTCGTCCGAGAGCACCCAGGCGCCGTGCTTCTCCGCGACCTCGCAGACCGCCGCCACCTCGGCTTCGGTCAGCCGCGCCCCGGTCGGGTTGTTCGGATTGCAGATGGCGACCAGCTTCGTGCGATCGGTCACCAGCGTGCGCAGCTCGTCGACATCGGGCGTCCAGCGGGGTGTCGGTACGGCCCGCTCCTCGCGCAGCGGCCAGGGCCTTGTCAGGGCGCCGAACCCTTCAGCCAGACCCTGCACCTGCCCGTAGTTCGGCTGCATTACCACCACCTCGTCGCCCGGCTCGATCAGGCGCCAGCAGGCGACGAAGTTGGCCTCGGCGCCGCCGTTGGCGACGAGCACGTGCTCTTCGGTGGCTCCCGGGAACGTGTTCGCCACGGCGGCGCGCAGCTCCGGGGTGCCGTTCGACTGGGTATAGGCGAGCGGCTGGCCGAGCAGCGCCGCGGCAGCGTCCGGTCCGAGGAGCTCGCCCGCTTCCAGCGGCTCCACACCGCTCTCCGTCAGGTTGATCTCGACCTGATGTTCGTGAACCGACTGAAAGCGCTCGAGCTCGAAGGGTGGGACTCTCATGGTGGGATCGTACAACGGGCAATCGGCTCGCCGGGGAACGCGAGAGCCATGCAGGGGTGTCGCGTCCGGTGCGCCGAGCCGATACGGACTACGGGCAGACGCGTTGCCACTGGCGGCGGCGCGTGCTGTCCCTTCGCCCTGCCGGGCGGCCGTTCAGGTGGAGGAACGGATGGACCTGCTGCGTTACAAATCGGGACCGCACCGCATCGAGATCGCATGCTGCGCGCAACCCCACGCCGTTGCCGAGGAATCGTTCGAGGCGCAGGCCTTCCTGGTGCTCGACGACGACACGCCGCCGGTGACGGCGTCGCTCTCGGCGTCGTCCCCGGCGGGAGCCGTGCGCCGGGTCCGCGAGTACCTCGACAGCATGGGCTACGAGGACCTGGTTGCGCTCGAGCGGCACGCGGCCACCGTCGACTGAGCATCCCCTCAGCCGCGATCCGGCTGGCCGGCAGTTCGCCGCTCTGCTTCCGCCGGGTCCCGGCGCGCGTTCTCAGGAAGGCGGCAGCGTGAACGTGACCAGCATGTTGCTGCCCATCGGAGCCTCCAGCTCCGGCGCGTAGTTGCTCATCCGAAATATCGCCGCGCCGCCCACCGGCACGGTCAGGTACTGCTTCCCGCCTGCCTCGTAGGTGACCGGGAAGCCGGTGATCTGGCTGCCCAGGATCGTCTCCCACAGCACGTCCCCGGTCTCGGCGTCGAAGGCGCGGTAGCGCCGGTTGAGGTCTCCGTGGAAGACCACGTTGCCGGCGGTGGCGAGCGTCGACCCGGCGTTCGGCGCCCGCTGCGTGTAGCGCCACGCCTCGCGCCCGGTCGAGATGTCCACCGCCCGCACCTCGGTCAGGTGGCCGTCCTCCTCGAAGCCCGGCTCGGGCTGCGTGAACCGCGGGCTCGTTCCCGTGGCCGTCCGATCGTTGGCGGTCTGGTTGAGACACGATCGATTGATCGGAATGTAGAGCAGTCCGGTCCGCGGGCTGTACGACCACGACCACCAGCCCTTCACGTTGTGCCCGCAGATGATGAACTGGTCGCCAATTTCGCGCGCCACCAGGTCCATGTTGATGAAGACCTGTCCGGTTTCCGGGTCGATGTCGCGGATGACGAACCGCTCGGTGCTCGTGTAGGGCAGCGGCGTGGCCCACAGGAACTCGCCGGTCTCGCGGTCGAGGACGAACAGCCCGCCCGGCTCGCCTATCGTTACGGCGACCTTGCGCTCCCCGGCGGTGCCGGCGAGGCGCGGGTTGATCCACATCACCGCCTCGGGGTCGGGGGCGACCACCGTGTCGATGAGGGTGCGCTCCTGGACGAAGTCCTGGTCCCAGTCGTCGCAGGGGAGGTGCTGGTAGTACCACTCCATCTGGCCCGTGTCGACCGCGAGCGCCACCGTGGAGTTGGAGTACAGCTCGCACGGCGTGCGGTCGCCGACGTCCCACGTGCCGCGGCGCATGATGCGGGTATAGGGCATCGGGACGGCGATGCCCCAGTAGATGAGGCCGAGCTCCGGATCGTAGCTGCCCGGGGCGCCCCACGCCGACACGTGGCTCCGTTGCGACGTCGGCACGTTGCCCCAGGTCTGTCCGCCGGGGTCGTCCGCGCCGGCCGCCGTGTAGACCCGCCAGAGCTCCTCTCCGGTGTCCGCATCGTGGGCCGAGATGAAGCAGCGCGCCGGGATGTCGGTGGGGAAGCAGGCCCTTCCGGCGAGCACCCTGCCGTCGATGACCATGGCGCCCGTCGAGTGTGTGATTCCCGCGCGGTAGTCGGCCATCTCGGTGTCGAAGGCCACTTCGCCGGTGCGCGCGTCCAGGGCCAGCAGGTGCGCGTCGGCCGTCAGGTGGTAGATGTGATTGCCGTGGATCGCCAGGTTCCGGGTCCGGTTGCCCAGCGTGACGTACTGGCGCAGGTCGTCGGGCAGCCGGCGCCGGTAGTCCCAGAGCAGATCGCCGGTCGTCGCGTCGAGCGCCTGGATGTGATCGTCGTTGTTCGCGAGGTACATCACGCCGTCGTAGACGAGCGGCTGGGTCTGCTGCGGTCCTTCGTCCATCGCCCGCATCCAGGCCACCTGGAGCGTGTGGACGTTGTCCCGGTCGATCTCGTCCAGCGGGCTGTACGCCTGGAAGTCGTACGTCCGATGGGTCATCAGCCAGTCACCGGGGTCGGGGTTCCGCAGCATCTCGTCGGTGACCGGCACGAACGCCCGCGTCTCGCGGGTGGTCGTCTCGCCCTGCTGCGCGCTCAGCAGGGGCGAGAAGGCCAGGACGGCGAGGCCGAAAAGCAGGCTCGCGAGCGTCAGGTGTCGGTTCGGCATGGTCGTCGCCCTCCTTGCTGCTCGCTACCATACGCCAACGCGATCCGTTTCGCACTGCCGGGATCGGTCCATCCTCGTCGTCGAGCGGGTCCGGGGCGTTTCCGGAAGGGGGCGCAAGCGACTGTCCCCCAGGCCCGCGAAGAGTCCTCGCGGGGGTCTTCGCCAAGCAGGGCGGGCGGGTCGTGATCGGGTAGGATCAGAAGGCTATGGATGACCACGGGCTGCGTGTCTACGACTCGATTCTCGGCCTGCTTTCCGGCGCCGACAACCCGACCCCGCTGGTCCGCCTGAACCGGGTCACGCCGTTCCGTCACACCGCTGTCTACGCCAAGCTCGAGTGGTACAACCCGTTCGGGGCGGTCAAGGATCGCGTGGCGGCCAACCTGATCGCGGACGGGGAAGCGCGGCGGACGGTGCAGGACAAGCAGAAGCTGGTGGAGCCGACCTCGGGGAACACCGGCATGGCGCTGGCGATGATCGCGAACGCGAGGGGCTACTCGCTGACGACGCCACTGTCGAGCGAGATCCCGCTCGAGAAGCGGACCATGCTGCGCTTCTTCGGCGCGGACGTGATGGAGCTGGCGGACACCCTGTGTCCGGCCCCCGGGGCGCCGGAGGGGGCGATTGCGAGGGCGATGGAGATCGGGGAGCGTCCGGATTTCCACATGCTCAACCAGTACGTCAACGAGGCGAACCCCGAGGCGCACTACAAGACGACGGGACCGGAGATCTGGCGCCAGACCGGCGGGAAGGTCACCCATTTCGTCGCCGGACTCGGCACCTGCGGCACCATCACGGGCACGGGCCGCTTTCTCAAGGCCCAGCGTTCGGCGGTCCGGGTGCTCGGCGTCTATCCGAACGAAGGGCACGACATCCCGGGCGTCCGCAGTCTTCGCCAGCTTCAGCAGACGAAGCTCTTCGTGCCGGACGAGTACGACGGCATGATCGAGGTCCACAACCAGACGGCGTTCGATCTCTGTCTCAGGCTGAACAGGGAGGAGAGCATCGTCGCGGGACCGAGCTCGGCGATGGCCCTGCAGGGTGCGTTCGACCTGGTGGCGGACGAGCCGGGCAACGTCGTGGTGGTGATCTTCCCCGACAATGCCTTCAAGTACGCGTCGTCGGTGGTCAAGCACCTGCCGGGGCTCGTGGCGCAGGAGGCGAAGCCCGCGGCCGTGCCGCGCAACCCGCTGCTCGACACGATGGTGGAGAACGTGCGGGGCAACCCGGACCTGACCATCGATGTCGAGACCGCCCACGCGCAACTGCAGAATGGCAGGCCGTTCGTGATCGACGTCCGGCCGCCGAAGCAGTACGAGGAGGCCCACGTGCCGGGCGCCGTGAACCGGCCTCTGGCGCAGCTTCCCGAGAATCACGCGGGGTTGCCGGAAGATCGGGACGCGCCGATTCTGAGCGTCTGCCAGCGCGGGAACGCGTCGCTGTCGGGGCTGCTGTTCCTGAAGTCGCTCGGCTATCGCAACGTGCGGAGCATCACCGGCGGGACGCTTGCCTGGCGGGAGAAGGGTTTCGCCACCGAGTCCGGAGCGGGATCGGACTGAGCGGACGTGGGGCGACCGATGCTGACGCTCTGCGCCGACGCCGACGCCGGCATTCGGCGCCACGGTCGGGAGACGTACCCGCACGAGTGCTGCGGGGCGCTCATCGGCCGCAACGGCCGCGTGGTCGAGGCGCTGGCGCTCCCGAACACCACCGAGGAGGGATCGCGGCGCCGTTTCCGGGTGCGGCCGGCCGACTACCGCGCGGCCGAGCAGCGGGCCGAGGCGCTGGGGGCCGATCTGCTGGGCTTCTATCACTCCCACCCGGACCATCCGGCGCGCCCGTCGCAGTACGACCTGGACCATGCCTGGCCGGTCTTCGCCTACGTCATCGTCTCGGTCGCGGAGGGCGAACCGGAGGCGCTGACGTCGTGGCGTTTGCGCGAGGACCGTTCGGCGTTCGACGAGGAGCCGGTCGTCATCGAGGAAACATCATGCCAACCAGAATTCTGATTCCGACGCCGTTGCGCGTCTACGCGGACAAGCAGGACGTCGTCGAGGCCGAGGGCGGGACGGTCGGCGAGCTGCTCGCCAACATGACGGCGCGCTACTCGGACCTGCGCAAGCACCTCTATAACGACGAGGGCAAGCTGCGCAGCTTCGTCGCCATCTACCTCAACGACGACGACATCCGCTTCCTCGAGAAGGAGGCGACGCCGGTCAAGGACGGCGACACCGTCAGCATCATCCCGTCGGTGGCGGGCGGGGTGGGGTCGTGACCGTCGCGGCGCCGCCGGCGCTCAGCAACGAGGAGGTCGCCCGCTACAGCCGCCATCTGATCATGCCGGAGGTCGGCATGGACGGGCAGTTGAAGCTGAAGGCGGCCAGCGTCCTCTGCATCGGCGCCGGGGGCCTCGGCTCGCCGGTGGCGATGTACCTGGCCGCGGCCGGCGTCGGCCGGCTGGGAATCGTCGACTTCGACGTCGTCGACTACAGCAACCTGCAGCGGCAGGTGATCCACGGCACGCCGGACGTCGGGCGGCCGAAGCTCGAGTCGGCGCGCGACACGCTGAACGCCATCAACCCCGCGGTGCACATCGAGCTTCACGAGGTGGCGCTCTCGTCAGCCAACGCGCTCGACGTGCTGCGCGGCTACGACGTGATCGTCGACGGCACGGACAACTTCCCGACCCGCTACCTCGTCAACGACGCCTGCGTGATCCTCGGCATTCCGAACGCCTACGGCAGCATCTTCCGCTTCGAGGGGCAGGCCTCGGTCTTCGCCGCCAAGGACGGGCCGTGCTACCGCTGCCTCTATCCGGAGCCGCCGCCGCCGGGCCTGGTGCCGAGCTGCGCCGAAGGCGGCGTGCTGGGGATTCTCCCGGGCGTGGTCGGTACCATCCAGGCGACCGAGGCGGTCAAGCTGATCATGGGCGTCGGCGAGCCGCTCGTCGGGCGCTTCCTGGTCTACGACGCGCTCCGGATGCGCTTCCGCGAGCTCAAACTGCGCAAGGACCCGGACTGTCCGGTCTGCGGCGACAACCCCACCGTCACCGAGCTGATCGACTACGAGCAGTTCTGCGGCATCACCCCGGCCGCCCCGGCTCCCGAACCGGCCGCCGCCGGCGACGATGCGACCGTCGAGCAGCTCAAGGCCCGCATCGACACCGGGGACGGGATCTTCATCCTCGACGTGCGCGAGCCGCAGGAGTACCAGATCTGCTCGATTCCCGGATCGACGCTGATCCCGCTCGGCGACCTCCCCGGCCGCCTGCACGAGCTGGAGGGGCGCGGCGAGATGATCGTCCACTGCAAGTCGGGCGTCCGCAGCGCCAAGGCGGTCAAGCTGCTCCGCGAGGCCGGCTTCGCGCGGGCGAAGAACCTGAAGGGCGGCATCCTGCGCTGGATCGACGCCGTGGACCCGTCGCTGCCGAAGTACTGAGGCTGCGTTCACGTCGACGTCGCTGTGGTGGTGCGCGTCCCCGCGGGCGTGCGAGCCGAACAGATAGGCCTCCAGGATCTCCGCCCGGGGTTCCAACGCCCGCGTCAGGCGCTCCACGAGCGACCGGTCGACCTGCCCTCGTTCCATGTCTGCATCATGCGGTATCGACGCGGAGCGGTGCAAGGCGGCCCGGCTGTGCAGGGCCGCGGAAGGGAACCAGCCCCAACGTAGAGTTTCTGGTCAGAAGCAGGACGGTGTCGACCATTCCGGAATACAATCCTGATTGGTAAAGCCAAACGGGAATTCATTCCCTATGGGTTCGTATCGACGCGAGCTGGTCCTGGACCTTCCGGCGCAGCAGTCGGCATTCCTGTGGGGACCGCGCAAGACGGGCAAGTCGACGCTGCTCGCCGAGCGGTTCCCGGACTCCGCGCGATTCGATCTGCTGGAGACCCGCACTTTCCTGGAGCTCACGCGCGAGCCGTGGCTGCTCGCCGAGCGGGTGCTGGCGCTCGACGCCGGGAGCCGCGCACGTCCCATCGTCGTCGACGAGGTGCAGAAAGTGCCGGCGCTGCTCGACGAGGTGCACCGCCTGATCGAGCGTCACGGCCTGGCGTTCGTCCTCTGCGGGTCGAGCGCGAGAAAGCTGAAGCGGGGTGGGGCCAACCTTTTGGGCGGCCGGGGCTGGCGGTTCGCGTTGCATCCGCTCGCGTGGCCGGAACTCCCCGAGCTCGATCTGCTGCGCGCGCTGAATCGCGGGCTCGTGCCCCAGCACTACGACGCCGCGCAGCATCGCCGCGCGCTGGCGGGGTACGTCGACGACTACCTCAAGGAGGAGGTCTTCGCCGAGGGGCTGACGCGCAACGCCTCGGCCTTCGCCCGCTTCTTCGACGCGCTCGGGTTCTGCCATGGGCAGGTGCTGAACTTCAGCAACATCGCGCGTGACTGCGGCGTGGATGCCAAGACGGTGCGGGAGTACTTTCAGATCCTCGTCGATACTCTGCTCGGGGTCTTCGTCGAGCCGTTCAGCCGGCGGCGGGCGCGTGCCGTAATCGTTCGCGCGCCGAAGTTCTATCTCTTCGACGTCGGGGTTGCCGGCTACCTGCGCGGCCGCCGCCTCGACCGGGCGGCGGGACCGGAGTTCGGTCAGGCTCTGGAGCACTACGTGCTGATGGAGCTTCTCGCCTTTCGGAGCTACCGGGAGCGGGACCTTTCGATCCGGTACTGGCGGACGAAGTCGGGGCTGGAGGCCGACTTCGTGCTGGGCCGCGAGCCCGAGCTCGCCATCGAGGTCAAGGGAACGGGGCGTGTTCGGCCGGACGACCTGAAGGGGATTCGCGCGTTTGCCGAGGAGCACCGTCCGCGGCGGGCCGTCGTCGTCAGCAACGACCCCGCTCCCCGGCTGGTCGGAGAGGTCGAGGTGTTGCCGTGGCGGGTGTTTCTCGAACGGCTCTGGGGGGACGAGCTGGTCTGACGACCCCGGCGGCCGGGCCATGCGCGATCCGCTCCCGGAGCACGAATGTTAGCCTGTCCGCGACGTGACCTCCCGGCGGCTCGGCATCGGCTTCATCGGCAGCGGCTTCATCACCCGCTTTCACATCCGGTCGCTGGTCGGCGTGCGCGACGCCGACGTGCGCGGCTGCTGGAGCCCCAACGCGGAGAATGCGGCGTCGGCGTCGGCTCTTGCGCGCGAGCTGGACGTGGGGGAGGCGCGCGCGTTCCCCTCCATCGAGGAGATGGTGGCGGACCCGGCGGTCGACGCCGTGTGGCTGTGCGGGCCGAACCATGCACGGGTGGAGAACCTGGAGGCGGTCTGCGCCGCCGTGAACGCGGGTGCGACCCTGCGCGGCGTCGCCTGCGAGAAGCCGCTGGCGCGCACCGTGGCCGAGGCAAAGCGAATGCTCGCGCTCGTCCAGCAGACCGGCCTGCGGCACGGCTACCTGGAGAACCAGATCTTCGCGCCGCCGGTGACCCGCGGCCGGGAGCTGATCTGGCGCCGGGGCGCGGCCCTGACCGGCCGTCCGTACCTGGCCCGCGCCGCCGAGGAGCACAGCGGACCGCACAGCCCCTGGTTCTGGCGGGGCGACCTGCAGGGCGGCGGCGTGTTGAACGACATGGCGTGCCACTCCGTCGAGGTCGTGCGGTACCTGCTGACCGCGCCCGGCGCCGCCCGTTCCTCCATCCGGCCGCGGCGCGTGACCGGCCGCATCGCGTCGCTGAAGTGGAGCCGGCCGGAGTACAGCGACCGGTTGCGGCGAACGATGGGCGCCGCCGTCGACTACACCGCACGTCCCGCGGAGGACTTCGCCGGCGTCACCATCGAGTACGACGCGGACGATGGGACGCCGCTGATCGGCGAGGCGAGCACCTCGTGGAGCTATGTCGGCGCCGGGCTGCGGCTGAGCATGGAGCTGCTCGGGCCGGAGTACTCGCTGGCTGTCAACTCGCTAGACAGCGGCGTGAAGCTGTTCTTCAGCCGGGAGGTGCGCGGCGCGGCGGGCGAGGACCTGGTCGAGAAGCAGAACGCCGAGGTCGGATCGATGCCGGTGGTGGTGGACGAGACGGCCGAGTACGGCTATACCGCGGAGAATCGCCACATGGTCCGGGCCTTCCTCCAGGGCGAGACGCCGGACCTGACGTTCGACGACGGAGTCGAGGTGGTCGAGTTGCTGATGACCGCCTACATGAGCGCCGAGCAGGGGCGGACGCTGCCGTTCCGGCCCGCAGGCCTCGACGCGTTCGTTCCGGCCGTGGCGCGGGGGACCTGGAAGGGGCGAGGGAGGCAGTGATGCGGGAGCGTACTCATCACCGGAGCGAACTCGTCCGGAGTCACGCGGCCGCGTACGTCCGATGGTTGCCCGCCTTGCACATGGCCGTCCGGGGAGTCACCCGATGCGCCGTTGCGCGAGCCACTGCTCGACGTGGCTGGCCAGGTCATCGAAGTCGTCCAGGTGCTCGGACAGCAGGCGGGCCAGTTGCTTGCGGCCGGGTCTGGTCCTGCCCTTCCCGAAGGCGTCCGCAGCGACGCCCCACGGCGCGAGGCGAGCGCCGAGTTCGGCCGGCAGCACCTTCGCCGCCACGAGACACTCTATGGACGACGGGTACGCGGCGGGATTCCGGTGGGCGGCGGGACCGATCCGACGCGTCAGCTCGAGGACGCTCCGCGCGTAGAGCTGCAAGCCGCGCTCGACGGAGCGGCGGCGGCCGCGGTCGAACAGCAGCTTCCACGCAGACGCGTCGGCGTGCCTGCGCAGTGCTGCCGTCGACTGGCGCAGCGCGAGGAGTTGGCGGTCGGCGTCCATGCCGGGGACAGTACATCATGCCGCCACCGCTCGGTATCCGTTTGGCGCGGTCGGCGTCGCGATCTAGAATCACCGGTAGTCTTGTCCGCGGTGGGTTCCGATGCTGCGATTCTCGAAGAAAGCCGACTACGCGCTCATCGCACTGAAACATCTCGCCTCGTGCTCTCCCGAGAGCTCGGCCAATGCCCGCGAGATTGCCGGCTGCTACGACATCCCGGTCGAGCTGATGGCAAAGGTGCTGCAGCGCCTCGTCCGGATGGGGATCGTCGCGTCGCATCAGGGGACGCGGGGCGGGTACAAGCTCGCGCGCGACGCGACCCTGATCTCCGTCGCCGACGTGATCCAGGCCATCGACGGTCCGGTTCTGGTCACCGCCTGCTCGGACGAGGACGAGAGTTGCGAGCAGTACGCCAAGTGCAATGTCCGCGATCCGCTGTGGCGGCTCAAGGATCGCATCGTGCAGTCGTTGGCGGCGTTCACCGTCAACGAGCTGGTCAGCGACGATGCGTCCGAGCCGCTGCCGATCACCGTGGTGCGCCGGCCTGCCGAGTCGACGTTCACGGCGCCGGCCGCAGCCGATCGCTAGGCGTCTGCCACGCCGGGCCGCGGGCCCGGAGCAACCGAAGTCCGGACGCGCCATGCCCGAGTTGCCCATCTACCTGGATCACCACGCGACCACGCCGGTCGACCCGCGCGTGGTCGAGGCGATGTTGCCGTTCTTCACCGAGCGCTTCGGCAACGCGTCGAGCCGCCACCATGCTTTCGGCTGGGCGGCCCGGGACGCGGTGGCCGCCGCGCGCCGGCACGTCGCGGAGTTGATCGGTGCCGACCCGCGGGAGATCTGCTTCACGAGCGGAGCCACCGAGTCCGACAACCTGGCGGTGCGGGGGGTGACGTCCGCGGATGCGCGCCGGCCGCTGCACGTGGTGACGATGACGACCGAGCATCACGCCGTGCTCGATCCGTGCCGGCGGCTGGAGGGTGAGGGGATCGAGGTGACGCGTGTGGAGCCGCGGGCGGACGGGCTGTGTGATGTCGTCGACGTCGAGCGCGCGTTGCGACCCCACACCCGGCTCGTGTCCGTGATGGCCGCCAACAACGAGATCGGAGTCGTGCAGCCGGTGGCGCGCATTGCGGAGTTGACCCGGCCGCGCGGCATCGTGCTGCACAGCGACGCCGCGCAGGCGGTCGGGAAGGTGCCGGTCGATGTGGACGCGCTCGGGGTGGACCTGTTGTCGCTCACGGCGCACAAGATGTGCGGCCCGAAGGGGATCGGGGCGCTGTACGTGCGCCGCCGGCGCCCGCGCCTGGCCATCGAGCCGCTGGTTGACGGCGGGGGACACGAGCAGGGCTTGCGCTCCGGCACGCTCAACGTGCCGGGCATCGTGGGCTTCGGCGCCGCCGCCGCAATTTGCTGCGCCGGGCTGGCGGAGGAGGGGGCCCGCGTCGGAGGCTTGCGCGACCGGCTGCTCGAAGGCCTTCAGGAGCGGCTGGACGGGATGACCGTCAACGGATCGCTGACCGCGCGCCTGCCCCACAACCTCAACGTCAGCTTCGAGGGCATCGAGGGGGAGTCGCTGCTCGTCGGGCTGGACGACATCGCCGTCTCGTCCGGGGCGGCCTGCACGTCGGTGAATCCCGAGCCGTCGCACGTCCTGAAGGCGATCGGGGTCAGCGACCTTCTGGCCCGCGCTTCCATCCGCTTCGGTCTGGGGCGTACCACGACGCGGGACGATGTCGATTACGCGATCGACAAGGTGGCGAGCCTCGTGAACCGTCTCCGGGAGCTGTCGCCGCACGCGTCCTGACGCAGTCGCCGGCAATCGGGTACACTGAGATGCCCGACGATGATTGAAGTAACTGCAGCGGCGGCGAAGCGGATCCGCGAGGCGATGGCGAACGACGGAGTGGCCGACGGCGGGCTGCGCGTCGGGGTCAAGGCCGGCGGGTGCTCCGGCTTCAGCTACGTGTTTCGGTGGGAGATGGAGCCCCGGCCGAACGACGAGGTCTTCGCGGCCGGCGGCGACATGAAGATCTTCGTCGACCCGAAGAGCTACAAGTACCTGCGCGGCACCGTCCTCGACTGCGACGCCTCCATGCTCGGGCAGTCGTTGATCTTCCGCAACCCGAACGCCAAGAGCGAGTGCGGGTGCGGATTGTCGTTCGACGTGTAGTCCGGGGGCCGGGCGCCGTCGCGAGACCGACGTCCACCGCCGTCCGCGGTCATGTCCGCCATTACTGACGCAGCCGAGGTCCACCCGCGCCGGCCGCTCGTGGTTGTGTCCAACCGCGAGCCCTATCAGCACATCCGCGCCCGCGACGGGTCCGTCCAATGGTCGCCGACCACCGGCGGCGTCGCCGTGGCGCTCGACGCACTGATGCGCGAGCGTGGGGGGGTCTGGATTGCCCATGGGTCGGGGGACGCGGACCGGGACGTCGTCGACGCGCACGACCGGGTCGTCGTACCGCCCGATCATCCCGGCTACACGCTGCGCCGCCTCTGGTTGACGGACGAAGAGGCGAAGCAGTACTACGAGGGCTTCGCCAACGAAGGGCTGTGGCCGCTGTGCCATGAAGCGCATGTGAGGCCCATCTTCCGCAAGCCGGACTGGGAACGGTACCAACAGGTCAATGACCGCTTCGCGGACGTCATCGAGGCCGAGCTGCCCGATCTGTCGGCGCCGGTCTTCATCCAGGACTACCACCTCGCGCTCGTCGGGGCTCGGCTGCGCCGCCGCCAGCCGGGCGTCAAGACCGCCATTTTCTGGCACATTCCGTGGCCGAGTCCGGATCGGTTGCGCATTTGCCCCTGGCGTCGCGAGCTGCTGACGGGGCTCCTCGGCAACGACCTCATCGCCTTTCAGCTCGAGCGTGACCGCCGCAACTTCCTGACCGCCGCCCGCGAGGGCGGGCTTGAGGTGACGCGCAACACCGTCCGCATCGGAAACCGGATCGTGGCGGTCAAGGCGGTGCCGATCGGGGTCGACTACGACCGCATCCAGCGGATCACGCAGGATTCCGGTCTGCGGGCCGAGCAGAGCCGCCTGCGGCAGGAGCTCGGGCTCGACACGCCGCTGATCGGGATCGGGGTCGACCGCCTGGACTACACGAAGGGCGTGCTGGAACGACTCGATGCCCTGGAGTTGCTGCTGAAGCGGCGCAGCGACGTGCGCGACCGGTTGACCTTCGTGCAGATCGGCGTCCCCTCTCGCACTACCCTGCCGAGTTATGTCGATGTGGTCGAGGCAATCGACCGCAAGGTGGCCGACATCAACGCCAGACACGGAACGGGCCGCACGATCCGCTACAGGAAGTCGTCGTTCCGCATCAAGCGCCTCGTCGCGCTCTACCGCCTTGCGAACTTCTGTGTCGTCAGCTCCCTGCATGACGGCATGAACCTGGTGGCCAAGGAGTTCGTGGCGGCGCGGGAGGACGAGGACGGGGTGCTTGTCCTGAGCGAGATGGCCGGCGCCGCGCAGCAGCTTCACGACGCGCTGCTCATCAACCCGTACGATGTGGAGGGCTTCACCACGGCTATCGAGCGGGCGATAGACATGCCCCTCGACGAACGCCGCCGGCGGATGCGGGCCATGCGGCGGATCGTCGCCGGGCGCGACATCTTCGGATGGGCCTCCGACATCCTCGAGGGGCTCGAGCAGCTCAATCCGCGGGCGCTCCCACCCGTGCCGGGCCTTCGCCCGGGCGAACGGGAGCGATTGAGCGTCAACCGCGTCCGCGTTCCGCCGAGCACGCAGCCCTCCTAGCGCCGCCAAACCCGTCGCCAGGCTCCGCGTTTGGCCCCAGCCCCCACCGGCCCAGGCGCTTGCGCCTCGGAACGCACTTCGTTGCTTTCTTCGGCGCAAGCTCCTAGCGCCGCCAAACCCGTCGCCAGGCTCCGCGTTTGGCCCCAGCCCCCACCGGCCCAGGCGCTTGCGCCTCGGAACGCACTTCGTTGCTTTCTTCGGCGCAAGCTCCTAGACTCCGCGGATGGCTGCGGTCGGCATCCTCTCCCACAGCATGCGCGCCTACTATCTTCCGCTCACCGCCGGACTGGTGCTGGCGGCCAGCGCCTTCATGCCGTGGATGCTCGTGGGCGAGCTCGGTCTCGGCGGAGTACCGAGCATCTCCGGGCTGTGGGTTCTGGCACTCGGGGTTCTGGCTGCCGTGCTCGCTTTCCTGAGTGTGATCACCCGCAAGAACTCGCGCCATCCGCTGCTGCTCGTCGGGCTGGTCGCGTTCGGCATCGTCCTGGTCAGCGAGCAGTGGATGGAGCGGACGACCGCCGATCAGGTCTGGGCGCAGTCGCAGGCCCGCGCCATCGTGCAGGGCAGCCGGACCGCCGTCTCACTTCCGGATCCCACGATGGCTCCCGGCGGCTACCTGGCGCTCGGCGCGGCCGCCGTGATCGTGCTGTTCGGCCTGACCATCGTCGTCCGGCAGGCCTCGACCCCGTACGCCGTGTCGGAGGACGACGACGCCTGAAGCCGTCGCGCGGCGCCCAGCTTCCATTTCCATGCGCATCACGGTTGCTCACAGTCCGGACTCGGACGACGCGTTCATGTTCTACGGTTTCGCCTGTGGCGCGGTGTCCGCCGACGGCTTCGAGATCGATCAGGTGCTGGCGGACATCGAGAGCCTGAACCGGGCGGCCTTCGAGGGGCGCTACGAGGTGACGGCGGTCTCGTTCCACGCCTACGCGCACCTTCTGGACCGCTATGCCCTGTTGCCCCACGGCGCCAGCATGGGCGATCGCTACGGCCCGATCGTCGTGACGCAGGCCGACGGACCGCGCTCGCTCGATGGCGTCACGGTGGCGATTCCGGGCGAGCTCACTACCGCTTACCTGGCGTTGCAACTCTTCCATCCCGGGGTCGCCTACCGCGTGATGCCGTTCGACGAGATCCAGCCCGCCGTCGTCGATGGCACGGTGGATGCGGGACTGTTGATTCACGAAGGCCAGTTGACCTACGGTGATGAGGGGCTCCGGTGTCTGGTCGACCTCGGCGTCTGGTGGGCGGAGCGGACAGGCGGCCTGCCGCTGCCCCTCGGCTGCAATGTCATTCGGCGCGATCTCGGGACCGATACGATGCGCGAGGTCTCCCGCCTGTTGCACGCGAGCATCGCGCACGCGCTGGAGAATCGTGAAGCCGCGATAGCCTACGCGCTCGACTTCGGGCGTGGTCTCGATGTCGAGCGGACCGATCGTTTCGTCGGCATGTACGTCAACGGGTTGACCCTGGACTACGGCGAGCGGGGGCGCGCCGCGGTGGAGCGCCTGTTCGCCGACGCCTACGACCGGAAGGTGATTCCGGCGCCGGTGCCGGTCGAGTTCGTCGAGTGAACGGGTAGCCGCAGGGGAGTCATGTACGCGCGGATTGCCTCGGCGGGGCTGCGGGACGTTGCCGACAAGCTGGACGGGGGCATTCGCCTGGACCTGGAGGACGGGGTCCGGCTGTTCGCCGCTCCCGACCTGCTCGCGATCGGCTGGCTTGCCAACCGGGAGCGCGAGAAACGGCACGGCGGACGGACGTTCTTCAACCACAACATCCGTCTCGAGGCGACCAACGTCTGCGTTGCGAGTTGCCTGTTCTGCGCCTTCGCGCGCCTGAAGCCGGGCGACGACGGCGCCTACACCATGAGCCTGGAGCAGGCCTGGAACAAGCTGCGCGAGCGGGCCGACCAGCCGCTGACCGAGGTGCACGTGGTCAACGGCCTGCACCCGGACCTGCCCTGGGACTACTACCTGGAGATGCTGCGCGGCTTCAAGCGCATCCGGCCCGACATTCACCTGAAGTGCTTCACCGCGATCGAGATTGCGTTCTTTTCCGAGCTCTACGGGATGACCGACGAGCAGGTGCTCCGCGACTTGATGGATGCCGGGCTCGATTCGCTGCCCGGCGGCGGGGCCGAGGTGTTCTCCGAGCGTGTCCGCCGCAAGATCTGCCACGACAAGGCGGACGCCGACCGCTACCTGGCGATTCACCGGCTGGCCCACCGGCTCGGCATGCGCTCGAACGTGACCATGCTCTACGGCCACATCGAGACCGACGAGGAACGCGTCGACCACATGCTGCGCGCCCGCGCCCTGCAGGACGAGACCGGAGGGTTCCAGGCGTTCATTCCGCTGGCGTTCCATCCCGACAACAACCGGATGGAGAAGCTGCCGGCCCCGACCGCGGCCGACACGCTGCGCGTCCACGCCGTGGCCCGCCTCATGCTCGACAACTTCCCGCACGTAAAGGCGTTCTGGATTGCCACCGGCGTCGGCGTCGCCCAGACCTCCCTCTGGTTCGGGGTCGACGATCTCGACGGCACGGTGCAGGAGGAGCGGATCTACCACATGGCGGGCGCCCCGACTCCCGAGGCGATGACTCCCGCCGAGATCTCCCGCCTCATCCGCATCTCCGGCCGCGAGCCGATCGAGCGCGACACCTTCTACAACGTCGTGTCGCAGCCGGCGTAGGGGGGCTACGGCCCCGAGGTGACGCATGGTCCATTGCGCGCTGCGGCAGATGCGATTGATGGGGTTTCGCAGCATGTACTTTCAGGATGTCGACTTCGACAATCCCACCTTCGTCGTAGGCCCGAACGGTTCCGGCAAGAGCAACTTTACCGACGCCTTCGCATTCCTCTCGGAGGCCATGGTCTCTCCCTTGCAAGCGGTCATCGAACGGCGTGGAGGGTTTTCCACCGTTTCCCATCGGAGTTCGGCGAGAGGTCGACCGTCGAATCTGACCCTGCGTGTCAAGTTGGAGAAGCCGGACAGCGATACGACCGAGGCCAGCTACTACATCGTTCCGCGATTCCCCCCGTTCTGCGGCGTGATAAGATGTCTTCAATGTCAGCTTCCGAATAGGGATCTGGCCTTTTTGACGACCGGAGCTTGAGAAACTTTTCACAAAGTTGACAGCCGCAACGCGCCGGGCGTCCCTGGTTTGGACGCTGGCGCCGGCCTCCCGGAAGGGTCGGCGCCTTTTCTCGCCGCCCGCTTGAGAAAAGTTTCACAAGCTGGAGAGGCGCGTCCCGGGACGTACCGGACCAGGCGAGGTGCCGAGGGGACCGGCCGGGCGCTGGGAAGACCGAGGACGGAAGATCGCGCGCAGCGCGGAGTGGAGCAGCACGGAGCACGGCGATGGACGTTGAGGAACTGACCCGGTTCGAGCAGTCGCAGATCGGAGAGCGGCAGCCGTTGCCGGACCGTTACCTGGGACTATCGGACGACGAGATGGCCGAGCGCATCGCGCGGACGCGCGCGGAGCTCGGGGAGCGTCTGCTGATACTGGGGCACCACTACCAGCGCGACGAGGTGATTCGGTTCGCGGACTGCACGGGCGATTCGTTCAAGCTCGCGCGGCAGGCGGCCGGCCGGCACGATGCCGACTACATCGTGTTCTGCGGCGTTCACTTCATGGCGGAGAGCGCCGATGTGCTGAGCGCGCCGCGCCAGCAGGTGATCCTGCCGGACCTGGCGGCGGGCTGTTCCATGGCGGATATGGCGGCGGCGGATCAACTGGAGGTCTGCTGGGACGAGCTGCAGGCGCTGGGCGCCACCGACGTCGTGCCGGTGACCTACATCAACTCCGCCGCGTCCATAAAGGCGTTTTGCGGCGAGCGGGGCGGCGTGGTCTGCACGTCCGGCAACGCCGAGCCGACGCTGCGCTGGGCGTGGGCGCGCGGCCGGCAGATCCTGTTCCTGCCCGATCAGCACCTGGGGCGCAACACCGCGTACCGGATGGGCGTGCCGCTCGACGAGATGGTCGTCTGGGATCCCGATTTGCCGTACGGCGGCGTGGAGGCCGAGGCGCTGCGCAACGCCCGCATGATTCTCTGGAAGGGGCATTGCTCGGTGCACACCCGGTTCACCGTGCCGCAGGTGGAGCACGTCCGGCGCAGCCATCCGGGCGCGCGGGTCATCGTGCATCCGGAGTGCACCTGGGACGTGGTGCAGGCGGCCGACGACTGCGGCTCGACGGAGTACATCATCGACAAGGTAACGGGGAGCCCGCCCGGTTCCACCTGGGCAATCGGAACCGAGATCCATCTCGTCAGCCGGCTGGCGGCCAGGCTCGCTCCCGAGCGCACCATCCTGACCCTCGACCCGATCGGGTGCCTCTGCTCGACGATGTTCCGGGTCTCTCCGAACCATCTGCTGTGGGTGCTCGACGCGCTGCGCGACGGCGTGATCCACAACCGGATCGTGGTGCCGGAGCGTGAGAAGGAATGGACGCGCGTGGCGCTGGACCGCATGCTGGAGATCCACTGAAGGAATCGACCCGCGGGTGGCGCTGGGCCGCAGGTCGCGGGTTCCATCCGGCAATCCGCGCTGCAGGACCCGCCCTCGCGCACGATGAGCTGCGCTGGGCCGCAGGTCGCGGGTTTCCATCCGGCAATGGACCCGCGGTGTCCGCTCGCGGTCCGGAGGTCCACCGGCGAGCTGCATTCGCTCTGTTAGACTAACTGGCTGCACAGCGCGGCGACGCACTGCGGCCGTAACGCACGGCGCCCGGGGGACCGGGCGATCCGACCCCCAAGGAGACACTCAGACCGATGGCTCACGAACTGCCCCCGCTGCCGTACGACTACAACGCCCTGGAGCCGCACATCGACGCGGAGACGATGCGCATTCACCATACGAAGCACCACCAGACCTACGTCACGAAGCTGAACGGTGCGCTCGATGGGCATCCGGGACTGGCCGCCAAGGGCGTCGACGAGCTGATTGCCGACCTGAGCGGCGTCCCGGAGTCGATCCGGACGGCGGTCCGCAACAACGGCGGCGGGCATTCGAACCACACGCTGTTCTGGCAGGTGATGAGTCCGAACGGCGGCGGCGCGCCGACCGGCAACGTCGCCAACGCGATCGACGCCGCGTTCGGGTCGTTCGACACGTTCAAGGAGCAGTTCGCCGCGGCCGGCGCGGGCCGGTTCGGCAGCGGATGGGTCTGGCTGATCAACGCCGACGGCGCGCTGAGCATCCAGAGCTCGCCCAATCAGGACACCCCGATCATGGACGGGCAGACGGCCATCCTCGGTCTCGACGTCTGGGAGCACGCCTACTACCTGAAGTACCAGAACCGGCGTCCGGACTACATCGCGGCCTGGTTCGATACGATCAATTGGAGCGAAGTGAACCGGAGACTCGGGTAGGCGCCGATCCAAGCGCCGCAGGCAGTACCTGCAACGCCCGCAGTACCTGCAACAAGAGACAGCAGGAGGAGAACTCCGCGTCATGGCCTCGGTGCTCTTCCTGTTTCTCGCGCATCTGGCCGTCGGCATCGCCGCGTCGCTGCTGCTCGTGGGGCAGGCGGCCGGCGTCAAGTTCTTCCGCTTCAACGCGGGGCTGGCCGCCGTCCTGCTGCTGATCGCGCTGGCGTTCCGCCCCGACCCGCCGGCCGGAGCGCCGGCTGCCGGCTTCGGGCTCGGCGCCCTGCTCACGGCGGCCGGCGCCCTGCTCGTCTACTGGGCCACCATCGGTCGCGCCCTGGCGACGCTGCGTCCCGTCCTGCTGTGGACGACGGTGCTGGGAGGCGGGGCCGCGCTCGTGGTGCAGGCCGTGGGTTGGTCGGTGGTCGAGGCGGGGCCGTCCCCCTGGCTTGCCATCGCGAGCTTCCTCTCGTCGTCGGCGCTGCTGGGCGGAAGCTGTACGGCGATGATTCTCGGGCACTGGTATCTCGTGCTGCCGTCGATGGACGTCTCCCTGCTGCAGCGGATCGTGAAGTTCCACATCGGAACGACGGTCGTGCGAATCGCGGTCGTCGGTACGGTCATCGCGGCCGCGCTGGCCACCTGGCAGGCACCGTCCGGGGCCGGCTTCGATCGCTACATGCTGTCGATAGAGGGGGTCTTCCTCTGGCAGCGGGTGCTGTTCGGGTTGCTTGGGCCCGCCGTCCTCTCGTACCTGACCTGGGAGACGGCCAAGATCCGCTCCACGCAGTCGGCCACCGGTATTCTCTACGTCGACTTCTTCACCGTGATCGTCGGCGAGGTGCTGGCGAAGTACCTGCTCGTCTCGCAGCGGGTGCCGTTGTGAACCTGACCATCATCTGTCCGGAGTGCGCCAGCCGCCTGCCGCTCGCGGCGGCCGAGGCGCCGACCGCCGTCCTGTGCGGCGCATGCGACCGTGCGATCTCGCTGGCGGTGAGCGACAAGGTCCGCGCCGGCGACGAGGTCGACGCCTGCCCGGTCTGCGAGGGCGGCGAGGTCTACATCCGCAAGGACTTCGATCCGAAGCTCGGCTTGGCCGTGATCATCACCGGGGCGCTCGTCAGCGCCGGCTTCTACTGGTTCGGGATGGACCTGGTGGCCTACGGCATCCTGGGCGGCGCGGCGCTGCTCGACCTCATCGTCTACCGCCGGCTGCGCGATCTGGAGGTCTGCTACCGCTGCCACACCGAGTTCCGCGGCGACCACAAGCGGACCGGGGACGTCTTCGACCTCCACACGGCGGACGTCCTGGAGCTGGAGTGGGCGCGGCGGATGGGCAAGCGGTAGCCGGGCGGGTCAGAACAGCGTGACGTCGACCGGCTCGCCTTCCTCGACCGCGTCGACCCCCATCGGGATCTCGATGTAGCCGTCGGCCTGCGACATGCTGGTGATGTCGCCCGAGGCCTTGAACGCGCCGACCGCGGCGCCGTCGACCACCCGCACCGAGTAAAACTGGTGCCGGTTGCCGACCGAGACGATGCGGTGTGCCGCCGGCACGCTGATTGTCCGGGTCCGGAGCTGCGGCAGGTGGGCCATCCGGCGCAGCAGCGGCACCAGCAGCAGGTAGGCGTTCGACAGGCATGAGGTCGGGTAGCCCGGCATCCCCAACACCGGCGTCGAGGCGATGTGGCCGAACGCGGTCGGCTTGCCCGGCTTGACAGCGATGCCGTGGAACGCCACATCGCCCTTCTGGCGGAGCACGTCGCGGGTCAGGTCGCGCTCGCCGACGGAGCTGCCGCCGGAGAAGACCAGGATGTCCGTTCCGCGGGCGATGATGGCGTCCACCGCGGCGCCGAGCGCCTCGATGGTGTCGCCGGTGATGGGATGTGCAGTGGCCGTCCCGCCGTGCTCGCCGATGACGGCGCCCAGGGTAAAGCGGTTGATGTCGTAGATCTGGCCGGGAGCGAGCGGTCGTCCCGGCTCGACGATCTCGTCGCCGGTGGAGACGATGCCGACGCGCGGCCGGTCGTAGACGTCGACCTCGGCGATGCCGAGGGCGGCGATGGAGCCGACGCGGCTCGGGGTCAGCACGTTGCCGGGCTGCAGCACGGTCTGGCCGGCCTCGATGTCGGCTCCCCGGCGGCCGATGTGCTGGCGCGCGTGCACCGAGGCGAACACCTCGACCGCATCGCCGCGGCGGTCGGTCTGCTCCACCATGACCACGGCGTCGGCGCCGTCGGGAAGCGGCGCCCCGGTCGCGATCTGGATGCACTCCCCGCCGACGAGAGCGCGGGTCGCAACCTCCCCGGTATGGACCGTACCGACGCAGCGCAGCCGGGCGGGCGCCTCCGGACTCGCCGCCGACGTGTCGTCCGCGACCACCGCATAGCCGTCCATCGCGGCGCGGTCGAAGGGCGGCACGTCGCGATCCGCGATTATCCGGGCGGCCAGCACCCGGCCGTTGGCCTCCGCCAGCCCGACGCGCACCATGCGGACGAGCGGCCGGGCCGCCTCTCCCACGATGCGGAGCGCCTCGTCTATCGGGATGGTTTCCCGGAAGGGACGCATCTTCGTGCCGCGCCCGTCGCCGCTCACCGGCGCGCCTCGCGGACCATGTGGCCGAGCTCCGGGAGGATCAGCTTCGTCATCGCCAGCCGCACGGCGTTTTCCGAGCCGGGCAGGCTGATGATGATGGTGCCGCCGGCGAGGCCTGCGCAGGCGCGGCTCATCATCGCCGCCGGTCCGATCTCCTCGTAGCTCAGGGCGCGGAACAGCTCGCCGAAACCGTCGATGCGTTTCTCGAGCAGGACGGAAACCACCTCGTAGGTGCCGTCGCGCCGCGTGATGCCGGTGCCGCCGGTGGCTATCACGGCGTCTATGTCGGGGGTTTCGATGCCGGCCTGCAGGGCGCCGCGTACCCGCTCCGGATCGTCCGGCACGATGGTCTTGCCGGCGACCTCGTGGTCGTGTTGCGACAGCAGCTCCACGATGGCCTCGCCGCCGCGGTCGGTCTCCTCGGTCCGCGTGTCGCTGATCGTGACGACGTAACAGCGGCTGGTCTTCGGTGCAGCGGCGCGGTGGGTGACGTGGCTCACGTGGGCGATTATAGCGACCGCCGACGTCGCGGCACGGGCGTGCACTCGCTGCCGGCGCGTCCATCGGGTGCCGACCGCTTCTCCACGCGGAGGCCGCGGCGGTCCAGGGCAATAGTAGTCAGCTTGCTTGCCGCGGGCTGTAAGATCCGCTGATGGAAGCTGGTTTCGCGGGGACGGGTCTCCGTCGGGCGGCGGCGGTTGCTGCCGTGGTCGCGGCGGTTGTCGCGCTGGGGCGGCCGAGTCTTCAGGCCCAGGACGATCTCGATCCGGCAGCGCGGCGCTGGGTGGAAGAAACGCTCGCCCGGCTGAGCGTCGACGAGAAGGTCGGCCAGCTCGTCACCCCCACGTTCCGCTCCATCTACACGAGCAGCGACAGCGCCGTCTACGACGATCTCCGGGAGCTGGTGCGGGAGCACCACGTCGGCGGCGTGCATGTGTTCGGTGCGCGGCGGGCGCGGCCGGATGTCCTTCTCAACCCGACGTATTCGCGAACGACGCTTGGCCAGCCGCTGGCCGCGGCGTCGCTGCTCAACCGCCTGCAGGCGGCGGCGGAGATCCCGCTGCTGGTTACCGCCGACTTCGAGACGGGAGTCGGGTTCCGCATGACCGGGGCCACCAACTTCCCCCGCGCGATGGCGTTCGGCGCGGCGGGCGACCCGCGCCTGGCCTTCGAGGCCGGCCGCGTCACGGCACTCGAGGCGCGGGCCATCGGCATCCACGTGAACTTCGCCCCCGTGGTCGACGTCAACAACAACCCCCGCAACCCGGTGATCAACACGCGGTCGTTCGGCGAGGACGCGGCCACGGTCGGCCGGCTGGCCGCGGCGTATGTCGAGGGTCTGGCGGCGGGCGGCATGATTGCCGCGGTCAAGCACTTCCCCGGCCACGGAGATACGGATGTCGATTCGCACCTTGCGCTGCCGGTCATCCGCCACTCCCGCGAGCGGCTCGAGGCGGTCGAGCTCCCGCCGTTCCGGGCCGGCATCGCGGCCGGGGCCGGCGCGGTGATGACGGCGCACGTCGCCCTGCCGGCGCTCGACCCGGACGTACGCAACCCGGCGACGTTCAGCGCGCCGATTGCCACCGCGCTGCTGCGGGACGATCTGGGGTTCGACGGCCTGGTCTTCACCGACTCGATGCGGATGCGCGCCATCACCCGCATGCTGCCGCCGGCGGGTGCGGCGGCGCGGGCGGTGGCCGCGGGGCACGACGTGGTCCTGCATTCACCGGATGATCGGGCCGCCCTCGCCGGCGTCCGGGCGGCGGTGGCGGACGGCGCGATCGGCAGCGCGCAACTCGACCGGTCGGTGCGGCGCGTGCTGGAGGCGAAGGCACGGCTCGGCCTGCACCGCGGTGCCCGCGTCGACCTCGACGCGCTGCCGGAGATCGTCGGCACGCGAGCGCATCGCGCGGTCGCCCGCGCCGTGAGCGAGCGGTCGATCACGCTGATCAGGGACGCGGCCGGGGACGTGCCGTTGCGCACGCCGCGTGACGGCAGCCTGCTCTATCTGTCGATTCTCGATTACCCCTCCGGCTGGGGCATCGGCGCGCCCAGCCGGTTCGCAATTTCCGAGCTACGGGACCGCTGGCTCGATGTCACCGCGATCGAGCTCTCGGACCGGACGCCTCCCGCCGACATCGAGCTCGTGCGCGAGACCGGCGCGCGCTTCGACGCCGTTGTCGCCGGCATCTTCATGCGCACCGCGTCGTTCAGCGGGCGCATGGACCTGGACGATGATCTGGTCGCGTTTCTGCGGGACCTTGCCGAGGACACGGCCGAGCGCGGTCAGCCGCTGGTCGTCGTCCTGTTCGGCAACCCGTACGTGGCGCGCACGCTGTCCGAGCTGCCGACGGTGCTGCTGACCTACGACTACCGCGGGATGTCCGAGATGACCGCGGTGAAGGCCATTGCCGGCGAGATTCCGATACAGGGGCGGTTGCCGGTCACCCTGGATGACGGCCTTCCGGCCGGTCTCGGGTTGCCGCGACCAGGTCCCACCCGCCGCTGACGCGGTCGGCCGGGCACGGCTCGCGTGGCCCGGACGCGTCCGCCGGCATTTACGCGGTCACTGGTCGGGTTTGTCCGGTATAATCACTGTTTTGGCCACCGCACGAACGCGCCCTTAGCTCAGCTGGATAGAGCGTCTGGCTACGAACCAGGAGGCCGCAGGTTCGAATCCTGCAGGGCGCGCCACCTCCGAAATTCAGCCCCGGCCAGTAGTAGCTTCCCCCCTTCCGGCTCTTGCCGAGGGTCGTGGCAGCGTGCCGCGCGGCTCGAGGATCAGCGCCTGAAGATCGCCAGCGCGGCGTTGACGTGGGCCAGGATGCGGAAGGAGTAGTTGTAGTCCCGCTCGACGCGATGCAGCCGCAGCGAGCCGGCGAGCATGACGCCGTCGGCTTCGTAGAAGGCCCTCGACAACCCCACCTCCCCGTAGCGGCGGGTCGCACGGAACACGGTGGAGTCCTGCAGGCGTGAGCCGTAGTTCGGGTCGCCCTCCTCCTTCAGCCACAGGCAGGCGCGCCACAGGATCGCGTGTCCGCGCCAGCCGCGCTTTGTCGCCGCGGCGCGCAGAAAGATGCCGTGGCCGTGGTCGGTCGATTCCGGCACGGCCCGGTCCGGGACGTGCTTCGACCACATCGCGTAGGCCTCGACGGACGTGGCGTCGAAGAATCCGATGCGCGGCTCGATCACCAGGCCCGGACCCCCGGCGATGCTGTCGTTCACCGGTCCGGCGTCGAAGAGTTGGCCGCCTTCATGCACGATGTGCATCTGGTAGGCGAGCGCGACCGGCGACCCGGCCCCGATTGCCAGTCGGCCTCGTACGCCGGCATCGAAACGCTCGCGATGCTCCGCGGTGTTCAGGCGCTGCCAGTTGATCCAGGCGTCCTGGTCGAGCCGGTCCGATGCCACCTGCCACTGGATGCCGCCCTCGTGGGGACGCGTGAACGCCAACGTCTCGACCTGCAGCGGCGGCAGCAGGCCATGCGGCCCGCCGAGGTCGGGGGCGGCCGTGAAGTCGTTCGGGACGGTGTCGAGCGTGCCGAAGACGAAGCGCGAGGCGCCGCTCTCGACGGTCAGGCTGATGACCGGCCGCCACTGCTCGGCGAATCGGGCGGAGCCGTACCGGTGGTTCAGGAACAGCCCGCCGCGCAGTGTCGCCTGGTCCGTCAGCTCGATATCGACGCCCACCGTTCCGGCGGCCCCCAACAGGGTCTCGCCGTCCCGAAAGGGGTTGAAGAACTCGGTGTTGTCGCCATAGATGGTGAGGTCGGCGAGCAACGTCGCCTGTTGCTGCGCCGCCGCCGGCAACGCCGGACCCAGGCACAGCAGGGCCAGCAGGCCGGCCGGAAGCGAGGTGCGATCACCCGGACGGGACATGGGCGGCCGGATTATAACGTCGCGCCGGTCGCCGGGGCGGGCAACAGCCGGTCGTCCGGCAGCGTTCGCGCGGTGCTGGTACCATTACAGACGCCATCATGCTGCCGACCAACGCTGCCGCCGCGCCGTCCCCTCGCGTGGTCGGCAAGTTCCTCCAGGCAGGGTCGGAGCGCTTCCTGATCAAGGGTGTCTCCTACGGCACGTTCGCGCCCGACGCGGACGGCTACCAGTTCCCGCGGCTGCCGCAAGTCGCCGCGGACTTCGTGCTCATGGCGCAGTCCGGCGTCAACGCGGTACGGACCTACACGGTACCACGGGGGAACATCCTGGACGCGGCGGCGGAGCACGAGTTGCGCGTCGTCGTCGGCGTGCCCTGGGCGCAGCACGTCGCGTTTCTCGACAATCGGAAGCTCGCCCGCGCCGTTCGGAAGGACATCGTCAGGGAAGTCCGCCGGCTCGCCGGGCACCCGGCGACCCTGCTCGTGGCCATCGGCAACGAGATCCCGTCCGGCGTGGTGCGTTGGCACGGCGCTGCGCGCATCGAGCGATTCCTGCGGGACGTATACGACGACGCGAAGCAGGCTGCACCCGATGCGCTGCTCACCTATGTCAACTACCCGCCGACGGACTACCTGGACCTGCCGTTCTTCGACGTCTGCGCGTTCAACGTGTACCTGCATCACGGTGACGATCTGCGTGCCTACGTCGCGCACCTGCAGGTTGTCGCCGGGAATCGACCCTTGCTGCTGGCCGAGGGGGGCGCCGACAGCCTCCGCGAGGGGGAAGAGGGGCAGGCGGACCTCACCGCCACGCAGCTTCGCATCGCGTTCGAGGAGGGCGCCTGCGGCGCGGTCGTCTTCTCGTGGACCGACGACTGGTGGCGAGGGGGGCACGCGGTCGCCGACTGGCGTTTCGGGCTGACCGACGAGAGGCGCCGGCCCAAGCCGGTGCTGGCGGACGTGGCGCTCGCGTTCGCGGACGCCGGTTTTCCGCCCGGCCGGCGCCAGGAGTGGCCGCGGGTCTCCGTGCTGATCTGCGCCCGGAACGCGGCGGAGACGCTCGATGAGTGCTTGCGCTCGGTCGTGGAGCTCGACTACCCGGATTACGAGGTCATCGTCGTCAACGACGGCTCGACCGACGCCACCGGAGAGATCGCGCGCCGGCACCCGGACGTGACGGTCATCGACACGCCCCACGGCGGCTTGAGCGCCGCGCGCAACGCGGCGCTCCATCGCGCGAGCGGCACGGTCGTCGCCTACACCGACGCGGACGTGCGCGTCGACCCGGCATGGCTGATCTACCTGGTGCAGCCGTTCCTGCGGTCGGACGTTGCCGGCGCCGGCGGTCCGAACGTGGTGCCGGAGGACGATCCCTGGATGGCGCAGTGCGTCGCCCGGTCGCCCGGCGCGCCGACCCACGTGCTGCTCGACGATCGGGCGGCGGAGCACGTGCCCGGTTGCAACATGGCCTTCCGCCGCGACGCGCTGCTGGCCATCGGCGGATTCGATCCGGCCTACCACGCGGCGGGAGACGACGTCGACGTGTGCTGGCGGCTGCAGGCGCGCGGACAGTCGATCGGGTTCGCGCCGTCGGCTCTCGTCTGGCACCGCCATCGCCGCACGGTCCGGGGCTATTGGCGTCAACAGGTCGGCTACGGCGAGGCCGAGACGCAACTGATGGACAACCACCCGGAACGTTTCCTGAACGGCCATGCCGTCTGGAAGGGGCGCATCTACAGCTCGCTGCCGTTCGTACGGGCCATCTCGCGCGTCCGCGTCAACGCCGGGGTGTGGGGCACGGCCGCGTTCCCCTCCGTCTACAGCGCGCATATTCCCTCCATGACCTATGTCCCGCACCTGATCGCGTGGCAGTTCGGATCCGTCCTGCTGATGTGCGCCGCGGCAGGGAGTGTCTGGTTCGGGCATGCCGCGCTGGCCGTCGTGGCGGGTCTGGGAGGCATCGCCGGACTGGCGACCACTATCGCCAAGTGCGTCGGCTACGGTCGGCGCACGGACGTTCGGGGGCTCCCTGTCGCAGGCCCGTTCGGTGCCGTGGCGAGCCGGATGCTCTATCGAACGACGATCGCGTGGCTACACCTGCTGCAGCCGATCGCGCGTGGTTGGGGCCGCTTCAGAGGGAAGCTCTGGCCCCCGGACGTCGGTGCCCGGCACGCCACCGCCGCGGCCCGGAGCCGCAGGGTCGACGGGCCGCGCGAGATGGGCCGGGCGATCCGCCTGATGTTTCGTGGGCAAGACAAGATGGAGCTGTGGAGCGAACGCTGGGTCGACCGCGCCGACCTGCTTACGCGTATCACGCGCGGCCTCCAGTCACGTGCCGTCGGGCGCGCGATAGATGCGCACGATACCTGGCAGCAGGAACGCGACCTGGCGGTGGCCACCGGCCGGTGGGGCTGGCTCGATCTGCGAACGTTGCTGGAAGAGCACGAGGAGGGGCGTTGCCTCTTTCGCGTCGGCGTGCGCCATCGGTTGGCTCCCTTCGGCGCCACGGTGGGGATGCTGACAGGCATGGGGATTGCGGCAAGCCTGCTGCTCGATGCCGGCCTGACCGCGGCGCTCTTTCTCGGGAGCGGACTGACCGCCGCGGTCGCCATGTGCCGCCGGATCGCGCAGGTCGATGCCGGGGTGCGGGCGGTGGTCGAGGAGGTGGCGGGCCAGCGCGGCCTGCTGGTCATGCGCGGAGAGGATCTGGCCGCCCGGGTTCCCGCGGCGGGATCCGAATCGACCCGCCCGCTCATTCGGCGCCCGCCGGTGGTCGGCGTTCCTGAACCGGTCGCGGGTGCGGAAGGCGAAGGTACCGAAGTCTACGACCTGCAGCCGTCCGGGGAACGCTGAAGCCCGACGCGCAACTGTGACTTGCGACCGGTCATCCGCGCCGCGCGTACTGGCGGTCGTAGTACGCGCGGTAGGCCTCGCTGCCCTCCTTGATCGGTCGCCACCACCGTTCGTTCTTCGCATACCAGTCGACGGTAGCGCCCAGACCGATTTCGAAAGCGGTTTGCGGCTCCCAGCCCAGCGTGCGGAGCTTCGCGGTGTCCAGGCAGTAGCGGCGGTCGTGCCCCGGCCTGTCCGCCACCGGCTCGATGAGAGACGCCGGCCGGTCGAGCAGGTGCAGAATGCGGTGCGTCAGGTCGAGGTTGGCCACGTCGTTGCCGCCGCCGATGTTGTACGTCTCGCCGGATCGGCCTCGCTCGATCAGCAGGTCGAGCGCCCGGCAGTGGTCGTCGACGTGCAGCCAGTCGCGAACGTTGAGGCCATCGCCGTACAACGGCAACGGCCGCTCGTCGATCGCGTTCGTGATGAACAGGGGGATGCTCTTCTCGGGGTACTGGCGGGGACCGTAATTGTTCGAGGCGCGCGTAATCACCACCGGCACCCGGTAGCTCGCCCAGTAGCTGTAGGCCAGGCGGTCCGCGCCCGCCTTGCTGGCTGCGTACGGGTTGCGCGGCCGCAACTCGTCCGTCTCCCGGCTGGCTCCCTCGGGCACGCTGCCGTAGACCTCGTCGGTCGAGATTTGCACGAAGCAGCGCAGGCGGGGAGCTTCCCGAGCCGCGTCCAGAAGCACGAAGGTGCCGTGCACGTCGGTGTGGATGAACTCCCCGGCGCTCATCAGGGAACGGTCCACGTGCGTCTCGGCGGCGAAGTGCACCACGACCTCGGCGCCCTGAACGAGGGGCGAGGCGACGGCCGGATCTGCGACGTCGCCGCGCACGAACCGGTGCCGCGGATGCCCGTCGAGATCCTGCAGGTTCTCGCGCCGGCCCGCGTAGGTCAGCTTGTCCAGCGTCGTCACGCGCCAGTCGGGGTGCGCGTCGAGTGCGTAGTGGACGAAGTTGCTGCCGATGAAGCCGGCGCCGCCCGTGACGAGCACGTCAACCATCCTGGCGAGTCCAATCGTAGGGTAGCGAGCCGTGCGGTTCCAGGCGGTACTCGTCCGGATCGTCGTAGCGATACGGCTCGGTTGGCACGTTCACGACGACCGACGGCTCCTGGCTGATGCACTTCCAGCCGTGGTAGACGAGGCTGGGAATCTGCACCAGGGTCGGATTGAGGCGGCCGAGAAAGAACTCGTTTACGCGTCCCCGGGTCGGCGACTCCTCCCGCGTGTCGACCAGCACCAGCTTGATCACTATCATCGGCAGCAGGTCGACCACTTTGCGTGCGTCTCCCGGATCCCGGCCGCGGCCAGCGTCTCGATGCCGTAGAACAGCACCGGCTTGTTCGCCACCGGCACGAGCTGCTTGGCGCTGGTGAATGTGAGCGGCTGCAGCCGTGTGCCCTTGCCGCCGCTGAGGATGAGCCCCTTCATCGTGGACGATAATCATAACGGGGCGGCCCGGTCGAGCCACGGATCCGGGGGATTCGATGGAAGAGCACGAGACGTACATGCGCGCGGCGCTGGCGGAGGCGGCCAGCGCGATGGCCGGCGGTGAAGTGCCGGTAGGCGCCGTCGTGGTCGCGCCGGGCACGGGCAACATCGTCGGCCGCGGCTTCAACCAGCCGATCGCCGGGCGCGATCCGACCGCCCACGCAGAAGTCGTCGCCCTGCGCGATGCCGCTCGCCGCACCGGGAACTACCGCCTCACCGGCGCCGCCCTGTACGTAACCGTCGAGCCGTGCCTCATGTGCGCCGGGGCGCTGGTGCACGCGCGCATCGGAACGCTCGTCTACGGGGCCCCCGAGCCGAAGGCGGGCGCCGTGCGCTCGGTCACGCGCTCGCTGGAGCACTCGGCCCTGAACCACCGCGTGGAGGTGGTGGCCGGCGTGCTGGAAGACGACTGCCGCGTCCTGATGCAGGCGTTCTTCGGCGCACGAAGGCGCGCGGCGGAGGAGCCGGCAAGCTGACGACGGCATCTTCTCACCACGCGGGATGCATCGCCGCTCGAATGCAGCGTGGCTTTCGCCACGGGCTGATAAGCTACGGGTCGGCAGCGGTCGATTCTCGAGCAAAGGAGATGCTGGTGCACGCCAACAGTGCCCGTGACGGAGCCCGCTTCGTTCCCCGGTTGTCCCTGGTGTTTGTCGTCCTTGTCCTGCTCGCGGTAGCCACGGCCGGCGCGCAGGTGCCCGCCGGGACGCCCGATGACGTGGGACTGTCGGCGAAGCGCCTGCAGCGGATCGGCGACATGATCCGGCGCGCCATCGACACCGATCAGATCTCAGGCGCCGTAACCGTCGTCGCGCGGCGCGGACAGGTCGCCCACTTCGAGGCCCATGGCCTCATGGATATCGAGGCGGACGCCCCGATGCGCAAGGACACCATCTTCCCGATCGCGTCGATGACGAAGCCGGTGACCGGCGTCGCTATCCTGATGCTCGTCGAAGAGGGGAAGGTCCGCCTGTCGGATCCGGTGTCCCGCTTCATTCCGGAGTTCCGGGACACGAAGGTCGCGATGCCGCGGTCGAATGCCGCGGGCACGCAAGAGGGCATCTATACCGTGCCGGCGAAGCGCGAGATCACGGTACAGGATCTGATCACCCACACCTCGGGTCTGGTAAGCGGCGGCGCGGGGAGCGAGGCGGCGTCACGCATCGCGCCTCGAGAGCTGACCGGCAGCGTCGCGGACTGGGCGGCCGCCCTCGGAGCGGCTCCCCTCGACTTCCAGCCGGGCAGTCGCTGGGCGTACAGCGGCCTGGCCGGGATCGACACCCTTGGACGCATCGTCGAGGTCGCCTCGGGACTGACGTTCGACGAGTTCCTGCGGCAGCGCATCTTCGACCCGCTGGGGATGAAGGACACGGCCTTCAACGTGCCGGATGAGAGCATGCCGCGCGTCGTGACGCTCTACCGCCGTACGCCCGACGGACTCGAGCACCGCCCCGTGCCGGAATGGGTGGCCACGAGAACATTGCACGGTGGCGGGGGCGGTCTCTGGTCGACGGCGGAGGACTACCTGCAGTTCGCCCAGATGCTTGTCAACAAGGGTGAGCTGAACGGCACGCGGCTGCTGGGGTCGCGGACCGTCGACCTGATGGCGTCGAACCACGTCGGAGACCTCTACGCGCAGGCGGGGCGCACCGGCGGTCGTCCCGGAAAGGGCTTCGGATTGACCGTCGACGTCGTGCTCGACGCCGTCGTGGCTCGCGACGACCACCGGTCGACCGGCAGCTTCGGCTGGAGCGGCGCTTTCGGGACCACGTTCTGGGTCGATGCGAAGGAGGAACTGACCGCGATTCTCATGGTGCAGACGCCGGGCGGTCCGCTCCGGGCCGACTTCCAGAACGCCGTCATGCAGGCGATCGTCGACTAGCGCGTTCCGAGGGATTTTCCGCGTACTTCGACGCAGGTCGGGTCTGCTCTCTGGGTCCCGTTCAATACGGTCGTCCTTGAGAGCAGCGAGAGTGGCGGAGAGAGTGGGATTCGCGCCCGAAGCCGCGCAGCGGCGTAGCGCCTGAAGACCACTCTCTCCGATGATCGAAGCGCAGGCGAAGATTTGGCGGAGAGAGTGGGATTCGAACCCACGGTAGGAGGATTACCCCTACACACGCTTTCCAAGCGTGCTCCTTCAACCCCTCGGACATCTCTCCGCGCCGGGAGTCCGGTACGACTGAACAGTCTACCAGCAGGTTCCGCCGGAGGACACCGCGAAGGCCCGAAGTCCGGTTGGTCAGAATGCCCGAAGGCGCGACGACACGACGACGCCCATCGCCTTGATGTCCTTCATCTGCAGGAGGAGCGGCTTGTACGCATGATTGTACGACAGCAACAGATATCCGCCCCGGAGCGTTCGGGCCAGCCGAATCAACCGCTCACCGGATCCGAGGTGGGCGTAGACCTCGTCGCCGTCCTGCACGCGGTGTCCCGGCGACACTATCGCGATGGTGTTCGGCCGGTACGCGGGAATCATCGAATCGCCGCGAACCCGAACTCCGAAGGCATGCGGATCGCGCAGGTCTCCCGGCCGCGATACCCACTGTACGATTTCGGGATGCTCCTTCCTCGGGCCACCGTGAGTGAAGCCAGGGGGCAAGGCGCTTCCCTCGGCCACCACCGGAAGGTCGGAACCAGTGTCTGCCGGAGAGCCGCCGCGAGCGGGTTCCACGGCGGGCATGCCGGCCCCCCGCAGGATTCGGTCGTAGTCGGGATCGACGCCAACAAGCAAGTGGTCAATGGAGCAACGCAGCCCTTTCGCGATCCGAACGAGGGTCTTGGTCTCGAGGACCGCGTAGCGGTCGTTCTCCCAGTCCGAGACCCGTGGCTGAGGGACGCCCAGCAAGTCGGCCAACGCCTTCTGCGTCTGAAATCCCGCCTCCCACCGCAACCGCTTGATGTTCTGACCGAGCGACACGAAGGCAAGGCTATCTCATGTGCAGATCCACGTGTCAAAACTTACATCAAATAATTAAACTAGTTAATGCACACACGCTTAGCCCTGACACGATACAGCCCTGAAGCGATGCTCGGGGGTTGGCAGCAGCCGGCCGAGCTGCCACTTCCGCTCCGGGTGGGATCGATCCGCTGCCGCCGGGTGTCACGAAAGAGGTAGGCGCACGCGTGGGGAGTGCGGAAGAAACTCCGTTCGCAGCGAAAAGCGGAGATCGTGAATCCGAACAACCGAGCTGGTCACCGGTCCTTTCCGGTAGAGCCGGGAGCTGGAGCCGTTACGGTTCACCCTCGTCGTCGGACGGAAAGAGCTCCTCGATGGAGCAGCCGAAAAATCTTGCGAACTTTCTCGCATTTTCTACAGTAATGGTCTTGTAGCGGCGCCGTGCGACGTCGCTGACGTACGGTTGTGGCAGGCCAAGCGCCTCCGCGACGGTAACCTGGGTGACGCTGGCCAACTCGATGGCCTTCGCGACCCGGTTGGTGCCTGGCTCGGTTCGGAGCACGGCGAGTTGCTGCTTCGTGAGCATCGCGTTTTGACTATATGGCGTTGGTGTGCAACGTGTAAAGACGATTTTC